>NZ_NOYU01000015.1:0-196543 GCF_002258915.1 Rhodococcus sp. 05-340-2
GGGCTGGGGCTGGGCGCTGCGCGCCCGCCGCTGCAGGCGAAACGGCAAGCCGTTCCGAAGAACTCGCGGACTCGGTCGAAGCGCTGCGCGCCTTCGCGGTTGCATCTGTTATTCGATCGCGCTCAATTTGCAATTTGCAATCGAGAATTTTTCGAGGGCGGTCGAACCGAAACCGGCTCGCCGATGCATGGTGTATTCAGCGAAACCGGTTTCGGATCAATCGCATTCAAGTCATTCGTTACGGGATCGCTCGGATTCTGCATCGAGCGCAGCGGGCCGAATCTGCTCCCACAGCGCCGGGTTGATTCCCGCGTTGTATGCGCGTTCGAGCAGCTGCCCCAAGGAATGATCGGGGGCGAGCCCACGGGCAACGTTCATTGCCTCCCGCGCCGGCACCGCCTCCCGTCCGATCCAGTAACTCAGCGAAGCGAGGACGAAGGCGGGGCCTGCCTCGCTGGCGGGCAACACCGCGCCAACCTGCCGCCACAGTTCGCCGAGGACTGCGGCGTTGGCTTCGGTGAAGTGAACGAACAGCACATCGCGCACGCGCACGTCAGAGGCGGCGGCTGCGAGCATCGCAGCGTGGTAATCCGATATCTCGATTCCGCGGTTGCCTGAATCGAGATACCCGGCGAGTACCTCGCGGTGGATGGTCTCTGCGGCCGAGATCGGCCCTACTGCCGGGAACGCCCCGCGTGCAGCCCGCATCATGTCCACCACACTCGCGGCGCGTTCGGCACCGAACTGTTCGGCAACGAAGCCCGCGCGGATTTGGGCGCGAGAGGCCAGACGTACCTGCCCCTCGAGCAACGCTCCGACCACGTAGGGGTGAGCCGTCAGGTCGACCGCCTCGCCGACCTCGTGCGGTCCCGCCAGTACCCCGTTCATCAAGTAGCGGCGCGCACGTCCCTCGTGGAACTGGAACACAGCAACGTCATCGCCCGAGAACTCGTGGAGAACGGCCATCGATGCCGCATCGGCGTGTGTGTCACTGCCGAACACGACCACCACGCGCGGTCCGGATAGATCACGCACGGGGTGACCGCTGGGCACCAGCAACGGGGCACCACCGATCGGCGCTTCCTCCCCCAGCGGGCAGGCCATGACGGCCCCGCCTGTCGAGTTTGGGGTGAACACCACCATTTCGTTCTCGGGAACGTAGCGGACCAGCATCACGGCCACGGCAACAGCATCAGCGGGTGAGGAGATACGAAAAACAGAGGACATCGGACAAACCCCTTTCAGGGCACAGGGGCAGATGGTCAGTCCGCCCGATCAACAGAACACCCACAATCTAGCCGAGACCACCGACAAGAACGGCTCACGCGCAACACATTTGGTCCCCGGCGCACTCGGTGCCGGGGACCGCACCGAGTGCGCCGGGGCTCGGTGGGGAAAGACAACAGGCCCGCCCATGTGTTTCGCTGGGCGAGCCTGTTGTCGAACGTCTAGGGAGAAGCGAAAGGATCAGAGCGACAAAGGCTCTCGCTCTAACTCCTCGGGAGCGGAGTCGGCTTCCGAGGCCCATCTAGGGCTCACGTCCATACCCGACCACACTTTCGGATCGGTGTCGAGCCGATCAGGAGACGTTCGGATCAGCACACACGCCAGCAGCCGACATTGCAAGACGCGCCACACCGTCGATGATCAACGTATGGCATCCGTTCGACGCTGCGGAGGTGACCGGCCCTGGTACCGCGTACACCGCCCGCCCGAGCCTGTGCACTTCCCTGGCCACAGACAGTGCACGTCCGCGTGACCCGGCCTCGGGCACCACTACCGCATCGGAGAGAGCCGCCAGCAGCGCGCCACTCCCGTTGAATCGTTCTCGTCGAGGCTCTGCACCGAACGAGTACTCGCTCACCACCACACCCTGTTCCGCGACGCGCTCGAGCAACCGAGCGTGACCGGACGGATACGCCCGATCCAAGCCGCACGGCATTACCGCTACCGGTCCTGCACCGACCCCCAACGCTGCCCGCAACACCGCTCCCTCGATCCCGAACCCGCTGCCCGACAGGACCGCCACCCCACGCATCGCCAGATCCCCGGCAAATTCCGACGCGACATGCTCGCCGTAAGCGGTCGCAGCCCGGGTGCCGGTGAGCGCCACCGCCGACACATCAGCACCGGGCAGCGCGCCCTGTCCACGAACCCACAGAGCGACCGGAGTCGATCCCTCCAGCCATCCGGCCATCCGCAGCCGCTGCGGCCACTCAGCGTCCGCAGGAGTGACCAATCGTGCTCCCAGCGTTGCCGCCGTCTCGAGGTCTGCCTCGGCACCTGAGTAGTCCCACGAGCGAGCCGTCGCACGCAACAAGTCCTCCGACACCTCCCGATGCCGCACAGCCTCGGCTGCAGCCTCCACGCCCGATAAGGACACCGCCAGATGCACCAACGAGCCCTGCCCCCGCGCCACGTGAGCGAGATACGCCCACGCAACACGCTCACGCCACACCATCTCGCTACCCGACACCGCGTTCTCGCTCGACACACCGCTCACGACGAAACCCTCCCAGGGCTAACACAAGGGCAGATGGTCAGTCCGCCCGATCAACAGAACAACTCGAACCTACCCCGACACACCGACAAAAACAGCACCTGACAAGCGAAAATGTCCCCGGCGCACCCGGTGCCGGGGACAGCGGGTGCGCCGGGCGGTAAGTTCACGAAGCGGCCAAAAGAGCAGACCGAAGTGTCCTGTTCGAGTGATACAAATACCGGAGCAGATCTCACGGGCCGCCGACGAAAAACGCACCAACCGCGACGTTCGAGAGGGAAGCTGCACACATGACCGAGCCCGAGCCATGGCGTCGAAGCAAGACGCCGGCCCCGCTCCCCTCGAATTCCGCCGACGCCCGAGCGATCAGCGAACTGACGGACCCGGAACTGGCTGCGATCATTCGTGACAACCTCCTGCCGCGCTCGAACACCGCCGGCGATACAGCCAATTGGCGTGCATTCTGGAACACCCTCACTTTCGATCCGCAGCTCAACGATCGCGCAAACGCGATCATCGATGTCTACGTCGAGCAAGCAGCAGCAGCGCTCGATACCGGCGAACTCGACGACGCCCAATACAAACGTGCCGGCAAGTTCCACGACCTGTGTATCCACGCCCTCGACAGGCTCGACAAGGTGGTCGACGACCCCCTGGCCTGGGCTGGTGCGCGAGCTGCCGGATTCAATCCACGCTCTCGTGAGGTCATCAACACCCTCGTGCAGGCCATCGCCGATCACCGAGACGACGGCGACGACGCCAAGCTCTGGGCGATTCTCGCCGAAGTTCGTTTGGATCCAGGCCATCGACGCCGGTAAGCGCTCCGCTCAACATGGCCGCCCGCGGAGCCTCTGACCGATGAGCTTCTGGGATTCACTTGCGGCCGGCCTCTCGGAGGAGCCGCCGCGACGGGTGATCGTGTCGACCAGAACGCTCAGGTCGGCGATCGAGGACACCTTGATCTATGGGTTCTCGCGAGCCGCCCTCGAAGTGGTCCTACCCGACGAACTCGACCTGACGTGGGCAGGTACAGGTACCCCGGTTGAGGCCGACACCAAGCGGTCGCTGATCGATGGTTACCTCGTAGGATTCGAGATCCCCCAGCTCGTCGCACTGGCGCGTCGCGTGCTTGCAGAATGCGACGTCGCGGACCACGGGCTCGCGGTGCTGATCGCAGAGTACGAAAAGGGCTCCAGCGGTGTCGATTCTCCCGCAAAGAACCTCATTTTCGCGGCCAATGGTCCCAAACCGGAGATGGTGCTCCGCGACGCGGTCAGCAACGACATCCTGATCACCAAGAATGCTGAGTTCTGCCTGGTCTACGACAGACCGATAACCGAGGCCGGCCTGTCCTTTCAGGAGCTGATTCAGTGGTGGCGTGAGCACCAAGCAATGGCAGACACGGACGATCGCGATGTCGGGCGGTCACTGTACAAACGGCTGCGAGAGAGCCTCGGTAAGAACGAACCCGAGCGGATGGTCTTGGACGTCTACTCACGTCGATACGGAGAGCACGGCTTCGGTATTCCCGCTCTGATCCCGCAGGTCTACCTCCACTACGACCCGTACACCAAGTATCAACGCAAGGGCAGCAGTCCCCTCGAACGCCAACGCATGGACTTCTTGCTGCTCTTCAGTGCAAGAAAACGCGTCGTCATCGAGGTCGACGGTCGTCAGCACTACGCCAACGAAGACGGCCGCGCCAGCACGCAGCTGTACGCCGAGATGGTCACCGAAGACCGACGTCTCCGGCTAGCGGGATACGAGGTCTATCGGTTCGGGGGCAAAGAGTTCGAGAGCCCCGACGCGCCGTCGATGCTCGCAGCATTCTTCGACGAACTGAGCTCGCGAATGAAGTAGACCGACGGGGAACTCATGCCGGGGCGAGGTATCGATCCTCCTCAGAGCCGATCTGGAGTTCGTCCTCGGCGGCTGCGATGACTGCGTCGACGACCTCAATGGGTAGCCCGGTCTTGGTGGCCACTGCAGCGTGCTCGTGGCCTTCGCTGGCCAGTTTCAGGACGTGGACACACAGAACGGCTGTTTCGGCCTCTGTGGAGCTGTTCGGGGCCGAGTGACGCTGGTCGGTGCTGTCGTCTACAGCTGATGCTTCGAGTCGGACCAGCTGGATCATCAGGTGCGTGGTGACCAGCAGCACCAGCGGCGGCGCAGCAGCGGCCAGCGCGGCCACGGTGAAGGTCGAGCTGTAGTCCACCATCGAGACGTGCACGATGTTGCCGGCCGTCGATGCGATCGACCCGAGAATCAGCAAGGCCCACGCGAACCAGCGGTGTGAGGCGTCGACGACGAGCATGAGTGTTGCGAGGATTACCATTCCGTCGAGCACCAGTGGCAGAACCCATCCCAGTGTTGCCGGGTATCCGCTGGCAGTAGCGAGCTGCCACAACGATATTCCGCTCTTTGTGAAGGCGCTGATACCGATCACCGCATTGCCGATCACCGCGCAACGTTTGATGGTTGTCAGATTCCTCATCAATGTCCTTCGCTGGTGGTGATCGAAAAGTGGCCGGCCGCTGCCGTCGGGCGTGCTAGATCGGCGTGCTTGAGGGTGGGTGTGTTCGACAGTCGGTAAATCGACCACAGGGCGGTGAATGCGATACACCCGCCGATCACTATCTGAGCCGCGGTGTAGTCACCATTGTTCGCAATGACGAATGCATTCCAAGCTGTATGGGCCAGAACGAGTCCCGTGAGACTGCGGAGTCGATAGTAGACGTAGACGGCCACAGCGCCCCATACGAACGCCGACAACGCTTGCCCTGTTCCCTGGTACAGATGGATGGAGGCTCGAAACAGAGCTGAGCTCGCGATGACGATGCCGAGCATCCACGGCTGGACGCGCCAGACCAGTCCGACGACCCCGAAGAGCAACAAGACCGGAAGCGCACTGAAGAACGGTTCCTCGGCCAAGCCGGCGACGAGAAGGTGCGCACTGTTCCACCATTGTGCCGGGTTGCCGTAGTCACTGGTGCGCGAAAGGTTTTCGGCATCCTCGGGGGACAGCAACGAGGCCATGCACAGGCCGATGGGGAACAATCCTGCACTCATCAGCGTCCGCGCTCGCCACGTCCCAGGGAAGCTGTTCGGTTCGGTCTCGTTCGGTTCGATGAACCGGCGCACCGCCGCGACGAGAGCGAGACCGGCAACTGCGGCGAAGAAGAGAATTAGGAAGCCAATTTGAGCGCCGGGCATCGTCGGCGGGGTCGACTCGGTGACTACCTCGGATCCGGTACCGAGATGCCTCTGAACCGAGACTAATGCCTCGAAAGGCCAACACACGACTAGGTAGGCGGCAGCAAGCCCGAGCGGAACAGCAGCGATATACAGGCTTGAGTTCCAGTTGTTGTTGCGATTCATCGCGATTCACTCTTTCTTTGACATTCTCTCGTCGCGGCGACACAGGACAGTCATGGGTGCGGATACGAGTACTGAGCGTGGGTACGGCGGTCGAGGCTGATCAGTTGTCGAGTAGGCCCGCACCGCGGGCAATAGCGGGTAGGTCGATCGGTGGTGCCCATGCGGCCCACACGCGGGTTCGGCCGAGCTCGACGACACGGTCGTCCGGATAGAGCCGCCATGGGCCGACGCGGTCGAGCAGTTCACCGACGAGGGCGTCGGCGTGGAAACGGGTGGGAACGGTGACGAAGTCATCGAGCGGGCCCCGCTTATGTAGTGCCGCGACGGGGCGTGGTGCGCCTCTGGCGATCGCTACCTGCCGCAGGTCCGGAGAGCCGTGGGGACGGAGGATCGCCACGACATGGGGGTCCAGCCATCGTCGCTCTCGCCATTCCTTGCGGACACCGCGGCCACGGGGAAGATCGAGCCCGGTCAAGACAGTTCGTGCATTGTCGAGGGTCTGCTGTTCGACACGTCGGATTTCAGGAAGGGGAAATTGAAGTTGCTGCAACCGGCGGACGGGAATGGCCGCTCGAGCGCGAGGTGAGCCCTGCAGCCAACGCTGAACGGTACGGCGAGTCACCCCGAATGCCGCTGCGACATAGTCGATATCGACACCACCGTTGACCAAGGGGCCGTAGCACGCGGTGAATGCGACCTCGAGCTGTCGTTTGGTCCACCGCGGCCGCTTCGGGTTCATGTCGCTCTAATGGAGTGGTCCGAGAAAGACGCCGTATCCCATTTTGGCCTGCACAGCCATGCTGACGAGGATCAGACCCGCCAACGCAGAAACGACGCGGGTCTTCCACTGCTGAGACTTGGTCTCGAACATGTCTTTCTGATCCCTCCTGCAGAGCGCTGCCGTGCGCGATTCCACCGATACCGTAGCGGTTGCACCGGACACTCCGAACACCTGAACTCGCAGACTCTTATGGTCAGACCGGGTCGATGGAGATGTTGTCGATGCTCTCGAAGGTCCATCCGTCGACGTACCGATCGCTGGCGTAGCCGCTGAGCCACTTCGAGAGCGCTTTGTCGCCGCCGCGTTCGTACGCCGACCACATCGACTCGACATCGGATGGCGACATACCACTCTGATCCGGGGGGATCTGGATGGAACGATTGCGAATGTAGAACCCTCCCCCACCGGCGACGCCTTGTCGGCCCTTGATCTGTACGCGCGCACCGTATTTGGCGATCGACTTGCCCTGTTTGCTCTCTCGGACAGCTTTGATGGCGGCGCGCCGGCCCTGTTGCGTCGTCGCTGCCTGCCGCGACTTGGTGGTGAGCTTGCTCAGAGTCTCGGCCTTCGGCTTCGAGATTCGCTGGCGTCCCTCGGCGGCAACCCAGCGTTCCACCGTACGACGTGAGACTCCGAGATCGCGCGCAGCTGCGGCAGTGTTCACCCCGCCCCGAGTGCCCGGGCCGTACGCGGCGAGGAGCATCCCACGCATGTCAGGGGTGGTGCCGGCCTTGCCGGAGACATCGGCACCACGCCTGCCCGTCAAGCCCTGGAACAGTGAGCTGCGTCGGCGTTCGTCTGCTTCCAGGTTCTCTTTGAAGCCAGCATGCTTGCGCCCGGCCATTGGCTATTCCCCCTTGCCTGTCGTGGCATCCCAGTTCATCGTCAGCGCTTCCTTGCCCTTGTAGCGGCCACCGACGAGGAACTCGAGATGATCGCCGAGTCGAGCGGAGCCCTCCCACTTGTATTGGCCGAACCCTCGACCGAGCTGCTTGTCCTCCCCAGGCCAGGACGCGATCGGATCCGGATCGTTGCTGGTGTAGAGAACCGTGTCGTTCGTGATGGCCACCGGCCACCGGTCGGAGACGGTGCCGATCTTGACGATGCGACGAGTGATGTTCGCCCGCGCTTTGGCGATGATGTGATGGCGTCGCTCAGGCGAGAAACCTGCTCGTCCGGTCATATGAACCGAGGACCCCATCTGGCCGATCGTGCGCGTGTAGACGCCCTTGAGCAGATCTCTGGCCAACTGAGCGTCGACGTCGTCGACGTCCAAAGCTGTTCGTGCGTCCCGGATTCGCTCGTACCACGGATCGAGTACTCGGCCATGTTCGTTCCACACGTAGGCCTCGACAGGTTCGAGCTCGTAGCCGAGTTCTCCGGCGACCTGCAGACTCGGTGTGGTCACCCACAGCAGGCCCGGCCGGCCGCCGAGAGGCATCAATGGATGTGGGATGCGCCAGTCCCCTGCCTCGGGAACCTCTACCCGCCAATAGCCCGGCAGCTTCTTGTCGAACGCTCGCCCGTCTGGATGATGAGTGGCCGATCCGATCGGCATCTCCAAACCGGCGATTCCCGCAGCATGCGAGCCTCCTCGGTCGTACGCGTGGACGTAGATCATCGATGTCTCGTCGCTGGTCGGTTTGCGGGACCATGCGTAATCGTCCTCGAGGGAGCTGATGGTGGCCGGGCCGACGGGAGTCTGTGCCCCGAACATCCGCTCGCGGTCCTTGAATCGAGTCGAGATCATCAGGTCGAAACCTGTGGACTGCGGGGTGATCACCCACGGCATCTTCAACGCGCTGGCGAACAGCGACAATCGACGCGCGAGTTTGCTCGGGGACGGTCGGTCTCCGAGAATAGGGATATCGCGTGGATCGGCGTTCATGCCGGCAGCCAGGACGACCCACACACCGCGGTGCTCGCCCTGGGTGCGCCACACACGGGTCCACGCACCGAGCCGGTCACCGGGCTTGCCCAGGGTCCAACCGTCGGCGATTGCATCTGTGACGAACGCTGTGCCGGCAGTGGCCTCGCCGACGTCTTTGCGTCGCTGCGACGGATCGTCGCTCAGCGTGCTCAGATCCACCCCGAACTTCTCGGTCATCGCCGCGGTCACCCAGATCTGTCCCGGTTCGCTCTGCCACGACGAAGTCTGAGTGCCCAGACGCAGCTCCTGCACCAGCGCGGCGACATGACCGACGTGAGAGATGTTCTGTGGCAAATTGATTCGACTTCCGTCGGGCATCCAAATGCCATCGACGTCCAGGACGGCGGCAGGGGCAGCGAACGGGTTGGCCGCGGTCTTCGCGGGAGCTGAACGCCGAGGCTGCGTGGTCTCGAGCGGCGCACTGGGTTGCGCAACCGTAGGAGCACTCGACTCGGCGGCCTCGGAAGCAGCTCGACGAGCAGGTTCGTTCGACGGCCGCGGGCCAGTGGAGGCGGGTGCAGGCGGCTTCGCTGCGGCTGCGGTATCGGCAACCAGTGCAGCGCGGGAGGCAGCTGTGCTTCCGAACCAGCACTGCGCGTGCAGAACGTGGCCATCGAAGCGAAGGCCCGAGCCCACTCCGCACTTCACGCACGGGACGCTCGGCGAAATATGTTCTGCCACAGCGATATGGCCCTCGGCATCGGGGTAGCTTCCCACTGGAATGTCCTCCTGTTCGGAGTTGTCAGACGTAGCTTCCGCGTCGTTGGCACGAGAGCTGCCCGTCGTCGATGAGGTGTCGCTGTTCGATACCGAGAACAACGTCGCGAGGTCGGCCACTGCGGAGGTCGAACCCGGAACGTCGCTCGGTGTCGTACCGTCCGGTGCATCGTCGGGTCCGCCATCAGCGTCGAAGATGCCGATCTGACCGTCGTCGGGGCCGTCGCCGAGGATCGCCCACAGACGGAGAGCGGTCATCCGCTGCCGCCGTTCCTCACAATGGATGGTGCGTTGGACGGTGTAACGGGGTGTCTTGCCTGCGCGTTCCTCGGCGATCAGAACTCCCTCGTCGTAGAGGGCCCGCAGCGCCGTGCCTCGATCGATCTGTGGAGCATCGGACATCGTCGATGCCGCGGCTTTCAGAACCTGTTCGAGGGCAGTCGATTCGATCAACAGCTGCGCTTCACCGTCGCGTGGTCCGGGGTCGGTGAGCACGTACCCCAACCGGATCCCGCGTGCGTCTTCGCGGTACTTCTTGACGTCCTGATAGTCCGAGACCAACGTCCGTCGCCACCCCAACCGGCCGGCGAGCGGGCGGTCGGGTGCTTCACCGGTACGAACGTCGTCGACGTAGGCCAACCCGGTACGCAGTGCGTGCGCAAGGAGCTCGCGCACCCGCGCCCCGGTACGTGAAGGCAGATCGGGATCGGCCGCAGCGACGACCGCGTCGTGCAATCCGCCGTCGACGACGTCGAGAACTTGCTCGACCTCATCGGCATCGAGCGCGCCGACATCGAGCAGAAAAGCGGTGAACGCCTGCCACCCTGCCCACACTGCACCGACCGCTTCGGCCTGGCGCACGGTCTCACCCTGCTCACGTAAGCCCTCGGCGTAGTGCGCGCCCTCGTTGAAGACCTTTTCCCGCAGTTCCTCGAGGCGGGGGCACAACCACTGCAGGAACGAGGCCATCAGCAGGGCGCGTCCATGTCGAGACTGCTCACTGTCGAGTCGAATCAGCTCGTCGAGTTCGATCTCGTCGGACTGCAACGGCACCACCAACATGCGCTGAGCGCCGGACCCTGGTCGAGGCATGACCTCGGAGGTCACCATCGCGGACGATCGGGGGGCGGTGCCGTCGAGGATGCTCAACCCGTCGCGACTGGAACGGCTCCGTTGTTCGCCGTTGTGGACCATGCGCGCGAACTCTTCGAGCGCTTTCTGTGCAGCCCCCCAGTCTCGTGTGGGAGCGACATCATCGGCCCAGTACAGCGCATCTTTCGACGAATTCAGTTTGATGCGAAGCGCATTGAGAGTGTCACCGTTACCTGACATCGACGATGCCGGCCGCCGACGATCCCACAGCTCACCGAAGTGATGCATCGCGATCGACGCGATCGAGGTCTTGTACGAACCGGGCGAACCAATGAGCGAAAGAACCCAGGGGTTGGGTCCCAAGGCCGCGCGAAAGACGTGCCCGAGCAACGGAGCAGCGATTCGCACCGGCAGACGCGTCAGCATCGATCCCGAATCGACCATGAAGGCATCACGCAATCGAGGTGCATCGGCGATCGGGCACGGCAGGTCGTAACGCGAGAGCGGTCCACTGAGCAGAACCGGCGCAACACGGGCACCGGCAGCACTGATAGCGCCACCCGCGTGCACGTAGAACCACTCGTCGTTTCGGTCCTTACGCCAACCGGTGGAACGGAATCGAACCGTCCGGGCAATCGTCACTCCACCCGCCACTTTCAGGGCGTCGCGAAGTTTGGCGATTCCAGAGGGTTTGGAGTCGTACGTCGGCGGCCCGGGAAGAGAATCCGCCCAGGTGCAGTCCCGATAGTCCTGTGCGTCCACCCGCATACGCATGAACTCGCCCGTATCGGGATGGGTGTACCCGATGACGACAGCGGAAAGCTGTTCGGGCGACGGCGGATTGGCTTCCCGCTGCCCGACGATATCTTCGCGTCCGAGCAGGGTCGGTGCGTCGACGTCGAGGCCGTCGTCCTGCGATTCGAGGTATTCCATCTCCACGATCCGAGCATCGATGCTGAGCACCATTTTGGCGGTCTGCTCGCCATCTCGGTTGGTGACGATTTCGACGAGGCTTCCCTCTACGACCCGATACGTCGGTGCAGATATCTGAGCGCCGCGGGTGGCCGCCCCGACCAGGTGCAGTCGGGGTCCGTCAGGGAGCGGATGTGTCGATTCACCGGCGTCGATGTGGCTGGATCCGGTCGCCGGCGGCACCGCGTCGTGCTCGTCCTCGTCGTGCAGCAGCGGTGGAATCGGAGTGCGCGAAATATCGTGTGCGGCACGGGCAGCCGTGCGGGCAGTACGCCACACAGCGGTAGCGGCATCGACCGCTTCTTGCGACCACTTCGTGCCCTCAGCGGCAGCGAAACTACGCACCGCATCGACGGCTTCGCTCAACGGCTCGAACAGGCGCTCCGCCTCGACGGCCCAGCGCCCAGCGAGGCGGATCTCGTCTGCGCACTCATCCTGGTGACCTGATACTCGCCCGCGCTCGGCACGCGCAGCCGCTTCCTGAGCCGCCTTTTCGACCTCGGCGGCCTTGCCGCGCAGCTTGGCCAGCGCAGCATGTGCCGCAACCTCACCGACATGGACGGGAATCAACCCGTTCCACATATCGTCCGGATCCCACAGCTGGGCCTCGACGTGATCTGTGAAGTCTGATTTGTCATCTGTTGTGCCGGGTAGCAGCAGTTGTACCTCGGCATCAACTGCGCCGAGCAGCGACGCCAGTTCGATGCCGCGCTCGTATCCTGCGGCGTCACGATCGAGCACAACGCGCACTGCGGCACCGGCGAACACCTCGGCGAGCTGTGGCGGAAAGTTCAGGCCACCCTGGGCATTCGTGGTCGCGCACAGACCGAGACGCATCGCGGTCTCGACATCCTTTTCGCCCTCGAGCAGCCACACCGGCTGGCCGGCCGACAGCGCCGCTTGCAGCTGCGGCATCGCGAACAGGACCGGAGTGAACACCGCAGGCTTACGTTTGACGTACGTGCGATTCGGACCGACGAACAACTGCCGGAATCGTTTGTGTTTGACGCCGCACGAGGTGCACTCCTCGCGGATGACCTCCTGCACCAATACGCTGTCGGCATCGGTGTAGGGATAGCGCGCAACTTCCGACCAAGAGTGCTCGACCTCGGGCTCCGGCATCGGACCGGCAATCCGAGCAGGCAGACGCCCCAGACGCCCACGTCGTTTGCCCGCTGCCCGTTGCTGCGGGGATCTACCGACACGCGGTGCGCTCGGATCCCGACTCGGCAAGGGTTCGTCGAACAGATCGGACACACCGATATCGAGACGCTCGGCGATTTCTGCGGCCGTCGCTGAGCAGCCATGGCACCGCAGCAGCACCATTCCAGAACCGTGGTGGCCCGGAGTCCAGGTGACAGACAGCGAAGCGTGACGGTCGTCGTGAACGGGGCATCTCGCCTGAAACTGGGTACTCGATGTGGCTTTGAAGCCGCCGAGCTGCTCGAGGCGTGGACGGATGTTGTCCATCGACCACATGTGGCCGCGGTTGGGAGTCGGTGACGTCACGACTCACCGCCGACACGTAGATGTACGACGCGCGCTGGGTTCGGAGCGCAAATCACGGCGAGGCAGGGGTACTGAGCTATGATGTCAATACACCTCCTGTCGTGTTCGTGGTTGTTCCCGGTGGGTGGTTGGAGCGGAGCGATTCGCTCACTTGTGAATCCGGAAGACCCCCCTTCTCGCCGCCAAGCACGAGGGGGGTTTTTCACTGTCTAGGGGTAGGTCATCACGCGCCCAGCTTGTACTGTGCGGGATCGATTCGATCTTGGATGTAATGCGGCATGGGTAGATCATGGTGCAGCGCCATGACATAGACGTAGTAGTCGCTGAGGTCGAGGCCAAGGGCGTCGGCCTCGTTTTTGTAATGCGCATACTGCGTGTCGGGCGTGCGCACCATTGCGGGTATGCGAGGGCCCTTCGACTCTCTCCCAGGTTTGCTTCCAGCCATGCGATCACATTAAACGGATTCGGTAACAGAAACAGGGAGGCCGCGACATCCGGTGTGTCGCCTGCCTGTCGTGCCACGTTCACATGTTCCTCCGCACCTCGTCCGTACCCGCCCTCGCACCACACATGACAGGTAGATCCGTCTCGATCTACCTCTGTGACAGAAGTGGCGAAATCTCTCGACATTGTCTCTGCGGCACCGGACACGACGAACACCCCAGCTCGTCGAACCGACCCGCTGCGCAAGCCCCTTCATCGATATACGCGTGACCTTGGCTCTTTTATGTGGGGAGCATGGGGAGCATGGAGATAAGGGCAGCTCAAAGGCAAAAAAACGCTCCCCACCGGAGTGGGGAGCATGGTGGGGAGCACGGTGGGGAGCCAGGAGCAAGACGCTCTGGCCCGGCGGATCAAGAGATCAGATAGTCCTCAACGACCGCAGCAATCAGCGCGCTTCGTGAGGGGATGAGCGGACTTGCTTCTACCTGCTCGTCTATCCATCGGGTCTGGGCTACCCACAGATGTGGACGCACCTCCACTCCCCCGCTCGCGACCTTCGGGCGGGCCAGACGCGGCATGCCACCGCGTGGCGATTCGACGGCGCGAGGGGCGAAGAGGCGAACCAAGGTTTCCGGGGTGTGCGCGGCGAAGGCATCCTCGACGATCTCGCCGTAGGACTTCTTCTCCCGCTGAGATCGCGTCTTCCAGGCCTCTTTGACCGTCGCGGGAACGTAGACCGCGATCGGGCGCACATCTTCATCACCGACAATCGCAGCCAACGGCTCCGCTGTAGCGGTGTCGGCCCCGGTTTCGGGTGTGGTGGCTACGTCCTCGGTTGCGGCAGTGCTGCCCCCGGAGGGCGAGGCAGATGTAGCAACCTCGGTCGGAGGCTCTGGTGCAGGTGCTACAGGAGCATCCGGTGCAGATGTCACGTCCGGAGCCTGTACGTGCGGCTCGTCGACGGCTCTTTCGGCAGCCACGTCGGTCGAGCGTGGTTCCACTGCGGCAGGCCTGGCGAGGGAACCCGTTCCATTGCGAGGGAAAATGTTGGCGAGGCCAGATCCACGGGGAGCGGGCTTGTCGAATTGGTCCGCCAGGCTGGGTCGCTTCTTGCGATCAGTGGTGCTCATGCGGGTGCTACCTCTTCTGCGTGATCGGCTTCGGCAGCAAGCTCGGCCAAGCGTTGCAAGACCTCAGCTGCTAGGGCCTCGTAGTCATCCGCCAACCCGGTTGCATCCCGAGAGAGCAGAAGGCTGGGTGGTTTCACCTTGTCCCTCAGCGCTTTCAACCGAGCCTTCTTTGCGCTAGCAGTAGCGCCTTCGAGTTCGTGAGCTAGGAGCCCATGCCGCCGCGCGTCGGCAGCGGCGCTCTCCATGTAGCGGATTGTCGTGCCGAAGATGGGGGCAATGGTGTCAGGAATGGCTTGCGTAATACTTTCCCTCACCTGGTCCTGGAGCCGTTGTGACCTACTGCCGACCGCAAACAGAAGCATGCCAGCCAATCTCAGTTGCGGATTGTGCTCCCGGGCACGCGCGAAGCGCTCGGCGACGCGGTCGAGGCCGTCGAGGCTGCCATCGTCGGCGCGAGTAGGGATGAGAACGGACGACGTGCAGTACAGCACCGCATCACCGATGATCACGTCGCCTGGCGGGGTATCGAAGAGAACAATGTCGTAGTCGGGAACGATCGGGGCAAGGACTTTGTGGAGGATCTGCCCCAGCGATTCGCCCCCGCGGCTGAGCCTGGAGAGCATCATGCCAGCAACGTCGACGAGCGCAGGACCAGCGGGAATGACGTCTAGACCGGGTCGGACGTCTTTGATGATCGGGGGTTGTCCGCCTGACATCAACGACATCAGAAGTTCTTCACCGGACTGCTTTTCGTAACCGAAATCGCGGGCCAGGTTGCCCTGAGGGTCGAACTCCCCGACGAGAACACGGTAGCCGGCAGCGGCGAACAGGCCTGCGAGGTTGGCAACAACCGTCGTCTTGCCCACTCCCCCTTTACCTTGGGTGACTGCGAGGGAATTTGATATTGCCATCGATAGAACCTTCCTTCCAGAGTCCTGGATCCGCGTGCATCTATTCGAGCGCTGCCGTGGAGAAGCGTGACCGGGAGGCGTTCACGGTGCCGAATCGGTACGTGCGAGCGGCTCGACTTGTCCCGCACGCTCTTGTGCGGGCGGATGCGCAGGTTGTCGTGCGTGGTTGTGTGCGCGAGAGTACGCCCAGTCACGCACGTCAGTCAACACGGTCTAAGTCGCGTAACACCATGCGTATCAATGCTCGCACTCTTACGCGGCAAAACACGCGCAATAAAACATGTAGTGCTGCGCCCTAGTAACAGCGTACCAATACGCACGTTAAGTCGCATATCAACACCCTTGTTAACACGTGAAGAAACACGGGCATTGATGTGCTGACCAAAACGGTAATTAACCCGCGTGTTGACGTGCGGAGTTATACCCGGTATTGCATGCGTAGTATTACGCGTATTAACCAACGGTGTAACAAGCGTATTTGTACGCCCTCAAACACGCGGTTTAGTACGCGATGAAACCAACGCTTTACTGTGCGAGGAGTACTACGAAGTGCTACGCCCATTGTGTTGGGATGATTGCCCGGTAGACGGTAACGGAGGTAGGGGAGCAGAGCACTGGGATGATGAACGGGATCGAGAGTGGGTAGTTATGTCGGATCAACAAAGCGTCGATATGTGCGAATCAGCGTGCGATTCGAGCTGCGATCATGGCCGCGACTCCCAATCCGCAGGCTCTGCTGGCTTCGCGAAGGCTCAAGCGAAGTGTTGAGGGGAGAGGTATCGGTAGGGGAGTGCGAGGATTGCTACGTAGTTCGACGCGAGCCTGGCACGAATTTCACATAAGACGCCAGGTCAACGGGGGACTGTTCGCGTTCCAATCAGCGTAGATCCGAATAGCTCTGACGCAGTCGGCGGCGGGGATCGCCAGGCTCTCCGCGGGTCGTTCGCTGTTCGGCTATCCGTTGTTCCAGACCGATCTTCGACGCCATTTGGGTGGCCCACAGCAGGGTGGCGTCAGGGACTGATTCTGAGAGTTCAACGGTGAGATCTACAAGGGTGTCTTCGAGCAGTGTCTCGGCGGCTCGGTAGAGGCTCCACAGGTGGCTCAATTCCCAACTAAGAATGAGGGGATTTCCGAACATCATGCGCTCACAGGAACGTTGAATGCGCCGGACTTGAGGGTTGCTCAGAGCTGTCGGATCGTGCGGGTCGGCCCAGGTCGCAAGGTAGCTGCTCTGCTCGCATGTCCACGGCAACAGCAGGAGCGCATCAGTCGCGAAAGTCCAGCTCTGCGTGTCGAGAACGTGTTGTGACTGTTTGAGGGCGCGGCCCAGGGCTCGCTGGCAGGTCGTGGTGTAGTCGGCGAGCGCTAGCCGACATCGCTCCAGTTGTGCCAGGTCGTGCACTGTGTGGAACTGGTCCTGTCCACGAGTGAATTCGGTGGCAACGAGCGCGGCCTCGGTGTCCCACCAGCGAAACTGGGACTGACGATGGAACTCGCGGTGCCATCGTAGGTCGTCGAGCGTTCGGGCTGCGACGCCGCTGCCTGGCGCGGTGGCGGTGTCGGAGAAGCTCATCGTTCAATGGTTGCAGGTAAATGGTGGTGTGTCACCACCCCTCTGGCATCAGTTCTATGACTGTGCCCACGGCCGAAGAGGTAGATGTGGTGGTTTTCCTGGTGAGCTCTGCATGGCGATCGGTTCAAGATCGTCGGTGAACGACGCTGCGTTGAAGAAACATTGGCGGCAGATTGTGGACACACATGAAAGCCATCAAATCAAATAGCACTGAGTCACGAGAACCACATCAGTCCGACATGAGTGTCAAACGATAACAAAATCGTGTTGTGATCACGTGGCAGTGATCATAATCCAACTTGTCTTGGAGTCAAGAGGCAGCGCCGAGTGCAGTTCGGTTGAGAGTCAGTCAACGGCCCGTAGAAGTTGCAGAGGACATTGCTTGCGGCACGGACCGTCAGGGGTCGGTGCCGCGCCGCGTTTGCTTCGGAACTGAACGAGTGCGCGATCGACTACCTTGTTACTGAAATGTTATGTACCGCGTGTTGATCACCACTGTTGTTGAGGTGGAGATAGCCTTTGTCCTGGTGGGGAGGGGATGGGGTCCTCTTGCGGGACGAACACGGGGTTCGTTTTGCAGGGTTCGGTTCGGATCGACGCTGTTCGCGGTGTCCGGGAGACCCGGTATATCTCGTACGTCGCACTCAAGCCTGCGACTCAGGTACACGGGGACATCGGAAGGATCGTGAGTGAGGACCGACAGCGCTGAGAGTGCGAACGTGCCGACATCTCCGCCTGCGCGACAGTCGCTCGGGGCAGCCTTCATGCCACCGCCGCCGGCCGGATCGATAAGTGCTATGTCAGCGGAGGTGGTGCAGTTGAGTTCAAACGAGGAGGAGACATCCTCTGGTGCAGCTGAATTGGGGCACGACGACACGATTGTGCCGTCGACGGTTCATCTTGCTGTCGGGGTTGCACACGGTCTGGCGAAGGAGAGCAAACGGACAGGGAGAACCCACGGCGAGGTGGTCATCACTGCTATCGAGGATGTCCACAGCGATCTCGAAAGCCTTCTGTTTCCGGGAGGCAAGGTCGGCGGAGGTCTGTTCCGCGCCAGGGGAGTAGGTGGGAAGCCGTCTGAGGGTAAGGCGGAGAAGAAGGGAGTCACGGTCGGGTTGTACGCCGATGACTGGGTGATCATCGATCAACTGAAAGACCAGTTCAAGGCCCGTTCCCGCAGCCACCTCATCGGAACTGCCCTCAAAGCACATCTCGGCCTCGACGCCACGACACAAACGGAAAGTGACTGAGCTATGCCCATGTTCGGCAATCTCAAAGAAAAGACATCGACCGCCACAGTGGGGGAGCCGCGCAGCGCAAGAGAGGCATCTCCTAAGCCGGGCCATGACTTCACCGAAGTCGTATCCACCACCAAAGTGCGCCGTCGACGGTCGTACTGGATCGCGGGAGTCGCCTTGATGACCGTCGCAATCGTAGGAGCGGTCTTTTTGGTGAACGCCATGCGCGCCACCACGACAATTCTGGTGCTCGCCCGCGACGTGCCACAGGGGGAGACGATCACCACCGACGACCTCAAAACCGCAGAGGTCAACAGCGATGCGACCATCGCGACCGTTCCTGCCACAGACAAAGCATCGGTCGTGGGCCAGAGCGCAGCAGTTCCGCTCCTGAGCGGATCGGCACTGAACCCATCGTCGTTCACCAACGCCGTAATCCCCAGCGGGGACAACACTTTGGTCGGCATCACCGTCGCAATCGGCAAACTTCCCGCAGAGCCACTGCTCGCAGGCGACAACGTCCGGATCGTCGACACTCCCCGAGATCAAGACGATTCCCCGGTGCAGGGTCCGGTCACCGCGAACGCACAGGTCGTTGCCGTGAAGGACATCCCCGAGACCGGACAGACGACAGTGGACGTTCTGGTCAAGAAAGACGAGGCCAGCTGGATCGCCGCCCGAGCCGCCACCAACCGCGTCGCCATCGTCCTCGACTCCCGGGAGCGCTGAGCCATGCTCGTCACCCTGACCTCGATCTCCGGCTCGCCAGGCGTCTCGACGACCGGCCTGGGCATCGCTCTCACCGCAGACTCCCGCAAGCTGCTGTACATCGAGGCCGATCCGATCGGATCGTCCCCGACGCTGGCCGGGTACTTTCACGCGCGCCGCCGGCACGACCGATCGATCATCCAACTGGTCGAGCCGAACAGGCACGGCCGAATAGGCCCAGCCTTCCAGCACCAAATAGTTAGAATCGGGCCGTTCGATCCAGAGGAGCCGACCAAGGCGCAAGGATGGTTCGTCCCCGGCCTGGTCAATGCAGCTCAAACGGAATCGATGAAGTCGACGTGGGGCCCGTTGGGGGCACATCTGGCGTTGTTGTCGAAACAGGGCGGCGGTGACCTGCTCGTCGACGCCGGTCGCCTCAATCTACGGTCCGGACATCAAGACCTGATCCGTCACAGTGACGTTATCGCCATAATGCTCAGACCGACCAGGACCGCAGTGGCAGCGGTTCGTGCTGGCTTGGGCCCACTACAGCAGCATCTGGAGAATACGAAGTCGCCGGCCAGCATCGGCCTCATTGTCAGGGGTACCGAGCCCTACAGCGCAGCCGAGACCGCCGCGGCGACCGGCCTCGACGTCATCGCAGTCCTTCCCGAATCACCGGTACACGCGCAAGTTTTTTCCGAAGGTGCCTCGCTCAGTAATTGGCGGCGACGTCGATCAAGCTATCTACGCGCAATCGACGGAACCTGGCAAAAGATCGAGCGCTTCCACGAAACGCACCAGCCCGTATGGATCGCCAACTCGCCATACAGCTCACAGCCCGCGTAACGAGCCGACAAGGCCAAAGGGAGAACACCCGCATGACCAACAACGCCCCCGACTTCGACTACGACGAGCGACCAGCCCTACCCGACCTACCGATGTTTGCCGCCGATCCGATCATCCTCGACGATGGCGACAACGAGATAACTCGTTACAGGAGCGGGCAATACGGCTCCTCATCTGCAGGTCTGCTCGCCGCAGCCGGCAAGGACGGTCGCCACTCCCACCCGGAACCCGAGCGACTCGAGACGGTCCCGTTCACATCGCCATCACCATTTCCAGCTGAGCGGTCGGACGTCGCGAGGACCAACCACCAATTGGTCAAGCAACTGACCAAAGAAGCATCCGAAATCCTCTCTCTCCGTAAGACCCAACGAGCAGATCAGGCCCTCAACCCTGAGCTGGGCGTCACTGCCATGACCCCGGACGAGGAGCGTGAGTCGGGCAGGCAGATCGTCATAGATCTCGTCAGCAAAGAAGTGCAGTCCGCGATCGACACCGGTCACGAACAGCTGAGCGTCCAAGAGGAACAGACGCTGGTCAAAGCGGTCTTCGACACGCTGTTCGGACTCGGCCCACTTCAGCCGCTCGTCGACGACCCGAACGTCGAGAACATCCTCATCAACGGCGACAGCGTCATTGTGATGTACCCCGACGGGAGTCTGCAGGCACGACCGCCGATCGCGGACAGCGACGAAGAGCTCTACGACTGGCTCACCAACCTCGCGCAGCGCGCACCCGGTGGTGGACGACCGTTCTCGCAGGTCAACCCCAACCTCCGCCTCAATCTGCCCGGCGACATCCGCTTGTCCGCGATGGGCTACTCGGTCCGCCATCCCAGTATCGCCATCCGCATGCACCGCCACAAGGATGTGACCATCGACAAGATGGTCGAAATGGGTGTTATGCCCCAACTGTTGTCCGAGATCCTCAGCGCCGCAGTCATCGGTGGTGCCTCCATCGTGATCTCCGGGCCCATGGGATCAGGTAAAACAACCAACCTTCGTGCGCTCGCCAACTGCCTTCCCCTGCAAACACGGATCGGCACAGCAGAGACAGAGTACGAACTGTTCCTCGACAAACTCGACGGTCGCAGACCGTATGTTGTTGCAGCCGAGGCAATCACCGGCGGCGGCGAACGAAACGAGCTGACCGGAGCGCTACGCGGCGCGACGACGCTGTCCGACATCCTTTACCAGTTCGTGCGAATGCAGCTCGACCGTGTCATCGTCGGAGAGGTAGCCGGCGGCGAGATCATCGACATGTTCAAAGCAATGCAGATGGCCAAAGGCTCCCTGAGTACCACGCACGCCGAGCATGCCGCCGGCGCGATCGACCGCCTCGTCACCTGCGCCCTCGAAGCAGGAGTGCCGGTCGAGTACGCCTACCGCCAAGTGGCACACCACATCAATCTGATCATTCAGCTGCAGACGGACTACGAATTTACCGACACCGGCGAGAGGCGTCAGGTCCGATTCGTCAGCGAGGTCATCCATATCGAGGCCGGCGAAAACGCCATGCCCGCAGTAACCAAAATTTACGAAGGAAAGCCGGGCGGGACCGGCGAATACGGAACTTTGCCCCCAGCTTTGCTCCGCAAGCTCTACGCAGGCGGTTTCAGTCCGAACCAAATCCCCATCAACACGATCACAGGTGGTGGGCTCTGATGTACACGTTCACGGCCGTCGGTATCGTCCTTGTCTTTGCCGCCGGGATGTGGTTTTTTGCCAACGGAATTCGCGATCGCCGCGACCCGACTGCGCCGACACGCCACCGCACCTCACGTGCGCGGATTGCCCGGCGGACAAAATTACTCCTCGCCATCGGAACTGCCGTCGGCCTTGCTGCATGGCTCCTCAGTGGATGGTTCGTACTCTTCCCCATCATTCCGATCGCAGCAGTAGGCGTCCCCTACCTACTCGGATCGTCAGCCGCCGCCGACGACATCGAACGCCTCAATGCCCTCGAAGAATGGGTGCGCAACCTGACTGGAGTGCTCGCAGCAGGATCCGGCCTCGAACAGGCCATCATCGCAACGCACAGGGGAATGCCTCAAGCATTGCGTCCGGAAATTACGAGCCTCATCACGCGCCTGCGTGGCAATGTGTCGATCGACGAAGCGTTGCTTCGGTTCGCAGACGATCTCGACGATTCCACCGGCGACTACGTGGTCGGTGCACTGCGGCAGGCAGCTCGCCTGCGCGGCTCCGGACTCACCGCAGCCTTGAAGCGACTTTCAGAATCGGTGGCAGAGAACGTGCGCAACCGCAGAACGGCCGAAGCGGAACGGCAAGGGCCCCGCACGACCGCTCGCGGGGTCACCGTCATCACCGTCGTTGTCATCGTTGGGTTGTTCCTGTTCACCAACTACATGGACCCGTACAAACAGCCCCTCCTCCAGCCCGTTCTGTTCCTCGAATTCATCGGTTTCGGCCTGGTGCTCGGGTGGATGAAGCGATACACCTTGCCAGTGAAATACCCCAGGTTCATCGGCACCAAGGACCGCGACGCAGCAAACACCGCACGTGAGAGGAGCGCAGTATGAACAACTTCGAGCTCTGGGCGATCGCCCTTGCCGCTCTCGCCGCTCTCGGCTTGATCCTCCTCGTTCTCCGCATACTGCCGGCCGACCCAGCACTCGGCGATGCCATGGAACGACTGTCCGGTGCAGCCCCGGACCCGTACACCGTCGACACCCGCGGCGGTGACGACCTCACCGGTTCGGATGCCCTGTCCTACAAGGTCGGTGCCCGCTTCTACCCGCGGCTGCGATCGCAGGCGTGGTTCAGGATCCCGACCGCGGACCTGGCGATCCTCCGAGAAACTCCACAAAAGTTCATCGGAGACAAAATCCTTTCCGCTGCAATAGGTCTGATCATCGCGCCGATTTCGATCGCACTCCTGGCGCTGTTCGGCATGGCAGTGCCCCTGACTTTTCCCGTAGCCGGTTCCCTCGTCCTGGCGCTGGTGGGATTCTTCGCGCCCGACGCCGACGTCAAGACTCGCGCCGCTAGTGCCCGACTCGAATTCACCCGAGCATTGGCGGCGTTCATCGACTTCGTTTCGTTGAACCGAAGTGGCGGCGTCGCTGCATTCCAAAGTCTCGAACGCGCTGCCGCAGTGGGCGATAGCTGGGTGTTTCTACGTCTGGATGCCGAGCTTCAGAAAGCGTCCCTCGCCGGACAGGCACCATGGGCTGCTCTGTCCAATCTTGCAGCCGAACTGGCGCTGCCGGAGTTGGGAGATCTCGCGGACATCATGACCTATACCGGCGACCAGGGAGCGAGCGTGGCCGACACTCTTGCCGCGCGGGCCGGAGCGCTCCGCAGTGCCCTGCTCTCGAAAGAACAAGGCGAAGCAGGAGCCAAAACGAAGAAGATGGACGCACCTCTCGGCACCTTGGCCGTGCTGTTCATGATCATGCTGATCGTGCCGGCCGGAGTGAACATCATGGGCGGCGTCTAGACCGAACAACCCGAATGCGTTGTCATTCAACGATCAACTACCAAGTTTGAGCTGTGCAAACACCGATCCGTGCACTTCACCTGCTCGAAGTGTCCGGTCTTGGCGATAGTCTGACCGGCATCCAGAACCGTCATAACCAGGGCTTTTACATATCGAAGGGAAACGTCACATGGCAGCATCGCGCACAATCGCAAACCGGATCGCAGCAACCACCGCAACACTGTTCGCATTGGCACTGTTCTCCTATACCCGGATGACCGAGCGCGCCGGCGGACGCAAAAGCGACAAGGGCTACAGCATGGAGACCGTCGTCATCACCGCCGGCCTCGTCATCCTCGCCATCGCTATCGTCGCCGGAATCACCGTGGTTGCACAGCGCTACCTCAACCGAATCCAGTAACCCCACCACTCGCCCAACGAGACAGGGGAGGACCAGCGTTGCTCACCGACACACATGTACCACTACGCGAATGGCTCACCCGCATACGTCGAGACGACCGCGGCGCAGCCCTCGAAACAGTCGTGGTATTCGGCGTCGTCCTACTGCTCTTCCTCATCGCAATCCAGGCAGCTCTCTACGCTCACGCACGGACCGTAGCGATTTCGACCGGTGAAGAAGCTCTACGACAAGCGCGATCGCAATTCGGCAGCGCTGCGGCCGGAACAGCGGCGGGCTACGCCTTCGCATCCACCGCCGGCCCGACGACCCTTCGAGCACCCGTCATTGTCGTCAACCGAGGCTTGCGAGAAGCAACTGTCCAGATCACCGGACAACCCATCCGCCTCATCCCCTTCTTCTCCCTCGACATCAATGTCAGCGAGACGCTTCCCGTTGAACGAGTCACTGCCCCAGGAACCAGATGAACACCGCGAACAAACTGCGCCAGCTGGCAGCCGCAGCCAGAGCCGACGACCGAGGATCGGCCCTGCAGACTGTCATCGTCGCCCCCGCCACACTGTTCCTGATCGCACTGATCGTCACCTTCGGCGTTCTCGCGCAAGCGCACCAGAAAGTAGTCCACGCCGCGAACGAGGCCGCGCGTACCGCCTCCATCGCGCGAACGGCGTTCTCCGCAGCCCCCGATGCGCAAGCAGCCGCGCGAAACGACCTGGCAGCACGAGGGCTCACCTGTTCCGCTCTCAACGTCAACACCGACCTCGGCGGATTCAGAACTCGCCCCGGCGTCACGGCTTCCGTCTCGGCCACCGTCACGTGCGTCATCTCCCTCGACGCACTCGGATTCCCGCAAGTCATGGGCTCACGGACCATCACAGCAACCGCGACTTCACCCGTCGACACCTACCGGGAGCGCGCCTGATGACCGAAGCACTACGCCGGGCGGTGGCCGCCTGCACACGGCGAGACGCGCACAACGACGCCGGAACCATCGCCATGTGGAGCGTCATCACAGCCATGGCGTTGCTGATCATGATGGGTCTCGTCGTCGACGGCGGCGGCAAAGTTTACGCCAAGCAGCGCGCCGAGCAAGTCGCTGAAGAAGCAGCCCGCGGGGCAGGACAAGCCATCATCGAACCACTCGCAGTCCGCGGTACCAACGTCGTCGTCAACCCGCTGACAGCCCAAGCCAAAGCCACCAAATACCTTGCCGCAGCAGGAATCCCCGGCGTCGTCGTGCAGACCGGACCGACAACACTGCTGATCACCACCACAACGACCTACCAACCCCGTGTCCTCGGTTTGATCGGCGTCGGGCCACAGCAGATCATCGGAACAGCCACCGTCAACCTGAACCGCACCAACCTCGGAATCCCCGGCACACCATGACCAATCGACCGCAGAGCAGACGAGTCGCAGAACTCCACGAGAAGACGGAGGACGTGATTCGACAGCTCGCGGCGCAACGCTGCACGACCCCGGCCACCCTGCAGCCATCGGAAAGGACACCCGCATGACCACCATCCGACGGCGCTTGACTGGTTTGCTCTACCTGATCGTCCTACTCGTCCTCGTCGTCGGAATTCCGCTCGCACTGTGGACATTCCGCGGCAACCCAATACCGACGACGCTGCCCGATCTCGACCAGATCAAAACAGCTCTGACCACCCAAGACGACGGATCACTCTTCCTCGGATTCGTGACCTGGATCGGCTGGCTCGCCTGGGCCACCTTCACCTTCAGCACCGTCATCGAACTCGTCGCAGCACTACGCGGCATCAAAGCACCTCAACTCCGAGGCCTCGGCTTCCAGCAGCGAAGCGCCTCCGTTCTCATAGGCGGAGCGCTCATGCTGGTAACAGCGGGCACCGCCACAGCCCAACCCCTCACCGCCACAGCACTACCGCTCTTCGACGCCCCTGCCCACTCGGCACCGATCCAAGTAACGCAACAAAGCCAACCGCATCCAGCAGAAGCCCCCGCCCGCCCCATCAACGGGGAAACCATCACGGTGCAGCAGGGCGACAGCCTATGGAAACTCGCAGAACGCCACCTTGGCGATGGCTTTCGATACACCGAGATCAAGCAACTCAACGCCGACGTCCTGACCGTCGACGGATGGCTGCAACCAGGATGGAAACTTCAGCTCCCCGCCGCCGCACCCACAACCGTCGACGGGGCCTACACAGTTCGAGAAGGCGACAGTCTCTGGAGCATCGCCGAGCAACATCTGGGTGACGGACACCGCTACAAAGAAATCATCAACGCCGACGGAACTGCACCGTCGACAATCATCCACGTCGGCCAGCAGCTCACCGTCAACGATCAAACCGCCGAGACCGTCACGCCCGAACCGGGTCCGGTTGCTTCCCCCGACCCGGCCCCGGTTGCTGCCGCTCCTGTACCTGCTGCTGTGCCCGAACCGACCGTCGCTCCTGAACCGGCCCCGGTCGCTGCCGCTCCCGAACCGGCTCCGGCTGCCGCTCCTGAACCGGCCCCCGCAGCAGCGCCTGAACTGTCCTCCGCTGCACCTCTCCTGGGTGGCACCGACGTTCCGGAACAAGCGGAGATGGTTCCGGGCGGTGACGAACAGGCTCAGGCAGAAGCGCAGGCCGCTGCCGCCGCCGCTGCGAAGATTTTCGGCATCGAACTCAACAGCGCTTCGTCACAGCTACCTGCTCCGACAGCGGCGGCTCCTGAGCCAGCGCCTGCTCCAGCAGCCCCTGAGCAGGCAGAGGCCCCCGCCCCGTCGGCGGTTCCTGAGCCAGCGCCTGCTCCGGTGGCCGCCCCTGAGCCAGCAGAGGCTCCCGCCCCGGTGGCAGCTTCCGAACCTGCTGCTGAGTCCGCGGGCGCAGATGTTGTGGCACCCGGGCCGGCACCCGCTCAAATGCCTGCTCCAGCGCAGACGTCGTCACCCAGTCCTGCTGCAGCTCCCGCCCCGACTCAGCCAGCCACCCAGATCCCACTGAATACATCGACGACAGACCCGGTATATATCGCCGCCACTGCGCAGCCAAGCGATGTCTCCGAGGATCAGAACAGCACATTGTGGCTCGGTATCTCAGCCCTAGCGGCCATCGGACTGGCTGGGGCCTTCGGGCTGCGCCGGCACCGTCAACAGCACGATCGCCGCAGAGGCGAGACCCTCCCTCAAACCTGGGGCGCTGCAGCAGTTGTGGAAGAACAGATTCATTCTGCAGCGGACAACAACGTCCTCACGCGGCTCGACGAAGCACTGAGGACTATCGCCGAACACGCTCGGACACAGGGCAACGCACTGCCGGCATTACTCGGCGCATTCATCGGTCCCGATGCGGTGGAGCTAGTAATCCTTGATGACTCCGTACTGCCGGACCAGTGGCTCAGATCAGAGACCGGCACCTGGACCCTCCCCGCCGACGTCCGGATCGCCCCAGCACCCACCACAATCAGCCCGTACCCCACGCTCGTGACACTCGGTTCCACAGACGACCGAACCCAAGTTCTTCTCAACCTGGAAGAACTCGGCTACCTCGGCGTCTCAGCTTCACCAGAGCACGCCCGCGGCACTCTCCAGGCCCTGGCCCTCGAACTCGTCGAATCCCCGCTCGCCGACAATCTGCACCTGACGCTGATCGGTTTCGGACAGGAGCTCCCCGAACTGTTCGGCAACGGTCGAATCGAGCACACCGACCAACCAGGCGAAGTGCTGGCCAGACTCGCCCGACAAGCCGAACGTGACCAAGACACCCTCGTCGAACAACACATCGACAGCATTGCAGCGGCCCGTTCGATCTACGACACAAGCGAAATGACCGCCCCCGAAGTAGTTCTCATCGCGAGTCAGTTGACGGCCGACCAACAGCAATCACTCGATCAGATCCTGGCCGCCACACCGCGCGTGGCGTTCGCTGCCGCCAGCACCGCCAGCACCGCCAGCGAGAACACCCAGGCCGCGTGGACACTCGACATCGTCGACCGCAACACCGCAAGCCTTGTCAAACGAGACACCGACGGCGGCTTCGCATTCCAGCCAGCATTTCTCGAGCCGGACCAATATGAAGGCATTACCGCCTACCTCGCGACCGCCACACAGCCAGCTATCCCCACAGAGTCGTCCATGCACGACCCCTGGGCTGCAGCCGAAATCGACGCACACCTCACCGACGCCGAAAGCGCTGAGACCTTCCTCGACTCCGTCACCACGATCGACCCCACCGACCAGCTGCTGCTGAACGGAACTACCGCATCGGAGACCGCCCCCGACGTCACAAACGTTCCGACCTACAGCCCGGACGCCGCGCAGTGGACATCCCCAGAAGCGATCAGGTACGACGACCAGGCCCCACCCATCGCTCCTGTCGCTGGTGACGTACCGGCCCCGGGACATCTCTGGCTCCATCTTCTCGGGAAACCAGCAGTCACCACCCCGACCGGGGAGCCACCCAAGGACGGCCGTGAAGTACTCCTAACCGAGATCGCCGCTCTTCTCTCCATCCACCCGGGAATCAAACACGACTCCATCGACAAAAAGATCTGGCCTGCAGACAATTTCGACAAACTCCCTCTGGAGGATCAGCCGAAAAAGAAGGCGACACGACGCCAGAACTACCTCTCGAGACTGCGAAATTGGTTGGGAGAGACAGAGAACGGTGAGCAGGCATTTCCGAAGCACGGCGACCGCACCGGCCGCACCGGCTACCGACTGCACCCCGATGTCCGATCGGACTGGGACTACTGGCAACAACTGATCGACACCACTCCGGCCGCCGCCACCGATGCGGAATTGCGGACGGCTGCAGAACTGGTAAACGATCAACCATTCGCCGGGACACGGTCAGACCGTTACGGGTGGGCACGAAACCTACAGCAGCACATGATCTCGACCCTCGCGGATGCCCTCGAAGAGCTCGCCACCAGACAAATAAAGACCGGAGATCTTTCCGCCGCGCTCACCACCGCAAACCGCGGCGTCACCGTCGAACCGTTCCGAGAAGGTCTCTGGAGACTGGCGATCATCGCTACCCACGGGAGCGACGAGATCAGCAAGACCCAGGAGCTGATCGACCAACTGCTCGCGAACCTCGCCGACATCGATGTCGACCCAGAACCCGAAACCGACGAACTCTTGCGCGCCCTCGCGCAATTCCACAATGGCGGCAACGCCCTCTACCGGATCGGAGCAATAGCCAGTTGATAGCAGTCGCGTCAATCGAGGTGTCTGAAGTGTCCGGTAAGCACGTTACGGTCCAAACAGCCGCACCATTATCGTTATCGCAGTACAACGCACAGAACAACGTAGGGGGTCCACGATGATCAGCACACGACGTCGCACAGGCGCGGCAATCCTCGCAGTAGCAGCCGCTGCAAGCATCAGCGTCGCATGCGGGAGCGGTGACATTGAGGCGACCCCCGTAACGACCACCACGCAGCCGGTCCTCACGGGACCAGAGGGCGTCGAAAAGTCCCCGGAACAACAGGCGACCGAGCAGGCAACAGCAAAGGTGAATGAGTTCTTCGCCGTTCTCGCGAAGGTCGAGAGCGATCCTGCTGTAGACATCAACATGCTGGACTCTGTTGCGAGTGGAAAGATCCTCGATCAGTTGAAGGCAAACGTGAACCTGCGCCGATCTCAAGGAATTGTCTCCACGGGTGCTGCGACTGTCGCAGATGCATTCGTGACGGAACTGCAGGCACCAAAGGATGCTGACGGGAACCCAATTAAGGAAGAAGCGTCGGCAACATTGCGAGTCTGCATCGACAGCTCGAACTATGACCAGATCCGTCCGGACGGCACGAGTGTGCTCCCTCCTGACCGAGTCCGGCGGGAGCTGGGCAAGCCGACTCTGGAGAACGTGGCGTGGCCAGATTCATCAGGCTGGCGCATTGTTTCCGATGCAGTGACTTCTTCGGGTACCCCATGCGACGCACCATGATCGACGGTTTGGCAAGTAGGCAACTGGAATCCATAAGGGCGGTGGGTCATGCGTAAGCCGCTTGGGGTTATCGCATCAGTGCTTCTAGTTGGAGTGTTCAACGCGAACCCAGTATTTGCGCAGCCGGGGATCGGCACCGGAACTGGCGGTGCCTTCGGCGGAGGCTTGGGTGGTTCGACAGTTGTGGTCGAAGGTACGTACACGAGTGTGCCGTCAGGGGGTGGAACGACTGGATCCGCGCCAGCTGCTGTGGGCGGGGGAGGTGGTGGGAGCGCCGCGCCGTCCGGACCGCCGCTCGAGTTCGTTCCGTCGACTGACGCCGCCAATATGACGCTTGTTCGAAATGCTGATAGTGGTGCCCCGATGGCAGTGAACGTCGTTAATGATGACGGCACAACATGGTCCTGCGAAGCGGCCGGTCCGTGTGTTCAAATTCCGGACGTTGGGGTGCCGGCTACGCCTCCGGTGGTCGACGTTATGACCGTTGTCGGCCAAGCGGTTACGGCAATGCAGTTGGATCCGCCCGGAATAGGCATCACCCCGAACCCCGCAAACACAGGTGCTGTCGGCCTGGTTGGTCTACCCGGCTGGTTCTGGGTCGCTGACCCACGGGAATCGACAGTCGGCCCCGTGACCAGAACTGCAGCAGGACCGGGTGTCATAGTTTCTGCTACAGGGGTCAATACGTCCGTGGTCGTCAATTGGGGGGACGGATCCGTGCCGTCGGTGTGCCCAGGTGCGTTACTGCCCTTCACGCCGTATACCGATGTTGCACAAGGGCTTCCAAGTCCGACGTGCGGCAATATCGTTTATCACAAGACGTCCACTACCGAGCCCGGTGGGACATTCAAGGTCTCCGCGACATCGAATTGGCTCGTCACGTGGACAGCGACGACACCCAACGGGACGGTCGGTGGAGTCATACCCACGCCGCTGACTTCGCGTACTGAAGTTCGGATTGGTGAACTGCAGGTCCTGGTCACAAATTAGAGCCGTGCGCCCCCGCTCCTCGGGTGCGAAATTGAGTCACTCCAGGCTTACCGGTTTGTAGGCTGGTGGAATGCCTGAACGGTTGACTGTCAACGTCACGATGCCACCGGAATTGGCTGGGGGGCAAGTGCAGGCCTACCTGGAAGAGTTGGGGTTCGAGGTCGCCCACACGTCCGCGCCCGATGTGTGGGCGTTAACCGAGCCGGCTGCCAGCATGGACTGTGTCGATTTTATGACCGTTCGCACCCTGTCGGGTTCGGAAGCGGACGTCGATGACGAGCTCGTCGACCTCCCGCAAGACCCTTACGTCTCCAGGCTGGACCATGGGCGAGTCGTTGAGGAGCGCCTTCGCGCGATCAGACAGATGAGCGCGGGTGCGGTGGGATCGTTCCTGTACGGACTCCAGCTACCTGTCATCACCGCCAGCGATCGAGCCTTGTCCGCGGCAGTACAGGACGCGAGTAGGGAGTTGGCCGGAACTTCGGACGACGATGACGAGCATCCGTTCGACCGGCATGCTGTCCACGTTGTTCGCTATGGCAACGCCACGCACCGTCGGATCAGGTTTCCTGGTTTCGTGTTACGTCTGAATCAGGACCCCGAACTTCTCGACGACATACGACGCGGGCCGATCGACGTCGATGAGACCATTTTCGCGTCGGGATCGTCGATCCTGAGCAGTGTCTTGATTCCCGCGAGCCATCTCGGTCCGTTGTTGGCCGCACGGTCTCCATGGGTATGGGCGTTTCAAGCGAACAGGGTGTCGGGTGCGGTGATTTTCACTCTCGGCACAGATATTGTCGGGAGGTCTCCTGTTCCGTACGAAGCGCATCAGGTACTTCCCCGATCACCAGTGGGTCGCCTTCCCCAGCGGCAGGAGCCGCCGGCACCGGAGGCGTGGGGTGCGGCCGTCGCTTGGTGGGTTGCTCAGATGAACTCTGTTCTCGGGCATCTCCTGAACCCATGCCTGTTCGCAGATGCTGACGGTGACTACCTCCCCTATGCGCAGCAGAACCGGTTGATGGAATTTGCGGATCTTCTGCAACGAGTTACCTCGACGCTGCTATCGCTGCACGACGACTACGCAGCCGGAGTTCTGATGTGGTCAGCAATGGACCTGATCGAGGCGACCTGGCTTTCATGGGATCTCACGGCACTGTGCAAGCCCTCGGTTGCGGCGAAAGCGCTGCAGCAAGTTCGAGAACGTATGCCTGCTGATGTTCAGTCCGTCCTGCTTCCGTACGCGGCTTTTGGTGTGGAAGCGTTGACCGAAGTGGGGGACGGGTTCTTCATCAAGAATTACCGTAGGTCGGAGAAGGTAATTCTGAAGCTGCCCGGTGGAGCGGACAAATCCCTGTCACTCGATGACGCAGTGAGTCAGTTCATGCGTTTGCGCAGGAACACTACACACGGGTTCGACAAACCTGATCCCGTCCGTGACCGACTTTTCGCGCAACACAACGGCCGGCTGCCGGCGACACTGATGTACCTGCCGCTGCTGTACTTGATGTACATCATGTCCGATCCTGATGACCTGAGACGTCGTCTGCTCCGTCGATCCGCTCGAAGACGCAGGACGCAGTGAGAGGTGTTCACACACGTTGCCGGTGGTGTGCTGAGACAATATTGCGGTGAGTGTCATGGTGCGCCGGCTGATGGGTGCGGTGTGGCCGACGAGGTTCGGCGCAGCCGAAATTGATGTCGAAAAGGGGGCGCTAGCAGTGGAATCGAACGACCGGGGTGGGCGCGAAAATGCTTCACCGGACTCCGCTGCTGGCGAAGAGATGGCGTCCGAGCTCAACCCGGTGAGTGTCGAGCTGAATCCGGCGGCAATCGAGATGGTGCACGCGAGCATCGAACGGACGCTGGATTCTCAGGAACGCCGAGTGACGAGCATCGATCAGCGCGGGGGTGTGCTGCTGGGATTCGCGGGCATTCTGGTGGGGATCGTGTTGCGCAATCCCGCGGGGATCGGTGTGTGGGAGGTTGCGGGTGCTGCCCTGGCCGGTGCGGCGGCAATCATGGCGGCATTCGTGATTGCACCCAATACCGCGTCGGGGCTCAATCCGGAAGTGGTGTTGGAGGAGTATTCGACAGTCGATGAGACGACGGGCCGGTTCGAGATCGCGTCGACACTGGTGTCGATTTATCAGGTGACAGAGATGCGGCTTCGGAGCAAGCTGATGCGGTTGCGGATCACGACGGGTCTGTTGGCTGGATCTGTGCTGGTGTTGCTCGTGACGGCTATCATTCGGATGTAGGAGGACATCATGGCTACGGTGAACGAGCAGCAGAAACCTGATCGACCGGTGGGCTCGGCGAGCCCGGCGACGGCGTCGCGGCGTCGCAAGGTGGCCTTGCGTCCCAATCCTCGGCTGGTGGGCAACTACGAGGGCAGTTCCCGCACGATCGACGAAGTGCGACGCCAGATAGAGAAGCAGCAGGGGGCGTCGGCGTGACGGCCTCGAAAGATCAGAATCCGCCGGCGGGGTCGTCGGCTCCACGTGCCAGCGCGCGCCCTGTGGTGGTGGTCCCGACATCGGCTGCGGGTGATCGCACCATTGTTCGGGCAGCACCCAACGAGAGAGCTATCCGCAGCATCACTGCGGGGGCTGCACCTCAAAATGTGCGGTCCGCTGTCCGCCGCGAGCACTAATTTCGCGCGCACGCCTTTGCGCTGTGTCGTAGATGATCCAAAATTGGGCTAGCAGACGGTGCCAAACGTGTTCGTCCAGGTCGCCGATCTGCAGCGTCGACTGTGTCTGCTCCCGATCACGCTTGGCCGTTACCTGGGCAGCTGTGGTGATCGATGCAGCAGCGGGGGAGGGCTTACGATGCGGCCACCGACCCGCGTCGAGTGCTCGATGTAGTAGTCGAGCATCGGGTGAAACTCGGCAGGGTAATCCCTTAGCCAAAAGCTTGCACGGTGTTCGACGAATTTCGACGCAAACCCCGCGACACTCAGACAGCGGTGGTGTGGGCAACCGGACCGCATGTATGGATCTCATAGCGATACTCCATTGCCGCGTGTCCGAACGGCGAGGACCAAACGTGGCACAACCAGCCATTGCTTACGACTTTGCGACGGACTCCTGTCACGGGCGGCGAAGTAGCCCTGCAGGTGTGGAAGCGTACGCGGGGTCGTTGAACACGGCGCTGTCTTCGCCGACATGCTCCGCAACGCCAGCGGGGGGTGGCCCGAGGATTTCAGTTTTGATGCAGCCTTTGGTCGAGTCGAGCCAGGTACGGGAATCGGCCCCAAGTCGAAATGGATGGGCCATGTCGTTGGAAATGATGTTGCGCATGATGTTGTACACCGCCGAATTGGGTTGCCGGGCCAGGAGCTGATTCATCAGCGATTGCCGGGTGGGCACCAGGTATTGCGGTTTCTTTCCTGTTGGGGACATGCACTCGAGCATCACGTTGGTCGATGCAATCAACTTCACGAGCTGGATAGCCGTTGCTCGCTTTTCCTGGGCGATGGCCACATTGACGGAAAGTGCGTCGGTATAAAGCGGTATCCCCACTTTTTCGATAGGTTCGGAGCTCAGCGGCATGACTGAATAGGTCGAGGCGTCGACGTTGTCGATGAAGTGGAAGATTTCGGTCAAGCCTACGAAGGCTCGACCGATCCGCTGGTTCCATTTCGTGATTCGGTCGTAGCCCGAGTCGGGATATGTCGCCTGGGCGTACCCGGCGATGTTTCGCAGCACCTGCATGTCGGCGAGGCCTTGCTGATCGAGTCCTGGACAGGGGGGAAGGGCGGGAGTGAGCGGAAACTGGCCCGACTCCTCCATGACGGCCTGCTCGTACATGCACGCGACGGTCGTTCCCCCAGTAAAATCCAACAGCATGCCTTGACCCTGCGCGGGCCAGACTGCTTTCGGATCCCCGTCGCCGAGGATTTTGTGTAATTCTTCGACAGTCATCCCCGGCGCACCCAGTGCTGCGTCAGTGAGACGGCGAATCAAAATTTGCATGCACCCTAAATACGGTATTCCTTGATACTCCGAGGATTCCGTTTTCAGCGATGCGAGAGACCACGGGTAAAAGTCTGCGGTGCCGTCGATATCGAACTCGACACAGAACTGACGCATGTGATCAGCGAAGATGCAGTCGTAGGCAAAAACGTCCACAGTGGACGGCGGATCGCCTTTGTAACAGTCGTAGGTGTAGACGAAATTGAGAGCGACATCCGGTTGGACGCTGTGCCACGCGGCTCTGATGGTGGACTCGAACCATTTCGGTTCGGGCGTGTACGGGTACAAGGCGACGTTCAACGTGGATGCGTCGCTGGCTGGAGGTGGCTGGTTGGTGGGGCCGGAATCCTTGTTCAAACTGCGTCCGAACTCGGTACTGGTCACTGCACACTTCCCGTCATCACACTGTCTGCAGGGGAACGGCGATTGCCTCATACAGTCGCATGATTTTCCGAAAGTGGCAAGGATCACATTTACTTACCCTCGATCCACGGACTGAGGTGACCCACTGTGGTCGATGACCGAATTGTGGGGTCGGGACTGGTTGGGCGTGTTTCGTCCGCTGGTCTACCCAGCATTTCCACGATTGTCGTTGCTCGGGCCGAGTCGGCGGGTCGGGTGAGGATCAGGCGGGTGTGGGTGGGCTGATGCCAATGATGTTGCGCCATAATTGAAGCCACGCATCGAGCCACGGCCAGTGTCGCGGCAGGTGCAGTGTGGGTGTGCGTTGTGGCCGCACGAAACGCGCGGCAATGTTGACGATTTGCGCCGTAGCGTTATTCCGCGAGCTTTCGCGTGACGCCCGCCGGAGACGGTTCCGGCGGCGCGCAGCAGGTTGTGGGCGATCGCTGCGCACTGCACCCAGGCAGAGCTCGCGCCAAACGATCCTGACGGCATGTGCGCGAGCGGTCCGTCGATCAGATCCGAGAACACAGTCTCGATGACCGCGTGTGCACGGTGGACGACATCTGCGGTCGTCGTCGGCAGGGTGCTGTTGGTAAAAAACGGGTGATACCGCCACACCGGAAACAATGCATCGCGGTAGCGGGCGTCTTTGACCCGCCGCACGATCAACCGTGCAGAAACAGGATACGCGGTGGAAGAGAAAGCGGTGAACGATGTTTCGGCGACCTCGGCGTCGGAGATCCAGCCGTCGGTGTCGGGGTCGCGGACCGCTCCCGGGTAGCGCACGGGCGTCCACGCGGTGTCAGGGATGGAGGCGATCGCTCGTTGGACGATTCGGTTCTTGATCAGTACGAACGAGAACTTGATGCAGGCGCGTACGACGCGGCTGTTGCCGTAGGCGGAGTCGCCGCGGACCATGATTTTCCCGCTGGCGAGACTGGATGTCGCAGCTCAGCCCTAGTCATCCGGGCGAGCACGGGTGGCCCATTCTAAGTCGACTCTCAGCCCGGTCGCCTGCCCTCCGTACGATCAAGGGGGTGCTGACCGATCCACTGCCGAATTCCGGCTCACTTGAGCGCTATGAGGCTTTGCCCACGATTCTCCAGCTGAGGAGCTACCTCTCGGAGATCCAGGCGGAGCCGACCGAGTGGATCTCGGTTCTACGGAATCGAGGGAGCGGAATCAAGTACAGCTCGCTTCAACCTCTTCTGGTGGCGACATCGGACCAGCGCAAATTCCTCGCCACTACCGATTGGTCCATCAACGACCTCGGCGAGCCCAGTTACAGCTCTGATCGCCTCCCGGCCTTCCGCGACGGCTTGACCTCCAACCCTGATGGCTACGACCTTCATCTGTTCGTCAACGTGTCCTGGGTGCCATCGGCAACCACAGAACCCGTTATCGAATTCACGCCGTCGTTCGTATGGTGGTTGGGCCTGATCACGCGATCGAACGAGACAATGTATCGAACTAATCACGCGGGCCGCGATGAGGAGGTCGTCGAGATCGTCAGACCGAATCCTGGTGAATACGAGGTTCGAGTCAATGCACGGCACCTCCGAAAGTATCTCGCGGCCCGGAGCATGAGCCTGGTGATCCAGCACGCCCATTCTCGGGCTGACGACAGCGTGCATGAAGCTCGGATCGACCTTGAGATTCGCACCAAAGACGCAGCGTTCGCCTACACGGCGTGGGACGCGTATCGGGGGCCTGGTTTCGTAGCGCAGTTGGTTGGGAAACAGGCAGTTTTGCCGTTCGCGTCCGCTGGCGAGCACCCCGACGATCTGCAAAGGCCTGAGCGGTTTCAATCGTTCATCGTTGACATCGACCCCTCGACCGGCGACGAGGTTCGTTTGAGTTGCGAGCGCGATGAAGCGAACTACCTCACCCCAGTCTTCTTCGACACGGATGTTCTGACCCGATACCGCGACAACCCAGACCGCTACACGGTGCTGCGGACCGATGTCTCGTGCCACGGTCGGTGGGCCATCGATGTCGACATCAACGGTGCCAACCTCGTCCAGGTGTGGCTGGGACACCTCATCCGGCTACCCGAGACCGAGCGAGAGCACTGGCTCACACACAACGTCCCGCCGAACGGTGGAATAACCATCACACGTAGCGTGCGGGACCTAGCGGGCCAGTGGGTAGAGGACGAACGCCCTGACCCTGCTCGGCTGAGACGAGCTAAGGCAGAACTCATCGAGGCGTTCACTGGCTACTTCGGTGAGTCGTTGTACAAGCAACTCGGCCCGGCTGACCTCCGTGCGTTCGATGCCTTGGCATTGTGTACCAATCCAACCGAAGGCCAAAGCGACAACGGTGTCATGGTTCTGTCGAAAGGGATCGTGGATGCACTCGATGTCAAGACTCTTCGAGAGTCCTCGGGCGCGGACACGAATAGTCCTTCGCTTGCCTGCCTACAGCTACTCGTCGAGAACTTGGGTGCCGACCCGAATGGTCTCGTCGGACCCCTACGCCAGCTTCAGGGAATCCGATCGGCAGGCTCGGCCCACATGAAGGGCACGAAATTTACGACTGCGCTGTCGGCCGCAGGACTGAATTCTCTTCAGCCGGACAAACAATTCGAGACAATCGTAGATCGGGTTACGATGGCTCTGCAGGGCTTGTCCGAGCTGTTCCGAAGGACGCCCCCGCAAGTGTGATGGTGCCGGTCATTTTGTTCCAGTCTCGCTCTGATCATGGGTTCGCATTGATCTCACCCCACGCGTCTAACGCGTGTTGGTAGGTCGCCACAGCACCCGATTCAGTCGGAGCATCGCAGAGCGCGATCGCAGCCCTGGCAAGCGACGCGAGCGCAAGATCTCCCAGATCCAAGATCGCGTCGTCGCCATGACTGAGCAGAGTAAGCATCGTGGTAGCCATCATCTTCGGATGTTCCAGGACTTCAGCGGGCTGAGGCTGGCCCAACTCGATCAAGGCCAGCGCTTCGAGAAACATCGGTACAGCGAACGCCACCCTCGGATTGATTGCGCTCATAGCGTGAAGGTTAGCAATCGGCCGAATACCGGATGTTCTGGAGAATCTCTGAGACGGTGGAGGTATGACATCGAAACGTACCTCCGCCGGCGACAAACGCGCCCGCAAGGTCCAGCAACGTCGAAAGCGACTTGCACAGCAAGGGGTCTCACGTGAGCAGCACGCTGCGCTGGTGCTCGAGCGCAGCGGTGATCCCTCGTTCGTGCAACGGCGCACCAACGCCGACGGTGGGCGCACTCTGTCGTGGAGCAAGGACATGGTGGGTGGTGCGGAGCTCAACGACTCTCTCGAAGAGCAGCGACAGGCGTTTCGGGACAAGTTCGGCCGAGATCTCGGGCCGAACGATCCATTGTTCTTCGACCCAGCTGCTGACACGCCGCAGGAGATCAGTGAGGAGAACTTGTTGGCGGACGTGGACTCCCTGATCGACAAGGCCCGCGAAGCAGGGGAGAACCCCGCCTACTTCCAAGCATGGCGCGACACCGGGTTCTTGCTCACCGAACACAACATGCATCTGTTCTCCGCGTCGGATATCGACGAATGGAACGCGGCGCTCGAACGGCATTGGGACGAAGCGGCATTCGGGCCGTTCGACGATGCATCTTAGGACCTACGGCATGTTCGGGCGGCTGCAGCGAGTCCGAGAGCGGTGGTGAAATTCCCACGCCGCTGACCGCGCGCACTGAAGTCGGATGGGCGAACTTCGGGTTTTGGTCACCAGTTAGTGCTGTGTCGCGTCGAACGGCAATTGCACCCTCGCACTATTTGCGCTCTAATTATGTACATGACTACTTTGCCGGTCGCGGATGCGCGTGCGCGTCTGTCCAAGATTGTGGACGATGCAGAACAAACCCACGCCCGGTATGAGATCACCCGTAATGGGCACCGGGCTGCTGTGTTGCTCGCTGCCGACGATTTCGATGCGCTGCAGGAGACCATTGCAGTGCTATCGGATCAGGAACTGCTGACATCTCATCTTCGGGGCGTGGCGGAGCTGCCTGAGGGTGACAGTCTCGATGCGAAGGAGTTGGCCGAGGTCATGCGGGTCGCTGGCCGGTCTACCCGCGCGTGAGTGAGCCTGAAGCGCCGTATCGGCTTGTGATTGCTCGATCAGCGTCTCGCGCTATCAGTCACACTCTTCCCGAGAAGGTCGCCGCTGCGGTGTACGAGTTCATCACCGGAGCATTGCTGGAGAATCCGCAGCGGGTCGGGAAGCCCCTGGCCCCGCCGCTTTCGCCCGCCTACAGCGCCCGCAGAGGCACCTACCGGGTTCTCTATCTGATCGACGCCGGGCAGCGCATCGTGCAGGTCACCGCGATCTCACACCGGTCAGATGCCTACCGCTGAGAAGATTGCGTAGCTACCGGATTATGTTGCGGAGATCAAGCCTCGTAGGCGTAAGGCTTCCACCAATGGTGGGTGGGTCGCGGTCTCCATCCAACCAGATTTTCGGTCCGCCTTGCTGCCGAGTGAGTCGGATACTGCGCTTCGCAGAATTCGGAGGGCATCTTCGATCGCCTCGCGATCGGCGTGATCGCGATCGAACCAACTCATGTCCGCGCCGATGACTCGTTCGTACTGCACCAGGGCACCATCCTTGTTCACTCCCGCTGTCTCCATCAGATCTAGTGAACCGATCGAGAAGACCAGAGCCCGAGTGATCGTTGTCGGCATTCCGCGCCGGTTTGCTTGGTAGACGGTCGGATCGACAATCCGGCCCATTGCCGGAATCCACAACACTAGGTGTCCTGTCCACCATGTGTCCGACTCCCATTTCGGTGTGCGGCTTCCCAGCTCCACCCACTGCTCGTCCGACCACGCCACCTGCCCGTACACGACCAACGGCTCAGCCTCGATCCCGTAGTCACGCAATGCCGGAATCAGGCAACGCACCGCAGCAATGCAGGTGCCGGAAAAACCGCCCTCGGTGTAGGCCTGCCAAATCTGGCAATGCCGGTCGATGATCTGCACTTCTGCCGGTGCAGTCACGCCAGGATTCGCAGGGGGACGGATCCCCGCTACCGGTGGTGTGACGTACCCGGCCCGCTGCGCCCATTCTGGCAATGCAGCGGCTCCCGGACCGCTACGCGATCGCCCTGACCCCTTGCCTGCACCCTTGCGTTTCTTGCTCACCGGTGACATTTAGACGCTCCCAACCCACCTCGACTCTCTGCCCCGTCGCAGGAGTTTCGCGTCCCGACCGTACCGGCCAGGTACGACACTTCCCGCACGCTAACGATCACATCCCTGTATTCAGGTTGACATGGTTGACATGACGCGAACAGCCGGGGATGATCAGGGTATGTCCACTGTCGAGAAGGATTTCGAGGTCATGGCGCACCGGCTGGTCGAGGCCAGTGGCGCGCCGGACGAGCGTGATCTGGCGTATGCAATAGCGGGCCTCGGCGGCATCGTCAACGGCCTCAAGGCGCGTCGCGCGTGGAGTGAGCACGTAGGGGAAATCTTGACCCCCAGTCAGGCCCTCGACGTTGCGGGTTGGACGCGTGCTGCCTTGAGCAAGGCTGTGAAAGAGAACCGCGTTCTTCGGTTGACCGGCAGCAACGGCAAATACGGCTACGCCGCCGCAGGCTTCACCGATGCCCAACCGGCGAAGCCGATTCTCGGCATCCAAGAGGTGCTGCGTGTGTGGGCGGGGCAGGACCCGCGTGGATGGTTGGCGGTCGCGTGGCTGACTACCGAACAGCCAGAGCTCGACGGCCGTACACCTCGGCAAGCACTTCTCGACGGGGACGTTCCTACGGCTGCTCGCGCTGCCCGGGCTGCGGTCAGTCGGCTTGCGGCGTGAGCGCTGAACGCGCCGTCGTTCATCTGTTCGAGCCCAAGCCCGTCGGTGAATTGGCGGAGCGATTTCCGTCGTGCGTCTACCCGGCTGGGGCCGAGCTGTTTCGATCGCATCAGGCCAGTCTGGGACCGTGGTGGTACTCATCGAATGGCGGCGGCAGGTTCGACCTCGAAGCCCCTGATGGGACTTGCTACCTGGCCGAAGACGAAGTGGTCACTCTCCTGGAGATTTTCGGTGGCCAACAGGTCGTGCCGAGATACGAGGTCGATGCGCGTGCAGCGTCGACGATCACGTTGGATGCTGATATCAGGCTCGCTGATCTGACTGCGAACACCGGTGTCGCGCTCGGAGTCACGGCAGAAATCTTTACTACCGCCGACTATCCGCTGACGCAGCGGTGGGCGGCCGCGTTACGGGAGGCCGGGTTCGAGGGTCTGCGGTACTGGGCCCGCCACGACCTCGAACATGCCCGGCGGTGCATTGCACTGTTCGGGCAAGCGGGGGTGGCAGGCGAGGAGCATCGTCATACCGTCCAGGCCACGGTCACCCTGTCTGAGCGAGCGGACCTGCTGGAGCGGTGGCGTGAAGAAACTGGTGTCGCGATCTTGGACGTACCAGATCTGTTGTAGCGATCGTGGTCAACCGCCCGCAAGGTATTGCTAACGAAACTTACAGTAAGTACTGTAAGTCTCATGAAGATCAGCGCACGTCCTCTGCTCGACAATTCCGTCGACGCCGAACTGTTCGTCGGCCGGCGAGACGAACTCGCCGCGATATGGGACGGATTGAACGCTGAGCTCAACGTTCTGGTGACGGGGGACCGCGGCACAGGCCGAACGTCGCTGCTTAGACAGCTGCAGCTCGACAGCCGAGAGCCGTTCACCGGTGCCCGCCGCGAAGGCGACTTCCCGATGAGCTTCGTTCGGGTCGAGGGGATCTCGGACGGCCGTGACGTGCTCGCCCGCGTCGTAGAACAGGTCACCGGCGAACCGGCAGTCGACAGTGACGGGCCCGACGTCTTGCTGCGGCGATTGAGTGACTTTCGCCTGCAGTTCATCGACGCCACGCTTCGGAGGTGGGCAGCAGAAAGCGACGACGGCACTGCTCCGCTTGGGACGCGGCTGTATCCGGTGATCATCGTCGACGACGTCACCGCATCGGCCGGGCACGCACTGTTCGGGCGGTACCGCGATGAGGTGTGGGCGACGGGATACCTGTGGGCGGTGTCGGTGCGTGAAAGTGACCGTCAAGGTCTCCTGACTCCGCCTGCAGATGCATTCTTCGAGAAGATCGTCGACGTACCCCCGCTCTCGAGAACGGAAAGCATCAAGTTGATCACTCGCCGCGCGGGAATCGACATGGAACCGCAAGCCAGCACCCTCGCTGATGCGGTAGGGCGAAACCCCCGAGATCTGGTAAGTGCTCTGCGGGGATTCCTGCAGGACCCCGGGTCGTACGAGGACAACTACCTGGCCCTCGCCGATAGAGACAATGCGCTCTGGGCTTTGGGTCGCCCAGCGTCGATGCTGGCGGCCGAAATGAAGGTGCGGGGCCCGGTCAGCGCATCGGATGAAGACTTGCTGGCCGCGTTGGGGTGGACGCGTCCTCGTGCTGTACAAGTCTTCAAGCAACTTTACGAGAAGGGGCTGGTCCGGAGCAGCGAAGTCTCGTCAGGTCCCGGGCGGCCGCGGCGGGTGTACGAGTTGACTCCGCCGGCGGAATGGCTGCGGACCGAACACGCTGATCCGGAGGACCAGAAATGAGTGACGCCCTACTGCGTCAATTGCGGGACTCGAAGGCCTTCGACCCGTCGCCGGATCCGGATCGTATGTGGCAGGTCCATGTGCCGTTCGACGTCCTCACTGGCCCCGTGAGTGGTGACTACGAGCAGCGCTTCATGGACGCTGTTCGGCGGCGTGAGCGTGTGGCTCTGATCGGTGCCAGTGGCTCGGGTAAGTCCTCGATCACCGAGTACGTGATGGACGCTCTTCACTCCGAAAACGTTGCAGCACTGAGGATCAGGATGGGATTTCAGACCGACTCCCTCGTCTCCGATCCGGCTGAATTCCCGCGTCTGTTGGTCAACACCATCGCCAAACAGCTCGACGAGAACCGGGCAGTCCAGAAGATTGCTCGGGAAATGCGTGGAGGTTCCCCACATCGACCGGTCAAATTCTCGGTTGGTCTCCCATGGTTGGCCGGCAATCTCGCGATCGAGCTCGGCAGCGTGGTGAACGAACCATCGCAAGGTGAGGATGTCGTGGATCAGGCCATCAGGGTCCTGGAACTGATTTCGCGCAGTGGCTTGATTCCGACGCTCGTGCTCGATGACACGGACCAGTGGATACGTCGTCCAGGTATCGGCGTCGATCCGGAGCCGCGGATCGCAATGTTCTTCGGCTTGACTCTGAGGATGATCGCCGAGCGACTTCCGGCAGCATGTGTCGTCGCCGTCCATAACGACTACATCGACAGCCCCCACTACAAACAGGCTCGCGAATACCTGAACACGCGAATCACCCTGCCCGCCTTAGCTAATTCAGCCGCGCTGGGGTCGATCATCGGTAGGCGGGCCCGCCAGGCCGCGGGAAATCCGAATCTCGGCGCGGTCGACGTCATCGACGCTGACGCCCTCCAGCATCTCTTCGACCACTACGGGGCCGGTCGCAGTGTCCGCCGGGAGCTGGTCGTATTGCAGGATGCGTTGGTACGAGCGTGTTCTGCAGTAAGTGAGACCATCGCCGCAGCTCACGTCGTCGCTGCGATCGCTGCAGGCTAGGACACGACTACCGGCGTAGGTAGTTCGCAAAATGCATCGCCTGAACTGCAATTCGGGTTTACCAACCCCTTTGCAGCTTCAGTAGTAGGTGTGAAACTGCTTGGCCCTGTCCACCGCATCGAGGACCTCAGCGTCGAGGCCTTGAGCTTCTCGTTCGATCGCGTTTACCCGTCGCTTCATGCCTGCTCTGGCGAGCCACGGCGACCACATCAGTCGACTGAGCTGCGCTGCTGACAAGCGCACACATCGCCCCAGCGCAGTGTTGATTCCCCCGGCTTCTTCCTGACCGTCTTTCTGCTTTACGTCGTCGTCGCTCGTCAGGCGCGCCACAGTGGCCAGTTGGATGTACAAACGCAGTGGCCGTCGCGGAACCCGTGCAATGATCGCGGCCGTCTCAAGCTCGCGGACACTGTCCTTGAAGTGCTGAAACGACGGATCAGTGGACGACGACCCTGCCCATCGGGTGCGTTCGGTGCTCGCCAAGTGCCGGAGAACCTCGCTACGCAGTTGACGGCGTTGCTGACTGCCGATCAGGTACTGGCCCGCAAAGGATCCGATACCGAGAGCTCCGATAATCGAGGCCACACCACTGATATCCATTTCGTAACAGTATTCGGATCCAGAACTTGGGGTCGGTTGACGCAACGTGAGTGGTGAAAAAGGAGAGATTTTTCCGTACCTATTGCGCCTCACGCGGCAGCAGATGTTCCGACTCCCGAATATTTGCCGGTGCTCGAAGTGTCCACCTCCGCAGGCATAATCGTGGACTGTTGGAGCCGATCGACTTTGGAATGGCGAAATTCCTCGCCTAGGGACGGTAGTGCTTCGGTCGCCGACAGATGGTCGGATCCGCGCGTGCGAATCGGAGTAGAAGGCAGTCCTATGTGGCGATGGACCGGAGAGAGTGTGACATGACGGTTGCCGATCAGAAGGTTTCGGAGCGGGAGAATGCCGAGCATCGCGCGCGTCCTCCGCAGAAACGTGCGCAACGGACCCGTGACGCGTTGATTACCGGTGCGGCTCGAACCATCGCATGTGGGGGAAGCGGCGTCACGGTCAACGACCTGATACAGGCTGCAGGGGTGACCAAAGGGGGCATGTACTTCCACTTCCCATCGAAGGACGCTGTTGTTCATGCAGTGGTCGACCAGGCTGCTCGACAATGCGAGTTCCTCCGGGCGCATCGCCCGTCTACAGGAGACACTGTGGCCGATGTTCAGGACTTGCTCGGCGGCTACTTCACTCATGCGAAACGGTATTGGTCTCTGAGGGCAGCAGCGGTGTTGTGGACCGACCTCCACTACGAGGACGTCGCACGGGCCGCGACCTACCACCCTCTCAGGGCCGCGGTCCTGGCCCTTCTGACCAGCAACGGCAGGCTGCCGACGATATCGGTGGACACTGCCGATGCTGTCATGGCCATCGTGTGCGGCGTGACGACCACCGCCGGGCCGGGGGGCTTCGGTGACGGCGGCGATCTCGACACCGTCCTGCGGTTGACGGGGCCCGTGATCGCGGCTGCCGGTGCAGTGGCGGTATGAACAGCGGTGGCGGGGACTCCGGGAAGCCTTGATCTCCGCCGGTTACCCGCGGCCGGTAGTGGGCGACGAGCCGGGCCAGCTCACGTTGTCGTGGGGCACCGGTGTCGGCGTACGAGAGATGTGTGTGAGCCCTTCAGGGGTGGTCGCCCGGACACCGGACGCGGTCTTTGCCTTGGGCCTGTTACGTCAGTCGGCAGCAGACTGGGTATCGCCGCTGCACCCGCTGATCGCAGAGCCGATCGTGCGCACATCCGAATCGCCCTTTCGGGTAGTCGAGCCGGTGACCAACATCGTTCGGAGCGCGTCGGTGATCCGGCGTTCGATGACGTGCCAGGTGAGTTTCCTGGGCTGTCAGTGTGCGGCGTTGTACGCCTCTTCGATGTCGGTGGGGATGCGGCCTCGATCGCCGATCTCGTGACCGTTGTCCGCCGCCCACTGCCGAATTGCGCGAGTCTGCGCCGGGTCACGCTTGGCCGGTGTCCCGGCTGTCGAAGGCGTCGACGCGGTTGCGGGGAAGGGTTTACGTTTGCGTCCGCCAACCCGCGCGGCGTGCTTGATGTAGTAGTCGAGCTTTCTGTGAAACTCGCTGGCGTTCTTTGCTTTCAAGTCGATCACGTACTCGACGCCCTGGACCGCGAACTCGATCGTTTCACCGGAGTCGTCGATGACCGATCCGTCGATGTCGTCGACCAATTGAATCGTTTCTAGCTTGGCCACAGTGAAGAAACCCTCTCGCAAAAATGTATGGAAGACAGCTAAGTGAGCGTATAACGGGTCTGCGTGGTCGTGACAACTGTGGGTGCGGCGCGCGTGGTTCGGATGCAGGATCGAGAGAGTGCGATTATGGGCAGCGCTCCATTCGTGGTCGGCGATGAAGCCCAAGTTACTAGTCGGGCGATGACGTCGACGCCGTCGAATGTCTGGTTGTGCTGTTCTGACGACCGTTCGATCAGGGAAATGAGGCGGACCAGCCCTTCCGCGTATCGGGCCAGGGTCCGCGGCGAGAGGTCGTAAAATCGGTACACCCATATCGTCCCGGAAGTGGCCTCGTTGAGAACGCGCGCGGCCGTGCGCGGATCGATGACAACGCTGCCGCCTACATCAGAGGGGTCGTATTCGCCCGTGTCGGCGGGTCCTTCGACATTCTGCGCGTAGTAGCCCACAACGTTGGTCGCGTCTGTGTAGCGGTACCTCTTCGCTTTCAGTGCGCGGAGCAGGAAGCCCTCGTAGATGTAGTTGTCACCACGCTTGGTGGGGTAGACCGTGCCGTCGTTGTATCCCTGATACGCACTACGCTGATCATCAGCGACATCGACGCCGCCGAACCCCCTGATCAGGATTAACGGTCGGCATTTTATTTCGCCCATCTGAACCTCCACGAGTGTTCGTCGCAGCAGGCACATGCCCCCGCTGTAACTCGTCGTCCTTGACTCAAATCGACGGGTGGAGATACCTGAGGTGCAACCGCGAACCCGCTGAGCTGGTCGTTGCGGCCAGGCCGCTTCTGATGGTCCTCGTGTTGGGGGGCGATGTCACTGGTAGTTAGGGCTGACAACCGTTTGAACGGCAGACCCGTTGGCCTGCGGATGAGAATTCGAGCTGTTCGTGGTGTCCGGTCCTGACGCTAGTGTGCATCGACAGAGACAGCCAACAGGGGCCTTGGCCTATCGGTGGGGGTGAATGATCATGCGAGACAAGAGCGGTGGAGATGTGAACGTCGACGGAAGCGGGGACGCCGTAGGACACGTCGTGGACAGGTTCGCCGCGGTGATGACCGAATTCGACGTCGATACTGCCGGCGTGGGTGTGCCGTGTATCGATTCGGTGTGGCAGGGGGAGTTGCGGGGATGAGGGGCCGGCAGCTCGTCGTTGTTGACGTCCACACCACGGGGCCGTCGTTCGAGGCTCACGAGGCCTTCGAGCTCGCCGCGATCGACGGTGCATCCGGGAGGGTGTGGGATCTCGCGCTGCCTTTGACATCGGCACAGCTCGAACGGGCGGATTCAACATTCCTGCAGCTCAGCGGATACCACCGTCGACGGCTGGTGGAAAAGGCGCAGCATGACGCGTTGACCATTGGAACGGAGCTCGCGGCGCTCAGTGATGTGTTGGCTGGAAACACGCTCGGCGGCGCAGATCCGGAGATCCATGCGGCATTTTTGAGCAAGGTCTTTCACCGGCATGGTGTCCGGTCGCGTTGGCACCACCTGCCCGCAGATATCGCGGCGTTGACCGCCGGTGCCCATGGGATCCCCGCAACCAACATTCCGCGGCTGGAGGTGTGCTGCGAATTGTGGAATGTGCAGCTCGCGGAATTTCCTTCGGCGCTGGATCGGGCGCACGCTGTCGCCGATTGCTTCGCGGCGTTCGACCGCAGAAGCGGACGGGAATCGGTGTCGGCAACGCTCAGAGGCGAGTAGGTGTTGAAGCAGCCGCTTATTGCGCTGGGCCACACCTGAGCCCCGCAGTTCTGTCTCGGTAGTCACGCTATCGCAGGCGGCGAATCCAGACGAATGGTATTCTACGAGTTAATACTCGTATTTGATGGCAGCGGCCGTCACCGTTGGACGTGGGGATCTGATGGATCTGTTCATCGATGTCATAGCCTCAATCGCTTCCTGGTGTGCTCCGATGGTTCTGCTCGTGGCTGCCGCAATCCTCTTGGTGGAATCCGGCTTGCTCGTCGGGTTTCTCCTCCCGGGTACTGGCACGGTTCTGGCGGTCGGTGCTCTCGTGGGGCTGGGCGAACTTGATCCCGTCGTGACGGCGATCGTCCTGATCGCTTCGTCGACAGCAGGGGCTCAGCTGGCCTTTCGGTCCATCAGGCGTGGATCGTGTCGCGCTGATATCGCCGGCGCAGGCCGCTTTGCGCGCCTGATCAACAGGGTGCTTGCTCGGGCACGTCAGTTGTTTTCGGGGGATGCGCGCGTCGGGACAGTGACCACGCATTTCGTCGGAGGCGCGAGGACCTTGGGGCCACGTCTCGCTGCGGGTTCCTCGTTGTCGTTCTCGAGGTTCGCGGTGTTGAATATCGTCGCCGCAACCGTGTGGGTCACTCTTCTGTTGACCACGGGAAGCGTGTTGGGAGCCAACCCCGCGTGGATCCCCTGGGCCACTGGCGCTTTCGTCGTGGCCGTAGTTGGAGTCATCGCAATTCGGGCATTTCGGCGCAGTGACGCTCCGGTTCCCGGCGGCACAATTCCCGCCCGTCGATCTGATCGACGGGGCGGGAATGCGGCTGTGCCGTGCAGTTGTGCCCGTGTCATTCGCGGCCGGCTGATACCCAACTCATGTCGGGTGCTCGGGTTCCGGTGACGGCGTCGGCGAGGGTGTCGAGGACGGCGAGCTGGTCCGCGGTGAGTTCGATGTGCACCGAGCCCGCGTTTTCGGTGACCCGATCCGCATTCCGAGTGCCGGGTATCGGAACGACGGGCAGCGCGAACTGTGTACCTTTCACCCGTAGCCACGCCAATGCGATCTGGGCGGGCGTGGATCCGTGCTGTGACGCGATGTCTGTCAATGGGGCGAGGGCGTCGGTGTTCGTTTCGAATGCGTCGAGTTGAAAGCGGGGTAGATACCGCCGAAAGTCGTTGTCGCCGAGCTGTTCCTGTTTCACTTTTCCGGTGAGCATTCCGCGTCCCAGTGGGGAGTAGGGAACGAATCCGATGCCGAGTCGAGCTGCGGTCGGGACGATGGCGTTCTCGACGTCGCGGCTGAACAAGCTCCATTCGGACTGGACCGCGGCGAGCGGATGGGTCCGGTGCGCTCGTTCTAGTTCGGGGGCGGTTACTTCCGATACTCCGATGTGCCGGACTTTTCCGTCGGCGATGAGCTCGGCCATCGCTCCGATGGTGTCGTCGATCGGGATGTGTGGGTCGACCCGGTGAAGGTAGTAGAGGTCGACGACGTCCACGTCGAGGCGACGCAGGCTGTTGTCGATGCACTGGCGGACGTAAGCCCTGTCTCCGCGGCTTCTGCGGCCGGGTTCGGTTACGGAGGTATCGATACCGAATTTGGTGGCGACGGTGACCTCGTCGCGACGGTCGGCGAGGAGTCTGCCGATCAGTTCCTCGTTGGTCCCGAGGCCGTACACATCTGCGGTGTCGATGAAGTCGATGCCGAGGTTGACGGCGTGATGCAGGGTCTTCAGTGCTTGGTCGGGGTCGGATTCGCCGTACATCGAGGTCAATGCCATGCCGCCGAATCCGAGTGCGGATACTTCGAGGCCTGTTCCGAGGTTCACGTGTGGGAAGTCGGTCATGATGCTGTCTCCTTGGAGGCGCTCGTTTCGGGTCGACCGCGTTCGACTGCCTGTGTGTCCGCGGGTCCGGCCACTGCGGTGAGGTAGGTCCGTATGGCTGCAGGGTTCTGCAGCGAGCCGGTCATGCCCACTATGCGGTCGGGACGCACGACAGCGACACCGCCCTGTCCGAGCTCGCTCGAAACGATCTCGTGGGTGTCGATCACGGTGGGAGTTGCGCTCAGAAGTGTGGTGGGGGAGTGGACCACGACCACGACGTGCAGCCGCGACCCCCACGAGTCGAGGATGGCATGTAAGGCCCGGAGTTCGTCGATACTGGTGATGGTGGCCAGCGCCAGGACTCGTCGGTCATCGAGGAGGTCGGGCAGCAACTTGTCGACCTCTCCGTCGAACTGGACGGGATGCGGGGGCAGGAACTTGCCCGGCGAGATGGTTCGACCGCGCCCGCCCCCGCGGGCCACTGACGGGCCGTAGGCCGTATCGATCTGCGCCAGTTGAGGAACGACACGCCGGGTGAGGAGCCCTGTCGCCGAGAGGATTCCGAGGATTCGGTCGCGGATCCACCGCGAAACGGCAGCACGAGTTGTCCACAGTTTCGTCTGAAGATCGGTCATCGCGGCGACCGATTCTGCGACGGGTCGTCGTTCGAGTTCATATGTTTCGAGTAGTGCTGCATCGGCTCCGTCGACCGCTACTGCTGCAAGTTTCCACGCGAGATTCGCCGCGTCCTGTATTCCGGTGTTCATACCTTGACCTCCCGCAGGACTGTGAATATGTGCAGCGTCGCCGGCAAGGATGAATCGGCCCGACACGTAGCGCGAGGACAGTCTCCGGTGTACTCGAAAGTCGCTCTGCCAAAGCACATTACTGACCCGGAAGCGGCCGAGGCCGCGTTGGCCGAGCATGATGTTGGCGCGATCGGTGATCTGAGTCGGCGGTATGAGCGCAGGGGAAGCGGACTGACGGTGTCCGAGAAATACCCGGTGTCCACCACCTGGGAGCGGGACGACGACCGTCACCCCGTCCGGGTGGAGATGGTACTGAGCCTCCCCGACCGACCCATCGGTTTCTAGGGTGCCGTCCACCAGCAGAAAAGCGTCGTCGTAGCTGTCGCCGTCGAAGTCGATGGCCGCTGTTTTCCGCACGGTGCTGTGTGCACCGTCGGTGCCCACGATCCACTCTGCTGTTGTGGTGAAGCGGATTCCGCTCGGACCGACCAATGACGCCCTCGCCCCGTCGCTGGGCCCGGCAGGGTCCGGATCGAGGGCACCGAGGAACTTGTGCCGCCAGCGGACCGTACCTCCCAGCGCCTGGTAGAGCTCGAGGAGAGCTGCCTCGACGAGGGGCTGCGGAAGGGACAGGGGTTTGTGCAGGCCGGGCTGGTCGAGGCCGGTGAAGTCGACGTGGCCGATCTGTGACCCTTTCGACCAGTACGACGCTCGGTCGAGAGTGACGCCGGCATCGAATACCGCGGGATCGACACCGAGGATGCGCAGGCTCTCCTGGGCGGCACTCCAGAGTACGAGGGCTTTCGGTTCGGTCGAGGGCCCCGACTTGCCGTCGATAATCATGTGGTCGACGTTCCTGCGGGCGAGCTCGCAAGCAAGCGTCAGACCTGTGGGGCCCGCGCCGACGATGAGGACGGTGTGCTCGGTCATGTCCGGACTCCTGACGGGCGAGGCGGGGCGAGGCTGGATTGTTCGGCCGAGATCACGTCCTCGTATCCGGTGGACGGCGCGTCGCGGGGTAGGGGAGAGGCCGCTGCGTGCGGGTCTGCTGCCGCGGGGTCGACGAGGAAGTCCTTGCGTCTGATGAGGGTGAATGCCGCGATCGCACCGATGAGGGTGACGATTCCCGCGATCGTCGTGACCTGATGCAGCGCCGAGATGAACGCGATTTCTGCTGCCACCCCAACGTCCTGCCCGGTCTCTTGCAGCGCCGCGACGGCCCCGGAGGCCACGGCGTCGACGGTGGCGTCGAGCTGGGCCGGAGTCAGGGCGGATCCGTACGCGGTGTCGAGTTCGGATTCGATGGTGCGATGAGCCAAAGCTCCGAGTACCGCCACGCCCAATGCCGCACCGACCTGCTGGAATGTCTCGTTGATCCCAGCTCCCATCCCTGAGTCTTCGGCCCGAACGAGAGCCACTGCCGCGCTCGCACGGGGTGGATTGTGTAGTCCCATACCGAGTCCCGCGATCACAAACCCCGGTAACAACGCCGTCCAGCTGTCACCGACGTCCGCGAATCGAAACAACAGAAACCCGATTCCTGTGCACAACAGCGAGATTCCGATCAGAATCGATGTCGAGATCCGGGCGCTCAGTATTCCGCCCACGGCACCGGATATCAGCAGGACGCCGGTAAGCGGCAGGAACCTCAATCCGGTCTCGATAGCCGAGTAGCCCAGCACGCCTTGCATCCACAGCACCGAGAACAAGATGGTGGCCGTGACGGCGAAGTTGATCGCAAACGTTGCCGCGGACAGGCCGTTGAAGGAACGGTTTCCGAACAGGACCATGTCGAGCATGGGATTGCGGACGCGGCGCTCGACCACAGCGAAGCCGAGGAGGGCGAGCACACCGACCGCCAACGCTACCGCGGTACGTGGGTCGGTCCATCCCACGACGGGTGCCCGGATGATTGCAAAGATCAACGCGAACAGACCTGCGGAGAACAGTGCCAGACCGAGGGGGTCGAGACCGCGGCGCGCGGTCGATGTCTGGTGGTCCCGGACTTTCAGAGCGACGACGGCCAGAATGATCAGTCCCACAGGGATATTGAGGTAGAACACCCATCGCCAGTCCACTTCGGTGAGGATGCCTCCGATCAACGGTCCCGCAGCGATGGCGATGCCCGAGGTGGCCCCGAAGATGCCGAAGGCGGTTCCTCGTTGGCGGCCGTGGAACGTCGCTGCGATCATCGCTGGGCCGACGGCGTACATGATGGCCGCGCCGAGGCCTTGAACTCCACGTGCTGCGTTGAGCAGAGTTGCTGACCCAGCGAGACCGCAAGCCACGGACGCGAGGGTGAAGGCCAGCGCGCCGACGGCGAAGATCCGGGTGCGGCCCAGTCTGTCCGCGATCGAGCCGGCGGTGAGCAGAAACGCGGCCAGTGCCAGGGCGTAGGCGTCGATCACCCATTGCAACTGCTCGAAGCTGGCCGAGAGGTCTCGTTGTATCGCGGGCAGTGCGACGTTGACGACGGTGAGGTCCAAGAACAGCATGAATGTTCCGAGGCAGACCGCTGTCAGCGTCCACCAGCGTTCGGGGGCCGACTGCAGCGGTTCGGGGGTGCTCATGCGGACTCCTCGAGGAGCGCGTCCGCGGTGGGTTGCGCGGCCGGCTGCTGGCGTCCGAACCAGGCGTCGATTGCCTCGATGGCTCCCGCGGTGTCGGTGAAGTGATGTATCTGCATTCCGTGCGCTCGGGCGGCTTGGCAATTGCGTAGGTCGTCGTCGACGAACAGGCATCGAGCGGCAGGGACGCCGAGTCGTTCGGTCGTCCGGCGGTAGATTTCGGGTTCGGGTTTGCGGACACCTTCGTTCGCGGAGACGACCTCGACGCTGAACAGGCCTGTGGGGACGATTCCTCGCCACTCGGGTTCCCATTCTCGGACGTTGTTGGTCAACAGTCCCAGAGTTCGTCCTTCGGATTTCAGCGTGTGCAAGTAGTCGAGAAGTTCCGAGTTGGGGACCCGGCCGGAGAACCATGCCGGCCGGAACTGTGACAGGTCGATAGCGCGTCCGGTCATGGTTTCCAGTGCCGATCCGACTCGGTCGAGGAAGGCCGCTTCGGTGATTTCGCCGCGTTCGAGCGGGGCCATGATCGTTTCGTCCGGGTCATCGTGCGCGGTGAACAGGGCACCCATCAGGTCCTCCGGTTGCACGGACATGTACTCGGTGAACGCCGCGATGGTGTCGGCGATGGGGTTGGTCAGGACGCCGCCGTAGTCGACGACGAGAACGAGGGGACCGGTGTCGATACTGTTGTCGGACATCGTCATCCCACCTCGACCTGCGAGCGGACGATGACGACGTCACCCTGGACGAGTTCGAAAGATGCGACGATCCCAGTCCCGGACTCGGTGGGTGCGGTGTCGATCAAGCGGCAGTAGACAGGAAGCTCGTGTTCGGCGAAGTCGAGGAACTGGATGTCGTAGCGCACCGGGGAACCGACCGACGATTCCGGCAGTGAGTGGGTGTCGAGGACGGCGCACACCGATGCCTGCCTGCACGCTTCGGTCAAGAGCATCCCCGAGACGTGGTCGACCTTGTGATCGGAGAGCGACGGGTGGTTGTTGTCGACGACGACCTCGTACGTCGTGTCGGGGTGTTCGGTGCCGGTGGAGGCGATGACGACGTTCTTCGAGTCCCGCCGGGCAACGCGTGCAGGCGGAAGCGGAACGGCGGCAGAGGTATACGGCTGATCGGGGGTGTTCTTCGCTGCCCGCCCGGCCGCGCGCATCTCGGCGAACATCTGCTTGGGCATGAAGCTCAGGGATCCGACGAATTCGCCGACAGGCACGCCGTCGAGAACGGTCTGGTACCTACCGACTGCCCCGGTCAGGTACCCCTCGACGTGGAACCGCTTCTCGAATTCGACTCGGATGACCAACCGGCCCGGTGTTTCCCCGACCTGGAGGGCAGCGAGGTCGGTCACCGACACCGAGGCCTTGCGGAAGACGAACGCCCAGTCCTTGGGTACTCCGTAGAACTGGTGACTGATCAGGATCGAGGCCTGCCTGCATGCCTCCACGAGGATCATGGGGTCGTACCGGTCGTCGAGTCGGTCGCTGTAGAGGGCATGCCCTCGCGGTAGCTGCGCGGCGACGACGAATCGGTTCTCGCCCGTCGCAGCAGCGTCGGTGAGGAAGACCTCGCTGACAGCTGCGCGGTGGACGAGGCTTCGCGGCACAGTGCGATCGAATGTCAGTTCACTGGCGATATCGAACGGTGGTGTGGTGACAGTCATTTCTTCCCCCAGGAAGGTGGTCGCAGATTTTCTGCTTTGTGCGAAACGCACCGATCGGTACGTGGTTTCAAGTACAGCGCCACGTTTTCGATAAGTCAATTCTTTTCACGTTAATTCCAAATGTTCGGAAAGTGATTCCCGTAACAATATAATTTCAGTTCGAGCGCAGATATACCGCCAGTAATTCGAGCACTATTGTGAGCCTGTGCACACGGTTAAGTGCACAGGCTCGCAATAGTGCGTTCAGCTATTTGATGCCGATCTGATGCGGTCAGTGGGGTTGTCGGGCGTCGAGCCACTGGTCGAGCGAGTCGAAGACGATGGCGGCGTTCCGTGCGTGGCCCATGTAATGGCCTGCGTGAGGAATCGTGATCGCCTTTCTGTCCGATGTTCCGGTGAACGATGCAATATGTTCGTCACCGAATTGCACGCGTGCGTCGTCCTGTCCGTAGAGGCCGAGAACTGGAATGTCTATGCTCGACATTTTGGCCAGGTCGAGAAGAATTCCGGGGCCTTGTGAAAGCATGTCGCCGCACGGGTGTTGGTTCTGATAGGGCGCTGCTGTATCGATTACTTGTTGTTCGGTATCGGCATAGTTTCCTGTCACGAATTCAGTGGTTCCTTGGTCGTAAAAGGTGTAGCCCTTGGCGGCGGGATTGTTTTCCGATGCCGAGCCTCCGGTGAGGCAGCGTGGTGTGGCGGCGAAGAATCTGACGTAGGCCTCGGGTGTCAGTCCGCGATCGGCCCAGTCCATGACGACGAGAGCGTCGACGTCGTCGAAGGTGTAGGCCTCGATCTGGACGATCTGCCCGCCGTTCGACTGGCCGGCGAGGGTGATGTGCCCGAAGGTGGGGGCCGTTCCGGATGCATCCCATTGATAGGTGCCGGTACGCAGCGCTTGGACGATCTGATGGGCCATCGTTGCTTGGGACCCCACGCACATGGCCCCGCCTGCCGGAGCGTCGCTCGTGTCGTATCCGAGTCTGTCGATCGTCAGTGAGGTCTGTCCGCGAGCGGCCATTTCGTAGGTGTGGTGGTATCCCTCGACTGGAAGACGCCAGTACCATTCGCCGGCTGCGATGCCGTGTTCGTAGAGGGTGATGGCGTTGCCGAAACCCTCTGCGGGAGCGGTGAGATGGCCACGGATGGTGTAGGTTCCGCCGTCGGCGGTGCACGGGACGGCTGTGTCGTTGGTGTTGCGGACTGTGAAGGACACCGGTACGTCGATCACGTCCGATCGGGTCGGCTGCGCGGAGGCGATGGCCGTTCCACCGAGAAAGATGGCGGTCGACGCGACGGTTATCGCAATCGCGGCGAGGAGCCGTGAGAGGGGGTGATGGCGGCTGTCGAGCATGGGGTACTCCGATCGGGGCGGGGATGTGGTGGCTGGGAGCGTGCGAGTGCAGTGCTCATACAGGGGTTTTGGGTCTTCCAGGGTCGACTTCGGTACCAGGTGTATCGACGCGTGGAGCATCGGTGATGCCGATGAGCTGGTGCAGGCGTGCCAGTGGGCGCGGTGCCCACCAGTTCCAGCGGCCGGTCAGGGCCATGATGGAGGGGACGAGGATCGCTCGGATGACGGTGGCGTCGATCAGGACCGCCAGTGCCATGCCGATTCCGAGTTGCTGAAGGAAGGTCACCCCGGAAGTGGCGTAGGTGGCGAAGGATGCGGCCAGGATGAGAGCTGCTGCGGTGACGACGGGTGCGGAGCGTGAGATGCCATCGATGATGGATTGGCGATTGTCTCCGGTACGGTCGAATTCTTCTTTGATGCGCGAGAGCAGGAAGACTTCGTAGTCCATCGACAGGCCGTAGGCGATGCAGAACATCAGGATGGGGATGCTCGGCTCGATGGCACCGGTAGGGGTGAAACCCAGCAGCCCAGCAAGATTGCCGTTCTGAAAACCCCACACCAGGACACCGAACATGACCGTCAGTGACAGCAGATTCAGAATGGTGGCTTTGATGGGGGCGATGATCGATCCGGTCATCACGAACAGAATGGCGAAGGTGATCAGTGCAATGAGCACGGCCACGAGCGGGAGCCGGGCGGTGACGCCGTCGGTGTAGTCGTCGAGCATCGCGGGTGAGCCGCCGACGAGTACCTGGCCGGGAGGCTCCACCGACCGTACCGCGGAGACGAATCCGGCTCTGTCGTCCAGTGATTCGCGAGTCGGTACCACCGAGAGGTAGCTGCCTGCGGTGTCGGGAGTGAAACGGACGGCGCCGTTCGGTGGAGCAGTGAGCGCCCTGTCGGGTTCGACGGTGCCCAGTGCGCTGTCCACTCGTAGCACCTGGGGCAGTGCTGCGAGATCGGAGGCGTACCGAGCGAGGCCGTCCGGTGCGATGGTCGGTGCGACGAGCAGAATTGCGTCTGCATCCTCGCTGGCGTAGTCGTCGCGGATGGTGTCGTACAGGGCGCGGACCGGAACCGACTGCGGCAGGATGCGATCGTCCGGTGCGCCGAACCGAACGCCTAGTACCGGCGCTCCGAGCAGTATCAAGATCACCACACCGGCGATCGCGAACACTGCAGGTCGGCCGGTCGTGGCCACGGTGATCCGCCGCCACACGGTACTTCCGTCGGTGTCCGGTTCCTTGCGCCGTAAGGCGCGGTGCCCGAGCAGCACCAATGCGGCCGGGAGTACGACCGTAGCGGCGAGCACGGCGGTGGCGACGACGGCTATCCCGGCGTAGGCGAACGAGGCCAGGAACGGGAACGGGAAGACCAGCAGAACGGCCAGTGACGCGGCGACGGTGGCGCCGGAGAACATGATGGTGCGTCCGGCTGCCTGCGCTGCTCGCTGCACGGCCAACGTCAGGTCAGCGGTGCGGCGGGCTTCCTCTCGGAAGCGGTAGATCAGGAACAGTCCGTAATCGACGCCGAGTGCAATGCCCATCACCAGCGCGATGTTCGCCGCGAAGGTCGATACTTCGGTGAAGGCTGCCACCACGCGCATGATGGCCAGGGTGCCGACGACGGAGAACAGTCCGGTTGCGAAGACCACTGCGGCGAGACGGAGCCGCCGTAGGACGGCCCACAACAGTGCGATCACCAGCGGGGCGATGATCAGCTCTGCTCGGAGAAAGTCGGTCCTGGATTGTTCTGCGACGGAGCGGAACACCTCGTCGCTGCCGCCGAGAGCGATGTCGATGTTCGAGGTAGCCGACCGGCTGAGTGCCTCGTCGAGAGCGGGAAGGACCTGTTGCCGGATTTCGGTGGCGTCGCCCGGTGCCCACGCCTGGATCAGCGCCGAGCTGCCGTCCCCGGCGGCGAGGGTCGGAACCTCTTCGGTCCAGTAGGACCATGTGTCGTCGATGCCGGGGAAGGTGTCGACGAACTCGGTCAGACGTAACCCGTCCGCGGCGACGGCCGAGCTGTCGACGTCGCCGGTCTTCGCGGTGACGAGGATGGTGATGTTGGGTGTGCCGGTCTGAAAGGTGTCGTTGAGCAGCGCCTCGGCTGCCGCAGACGGGGCGTTGGTCGCCTCGAACCTGTTCAGGGACAGTGCATTCATCGCACCGGCAGCGACTGCTGCGAGCACGAGGAAGAGGACGCCGGCCACTACGAGGGTGAGGCCGGGTCGAGTTGTGGCGAATCGGGTGGGCATCGCGGGTCCCCCTGCTACCGTGGATACGAGCGATTGCTCGTGATTTGCGAGAATACGAGCGAAAGCTCGTCTTGTCTACCGGAAAGCCTGGAGTTCACATGCCGAATACCTCGACGCCAACTACCTCTCCTGCACCCAAGCGTCAGGATCGCGGACTCAAGCGCATCGCTGCGATCCTCGACGGTGCGGAGGAGTTGTTCGGAGAAGTCGGGTTCGACGCAGCGACCACGAACGCTATCGCCAGCAAATCGGGCATGTCACCGGGTTCGCTGTACCAGTTCTTCAGAAACAAGGAAGACATCGCCGCAGCATTGGCGGAACGCTACGTCGTGGAGTTGACCGACGCCCAATCGGCCGCGGTCGATCCGCGACCGGACGGCTTCGTGGAATCTCTACCGCAGTTCATCGACCGGGCCGTCGACAATATGGTCGCCTTCAATGCGGCCAATCCGGCTTTCCTGCAACTGTTCTCGCGAGCAGATACCCAGCCTGCCCTGTATACCGCAGTCGTACCATTGCAGAGCGAACTCTCCCAGAGGGTCGCCCAGACCTTGGCCGCACTCGCACCGACCCTGTCCAGCGAACGCATCGACCTCCACGCGCTGGTGGCCTTGCAGATCACCCGCGGAATGATGCCCGTCATCGCCGCAGAAAAAACTAACAAGAAGGACCAGCTCGTGACCGAGCTCAAGGCGGCACTGATTCGTTACCTGTCCGAGGCACTCGCCTCACCCTGACGGAACAGAGACCCGCGCCGCCGCAGGCCGTGCGTACTCCCAGTCTGAAAAAAGCTGCAGCAGTAGCTGTTTTGACGTTTTTCAGTTGTGCTGCCAGCAATCACTGCTTTTCGTACACTATGGGATCCGCGCCGATCGATACTTCGATGCGTGGTGGAGCATTCGGTCGAGGCTCAACGCCCCGCGTCGTATGCTCGGTCAGCGATCGGCGACCTTAGGCGCGCACCCGGCGGCGGACCATGCGACCGGCGTGCATCGCCGCAACTTTGGTCCAATCAGGGTGTGCAATTAGCCGTCACAGCTGGACCGATGACCGCCGGACTCACGCAGGTTCCGGTGTTGCCGCGCCGGTCACCGCATGACCTGGGGGACGGTTCGCTGTTTTTCGTTCTTTGGGTGTGTCGATCAATGCGTTATGTGCAGCATCGCGTACCCAGCCTGTGATTCTGTCGAGGGTTTCGGATGGCAGGTGCCATCGTTGCCAATACAGGGGAATGGTGACGTTGTGGTCGGGGTCGAGGTGAACGAGTGTCCCGTCGGCGAGGTCGCGTGCGATTTGTCCTTCCGGTAGCACGCCCCACCCGAGTCCGAGTCGAGCTGCAGTCAGGAATTCGCGGTTCGATGGGAGGTAGTGGATCGGGGGCTCACGGTGCGCCTTGATCTTGCGTAGATAGGCGTGTTGCAGGTCGTCCTTTTTGTCGAATCGCAGCATCGGGAGGCGGCTGGGATCGCAACCGTCGGAGTCGGCGTCGCGAATGAGTGAGGGTGCGCACGCGGGCCAATAGACCATGGCTCCGAGCGGTTCGACCGTACAGCCAGGTGCTGCGGTGCGTGAGGTCGTCACGGCGGCCATGACCGCGCCTTGACGCAGTAGAGCGTCTGTATGGTCCTGATCTTCGATGTGGAGGTCCAGCAGTATCCGTCGGTCGACGGCTATCGCTTTCATCACCGGTTGGAACCACGTCGAGACCGAATCGGCATTGATAGCAAGTGAAAAGCGCAGCGGTGCAGCAGTATTCGTTGTCGTTGAGCCGCCGCGTAGCTCAGCGTCGGCGTCGACGGTGAGGACTTCGATCTGCCGCGCGAGTCGGAGCAGGGCTTGCCCGTTTCTGGTGGGTAGTACCGGCCTGGTTCGCTGTAGCAGCGCGGCCCCCGACGCTCGTTCGAGCGCGGTAATGCGTTGGCTGACTGCAGAAGACGAGATGTGCAACGCCGTTGCAGCTCCCTCGAACGACCCTGAATCGCAGATCGCGGCAAGTGTGGCGAGCTGATCGTGGTTGTACATCCACAAATACTAAACCTAGATCAGCGATACTTAGGAAACGTGCATCGATGCTGGAGCGGTCGTACCGTTCTTGCCGTGAACAACCCCGTTCTGGCCTATCTCCCCGTCGCTATCGTCTTCGGAATAATCCCAGGTCCTGACGTCATGTTGGCGGTCAAGCACTCGCTTACCGGCGGTGTGCGTCACGGCATCGCCGTAGCTTTGGGTGCGGCGACGGGGTCGATGGCCTGGGGCATCGCTGCGGCCGTGGGGTTGGCGTCCTTGCTCACCAGCGTCCCCGGGGCATTCGACGCGGTACGTATCGCAGGTGCCGCCTACCTGGTGTTTCTAGGAATTCAGAGTATCTGGCAGCGCAAGGGCAGCTTCACCGACGTCGATGCCGCGACTTACAACGCGCACCAGCCGAAGTGGTCGCGAGCGTTCATGACCGGTTTCGTCGCGGACCTGTTGAATCCGAAAATGGGTGCGTTCTACCTGGCGGTGCTGCCGCAGTTCATTCCGCGCGACGGGAACGTTTTCGTTTGGTCCATGCTGCTCATGTCGATCGAGTTCGTGGTGGCGCTGATATGTCTGTCCTCGTACGCACTTCTTGCCTCGTCCGCTCGCCGGTTCTTGGAGAAGGGCCGCTTGGGGGCGTGGCTCGAGCGTGGACTGGGTGTTGTTCTGGTGGGATTCGGCGTCCGGCTGGCCTTCGAGTAAACACCCCCGCCGTCCGAGCCCTTCTCCCTTCGCTCTTTCAACTACTCGACCCGAGCCCGACCTGACTTGATTGTGTAACGACGCCTTGGCCCGGGTCCGCGCCCCGGGCCGTCCAATCCCGCCAGGTCTTGGCTTTGCCGTGCCCTAACCCGAACTTTCCTGTACCGAAACCGAACCATCACGCACACAGAGGGGTACCGATCAATGAGCGAAAAGCTCTGGGGTGGAAGATTCTCCACCGATATCACCGACGATGTACTTCGCTACACAGAGACAGCATCGGTAGACAGCAGAATGCTCGAACACGACCTGTGGCAGAACATCGCTCATGTTCTGATGCTCGGTCGCGCGGGAATCAACACCGAACCCGACACCAAAGCGCTTCTCGCTGGGCTGCTCGACATGGAGAGCAGCCGAGCCGACGGTGGATTGCAGCTCGACGTCCGACAAGAAGATGTGCACCTCAACACCGAATTCATGCTCATCGAACGGATCGGACCCGTCGGCGGCCGCATGCACACCGCACGGTCCCGAAACGATCAGGTGCAGACCGACGCACGCATGGTCACCCGCGAGTGGCTGCTCGATGCCAGCGAAGAACTGCTCATGTTCGTGCAGGATCTGCTCGGGTGCCCCGAGTCGGAACGAGAAGCAGTTCTACCCGGCTACACGCATTCGCAGGCAGCGCAACCGATTTCGGTAGCATTTTGGAAGGCTGCGCACGCACAGGCCTTGCTGCGTGATGCCTCCCGACTGATGGATGCCTGGAAGCGCATCAACATCAATCCGCTCGGCGCGTGTGCGCTCGCCGGAACTACATTCGCCCTGGACCGCGATTACACCTCCCGGCTTCTCGGGTTCGATGCACCGATGGTCAATGCGCTCGATGCGACGTCGACGAGGGACTGGACAGTCGAAGTAGCGGGCGCAGCTGCCAGCGGTGCTGTGAATCTATCTCGCATGCAGGAAGAGATCGTCACCTGGAGCTCGAACGAATACGCTCTCGCCGAAGTGCACGATTCGTTCGCGACCGGTAGCTCGATCATGCCGCAGAAGAAGAATCCGGTGGTTGCAGAACTGGCGCGAGGGAAGTCCGGTCGCGCGGTGGGTGCGCTGGTGCAACTGCTGGTGATGGAGAAGTCGGTCGGTCTCGGGTACAGCTGCGACCTGCAGGAGGACAAACCGGTTTACTGGGGCGCCCTCGATACGTACCTCGACACCATTCGCCTGTGCCGACGCCAGAACCTGCACACCGCGTTCGACGGTGCTCGCGGCAGAGCCCTGTGCTGGGACAACTTCTCGACCGCGACAGAGATCGCCAACATCTTGGTCTCTCGGTTCGACGTTCCTTTCCGCACAGCCCACCGCATCACCGGTGACCTCGTCAACGCCGCCCTCGCAGCCGGTCACACCCTGCGCAACGTCGCGTTCACCACCACTTTCCTCCGCGAGGAACACGACATCGACATCAGTGAGGTCGACATGAAGCAGATATGCGATCCGCTCCACACACTGCGCAGCTACATCTCTGCCGGATCCACCGGACCGACGCGGGTCTCCGAACAGCAGGAGCAAGGCCTGGCCGACGTGACCGACAGACTCGCCGAAATCCGGCAAGCCAGAACCCGCCTCTGGGAGGCGAAGGCGGAATGCCTACGAGCAGCGCGATCCGTCGTCGGCGGCGTGAGCGTGCCCGAACTCGCGATGGAGGTCGGGGTATGAGCATCGTCCTGGCATATTCCGGCGGATTGGACACATCCGTTGCCGTGCACTGGCTCAAAGAGCGCTATCAGACCGAGGTCATCGCGTACTGCGCGAACCTCGGCCAAATCGAGGACCTCGAGGCCGTCTCGAAGCGCGCAACCGCGGCCGGCGCGTCGGAAGTTATCGTCGAAGACGTCCGAGACCTGTTCCTCCACGACTATGCAATCCCGGCTCTCGCCGCCGGCGCTGCATACGAGGGAAAATATCTTCTGGCTGCACCGTTGTCTCGACCGTTGATCGCCGAGCGGCTGGTCAGCATCGCTCGCGAACGCGGTGCATCCGCAGTCGCTCACGGTGCCACGGGCAAGGGAAACGATCAGGTCCGGTTCTACACCTCCGTGCGGGCGTTGGCTCCCGAGCTCGACATCCTCGCACCTGTCATCGATTGGGAAATGACCTCCCGCGGTAGCGAAATTGCCTACGCCGATCGTCACGGTATCGATGTGGGTGTCAGCAAGACGACGCCGTACAGCATCGACACCAATATCTGGGGCACCAGCATCGAGTGCGGGGATCTCGACCTCATCGACCACGCTCCACCGCCCGATGCATGGCAGATCACGACCGCGCCGGTGCAGGCACCGGATCGTCCAACAACGATCACGATCGAGTTCGAAGCAGGCATCCCCGTCGCTCTCGACGGCCGCAAGCTCGACCTGATCGACCTGGTCAGCGAACTCGGGGACACAGCGGCCGCGAACGGTATCGGGCGTACCGAAATTCTCGAGAGCCGCATCGTCGGATTCAAGAGCCGCGGAATCTACGAAGCACCCGCTGCAACAGTTCTTCTCGCTGCACGAACCGATCTCGAAGCACTCGTACTGGACCGAGAGACGCTCCACCACAAGCGGTCCATCGCCGACCAGTACGCAGAGTTGGTCTACTACGGCTACTGGTTCACCGATCTGCGTGCAGCACTCGATGCTTACTGCGCCCGTCTGGCTCACCGCGTGACGGGCACAGTGACCGTCGAGCTGTACAAGGGCTCCGCTCGATGCATCGGCCGGACGTCCCCGAAATACGGCCGATACAGCTCGGCTCTGGCCGATTACGAAGAGGCAGACACCTTTCTACACGAAGCAGGTGCCGGATTCGCGTACTGCTGGGCTCTCCCACTCACCGAAGGAGTTGTCACTCGATGAAAGACACCCGCTCTGTTCTGCTCATCTCCGACGGATCACGGTGGGGCGAACTCGCCCACGACTTTCTCCGCCGCAGATTCGCCGACGTCGACTGGTTTGCCTGGGACTACGGCGATCCAGTAACTCGATCGTTCGATCAGTGGCACGGGTGCGACCTGCTTCTGTCCTTCAAATCGGACTTCATCCTGTCCGAGGCCACACTCGATCGAGTGCGGGAACTGGCCGTGAACTTCCACCCGGCGACCCCGAACTACCGAGGGATCGGCGGATATCGCTACGCGATCGACGACAACCAGACGCAATTCGGGGCCACCTGCCACATCATCACCCCGAAGGTAGATGGCGGTCCGATCATCGCAGTCGACCGATTCGACATCGTCCCAGGCGAATCCGAGACGAGCTTGAGCGAACGCACCGCCGCCGCCGCACTGGCTCAATTCCATCGAATCGTCACCACAATATGCAACGGCACCGCTATCAGCGCCGATCACAGCGAACAATGGGGACAACGTCTCTACACACGCCGCGCCCTCGACGCAGACCGCCGAAAGCGTGGGGAGCTGGTCGAAGCGTGAGAACACTGCACTCACCCTCCGCCACCCACGAGCCCCACGATCGGCCCAGGTCGCCCGAAGCCCATGGCGGTACTGCAGTTCGCAACGGCCCCTTGGCGATCATCGAATTCGACGGTGAAGGACACAACACGTTCTCCACAGACAAGATGCGCGGCATCACCGAGTTGGTCTGGCAGCTAGGGGACACCCCGGATGTCGAGGGGCTGGTTCTGTACGGGGGAGACGGTCGATCCTTCGGTGTCGGCGGTGACTTCAACGAAGTCAAGGACTTCACGGGAGGCTCCGAGGTCAACCGATGGATCGACGCCTGCGTGGACATGTATCGAGCAGTTCTGTCGATCTCGAAACCGACCGTGGCAGTCATCGACAAATACTGCATCGGCATCGGTCTTCAGTTGGCACTGTGCGCCGACTGGCGCATCGGAACGTCGACGTCGGACCTCCGTATGCCCGAGCTCAAGTTGGGTATCTCCTGCATACTCGGAGCTCCGCTCCTGCAACGCCGAGTAGGGCCTGCCGTGGCGAATCGAATGATCATCGGGTGCGATCGATGGCTCGGTACCACCGCACTCTCCGACGGCCTCCTCGATGAACTCGTTGCAGCCCATAGTGACCCGCTCGCTGCAGGATGCACCCGAGCACAGGCACTGGCCGAGTACCAATCGGTGCCGTTTGCCCGCACCAAGGCGTTCGTCAACCACGATCTGCTGCTCGACATGGAACGAGCCCGTATTGCAGCAATAGCCGGCCACCGAGCGGGGTTCGCTGCAGGCGATGCGGCCCAACAGAAGATGCGCACAATTGTCGGAGACAACCCATGACCCCAACCGATCATGGGTGGGTCGTCTTTTCGCACAGCGGCCGCATCCGCCGTGTTGGCGGACATACCGGCCCCGTTCTGAACCGCAACGACGGAACAGTCATGATCACGACGCCGCTGCACGGCGAATGCCGAGTCTTTCTCTCCCGCACCGATGATGCACGGACATGGGCGGTGGGAGCGCAATTCGCGGCGACCGCCGCGAGTGTCGGTCACCGCGCAGGAACCACCACGGCACTTCGCCCCGGGACGACTCTGGTCTGCTCCGCCGACGGAGAGTTGTCGGTGCACCGCGCTGTCCCCCGATCGTCGCCGTCGGGCGGTGTCCCAGGGTGTTCGCTCGAACAGGCCATGGGGTGGCTCGACCATGGATTACGCACTGCAGCAACGGAAATCGCATCGTCGGGTCGTCCCATTCGCTTACTGCTCTCCGGTGGTGTCGACTCCGGACTCCTCGCCTCCTACTTGTGGAGGGCCGGTGCCGACGTCCGTGCACTGACCCTCCGCACACCCTGGGGTGACGAAATCGACGGTGCCTCTCGAACAGCGCGCCACGTCGGTCTGCCGCTCGACGTCATCGACGTCACCGCACAGGAATCGACAGCGGCGATCTACCCGTGCATGCAGCACACTCAATCCGATGATGCAGAAGTCATCACCGTGCATCTGCTGGTGACAGTGGCCTTCGAGTTGGCGCGAGCATGTGGTGCCGACCTCGTGACCGGACTCGGCAGCGATCTGCTCAACGCCGGAAGCGATTTCGGTATGGGCGCAGTCGCCGGCGATCTGAACGAACGTATCGACGACGCCAGCGCATCAGGAATGATGGTGACCGGCCAATTCACCCCAGGGCCGCGCATGTACCACCCGTACTGGAGTCCTGCTCTACTGCACCTTCAACAGAGTGTCCCCGCTCAGCTGAAGACCGTCGACGGCATCGAAAAGTACTACCTCCGCGAGCTCGCGGCCTACCAACTGCCCCGTGAGACTGCGTTCGGGAGAAAAGTCGCAATCCACCAAGGGGCGGGTTTGTCAGCAGGGTTGGACGGCGCGCTCGGAGAACAACTGGCTGCCGTCTGTGCCCAAATCCGGGCACAGACCCTCGATGAGGTCCCTCTGGGAAACCACGATGTTGCGGTCGGCGGTGAGCAGCGGTGACGGCCACCGATCCCGGAGATCTCGCGGCAGTGGCCACCCGGGATGGATTCGCTCTGGTCGGCGACGTCGACTTCGGCAGAAGCGACTTCGAGGTCTTCGTGCAGGGGCTCGGGACTCTCGCCACACATCGGTTCGGCACCGGAAGCGCAGGTCTGCTCGATCTCGACGCAAGCCCGCTACCGGACCGCGTCGTCACCGGGCGCAGTGCCCTGCCTCTGCACACCGACGGCACACTTGTCGGGACCTGTCCCAAATACATTGCGCTGTATTGCAATGCAGTCGATCAGCCCACAGGATCCGGACGCACAGAACTCTGTCTGCAATCGGATCTACTCGATGCAACACTCCCACCGGACCTGAGCACGGTGACCGACGTGGATTGGGAGTACTACGTCACCGACCAATCCCACTTTCCCGACGTCGCGCACCGCTGGCTGTCGATTCCACCTGCAGTGCGATCAGCAACGGGGACAACGCGGTTGAACGTGGCACTCCCGTTCACCGAGGAACGGACCACCCCCGCAGGATGGTCGGTCCGTCTGGCGGGCTCGACCGAAGAAGACAGCCGGGCCGTCTTCGCACGGCTCGACTCCTACCTGCGGGGCAGTACCAGCTTCTACTCGCACGACTGGGCCCCGGGTGATCTTCTCGTCCTCGACAACGAACAGGTTCTGCACGGGCGGACAACGATCGAACCGGGCAGCGTCAGACACTTGTTCCGAGGACAGATCAATGTCTGACGCGCGAGGGTTCCTCGCCGCACTGAACAGCATGCCCCAACAGGATCAGGACGCACTTCACCAGGGACGACGCCATACGACGTTCGGGGAGCTGTCGGCCGCGGCGATGGCATGGCGTGATGCACTGGCACCGGTGATCGACGAAGGCGACGTGGTCGTCGTCGATCATCACCCCGGGGCCGCAGACTTCGTTGCAGCACTACTGGGAACGATGGCCGCCGGCGGCGTGCACCTGGCGAGCCGGACGCGGCATCCAGCATGGGACCGACTGAGCGCACTGGGCCGCCGCTGGCACGCCATTACCGACCACGACATCGACCCCGACCTGCCCGAACTGGCCTCCGTGTTCGATGCAGCAACCCGAAAGCTCCGATACTGCAACCCAACGCGTCAATGCGACGTGACCGAGCACGACACCGTGCGAGGAAGAATCCTCGAAACATCCGGATCGAGTGGTGAGCCGAAATGGGTGTACTGGACCGAGGAATCGCTGTTCGCCGACCGCACCGACTGGTGCCAGCAGCTCGGTCTGACAGCCGACGATGTGATCATCAACATCCACCCCCTCGATTTCGCGCACGGGATGGACGTTCACGTTCTCGCGGGCTTGCTCTCGGGAGCACCCACGGTGCACCTCGACGCCGGTCTCCCGGCCTCTGCCCACGCGAGAGCGATTTGCGACTGGAACGGTACCTATATGAGCGCCCTTCCCTCGCACTACGACGCGATCGCAGCGTCACCGGCGGCATCGGAGCGAATGGGTGAACACCTGACCACCGCACTGACGGGCGGGGCTCTCCTGACGCCGACCACTGCGCGACTGATCCACCAGCGGTGCGGGGTCCACCTACGCAGGCTCTACGGGGCCACCGAGTGCGGCATCATGTGCGCAGATCTGCGGCCACAGTTGCAGAGCGCGGCCGAACTGCGGCCCCTACCCGGGGTGGAGATGCGAGTGCGCCCCATCCACGGAATCGACGCAGATACCTATCGAGTGGGCGAGCCCGAATTCCGCCGAGCGCACCGAGCCGAAGGCTACTGGGGACACCCGGACCGTACACAGAGCGCATTCACGGACGGCTGGTATCGAAGCGGGGACGCGGTGATGGTCCACGACAACGGTGCCATCAACGTCCTGGGCCGCATCGATGACGTATGGACAAACAACCACGGTCAACTCTGTTCGGCAGGCGTCCTGGTCGACGAGATCACCGCACTCGACGAGGTCGACGAGGTCGTCGTCTTCGCCCCAACGGCCACAGGAGCAGACACACCGACGACAGTACTGTGCCGCCTGGCACCCACCGGGGCAGACCTCGGACGAATCCACCTTCGCGTCACCGAAGTGATGAACAGCTGCGGTCTCATCGGAAAGATCACTCTGATGTCCGACTGGCCGAAAACGTCTGTCGGCAAGCCCGACCGGCGCGCATTGCTGGCATGGTGCAGAGCGTCCTGAGTTCGACATCACACGGATCAGAAAGGGCAGACATGAGCGCCGCGTCCCCACAAGGGTTTCACTGCTGGACAACCCATTTAGGACTGGCAGACGAAGGTAAAGACGACTTCTCCATGGTCATCTCCGACAGGCCGTGCACCTCGTCGGTCGTTTTCACGAAGTCACTGTTCGCGGGCCCCTGCGTCACCTTGAGCAAGACCTCGATCGAGCAGACCAGTCCGCGCGGGGTCCTCGTGTTGGCGAAGAACGCCAACGTCGCGACCGGCGCGGAAGGGCTCCGCAACGCCAGCGAGATACGCGCATCCGTCGCACGAACCGTAGGAATCGAACCCGATGCCCTGATAATGGCCTCCACCGGAGTCATCGGAGTGCAATATCCGATGGACACCATCCGCGCCGGACTCGACGGGCTCGGCCAGGGAACACCACTCGACGCGCACGCGGTGGCCCGAGCGATCATGACCACCGACACCCGCGCCAAGGTCTCCGAACGAGCCGTCGGCACCAGCACCATCGTTGGAATCGCGAAGGGCGTCGGGATGATAGAACCGGACATGGCGACCATGCTGTCGTTTGTCTTCACCGACGCCGACGTCCCCCAGGACACGCTCAACCGAATCTTTCGTGACGTTGTCGACCGCACCTACAACTCGGTCTCGATCGACACCGACACCTCCACCAGCGACACAGCGGCGGTCTTCGCCAATGGTGCCGCCGGCCCGGTACCCGATACCGAGTTCGAGCAGGCTCTCGAGGAAGTGTGCACGGATCTGGTGAAAATGATTGCCAGCGACGGCGAAGGTGCGACCAAGCTGATCGTCACTACGGTCTCGGGTGCATCGAGCGAGCGCCAAGCGCGCGTGGTCGGGAAGTCGATCATCAACTCTCCCTTGGTCAAGACGATGATCCACGGTGAAGACCCCAACTGGGGTCGAGTTCTCATGGCTATCGGAAAATGTAGCAACGAGGTGGACATAGAACCCGACAGAATCCGAGTCGCATTCGCGGACATCGATGTGTATCCGAGCTCGTCACTCGACCAGCACGACACCGTCGAGGTGGTTCGTGAACACCTTGCAACTGCCACCGTCGAGATCAACGTAGACCTCGGAATCGGCACCGACACCTGGAGAGTGTTCGGTTGCGACCTCACCGATGAATACATTCGAATAAACGCGGACTACACCACATAGAGATCACTCCAATCACTTCACCAACAGGCCGCAGTAACGTGGAGTGGGCATCCGGCCTCGACGCCTCGACCTGTCGAAGCCGTTACAGCACGTCGCCTGTGGCCGTTGATGTTGCCGGTTCTGCCGGACTCTGGACATGAGCAAATTAAAGACCGAACACGATTCGCGCCGGGGGGCGAAAATGGCTGCAACCGATAGAGAACCTTCAAAAAGGTTCCGAGACAATGCCCATAACGACCGCAATGCCACAACTCTGATCAAAACTTCCGACCACGCATCTAGCGAAGAGCGTAGTCACGAGCTGTACACCGTGTACGGAACCGCGTGTCACGCGCCTGAACGACAGTGTATGACACGACTCACTGCGCGAATAGTCGATGGGGACAGCTTAGCGTCGATTCGGTGCGGACCAGGAGAAATTACTCGTCGACAGGTTGATCTCGAAGCCGATCCACGATTCTCCGTGAGGATTCAATACGTCTTATCGGGCGAAGTAATTCTGTCGCAGAACGGCGTCCAAATATCGCTGAAGAGTGGAGGCATTGGCCTATACTATAGCGATTACAGTTATACAATGACTGTAACCCGTGCCAGCTGTTTAGCGGTAGTCACGTTACGGCAGAGGGTGGGCTCAAGAGAAGACTTCGACGCCGCCTCGGGTCGAGGTCTTCGCGTTGTGCCAAACGCTGAAGGTACGGGGAAAATACTCTCAGATACTTTACATTCTACTTCGAGAGAAATTGGAATGCTGAACACGTTCACGGCTCATAATGTCATCTCAGCCGTTCGATTACTGGCGTGGGAAGGAATGCACCCGCCCCATGGCCACGCACCGCCTGACCAGCAATCCGGCCTCGTAGCGACGGCGCGCTTGATGATCGAGAAGAATCTTTCTGATCCCACGCTCAATCCCGACCTACTCGCGCGCAAACTACATGTATCGGTTCGTCAGCTGCATCGCGCTTTCGAGCGAGAGGAGCGAACTCTGTCCGCTTATATAGCATATGAGCGCATTGAAAGGTGCGCTGCCGATTTGATCGACCCAAGCTTACAACAGATACCGATAGGCGACATCAGTGCGCGGTGGGGGCTTAGTGACCAGTCGAGACTTTCTCGGCTATTTCGCGAGTTGAAGGGTTGCTCGCCTTCGGAATTCAGAAGGTTTTACGCGGAACCCAGCTAATTCGAGAACACATCCACCGATCAATTCCGAGTGGTCAAGACCGGAACGAAGGTTCTCGTACCGGCGCGCCGCGTCGACGTGATCGAACTCGCTGGGCAACAAGTACACGACCGGGTGACGGATTCATCAAGACAAAATTCTTGACCTTGCTCGAGGTAGTGACGGTCCGGCTATCCGTCCACGGTAGCTACCACGCAACTCCGTCACGTCCGCGCGCACTCGCGCCGATCGGGGCATCGCCTTCACGGCATAAGACGATTGATCTGCGGGTTCTCGCGGTAGACGTGGCTGTAGTCGTTGTCGACTTTGGAGGGCCCGACTCCGAGGACTTGATCGTTGGCCGGTTGCGGCTTCCATGGTCTCCTCACGGCCGGCGCAGATGGGTGCCTACCTGCACTGGACCCCGTAGGGGACTTCGACCCCACTTGTCGCACGGTGCCAAAGTTTTGTCGCTTCGCGACGAAGAGCTGTGGAGGTATTTCCGCAATTAATTTCGATAAGTAGCGTCGAAGACATCATCAAGTCGCCGACCTTGCAGGTCGCAATGGTTCATTCGACATGTCGACTTGAGATACAGAAATGATGGGGAGAACCGAAGAAGGAGACTGTGATGATCTCGGCAGATCAATATGCGCGCGATAGCTATGAACGTGAGTTGAAAGCTCACTGGGACGCTAAAACAACCGATGACATCAATCTCCTACTGGGCGCTGATGATGATCTTTACCACCATCACTACGCGATTGGCGATTTCGACCGCTCTATTCTGGATTCCGTAGGTGAGGAGCGAGAGAACGCGATTTTGCGAGAGTTGCATCGAATGGAGAATGATCAAGTCGGACTGATCCTCGACGCCCTCGGTCCTTTGCCGCCCAACTCTCGCGGCATGGATGCCGGGTCAGGTCGCGGGGGAACATCTTTTCGTCTCGCTGGAGCGACGGAGAGCCGAATCGACGGCGTCAATTTTTGCGAACATCACGTCGCGTTCGCCGAGCAGATCGCACGCAAACGCGGTTGGGATAGCCGCGTTCAATTCCACCTCGGGAACATGCTGCAGGCACCATTTCCTGATCACACTTTCGATTTCGTGGTCTCAAACGAGACGACGATGTACGCCGACGCGTACGAAGCAATGGCCGAGTTCTCCCGCCTACTGCGACGGGGCGGTCGCTACGTAATGACCACCTGGTGCCGCAACGACGCAGTCGACCCACGCTCGGACGCGACAAGGCAGATCGATGAACATTACGTATGCCGAATGCACCGCCGAAGCACTTACTTCAAGGCCTTCGCGGCAAACGGCCTGATTCCGTACCGCGTGGCTCAGTACACACACGAAGCTATGCCGTACTGGGAGCTACGCAACAACAGCAAACTCCGCACCGGCGTTGAGGATGCGTTCCTCAGCGGCTACAGCGACGGTTCACTGAACTACCTAGTGATTGCGGCCGAACGCATCTGAGACATCCACCCGGAAACCACAAACTTGAAGGAGCCTGAAATGCCGAACCTCGACGTGGCAGTCCTCGGCCAGCATGACGTACAGCAGCGCCGCTACTGGGATGCCAAAAAATCCGACGATATCAACCTGCTGCTGGGCACTGAAGACGGCTTGTACCACCACCACTACGGAATCGGTGACTACGATCACTCTGTACTCGCTGCACCTGCGGAGCTGCGGGAGTCACTGATCCTGCGCGAACTTCACCGGATGGAGTCGCTGGAAATCAACCTTATCGTCGATGCATTAGGGGAGGTCTCACCGAGCTCTCGTGTCATGGACGCGGGATCGGGGCGAGGCGGAACGACCTTCACAATCGCTGATCGATTCGGCTGCCGGGTAGACGGGGTGAACTACTGCGCTCACCATGTCGAGTTCGCAGAGAAGTTGGCCCGTGAACGCGGGAGCTCGGACCGTGTGCAATTCCACTTCGCAAACATGGTTCAGGCCCCCTTCGAGGACAACACCTTCGATTACATCGTCTCCAACGAAACCACGATGTGTGTCGACCTAGGGGAGGCGTTCACCGAGTTCGCCCGGTTGCTGCGCCCCGGCGGCCGCTATGTCGCAGTCACCTGGTGCCGCAACGACGTAGTTGCTGAGCGTTCCGAGGCATCACGGTTGATCGACGAAGAATATCAGTGCGCTATGCACACCCGCAGTACTTATTTCCAAACTCTGGCAGCAAATGGTCTGGTGCCGTATCACGTTCAGCGATACACCGACGAAGCCATCCCGTACTGGGACCTGCGCAACCAGGCAGCGTTGCGCACAGGTGTCGAGGAACCATTCCTCCAGGGCTTCCGCGAACGCAGCATCGACTACTTGGTTATCGCGTGCGAGCGTCTGTAGCGGTGGCCTGAGATATCCGAGTTATCCACGCGCCAGCGATCCTCGGCATCGGCGCGCCACTTCGTCCTTCTACAAACAATCGAAGGGATTCCGGTATGGCCGGAACGGCTGATTTACCTTTAGAAATGCGACGCAACGGCCTGAACCCGACCGAAGAGCTCGCCCAGGTCCGTGACCGCGACGGTGTTATCCCAGTAGGAGAACTCTACGGGGCCCCGGCTTTTCTCGTCTGCCGTTACGAAGACGTCCGGCGAATCTTCGCAGACTCAAACCGGTTCAGCAACGCCCACACGCCAATGTTCGCAATACCCAGCGGCGGCGATGTGATTGAAGATGAACTAGCCGCCATGCGCGCCGGTAACCTCATCGGACTCGATCCCCCCGACCACACCCGCTTGCGTCATATCCTTGCTGCGGAGTTCTCAGTGCACCGGCTCAGTCGCCTGCAGCCGCGCATCGCAGAGATAGTGGACAGTGCATTGGATGGTCTCGAGCAAGCCGGGCAACCCGCCGACCTTATGGACCGTTACGCGCTACCAGTCTCTTTGCTCGTACTGTGTGAGCTGTTGGGAGTGCCCTATGCCGATCGCGACGAATTGCGAGATCGAACAGCACGCCTCCTGGATCTGTCGGCATCTGCAGAACAACGAGCGGTTGCCCAGCGAGAAGACCGTCGATACATGGCCACCCTGGTTACCCGTGCGCAGGAACAACCCGGTGACGACTTGTTGGGAATTCTGGCGCGCAAGATTGGCGACAACCTCAGCACCGACGAACTTATCAGCATCATCAGTCTGATCATGCTCGGTGGACACGAGACCACAGCAAGCATGATCGGCCTCAGTGTACTGGCCCTTTTGCATCACCCGGAACAAGCCGCCATGATGATCGAGGACCCGAACTGCGTCAATTCCGGAATTGAGGAATTATTGCGGTGGTTGTCGGTCGCCCATTCGCAGCCACCGCGCATGGCAGTAACCGAGGTGCAAATCGCCGGGGTGACCATTCCGGCAGGATCTTTCGTCATCCCGTCCCTATTGGCCGCTAATCGCGACAGCAATCTGACGGACAGACCCGACGACCTCGATATCACCAGGGGAGTAGCCGGTCACCTCGCCTTCGGGCATGGCGTCCATTTCTGTCTTGGGCATTCACTCGCTCGGATGACCCTGCGCACGGCCGTGCCGGCGGTACTGAGGCGCTTTCCCGACCTAGCCCTCTCACCCTCGCACGACGTTCGGCTCCGCTCCGCCAGCATTGTTCTCGGCCTCGAAGAACTACAGCTGACGTGGTGAGAAGCGAGCGGTCATGAAAGTCGTCGTGAACGAGCGGAGGTGTTTCGGCTCCGGTCAGTGCGTGCTCGTCGCGCCCGAGGTCTTCGAGCAGAGTAACGACGGCACAGTCACATTGCTCGTGGACAAACCTTCCCCAGACAACCATTCGCTGGTACGCGCGGCTGCACGTTCCTGCCCAGCTACTGCTATCCGCTTCGAAGAGAATGCGATGCGACAAGAGCCAACCGAATTCAGCTATGACGATCTGCCTGCTCTGATCTCCCGTATGCGGGGAGACGAAAGGCACTCGTTCTCATCCTCATCGACGATGGACGTGCTGTGGGTACTCTACGACGAAATCCTCAACGTATCCCCCGAGAGCCCCGACGACGACGACAGGGACCGCTTCTTGCTGTCCAAAGGTCACGGCCCGATGGCCTACTACGCGGTACTTGCGGCCAAAGGGTTCCTCCGACCAGAGCTCCTCGATACCTGGGCGACAAAGAACTCACCACTCGGCTTCGCGCCGGATCGAACCAAAATCTCGGGTGTAGAAATGTCGGGTGGCTCGCTCGGCCATGGCTTGCCGCTCGCAGTGGGCGTCGCGATGGGACTCCGTATACAAAATCGTCACGCACCGAGAGTCTTCGTGCTCATCGGCGATGGAGAGTTCGATGAGGGCAGCAACCACGAGGCGATGGCTTTTGCAGGACGCGCGCGCTTGAACCAACTGACGGTCATCGTCCTGGACAACGGCACGGCAAGTATGGGTTGGCCGCATGGAATCGATAAACGGTTCGACGGTGAGGGTTGGGACACAATCAACATCAACGGTGCTGACCATGAGGAGATCGCTGCGGCACTGAATCGAGATCACAACGACAGACCGCTCGCGGTGGTCGCCACCGTGACTCGGCAATCGGCCCGTTCGTCCATTCAGCAGAGATGAATCGCCATGAATTCCGCAGACACGCAAGAACCAAAGTCCTTCAACCACACTGACATGTGGACCGCATTCGGAACGACCATGTCTGGTGCATTGGAAACAGACCCCCGCGCCGTAGTTGTGCTGGCCGACATCGGAGCCCACCTCTTCAAAGCGGCCGCGATCGCAGATCCCAACCGCGTGATCAACGTAGGGATCAGGGAACAGCTGATGATGGGGGTAGCCGGCGGGCTCGCCATGTGTGGCATGCGACCCGTGGTACACACAGTCGCCGCCTTTCTCGTCGAGCGGCCTCTTGAACAAATAAAGCTGAACTTCGCCCAGCAAGATGTCGGCGCAGTCCTGGTCAGTTGGGGAGCCTCCTACGACTTGTCGGAGTTCGCCTTCTCCCATTTCACCCCGGGCGATATCACCGTCATCGATTCGATGCCCAACTGGACAGTTCACGTGCCAGGCCATCCACAGGAGGCCGCCGATCTTCTCCTCGAATCGCTACCAGGCGATGGACGGGTCTACCTACGGCTGTCGAGTCAGGTCAACCGTTACCCCCATGCGGTCCGAGGGACATCGTTCACACCTATCAAGTACGGCACCCGCGGAGTCGTCCTCGCAGTCGGGCCCTGTTTAGATGCGGTGCTGTCGGCAACCTCCATGCTCGACGTAACCATCCTCTACGCGGCGACGATTCGCCCCTTCGACGCCACGGGCCTGTGTGCCGCGGTGCAAGCCGTGAACCGTCCGAACGTCGTGTTGGTCGAGCCCTATCTGGCAGGCACCTCGGCGCACCAAGTCTCGTCCAGTCTCGTCAGCCATCCCCATCGGCTGCTCTCCCTGGGCGTTCGACGTGAGATGGAAGATCGCCACTACGGAACCCCCGACGACCACGACCACATTCACGGACTTGACGCCCGTTCCCTGAGTAATTCGATCAATTCCTTCCTCGGCTGAGCACGACCCGCGAGAGAAAGGAATCGGGATGAAGGAATCAACCATGGCACAGACGCAAGCAAGGTTTGATCGGGTGCGATGGGAACCCGGCGTATACGCAATCGTCGGTGCCACCGGAATTGGAAAGAGCGCCGAAGCGAGCAAGTTGGCATTGAGTCACTCGGCTCCGATTGTTGTTGCCGACCGTATCCAGTGTTACTCCGATCTCCTGGTCACCAGTGGTCGAGCGTTCGACGCGAAAGTGGAAGGGCTCAACCGCGTTTGGCTCGACAACCGGACCATACATCAGGGCAACTTCGATCCGGACGAGGCCTTTGACCGGCTGATAAAAGTACTGACCTCGTACGTTGATCGCGGCGAAGCGGTGGTAATGGAGGGCGGTTCGATATCGCTCATTCTTCGATTCGCGCAAACGATATCCAACCTACCGTTCCCAGCTGTCGTGAATGTTATGCCTATTCCTGATAGGCAACACTACTTTGCCCAGCAGTGCGCAAGGGCACGACAAATGTTACGGGGAGATTCAACGGGCAGGAATTTACTCACCGAACTGGCGGAAGCGTGGGTTCTAGGCGATCAGCACAACTTCATAGCCTCGGTTGCGGGTCTGGACTGTGTACTCGACTGGTGCGCCACGCATTCCGTAACACCAGAGGAGTTGGCCAACCGAGACCTCACCACGGAGGTGCTCGACGAACTGGCGGCATCAATGGGTGGCCGGTATGTCGAGCACGGCGTCCTTCAGCAGGAAATATTTTTAAGAACCTTCGGTGCCCCAGGTGTGACCGCCAGATGAGCGGGATCTGGCACACCGACGACGTGCACCTGACATCCGCCGGGGCTGATTTCGGAAACTGCATCCATGCGAAACCGTCCGTCGTTGTCGTGCCACGGACCGTGGCCGACGTGCAGGAAGCCCTGCGCTACACCGCGGCGCGGAACCTATCGCTCGCGGTGCGCGGATCCGGACACTCGACTTACGGGCAATGCCAGGCAGATGGCGGAGTCGTGCTGGACATGAAAAGGTTCAACACCGTCCACGACGTTCGATCGGGGCAGGCCACGATCGATGCGGGTGTGCGATGGAGCGACGTGGTCGCTGCCACGCTCAGCCGCCAGCAAACCCCTCCGGTACTCACCGACTATCTCGGGACCACCGTCGGCGGAACGCTTTCGGTCGGCGGCTTCGGGGGATCGAGTCACGGCTTTGGCTTGCAAACCGACAACGTGGACTCTCTTGCTGTAGTTACCGGATCGGGAGATTTTCGGGAATGCTCCGCCGTATCGAACAGTGAACTTTTCGACGCCGTGCGCGGCGGCCTCGGTCAATTCGGCGTAATCGTCAACGCGACAATCCGTCTGACCGCTGCTCACGAGTCGGTTCGACAGTACAAATTGCAGTATTCCAACCTCGGCGTATTCCTTGGCGACCAACTCCGCGCCATGTCCAACAGACTATTCGACCATGTACAAGGACGAATTCGTGTCGATGCCGACGGCCACTTACGTTATCGACTGGACCTAGCCAAGTACTTCACCCCACCACGAAGGCCAGACGACGATGCGCTGTTGTCATCGCTCCAATACGATTCGTGCGCCGAATACAACTCGGACGTAGATTATGGTGACTTTATCAACCGTATGGCGGATCAGGAGCTTGATCTTCGGCACACAGGTGAGTGGTTCTATCCACATCCATGGGCCAGCCTGCTGATCCCGGCAGACAAGATCGAGCAGTTCATCGAAACTACCAGCTCCTCATTGACGGATGACCTAGGAAACTCCGGGCTGATCATGGTTTACCCGATTCCAACAACACCGATCACCGCACCGTTCATTCCGATTCCTCACTGCGACACATTCTTCATGTTGGCCGTACTTCGAACAGCATCCCCAGGGGCCGAAGCCCGAATGATTGCCAGCAACCGCCTGCTCTATGAACAGGCTCGGGATGTAGGCGGGGTGGCCTACGCAGTCAATGCTGTCCCCATGTCACCGGGAGATTGGTGTACGCACTTCGGTTCGCGATGGCAGGCCATCGCACGGGCTAAGCGTCGCTTCGACCCATACAGGATCCTCGCCCCTGGATACAGAATGTCATTCGACTGATGAACCTTCGACCAATGCCCGCGACTACGGTCTCGGCACAGGCCCGCCCGACCCCCAAGAGCGTCACGGTCTTCTGCGGAGCTATGCCAGGGCGCGGGACCAAATATGGACAGCTCGCAGAGGGGATGGGGCGTGCGATTGCTAGATCGAAGCTGCGCCTCGTTTATGGTGGCGCCCGAGTCGGCCTCATGGGCACCCTCGCGAACGCGGCCTTGGACTCCGGCGGAACCGTCGTTGGCGTGATCCCTGAGAGCTTCACTGCGATACCCGAGGCTGCGCATCATGGACTGACAGAACTACACGTCGTCCATGACATGCACCAACGCAAAGCTCTCATGGCCGAACTCGGTGACGCATTCATTGCCCTCCCCGGCGGTGTCGGAACCGCAGAAGAGTTCTTCGAGGTCCTTACGTGGTCACACCTGGGGCTTCACAATAAACCCTGTGTACTGCTGAACGACAACGAGTATTACCGCCCCTTGCTCTCCTACATCGAGCACGCTGCCGTCGAAGGATTTATCACCCCCGCAACCCGGTCTCGCGTAATCGTCTGCAAAGACATCGAGGGGGCTATCGCGGCCATTCGCTCACCCTAATTAGTGGGACTTCTGCCTGGCCGGTAGATCTGCTCCGTCCTCGGTGCATTCTATATCGCTCACGTTCCACCCAGTTCGTCCGTATACGAAATTTGGAGGCACGTCGATGTCTGTACGAAAATTTCACCTAGGCTGGTTTGTCGGTTTCTTTGCTAACGATTTCACCGGCGACTTCTCGCCGCCTGAAGAGCCATGGGATGGCCGATTCTATGTCGAGATGGCGAAGTCGCTAGAGCGCGCAGGATTCGACTACATGATGTTCGAGGACACGGTGTCGGTACCCGATGCATACGGGCGATCCTTCGATGCGTACCTGAAACACGCCCTGTGGGTGCCGAAACACGACCCAGTGCCGTTGGCGTCGGTGATCGCGGCCGCGACCGACCGCATAGGCGTAATCGCTACGATGTCGACGGCCTTCTATCCCCCATACATGCTGGCACGCACTGTCTCTACGGTCGACCACATCGCTGGTGGGCGCTTTGGATGGAACATCGTCACCACCGGTCAAGATCAGGCCGCGCGCAACTTCGGCATGGATCGTCTGCTGCCGCACGACAAGCGCTACGAGGTAGCACATGAGTACGTCGACCTTGTCCGAGATCTATGGAATTCCTGGGATCGAGACAACATCGTCCGTGACCGCGAGTCAGGGACTTATGTTGCGCCCGGCACTGTTCGGGCAGTGAACCACACTGGGGAGCATTTCCGTTCGGCGGGTCCGCTCAACACGGTGCACCCACCCAATGGGCAACCAGTTTTCGTCCAAGCTGGCGGATCCCCCAAGGGCCGCGACTTCGCCGCGAAGTACGCCGACTCGATTGTTGCCAACGTCAACACCGTGGAGACGATGCGGGAGTTTCGTGACGATGTCCGTAACCGGGCGCAGGCACACGGTCGAGACCCTGACGACATCAAGGTTCTCTTCATCGCGATGCCAGTACTCGGTGCCACTATGGATGAGGCTCAGGCCGCGAATAAACGGAGAATGACCAGCGACCGGGCCATCGAAAACATTCTTTTGCAACTGTCTTTCGTCACCGACATCGACTTCTCTCAGTTTCCGCTCGACGAAGTACCTCCGCAAGACTTGACAACCAATGGCGAGCAGTCATCACTGGAGAGCTTCCTGCAGCACGGTAGCGGTAAAACTCTGCGCGAGCTGACCATTGATTACCTCGCTCCGTCTATCGAACTGGTGGGGACGCCTGATCACGTAGCGGAGCGCATGGGGGAGATCGTCGACGAGGTAGGCGGTGACGGATTCTTGATTTATACCGGGTCGAACTCGCTCACCCGCCGATTCATCGCTGAGATTACCGACGGCCTCGTGCCAGCTTTACAACGAATTGGGCGAACGCGGGTGGGATATTCGTCGGTGTATCTACGTGACAACCTTCGTGAGTTCTAGTTTTGGTGCTCGTTCGCGCCATCTCCCGAGGCCATCCCATGATCAGAAACGCTCCTGGTGGTGCCGGGCTCGTGATCATCGAGCTGCACGTCCCCTATCGAACAGCAATTTAAGTGACAGGAATTTGTGGTGACTGTGGATTACTCTATTCGGGGGCTCGCTCCCAGTGAGGCGCTCTACGTCGACTTGGGAGTTTTCATCGGGTATTCGGTGCGGGCTCGCGGCGATTTGAACATATCGGGGCTCTCGGCGGCATTTGCGACATTGCGACGCTCGTATCCTGTGTTGGCTGCGCACGTGGAGACGATCGATGGAGACCATATGATCGTCAAACCATCCGGTCCGCTGCCCGGCCTCAGCGTGCACACAGGGGATCCCGGTCAGCCGCTGAGCGGGGTGAACCTCAGTGCGGGCCGCGCCCTTTCCGGGCTACACGTCGTCGGCGATTCCGCCTGCGCGAGTGTGACTTTACTAACCCACCACTGCATAGCCGACGGTCGCCATTCTGTAGATTTGCTCAGCGATCTGTGGTCTTTCTACACCGACATTGTGGAAGGAAAGACCCCTGACGCGGTTGTTCATGGCTATCCCGAGTCGCTGGAAAAGCTGTTCTCCGAGAGAGGAATCGACACACCCGATGTCGGCAATGACGAACCATTAGAGTCGGCATTAAACAGGCCGCCGACGGCTGGCTATACCGAGCCACATCGTGCGATGACCCAACTGCGTTGTCGTTTGAGCAGGCGAGTCACGACCGGGCTCATCGACTTCGGACGTCACCATGGAGTTACGGTAAACGGCCTAGTATCTGCCGCTATCATGCGGACCGAGTCAGATCTGAGAAGTGTTCGGCTCGCCGACATCGCCTACCATTTTATTGTGGACCTCAGGCCTCACGTCACACCTGCAGTGGATTCCACCGCGGGAACAAATATTGTCGGCTTCCCCGTCTATCGGGCTACGGCCGAGTCCGTAGAAATCGTGGATCTGGCTCGCAGTTTAAATGAGGAATTGCACATCGATCTCGCCGCCGGCCACCTCCAAAGTGAAGCCCTGACAGCCGCGAAGATGGCAGTGCTGTTGCCTGAACCCAACGAGGTTCGTTGCACCAATGGAGGCACGGTTCCACCATTGCGATCGCCCGCAGGACTCAAACTCGAGGACTGCCGGCCCGCGCCAGCTGGGTTTTCCTTTCCTGTTTACATCGTCCATGGGTATGGCGGTCGACTGAACATCGAGTTTGCTTTGCCGCACGGAGCTTCCCGCTACGACATCGGCCGAGGCCGGGAACGGATCAGAACGCTCGAATCCCACCTTCGTTCCGTGGCGTGATTGACCAGGCACCGGTTCCGTGAGGCCGCGCCACGCAAGGTCAGCGGATCAACCGTTATTCAGACAGTCCCGGTCTCGCAGACGAGGCTCAGCGAAATTCCGCAACGCTTCGGAGATGCGTGGGGCGTTGAGATCGGTGATCGTGGCGAGGTAGACGTTGGCGCGGTGTCCGCGGTGAGCGAGGACGGACAGGAGTTGGAGACTGCGGTTGCAGGTGAGGCGGAGGGTGTCTACGACGCCTTCGAGGGAGTCGATGACGAGGTATGCGGGGGTGAAGTCGTGGGTTGTGGCTTGACCGTTGTCGATCAGAGTTTTGCGTTGGGTTGTGAATCGCCAAACGGAATCCATGATGTCGACAGGGTCCGGGTCGGTGTCCGCGGTGGTCGAGAACGTGGGGGTTCTGGACGGGCCAGTGATCATCCATACGTGCGGAGAGTGGCCGCTGAGGGTGTCGGCGAGGGTGTGTGCGAGGTGCGTCGACGCCGCGGGATCGGCGTTCAGGAGGAGATGACCGTCGCGCTGGGGGTGCCACGTTTTGGTACCCCCAGCGTCGTGCACGTCGATGCGGACAGCGATGTCGGTGTCGGGGTCGTCCAGCTCTGTCAGCATCGTGACGGTTCCTTGTGTTCGAGTAGGGAGGTGGGTCGGCTACGAAGCAATCTGTGCCGTGGGGTTGGTGATGCGGGTGCGGAAGAGGTTGGTGAGCTCGTCCGCTCCGGTTCGACCGTTGTCGGCCATCGGTTCGTTCGCGTAGGAGTTGTGCGAATCGGTGGCGAGCGAGGTGGCGTAGTTGAGCACCTCGTCGAGCACGCGGCCTGGGGTGAGATTATCGGCCAGCCGGTTCAAAAGGGGGAACTCGTCGAGGGGGAGTGCGCGGAGGGTCTTGCGGACCGCGTTGTTGACCTGGCCCACGAGTTTGCCGAGATCGGCCGGTAGAGCCACATAGTTCTGGGCCGCGGCGTTGGTGGAGATCCGCGCTGCGGTGGTGCCGATCGCGATGTACTCGTTGATAGGCAGCTTGGACACCACGGTCCCGATCATCGAACTGAATTGGCTCGCGAAGCTGATGACTTGGGGTGTGAGGGTCGCCAGCAGTGCCGGAACGGCGAACATGTCACCGCGGTGGATTGCATCGGTGAGCTGCGAGACGGTGGTGGCCATCGGGGCGATGTCTGCCCCGGGGATGGTCATTTCTGCGACCTTTGCGCTCAGTGTTGAGACGTTGCCGGCGAGGTCGAGTGCGAGCTGCGGCACGGTGAGCATGTTGCCTGTGGTCACTGCGGTGTTCAGTTTGCCGAGCGTGTCGGTCAGGGGTTGGCCGTCGAGACCGAGAAGCGTGGTGACGACTCCGGCGACCGAAGACGCGGGATCGGTGGCGTCGATCTTCGATCCGAGTTGCCCGATGAACTGTGTGGCGATGGCGTCGTCGGGGGTGTTGCAGTACGTGTCGTCGGGATCGCACACGCTGGCGGTGACGTTGTTGAGAGCTCCGAATCCCTTGGGTCGCGCACCGACGAAGCCGTTGCCGGTGGTCTTGGTTCCGAGTTGAACGCCGGCGGTCGGGCTCTGGCCGGGGTCGGCCATCAGGCCCACGGCAAAGATGCGATCGGCGCTCACCGGGCCCTCGCCGTTTCCGATCTTGCTGGCTAGATCTCCCGCGGCGTCGGCCCCTTGGGAGAAGCCGGTCAGCCCGAACTTGGTGCTCGGGCATTCGGCTGCCTTCTCGGAGATGTGTTGCGATGCGCGATCGATCGCTTCCTTCTTACTGGTTCCGTAGGTCTGGGCCTTGTCGTTCACGATCGTCGCGACGTAGGGAACTGTGTATGTCTGCAGTTCCTGGGATGAGAACTCGGAGTCGAGTGGGTCCACGACGTTGCGGAGCATTCCGACCGGCACATTCGGATCGGCCTGCTCGTTGGTTTCCGTGGTGCCGGGTATGGCCACCAAGATGTTGTCCGGGCATGCCGGAGCACCGGCTTGCGGATCGGCAATGGCGGAGGGAATGACGACGATGCTGGCAGCGACGGCGAGCCCGACTGCGCTGACAACGATCCTCTTGCGTGTACGAGATGCGGTCATGATGTGCGTCCTTTGTAGGTGAGAGCGGGGTTGGTGCAGGTGGACTTCAGCTCGCCAAGGCGGACTCATGGTGTGATCGGGTGTAGAAGAACGTCCGCTTTCCCGGCGAGGGAGTGTTGCCGGTGCGTGCTGCTACTCCGTCGCGGACTCGCGCGACAGCGCGGCTCAAGCGCTGTCGAAGGGCTGCCGGTGAGCAGTTCTCCTCGACGGCGAGCGATGCGAGATCGGCACCTTCGGTGACGAGATATGCACGGATCAGAAGTGAGTGCTCGTCGGCAGTGATGGTCTTGGACTGCACTGCCCATGCAAGAACCGAATGCAATTCCCGTGCCGATACCTCCCCCGGATTGCTGGTCGTGCGGTCATCGGATCCGTCGGCAACCCGGTGGAGCTGGTCGGGTTCGGCCGGCGTTTCCACCGCAGATTCGCAGGTCTTGGTGATCAGACCCAGCGTCCGAAGCGAGAGTGCCCCGGCAATCCCAGTGCCGCCGGGACGGTGCGAAGCGATCACCTCGTAGAACGCGGCGATGGTACGCGAGGCACGTTCTTCGCGGCTGTGATCGGTTCCGTCCAGCCGCGCGTAGCGATGGATTCGGACCAGCTTGGGGAGCATCAACCGGACCAAAACTGTGCCGGCGAGGGCGCTGCCTGCACTGTGCTCGGTGAGCAGAAGGGACAGGGTGGCGTCACTGTCCTGAGCGGCAAGCTCAGCGATGTCGGCCACGGAGCGAGCGGACGACCATGCGGGGTGTCGATCGGCCCACGTGCGGACTTCGCGGCCTGCGAGAGCGTCGACACAGAGATTGGTCCACTCGGCGTTGATCGTCGTAAACAGCGATGTGCTGTATCCGAGTGGGGTGGAGGAATGCGAGGAAGGCTGCGGCGAGGTCACTGGGGCGCTCCTGATAGAGGCAACTGAAGTTCGATCGCCTCTGACACAAACAGCGCCTTATATCCGCTGAGCTGCGGATTCTTACTCGAAAAGGCGGAGCTGTTATACCCGCCGGGTCCGGCGGAACCAGAAAACGGCAGCGCCCCGCGTTCGACATAGACCGCTGTGACCTGCGGTTACACGGCGACGGTGATAACAGCCCGACGAATCGCAGCGGGGCGGTGAAAAAAAGTTCGAGAAATTTCCGGTCGCCTCTGTCACAGACCCGCCCGCGAAGGGATCTACCTGTTCTCAGAAGCCCGTACACGGCGGGCTACCGACAGGAGGACCCCGGATGGACGACCACGATCCGTCGGCCGCATTGCTCTCGGACACCGCTCGCGTGCACTCGGTGTCCGAAGAGATCCGCGGCCTCGCGGCGCAACTCGGCGACAATCCGCTCAGCGCAGAGATCGCCAGCCGCGTCCGCGAGGTCGTGCTCGGTGAGCCGGCCGAGCAGGCGCGGGCAGCGCTCGAACGGATGATGGCGACCCGGGGTCGAGGCGCTCTGCGATTGGTCGACGAGGGCTTCGTACCCGCCACGGTCGAGCCGTCTCGGCACGAGGAGATCTCATGAAGATCCATCTCCGTAAGAAGGGCTCGAACAAGCCGACAGAAGCTGCGCCGGCCACCGAGCTTCATCAGTGGGCCGGCAAGCAAGCGGTCGCGACCAAGGCGATGAAGTGGGGTCTGTTCGCGGCGATCGGCTCCGGAGTGGTGGCACTGGTTCTCGTCTTGGCCGGCGTCGGGTCCACGACGCCGATCCAGAGCAAGGCAAACCCTCAGACGGTCATCGACACAGCCCGCGAAGCAGCAGCGACCGACCTCGCGCAGGACTTCGTGTTGACGTGGTTGCAATCCAAGCGAGGAGACGAGAAAGCCCTCGCGCGCTTCGTCCGCACCGACGGCATGTCGCTTCCGGCTCAGGCGAGCTATACCGCGTCCGAACCTCGAATCGCGAGCGTGAAAGCAATCGACCCGCCGGCGCGAAATCAGGGTCCCACAGGATCGACATCGCAAGGAGGACCGCTACAGGCGGCCGGCCAGAACTACGCGATCGTTGTGTCGGTCTCGGTGGTTCCGATCGGGGCAGACCCGGCGACGAAGCCGGAACGTCGATACTTCTCGGTCCCTGTCGTGTTCGTGGGAGACGACGCGCGGGCTGCAGCAGTCCCTGCTGCTGTGGCGGCCCCGGCAACCGGCGGTGACCTCACACTCGGCTACCGATTCCGAGTCGGCCTCGATCACTCGCTCACCCAGTCGATCAGCCAGTTCCTCTCGGCAATGGTTGCCGGTGCCGGAGAAATTTCTCGCTACACCTCACCCGGCACACCGATCCGTGCCGTCACCCCCGCGCCGTACACCAGTGTCCAGATCACCGACCTCGTCTCGGACACCGACTTCTCGGCGGGTGCGTCCGGATCCCCGGCAGATGGTGCGACGGTACGGGTGCTCGCCACCGCGACCGTCACAGCCACGGACCGAGCGCAGACCTCGACCGTGCAATACCCGCTGACAGCGATCGCCCGGGGTGGCCGGTGGGAAGTATCCGCGCTCGACCCGATGCCGTTGCTCGCGAACTCGACCGGACTCAGCGCAGCAACCCCAACCATTGCGGTGCCGACCTCGACTGGTGCCAGCACTACCTCCTCCGTTCCCGCAGCGCCCGTTCAACCGAACTGACGCTCTGCTCCCCCTATCCGAAAGGTACGAACAATGACCATTACCTCGATCCTGGCCGATCCGTCGTCGACCGTCGTCGCCGAAGGAATCATCGAATGGGCCAACAACAAAGGTGCGGAGGTGCAGGGCCTCATCCGCACTCTCGTGGGCGTCGGCGTCGCCGGGTTCATCGCCGCGATTGCTTTCAAAAGTCACTTCGCCATTGCCAAAACACTGGTGGCGATCGTGGTCGGCGGGGCACTGATCTGGGTGATGTGGAACATCACCGCCGTCAAAGACAGTGTCGGCGACGAGCTTCCCGGCTCCGCCTCGCCACAAAGCAGCGAGGTCGTCGTGGTGCCCGATCCGATCGCGGCGTTCATCTGACACTGCTCGGCCAACTCACGAACACCTCGATTCAACGACCCCCGCAGGAGTGTGACCGACCATGACCGAACAGCAGGCCTCCTCGCGGAGCGTGGTCAAGATGTTCACCAAAGCGCGCAATTTTCCGCAGCTGATCGGCAAAGCGCCAGACGGCCGAAAGATCCCCGGTGGCCCCTACACCCTGACCCAGTTCGTCGGCGCGGGTATTGCAGGCGGACTGCTGTGGCTGACCCAGTCGCTGTGGGCGCAGGGCAGTGTCATCACCAACGGTGTCATCTTCCTCGGTGTCACCGGCGGCACCCTGTGGGCGTTGGGGAGGCTGCCGCAGGGAGCACGGAATCCGATCTCAGTAGTCCGGGGTGTCGGGCGCGCGGCTACCGGGGCGATGTCACCGTCGAGGATCAATGGCGAGCCGATCCGGATCAAACGCCCTCACGCGGTACTGGGGTCGGTGATCATCCTCGACACCCCGCCAAGCCACGACGCTGCTATCAGTGAACCAGCAGTCATCAGAGCATCCAGCGATCGAGTAGAGAACGCCGCGGCACCGGTGGAGCTCGACGACAACGCAGCGCCGGCCGCACCAGCATTCAGACCTCTGACCCAACCGCGGCCGGAGCGAAAGATCGCACCAGCGCCAGCCCGGCCGCGATCGGACGGCGAACGCCAGCGCTCGCAGAGTCCAGCCCTGGCCGAAGCGTTCGGCGTCGCCAACCTGGCACCGGCGAGCAGCGTTCAGCAGCTGCTTGCCATGGCTGCAGCGGCCCCCACCCCGACCCGAGAGAAGGCGTAATGCAACAACCGAACCGGCTCGTCACCTCGAACTTGCGCTGGACCCGCTCCGGAGTCGTCTGGGCGGACTACGTCCTGACCGGAATCCCGTACGGGTACCGGCCGATCGAAGACCGACAGACCGCGCGGGCGATGCACAAGATGTTGCTGCGCGCTCTTCCTGGCGAATCTCTCCTGCTCAGTGTCGCGGTCAGTCTGGACCCAATGACCATCGTCGAGCGCATGGAACGGGGTGTCGATCTCGATCTCCATCCCGCGTGGGCAGACGAATGCGACGCCACGATCGACCGCCTGGAGGAGATCCGACCCGGCCAGCGAATCTACTGGCTGTCCATCCCCCTGGCCAACCACGGCTTCGGTGACACCGTCAAGGCCGCAACGTCCGCCGCATGGTCCTCGGTGGCCGATCTGCTGGGGATGCCGCCCTCGTCGATTCCCGTCGAGGAGAGAGAACGCCGCGCAGCTCAGGCCGCGCAGATCGCCGCGGCCATCCCTGCCTTCTACGATGCGACCCCCGCAACCCCCTCCCAGATGGTGTGGCTGCACCAACATGCTCTGCAGCGCGGCCTCGGCCTCGATACCGACATGCCCACCGCTCTAGATCATCCGGCAGGCACTGCTCGAGGATCCTTCACTGCCGCGCGGCTCGACGAAGGGGCTCAAAGCGATCGCCCCGAATCGGGCTGGCGGGCCAAGGCGCCGACCTTGTCGCGTGTGCTCAAAGTCGACCAGCCGTGGGAGGTAACGCCACCGCCGGCCAGCTATCAGTGCTTCCTGGTGCTCGCCGCCACTCCTTCGGGCGGCACGCTGTTTCCAGGCTCGGAGTACCTGACCCTCGCGGACAACCTGGGCGGCGTCGATGTCGACTGGGCAATTCGGTTCAAGAACTCCGCTGCATCGGAGGTTCTGAAGAAGAACCGCCGCGCCTTGGTGCAGATGAACGATCAATACACCCAGCGAGAAGACGAATTGAGCACCGGCAGCGTCCTCGACGACGCTGCCGTCGCCCTCGCGGAATACAACGCGCTTCTGGAGGCGGACGCAATGGAGATGGAAGTGCAATCCACCACCGTCTTCTGTGTCGCCGCCGCGGACGAAGAGACGGCCATCGCATATCAGCGCGAGCTGGCGAAGGAGTTCGAGGGTTCGACCTACAGGTTGCAGTCACCGATCGGATTCCAGGAGGAGCTGTTCTGGGCAATGACACCCGGCGTGCCGACGCCGGCGATCTGCAACGAGTTCGCGCAGATCACCACATCCGAACATTTCGCCGCGTACGTACCGGTCACCCGCAACGATCTCGGCGACGGAGACGGCCCGCTGATCGCACTCAACATTTCCTCGGCCCGCACTGGCGTCGTGCACCACGACATCGCCAAGAAAGCGTCACGTGACGTTTCGGGTTCGGTGGGAGTGTGTGGCAACTTGGGATCAGGCAAGTCCGGCTACTTGAAAACAACCGGTAACCAGGTCGTCGACCGCGGCGGCCAAGTCATCGTGGTCGACCGGACCCCTCTGGGCGAATACGCACTGTGGGCCGAAGCGATCACCGACGCGGTGGTCGTCGATACCGCAGCACCGGACGTCACGATGGACCCTCTTCGGCTGTTCTCGCCCGCACGAGGAGGGGAAGTTGCGGTGTCTATTCTGTTGCCGCTGTTGCAACTTCAGCCCGACGACCGTTTGGGGGTACTGCTGTCTCAAGTGCTCGAGCCGGAATACCGCGCTCGCTTCGGCAATTTCACTACCCCAGGCCTGGTTTCGCACCTCGAGAAGGACTGCACCCTCGACGGAGCTGCCGAGCTTGCCGGAAAGTTGAAGGTCTACGCGACCAAATCCTATGCAGCAGCGCTGTTTCGGCCGGACCTAGAGCCGTTCAATCCACGCGCAGGAGCCATCGTCTTCCGCACTCACACACTGGAATTGCCCTCGGAGCGAGAAGTGGAGAACGAGCATCTGTTCAAGCAGATGTCGCTCCAGAAGCGGGTAGGGCGAATGATGTACACCCTCATCGCGCAGATCGCCCGCGGCATTTGCTTCGCGGACCCCAACACCCTCGCGGTCTTCCTGCTCGACGAATGCCATCACCTGACGCGCTCGAGCGAAGGTGTCGAGATCATCATCGACTTCATTCGAGACGGCCGCAAACACGACGCCGCGGTGATGCTCGGATCGCACGACCCCGAAGCAGACTTCGGCTCCGAGACGCTGCGAGGGCTCATCCCCACCCGGCTCGTGTTCCGGCAGACGGATCGACGACTAGCGCAAAAATCGTTGAAGTGGCTCGGCGTCGGGGAAGACGATCTCGGACTGCTCAAAGAGCTGATGGAGAACACATCGCCCGTCGAAGGCAAAGACGGATACGTCGCACCGCATCGCCGCGGAGAGGGCTACATGCGCGATCCCGCCGGCAACGTCGGCCGCATCAAGGTCTTACTTCCGGCATCGGAAGCGAGATACCAAGCGGCGAGTACGACTCCGAAAGAATCGACTACCGAGCGCGCTGCGGAGTTGGCGACATGGTGATGTCGAAACGAGTTGTGCGCCGGCCAGGTTCGATTGGCGGCGGCGTCAAGATGGTTCTCGAGCTCGTGCTGTGGTCGTGGATCCCGCGGTCGTGGTGCAGTGTTCTCGCTCGCTTCCTCGGCCCTGTCTTCAAGTGGGTAGTGGCATCTCGAATCCGCCGCGCGATCGTCACAGGTGTCGCTGTCTGGCACATGATCGGTCTGCTGGCGATCGCCCTGGCGTCACCGGCTCATGCCGACCCGGGTGAAACCCTGCCCACCAACAGCACATTCAGCTGGATGGAAGTCCGTGACTCTCACGGAATTCTGGTCTGGGACTACTTCATGTCCATCGACGAAGGCTCGGTCGGGCACCCGATGTACACCGTGTTCTCCACCTTCATCATGCTCGAGTACGAGGTGTACCGCGGGGTGACCGGCTTCGCGATTTGGTTCGTCACCTACGCCTTGCGGTTCGAGTGGCTCGAATTGTTGACTGCGCCGTTCCGTTCGATCGGCGATGCCATGCAAACGGTCACCGATCAGTTCCAGCTCACGGGCCTTCTTCTCACCGCTGCTGCAGGCATCGGAGCGTGGTGGGTCATTCGCGGACGGTGGACGACGGGAGTGTACGAACTCCTGATGGCAGCAGCGATCGCCGCTGCGGCAGTGGGGATCCTGTCCAATCCAGTCGAACGGGTCGCAGGACAAGACGGCCTGATCATGCAGGCGCGCGACGCCGGCGTGCAGCTTGCGGCAGGCCTGGCCAACAAGGGAGACACGACGTCGAGTTCCGACGAACTCATCGACCAGATCTCGGAACAGATGGCCGACACGTTCATCAGGCAACCCACCCAACTGCTGAACTTCGGCCGAGTCATCGACGGCTCGCCCGACGGAGAACGTTGCACTCAAGCCTGGGACGCCGGCCACGAAAAAGCAGACGGCAACACACGAGACACCCTCAAAGACAACATCAAAGGCTGCGGCGGCGAAGGCGCAAAACAGATGAAGGACTTCGCCGATCACCCCGGACCGGGACAGGTCGGGTCCGGGGTCGCGATGCTACTGGCCGGTGTCATCCTGCTCGGATTCGCCACAATTCTGGCGTTCACCCTCATCCTCGCGGTACTCACCGCCCTCGCATCGGCCGTCAAGGGAATTGTGGTGACCGTCGTTGGAATTCTGCCCGGATCCGGCCGCGGAGCATTGTGGAAAACCCTCGCCGCGGTGCTGATGTCGATGGTCATCGTTATCTTCGCGGTGGTGTTCCTCGTCGGATACATGATCGTGATCGGACAGTTGTTCAGAGGAGACGGCGACTCTCCGCTGATGATGAAATTCATCCTGACCGACATCGTTCTGATCGCGGGCATCATTCTCTACCGCCGCGCAGTGAAAGGACTACGCAAAGCTTCCGACGCCCTCGCACGCAAGCTCGGAAGCAGACCAGGAGCCGCGCCCACCGCGATATCGACCAAGACACCGACCAGCCCCCTCGCCCAAGCTGCCTACGCCGGACAAGTGGCCCGCCAGGCCTATCAAGGTGGAAAGGGACTGGCCAAGACAGCCAGCCATGCAACGGCCCGAACCGCCAAGGCGAGTAAAGCTCTCGTCGACGGGACGGCAGCCGCCAGCAGCGCAGCCACACTTGGAACTGCTGCCGTGGTCTACTCGGCCGGGAAGATTGCAACCGCGGGCGTCAAGAAGGTCGTCGGTCGACGGAGCGACGCCAAAGCTACCCAGGCGGCCACCGACACCACCAATGCTTCCGAAACCCACCCCAGCCTTCGCAAACCGATCAACATCGACCTTCCCCCGACGCAGTCGGTCGTCGGCTCCGGTCACTCCCACACTCCGGTCTCCAGCCCCGTCGGAGACCGATCGGCGGTCCGCTCTCACGGCGACAAGACAACGAACGCACCCGGTATCAAGCGGCCGGTGGCCACCGCTCCCGCACTGTCGACTCCAGGAAACCGAGAAGTTCGGGCCAGCCGCGCCACGGTGACCGGCCCTGGAGGCGGACGATTCCGTGAGTACTCCACCGATGAGGGCTCGCCGCTTCTGCTTCCCGACCGGTCCACGCGGCCGTCGAGTGCTCCGCGTCGTGCCCGACCGACCGTCCAACCAGGTGCCACCACGAATCCGACGGAAATCCTCCATCGAGCTGCGTCAGGCGCACGGCGATGACCTTGGTGGCCCCGCCTGAGACAGCGGTGTCGCCGAACTCGAAAGCGCCACGTCGATGGTGGAAACTCGCCCTGGCGGTCGGTATCGCCGCTCTCGGTGTACTCGTCGTCATTCCATTGATGGTCGTCGTACTCGTCACATCGTCAGGTTCCAGCGGTTGTGCCCCCACGGTCTCGTCCGGTACCGGTGGTGATGATGCATCGCCGTTGACCCCGTCCGGTCCCATCGGCAAGCCGACCCGCGATGGCACGACCACGATGACGTCCCCCTTCGGGCAGCGGTGGGGCACGATGCACCAAGGCGTCGACTTCGCGGGCCCGATCGGCACCCCGATCTACGCAGCCCTCGACGGCACTGTGGTCAAAGCCGGACCCGCTCAAGGCTTCGGAATGTGGATCGTCCTCGACTCGATCGTCGACGGAAAACCGGTCTCCACCGTGTACGGGCACATGTATCCCAACGGCGTCCTCGTCAAGGAGGGACAACAGGTCAAGGTCGGCGACCACATCGCCGACATCGGCAACGCCGGCGGCTCCACCGGACCACATCTGCACTTCGAGTACTGGGAAGGCGGCCGTTTACAGGGCGGAACCGCTATCGACCCGATGAGCAAACTCGGTCAGGCGGGAAGCCCCCAATCGTCCGGCGCTGATTCACCGACCGGCGCCGGTACCGCTGTCGATTGTGGCTTCGGCACGGCCGGCGGAGATCTCCGAACCGGATCCGTGCCGCCGGAGTTCGAGCCGTGGATCCGCAAAGCAGGAGCCGTGTGCCCAGGCGTGGGTGCTCCCCTGATCGCATCCCAACTCTCCGCCGAGAACGGTTTCCGCTACGGCCCGTCCGCTCCGGTATCGAGCACCGGAGCGTTGGGGCCCGCACAATTCATGCCGGGAACCTGGGCAACGTGGGGCAAGGATTACGACGGAGACGGGCGAGCCGACCCGAACTCCATCGGAGATGCAGTGATCTCACAAGCCCACTTCATGTGCGCCATCAACGGAGATATCACCGCAGCCATCGCCGCGAGAAAAGTGAAGGGCGACCCAACTGCACTGACGATTGCCGCCTACAACGCGGGCCCCGCCGCGGTGCTCGCAGCCGGTGGAATGCCATCCGGCGGTGACTACACCACACAAACACAGCCCTATGTGGCGAAGATTCTGGCCGGCCAAGCGCAGTACACATCCGAAGGTTCCACAGGCCGGTTCGTGCCGACCGGAGCTGACGGAGACAATGTCGTCGAGGCTGCACGCCAGTACCTCGGAACCCCCTACGTCTGGGGCGGCGGAGATATCAACGGCCCCTCCCGAGGAGGATTCGACTGCTCAGGACTGACCAGTTTCGCCTACTTCGCGGGCAAGCACATCACCCTGCCCCGCACATCCGAGGCCCAATGGGGAGTGGGTTCGGAGATCCCGATCGATCAAGCGATGCCCGGTGATCTCGTCTTCGGATCATTCGAGGCGAACGGCCCTGGGCACGTCGGTATCTACATCGGCGGCGGTCAGATGATCCACGCCCCCACCACCGGAGACGTCGTCAAACAAGCTCCACTCATGGCTGGAATGAAAGCCCGGAGGATCTGATGTCCCTTGCCGGCCGACGTCTTATAGCCGTCCTCCTCGTCGTTGTAGCCGTGGTGACCATCGCCTGGTCCTGCAGCTCACCCGCCACCGATGAGCCGGAATCGGCACCGGAGACAACGAGCGCGCCAACCGCGCCGTCGCTACCCGAAATCAACACACAGCCAACCGAGACAACCGCTGTACCCGCTCCGATCAGCAGCGCCGCCACAGACGCGGAGACCGCAATCCGTCAAGCACTGACGACCGCCTTCACCTGGTACCCCAGCACCGACACGAGCTCGACCGACGCGTTTCTACGCGCCCGCCGATGGTTCACCGACAACCTCGCTGCAAAACTCTCCACCCCTGCAACGACCGAGCGAGGCCCCGGTGCCCAGTGGGAACAGTGGAAGAAAGAAGACGCCGAAATCACCGCAACCGTCTCGATCGGCTGCTCCGGATGCCCGGCAGATACCGCCGAGCGCATCTATCGAGTCGCGGAGATAACGCAATCGGCCGTCACCTCGGATGCCACGGTCCCCGTCGACTCCACCACGACCGTGTGGGTATCGGCAGTGCCGACCGCAGCCGGGTGGAGTGTGGACACTCTCGATTTCTGACCCTCGCCGCACATGACCCGGAGAGGGTCGCCGGCCACTGAACCGATCGCCCTGTACAGGCAACATGGAACGCACTATTTCCCGTGATCGGTGCCGCCGTTCATAGCCCTGTCGCGCTACGTGACAACCGGCTTCCGTCGGCCCTTAGCTCGCGGATCCGCGAGGAGGAGCCCCACCCCAGGCCGGTCGGGGTGGCTTGCGTATACCGAATCTCGTGGCAGTCACGCCGACGCTGGGGTTGGCGGATGGACGTTGCCCGAGGGTGCGTAAGAGAGGAATCGAACCGCATCCGATGAGCAGTTGATGAGGCGCCGATGCTGCCGCGAATTGGTGGTTATATGCCCCGGATGTGGGAAGGTCGCTGCAAGCCTTACTCGCTTCGCATCGCCGTTTGCAGCGTACCCCCCATGTCAAGGGGTGTCGAGCGCACATAGCTGTTCCCGCGACGGTCAGTCGCAACACGGAACGCGACTTGCCCGTCCCCAATCGCACCCTCACCGATAGAGCACTGGTGACCGATCGGTGCGCCACTGATGGGGCCATGAACGCATGCGCTGCAGCGCGAGATGAAAGGTTGTCGGAAAAAGATTCACCGCGGCTGTCACAGAAGTCGACGCACCTGGATCTACCTGTTCTCGAGAAGGCACGACGAGACAGGGAGTCCCCATGAGCGCACCGACACGACTACACGTAGCGAGGGCACGTTCGAGGAGCAGTCGATCTACGGCCGGCCCCCTGAGTCCTGTCATCGATCGAGGAGCGCTGCCGAACTTCGCTCGGATCGAGACCCTCAGGCTCGACGATCCCACCAACCGGATCGTGACCCTCGCAACCACCGACGAGGTCTGGTCGCTCGTCGTCGAGTGGAATTCGAGCAACCTGCTCGTCGACACCGAAGACGAACGATTGATCAGACTTGTCGATGCGGCTCTCCGCGCTGCGCACTGCCAGCCTCACGCCGCGTGCCGTTTCACCCTCGACTACAACCCGACCCATCTCAACAACGAAGTCGGCCGACGCAGCGTGGCCTTGACCGCAACGATGCGCCCAACTTCCGGTGACGGGATCCTGATCACGATCACCCGGGATGCATGATGTGCGCGCTACCCAACCCGACTCAGGCACCCCTCGACGGATACCGGTCGCTACGTGATGCACCCTCGCTCGACCCCCAGAACAATCCGTGGATCCGCAACTGTGTGCTCTACGTTGCCGGTGGAGTCGTGTCGGCAGCACTGGGCCCGATCCTGAACCTCGACACAGCGATCGCATGGGGTGGAGCAGCACTCGGCGTCGGCGCGGGCGCGGCCGTCAGCTACAACGGCTATCGCGCCACGATCCGAGCCGAAGAGACCGATCGTGCGATCGAGCAGCTCTGCCGGCTGACCGCGTCACCGCCGACCCGTGATGTCCTGACGGCGACTCGGTGGAGCGGCCAGTGGCCCGGCCGTCCGGGCAGAATCACCGTCCGCTACCAGTCGGCCGCGCTCCTTCTCGACGAACAGTGGGAGCCCCGCGTCGTCGAATTGCTCTCCCAGCAGAGCTGGGGCCGGTACCGGATCCAGAAGCACAACACACGCAAACGCCGTCTCGTTCTCGTCCCGGACACACGGTCCGTCTCCGAGACGCATGTCTCGCCCGAACTCGTCAAAGCCACGCGCACGATTCTCGCGCTGCTAGGGCCGACCGGAAAGATCACCAGACACGAGACGGACCCGAGCACCGGGGATCTTGTAGCTGTCGAAGCCACCCATGAGGTCGGACATCGACTCGAGTCCGAGGGCTATCGGGCCCGAGTACAACGAGTAGTGAGCGTCAATCTGCCCGGTCGGTGGCGTGCTCGCTGGAACCTCGAAACGGACTGGGTGCGTTTCGAGGTGCGCCCGACCTTTCCGAAGAAGCTCTACAACCCGGCCGGCCTCGGCGACGCGGAATCCACGACCGATCTCGGCGACCTCGCGCACTCCGACTACGACTCGGTCGCGATTTCGTACGGCGAGGACGAGGACGGCAACCCCATGGTGTGGCGGCCGGCGATCGACCCACACTTCATGCTCGTCGGTGCATCCGGAACCGGAAAGACCGTCACCGCACACACCCTGCTGACACAGCTCACCGCGCACGGTTGGCCGGTATGGGTCGTCGACGGAAAAGGGGTCGAGTTCTTGGGCTTCCAGGACTGGCCGAATGTACAGATCGTCGCCAGCCACATGGAGCACCAGGTCGCGGTCATCTATCGGTTCTGGAATCTCATGGAAACCCGGTACTCGCTGATCGTCAACGGAGAAGCTACCGAGGCCGACTTTGAGCCCGTCGTTCTGTTCATCGACGAGTACGCCGACTTCCGAGGCAACCTGCTCAACTGGTACTCGAGCATCAAAGGTAAGGGTGATCCCACCAAGCCGAAGACCCTCCAGGAAGTGGCGTCGATCGGACGAAAAGGCCGCACAGCGAAGTGCCACATGGTGCTGGGAACGCAGCGACCCGATGCCGAGTACTTCGGCGGCGACATGCGAGACAACTTTCGCCAGCGCGTATCGATGGGCCGTCTGAGTCCGCAGGGCGCGTTGATGATGTGGGAATCGGCAACCACTGGAGTCGGTATCCCGCGCGGATGTCGTGGGCGGGCGACCAGTGTCAACGACCACAACCAAGCGGTCGAAATTCAGACCTACTTCACTCCCGACCCCCGCAAGACTGAGCCCGGGGCCGACGACGCAGCGGTGCTGGACCGCCTGCGTCCTCTCGAAGTGCGGCACGAGCGGTTGGTGATCCTCGACCCGGATCCCGGCGGCACCGTGGACGGCGACGAAGAGATCCGTTTCCATCACGTCTCCGGCGCGCCCTGGGCGCGCGCGTCGGACCATCCCAATCTCGATCCCGTCGCCAGGCGAAAGACGCGCGCGGACAGTGATTCAGCTCGTCGCGCATCGTCGCCGATGGCAATGCTCAATCTCGACACCCCCACCGTTCGCCAGCCCAAGCCCGACGCGCAGACGCCGAAAGAAAAAGCCGTGTCCGGCGTCCCGGGCTCTCCGATGCACAAGGACCGCCCGCACCTGCAGGTGGTCCCCGACGCCGGTACCGACGTCGACGACTGGGAGGGCTACGGCGAATCCGAAGACACTGCTCCGGTCGACCTCGTTGCCGGCGACCTAGTTCTCCTCGACGAGGACGCCGGGATCTGGGTCGTCGTCGACAACGAACCCGACATCTACGGAGACGAGTCGGGTGACGACATGGTCGGGCTGACCTGGCGTGGCGACGGCGACGACGAGGGGGTGCTCGACATTCCTCTCGACGCGACTGTTCAAGTTCGTCGCCCCCTTGCCCTCGCCACCTGAATCACTCTGCGACACACACGATCAGAAGAGGAACAACCACATGTCCCAACACGGCAACAACAGCAAAGCCCTCTCCGACGACGATCAGATGGCGCTGATCTGGATCGCCCCACTCGCAGCCACCATGGCTCTCGGATCCGCAGGCCTGTGGTGGTCGACGGCAATCGCCTGGCTGGTCGAGCACTCCATTCTGATCGCCAGCGAGGCATCCCCGATGGTGCAGATCCCAGCATCGGACGGTGCCGGGCTCGACGGTCGACGACTGATCATCGCTCTCGCCGTCGTCGTCGCCCTCGGTGCCGTCGCGATCAGCGCCGGCCGCTCGGCCTACTCAGCCCGACAGGCTCGACTGCACCGAGGAGACCGGGGATGAGAACGAAAGCCACCAGTGGTCGCCGCGCAGAACTACGCGCGATCGCGAGCAGAGAATCGTTCACGATGCCGCTCGGTCAGTGTGTCCGAGACAGCAACTGGGCCGCCCGCGAAACGGCGGTCGCAGAGCTGCTGCAGTCACGGATCCCACGTCTCGAACGGCGCCGGAAAGCAACCGTCGCTGCAGCGCATCTCCTCGAATCGTGCGAGACCTGCCCGCTCGCGGCCTTCGTCGCATGCCGCACAAGAGCCGAGGCAGATAGCTATACCGGCGTCGCGGCAGGCGGACTGTACGACCGAGGAACTCTCATCACCGAAGAAAAACGACCCGACGGTCTGGACGCGATGCACTCCCGCGAGGTAGTGTCCCCAACATCTGATGTGCGGTCTGACCAACCGCATCAACTGAAAAGGGATGCACCATGACTGACGTCGACGTGGTTTCGCGTACGCAAAACAATCTTTCCCCCGCACTGTGTGATGCAGTGCCCGATAGCAATACAATGAATCCTGACCGGAATACCGGTTCATGGAGTCGCTCGACGACGTCGAGGGGTGGTTCCTTCGGCCCGACGAGCGACGGCAGTGACGCTGCGCGTGCGCGACGTCGCTCCACTCCCGCGGCGGGATCTAACAGAACATCCCGCCGCGGGAGTGCCTCGTCGGTACCCTCCGGACCCGCCCGCCGCCACCTGCTGTCGTTGCGGCTCGGCGGTATGCCCGACCAAATGATCCTCGATCTCACGAAGCTCAGCCTCAGTGATGTGGAGACAGTCGCCAACCACAAATGCTTCGAGACCACCGCAAGCATCTCGAAAGCTATTCTCGACGTCACCTTCCACCCCACCCGGGGACGGGCGATGACCTTAGGTGTCGGAGCTCAGCGACGGATCCGGGCCCTCGTCGCGATGGGCTACTCGGTGCAAGCGCTGTCCGAACTGACCGGGCTGTCGGTGCCCAAGCTTTCGACGTTGCCATCGGATCAAGTTGTCCCCAGTGAACTCTGGTCCGTCATCAACGACGTCTACGACCAGATCTCCATGACACCCGGCCCCGACGAGCAGGTCCGGAATGCAGCCCGTGAGCAGGGATGGGCGACGCCTCTTGCTTGGGACGATGACGAAATCGACGACCCCCGAGCACGTCCACATTCGCCCCGAGGCATCCGCGGCGTGGACGAGGCGGCCGTCTACCGTCGCCTGTGCGGCGAATGGAGACTGCCGCTCACTCTTGCAGAGCAAGCCGAGATCGTAGGAATTTCGCTCCGTCGGCGGTGGTCAACCGAGCACCTGGCCGACGTACTCGGAATCGATCTCGACTCAGCGGTGAAAAAGAAGGTCCGCTACCGTGCCCGGATGGCCGTGCACGCCGCTCGCTCCGATGGTGAACGAGAAGCCGATGTTGCGTAGCGACTACGTCAGAAGTGTCGTGGTCGCTCTGGCGGCAGGCGTCCTATGGGCCTTGATCGAGGCGTCGTCGGCATCCTGGGCCAGCACTCAGGCATCAACTGCTGCGACTGTCGGCCGCGTCTCGATTGTCGCGATAGCAGTGATCGTCGGGGTAGCTCTGTCGGCCGCGCTGCGGACCACCGTCATCGCGGTGTGTGCACGGGTCGAGATCTCCGTCGACGAGGCGGCGCTGGGGACGAAAATTCCCGTCATCGTCTCCGGTGTCGTGTGGGGCGTCATCTCCGCTTTCGTCAGTACTCCGACGAGTGCGCCGCCGGCGGCAATGCTGTTCTTGGCTCTGGTAGTGCCCTGGATTGCGTGGATCGACCAACGCGTGCAACGGATTCCGACTGCTCTTGCGTATCTGGCCGCCAGCGGAACTGCAGCAATGATCTTGCTCACCGGTGTCGTTCACGGCACCTGGGGCGCGGTCGGTCGCGCCCTTCTGGCCGGCCTGGCCGCCGGCATATTGTTCTTCGCGCTTGCAGTGCTTCTGCGCGGCGGAATCGGTATCGGCGATGCGCGACTGGTGGTCTCGCTCGCGATGGTCCTAGGCTACGTCGGCTGGACATCCCTCGGTGCGGCGCTGGTGTTCTCGATCCTGACGGCTTTCGTCGGAGTGATAGTCGTGCGGGTCCTTCGAGCGATCAGATCCGAGCCTGCACGGTCGCATATCGCGCTGGGCCCGTACCTCGCACTCGGCACCGCGCTCACTCTCGTCGCATCCTGATCCGCCTGCGCGCAGTTGCGTCCTGCTTTTTCTTCCCTCCCCGAACTCGACAGCTCCCGAAGAGGTGATTGCCATCATGGCGAAGACACATCAGACCGCATGGACAGCCATTGCCGCAGCCGTGATGGTCGCTGTGGCGGCCGCGGCTGCCGTGGTGATCACGACGGATCACCACGAGGCCGACACTGCGCCACCACCACCCCAGGTCTTCCACGACGTCATCACCGTTGCGAGCCTTCTCGACGCCCTGCCCGTCGTCGACGATATCGACAGCACGGCCAGGTGGCCCGACGGTCAGCGCTTGGCGGAACTTCTCGTGCGGCCGCCAGGCAGCGATCACGGATGCGACACCAGGAACATCGCATTGGCAGCGGAGCTCGAGGCCGTCACATTCGCTGCCGGAACGGACAATTGCGTTGTGGCACAGGGCGTGTTGAATGATCCATACACCGGTGTCACCGTCGAATTCGATGCAGCATCTGAGAAAGATGCTGCAGCAAGCGATTACGTCTACCCGCTGGACGCGGCGTGGGCGTTGGGTGCTGCTGCATGGGCACCCGAACAGCAGCAACGCTTTGTCAGCGACGTACAGACCAACATCATCGTCGCCAGCGCGCAGGCAGTTGAACATCGAGCCCAACGTGGGCTTTCTCAGTGGCATCCGAGCAACGACGACCTCGCATGTGCATTTGCGGCGAAATATCTTCGTGTGGCGCAGACATACGCCTTGCCCATCACCCGCGGTGATGCTGTCGCGGCCACGCAACTCTGCGGTCTCGGCAACACCGCGGTGACAACTGCGGGCGAGACCGAACCGGCGAACTGACCACACGATCGGCCACACAAATCTCCTCCCCAAGAGGAAATGAAAGTCCCTCGCACACAACATGAAAGAAGGAATCTCATGCCCAAGACCGCCGACCAGGCCGATGCAACCACCCGCGAGATCCTCGGCCCGCAGTTCACCGCAATGCGCAACCTTGTCGAAGCAGCCGAGAACAGCCGGCAGAAGGCCGAAGCAGTCGCCAAAGCGCAGGCCGAACATGTCGACTCGACCGCCGAATTCATCGTGGCCTACGACGCCGCCAAAGCTGCAGGCTTCACCACCGCCCAACTGAAGAAGGGCGGCTACGTCCGGCCATCACTGAAGGGAGTCGCAAAACCGGCCACCAGCAAGAAAGAACCCACGCAGACCCCGCCGGCAGAAACCGCCGCCACCGGCGGCGAACCCCACGGGCACGACAGTGGGCAGCAGAACCATGCCGCACCGGCGTCGGAGGAACACCGGAGTGATCACCACAACGAGCACGGCGAGCACGACGCCATGGCGAGCTGACATGACATCCCGTCGACAACCAGAGGGGGCTGTGCGATGAGCACCGACCGAACCGACGCGATCACCCATATCGAGCTGGCCTGCGACGTCTGCGCGCTGGAACCCAGGGACGGGGGAGCGGGACCGCGGGGCGCATGGTGGGCGGTGGCCATGAAAGATTGCTGCGCCGGCGGACAGCTCATGGCCCACCTCGCGTGCGACGAGCACTTCTTCGATCTGATTTCACAGAAGCTGCCCGGCGTATGCACGAGTTGTGGCCACCTGAGCCGGACCCTGTCCGACGTCGTCGATGTCGCATGGACGATAGGAACCGGAACCGACCTGCCCGGCCGGCCGGGACGATGACCCAAGCTGTCGCACTGCTCGGTGGAGGCGTCCGCCGAGCGTGCACTTGCTGCAGCGCTGTCGAATACTTCGGCGGCGCTGCAGGTCGAGTCGGTACCGCCGCCCCCCGCGGGGCCGCAGTACCGACTCTGTATCCGGGACCGCAAGACCCCCTCCGGGTGAGGTCCGATGTCCTCCGCGCGCCGTAGTCGTAACCGCGTCACCCCAGACGGGGGCGCGTTCGACCCCGATCGAGGATCCAGCGGAGAGCTGGAGAAGAAGCAAGGGGTGGTGCTCCCGCACGCATCCTTCGCCGACCGAGCCGCGAATCGCGAGCATGCCCGCGGCCTCGATACCGACATCGAAGGACTGCCCGGTCTGACACGCGCGCGCCGCGACCTCGAACGCGCCTTCCCCCGCAACACCGCCGCGCCGATCACGAACGAACGAAAAAGACGTTCGCTGCCGGCCGCGATCGAACTCCGTCGAAGCCTCAGCGCCCGCCAGCGCAATGCGCGATCAGCCACCAAAAGGACTGTCGAGCAGAGCGTTCCCCGAGCCCAGCACCGTGCGATGAGCACACTGATCGGAGATCCAGAAAATTGGAAACGCACCAACGACGCATTGTCCGATGTCAACGGTGATGCAGTTCGGCTCGACGACGACCAGCGCCGCCACATCCAGAGAGTCGACCGCGCAATCCAGCGATACGAGCGTGAGTCCGGACGTGGACACCTGGTCTACACCGTTGTGAGCTTGCCCCACGCCGTCATCCATCCATCCGAGCTACCCGAGACCCTCTCACCCGGCTCGGTCATAGCTTTCGACCGCTTCACCGGCGCCCGCCACTCGATCCACGAACTCGACGCACACAGCCATCCGACGGACGCCGTATTCGAGATCCAAACAACACGAGGGCTGTACCTCGGAGCATCGGACAAGGGCGACGACACGAGCCACCTCCTCCCACGGGGCACCCGCTACCGAGTCGTCAACTCGCACTTCGTCCCCTACGAGCGACCAGGTCAGAGGGTCAGGGAAAGGCTCGTCGTGCAACTCGAAGACATCGACACGGACTGACCATCAGCGAAAGGAACAAACAGACATGCCCACCGAAAAGGCCTCACCGCCACCACACCGACGAGAACGCCGCGCACCATGGCAATTTCATCCAGACATCATGCCGCGCGCCGACTTTCGCGCCGTCCAAGCCGAAGACCCCCAGACCGGACCCATCGACGGAGCCATCGACACCGGCGAAGAATCGGAATAGAGACGGTCACTTGTCATGGGCCCTGCGCGATCGGATGCTCTCGTCGAGCCACTCCGCACCATGATGACGGCCACAAAACGTGATACGCGCCCAAAACAAACCTCATCGGTTGCTTCTAACGTAGCCAGGGTGGAGCATACGAGTCATGCCTGTCTCTGAACTTCTGCGCCTCGGCAATGCTCGACCAATCGTCCGATGGGGCGACCCTGTCCTGCACACATCGGCTCGACCGGTGACCGACTTCGGTCCTGATCTGCAAAGTCTGCTTGCCGATATGTTCGCGACCAATACTGCTGCGGACGGTGCCGGCCTCGCCGCTCAGCAGGTAGGCATCGACCTTGCGGTGTTCATCTACGATTGCAGTGACGAGACCGGGACACGGCGAACTGGTGTCGTCTGCAATCCGGTAGTCGAACTCGCCGAAGGAAACGATCGACACCTCATCGATTTCGGTGAAGGATGCTTGTCCCTCCCCGGCGCATACACCGACCTCGCACGGCCAGAGTTCTCTATCTGTCGAGGACAGGACCAGTACGGTAACCAGATCGAACTCAACGCAGGCGGCACGCTCGGGCGTTGTTTCCAACACGAAACCGATCACATCAACGGTATCGTTTTCGGCGACCGCCTCTCGAAGCGCAAACGTAAACAGCTCTATCGTGACCACGAGACGGTCTCTGAGCAGTACAGCAACGATTGGCCAACACGATAGATTCTGCTCCGGAAGCAGTGACCGCTCTGCTCCGCCTACCCACCCGGTGACGTCAAGACCTTCACGAAGCCTGACATTCATCTACACGAAACAGTAGGTCGAACCCTCAACGCATCCATGGCTCGCTATTGCACGGCAACGGACCATATGGTCTTGTATCCTGGGCTAGGGAACAGGAGTTCGGGGAACATATGCCTTACGCAATGGCTGCGGCGTCGCTACGGGCCGCGATTCCAGAGGTAGTGACGGCGTACAGAACCACTTTGCTACGCGAGAATAGTCCCCTCGGGATCAATCCGGGGGTGTGGTCACAGTGCCGCCGCCAAGCACTGGCAATCCTCAACGAGTGCGTAGATGCATTAGGCCTTCCCACGTCTTCGACTACTCGGTCGGCGATTCCAGACGAGTACACCCGGTTGCTCGGCTCGCATCGAGCCCTACAGGCAATACCGGCTTCGGAGTCCGTGCGAGCTGTGGAGATTCTGTGGTCATCCCTTGAGCCTGCAATAGAGCTGGCCGCCAAAGAGGCACCCTTGACACACCGACCTGGGGTCTGGAGACGCATCAACGCCGCTTTTCGCCTTGCTGCCGGTGGCCGCCTTCACACGGGCATGCTCAGCTACGAGGAGACCCGAGGCCATTTGAGGGACAGGCAACTTCGAGTGCTTGAGGCCGCGTCAGACGCATCTTTGACCAACCGGGAGCTTGAAGTCTTGGAGGCTGTGGCGTTCGCGATGACCAACCGGCAGATCGCTCGCACTCTGAATATTTCAGAGCTCACAGTCAAGCGGCATCTGTCCAACGCCTATCTGAAACTTGGGGCGTCGTCCCGTATGGACGCGTTGCACAGGCTATTCGGCAGCCGCATCTAGCGGCCCGCAATTTCATACCGCGCGCACCAGGAGGGTGCCGAGCATCGCGAGGTTTGCTGCGTACTGGGTGGCCATGAAAGCGCGGTACCCGCAGCGCCGTGCCTTCAGGTCATAGTCGTTCGCCCGCGCGCATAGCGCCATCACCCAGAGAGCTCCAGCAGTCAACGGCAATGTTCCGAACAGTGCGAGCGGTGCCCATAGCAGTGAGGCGATCGGTGCGCATACTCCAACGACAGTCGTTCCGAATATGGCCAGCCGCCGTGCAGAGCTGAGTCCACGTTGCGCTGCCAGAGTGCGCCTCCCACCAATGGCGTCCCCGTGGGCATCGGATAGGTCCTTCACGACCGCTCCCACCAACGCCATCCATGTTGCCATCGATGCGCAGAAGACTTGTTCCGTACGCCCAAATCCTCCGCCGCCGGCGGCCGCTCCGGCAGCATAACTTGCCCAGCCGAGGCCGAATATCACTACAGAAGAAGACAAACTCCAACGCTTGGCAGCCAGTGGCGGTGCCGAGTACACCCACCCAAGCGTCAGGAAGGCGAAGGTCCAGCACCACATCTCGCGCCCCGCAACTGCAGCCATCAGCAGGGCTGTGATCGCCGTAGCCACGCTGACCCACCGGGCTGTACGGACTGCCAGTTCCCCCCGCGCAATCGGTCGCTGCGACGCGTTTGCCACATCCTCAAGGACGTCAGTCACACCATTGAACAAGTACGTCGATATCACGACGGCCCACCAGGTCAACGCGCCGGCCGCTAATTGTCCGACACCGACAGGCCCTGCAGTCGCTGATACGCCGGCAATTCCAACCGCGAATCGAAGCAGATAGACACCTTGGACCTGCGGTCTGGCCTCCACGAAGCACAACCATGCATTTCTTGCGGGACTCGACGCGCCCCCAGGACGACCTACCTGTGTGCCGTGCTTGACCGACTCACACCGATACGACCACCCATCTGACACAGCCGGAGCCTAGCTGTCGCAGTGCACGAAGGTTTCTGCCCGGACTTGTCTTCGCTAAAACTACATCCAAAGTTGTAGTTTTCTGAGGTATTACCTACTCCCTTCGTGCCACAAAGGGGACCAACGTATTCGCTGCTAGGCAGACTCGACTGGTACCGAAATGCACAGCAGGCGTACTGCAACTCTCCGAGTAAGCGAGGACCATGAGCAATCCGTTCGACGATGAAGACGGCAGCTATTTCGTTCTCACCAACGAGGAGGGGCAGCACTCTCTCTGGCCGGTCTTTATCGACGTCCCGGCCGGTTGGTCAAGAGTGTTCGGCGAGGCCAAGCGGACTGCTTGTCTGGAGTACGTCGACACCCACTGGACCGATTTGCGCCCCAAGTCACTCGCCATTGCTCAGGCCGAAAACCGCAGCCAGACAACTAATGTCGGACCAACTATGCGGCCGGGAACGACCAATTCGGTTGAGGGCATCCCAGCCGATGCCTACCACAACGAAATTAGGTCGTAGCTCGATGGGAGCACAGTCAGGCTCGTCCGTCGCGGACGTTGTTGGGGTCGGTTTTGGACCCTCCAACCTCGCTCTCGCGATAGCTCTTCAAGAGTCCATCCAGCCCGGACCGGTGCCGGCAAAGTTCAGCATGAAGTTCTACGAGCTCCAGCCTCGTTTCGGCTGGCACCGTGGGATGCTCATGGAGGATGCGACCATGCAGGTCTCTTTTCTCAAAGACCTTGCCACCATGCGCAATCCGATGAGTCGGTATACGTTTGTGTCCTACCTCCGAGAGAAAGAGAGAATTGCTGAGTTCATCAACAGCAAAACTCTCTACCCACTGCGGGTGGAGTTTCATGACTACCTGGAGTGGGCAGCTAGCCAATTTCAGTCAAACGTCTCGTACGGGTCCGAGATCAAAGACATCCGACCAGTAGTCGAGAATGGCGTGGTGGAGTACGTCGATGTAGTCGGCCCAGATGACGTTGTTCAGCGGGCGCGGAACATCGTGATCGGAATGGGTTTGACGCCTCGACTTCCCGATGGTGTCAACAGATCTGAGCGGATCTGGCACAGCTCCCAACTGCTGGGCAGAGCAGCCGCAGTTACATACGTCCCTCAAAATTTTGTCGTCGTGGGCTCTGGCCAAAGTGCCGCCGAAGTTGCTGACTACCTTCATCGGACTTTCCCTCGCGCCAATGTGCACACCGTCCTGTCCCGCTACGGCTACAGCGTCGCCGATGACAGCCCGTATGCGAATGGAATTTTCGATCCGGAGGGAGTTGACCGGTTCTTCTCCGCTCCGACCGACGAGAAGCAGAGGCTCCTCGAATACCACGCCAACACCAATTACTCAGTGGTCGATCTCGATATTTCACAGTCGCTGTATCTCAAGAGCTACCAGGAGAAGGTCCTGGGCAAACAGCGGTTACGGATGATCAACACCTCGCGCGTCACATCCGTCGACGAGGACACAGACGGCGTACGGGTCGAGGTCACATCCTCGGCCACCGGTCTGACCCATACCATCGAAGCAGACGTGATCGTCTACGCCACCGGCTACCGGCCAAGTGACCCGGCACCGCTACTCCAGGGCCTGATGCGCGAATGTAAGCACGACGAGCAGGGACGGCTCAGCGTGGGACGCGACTACCGAGTGACGACGTCGGATGCGGTGCGCGCCGGTATCTATGTGCACGGTGCCAGTACCGAACACAGCCATGGACTTTCTGCTGGTCTCCTGTCCAACACTGCAGTCAGATCCGGTGAAATCGCCCAATCCATTCTCAGGAGATGACCATGTACGTCCCCCGGATCTACAAGGCAAGTGATCGGACATGGCTGCGCCGCGTGGTTGCGCAGTACCCTTTTGCGGCTCTGATCTCAAACGGCCCCAAGGCCCCGTACGCCACCCATTTGCCAGTCATCTGTGCTCCCTGCGCCCCTTCAGAGAGCGAGGACTTAGAAGGATCGACACTGTTTGGGCACATGAACCGGGCCAATCCCCACTGGGACTCGCTCGTCGACGGTGCGGATGCCCAACTTATTTTCACCGGGCCTCATGGGTATGTCACCCCAAGTGTCTACCAACGCGATTCTGTAGCACCGACCTGGAACTACGTCTCGGTACATCTCCGAGGAAAGCTGCAACCTGTTGCCGATTTCGAGGAGACGCTCAAGGTCGTTCAATTGACAGTCAGTACGTACGAGCAGAAATTCGGCAGCGGGTGGGAGATGGACAGTTCGCTGGACCACTACCGAAGGATCGGTCCGGCTGTGGGTGCATTCAGTTTTGAGGTGGAATCGGCGGATGGCATGTTCAAGCTCAGCCAGGAGCAGAACCTCGAGACCAGGCGACGGGTGGCGGACCACTTCAGCGCGAACCACGCCGGGCGAGGCAAAGAACTAGCTTCGTTCATGCGGGAGTACAGCCATGGTGACTACAACAACTTCTGATGGGGACATGTCGGACGCACCGACGGAACCCACGGCCCGGGAGCCTTTTGCGCCAAAAGAGCATTCCGTGCCCGCCATTTGTAAACCTTCAATTTCGCACCGGCTCAGCCATTTCGGCCTGGTCTGTTCATCGGTTTACGGATGCAAGCGGAGTTTATAAATTGTGCTACTGCTCTCACGCACCTTGTCCGCCGCCATTCCGACTCGTCGAGCAGGTCAATCGTTCTACCTTCGGAATGAAGTTGGGATTCCGGGGGATTGCTTCCGGACCAAAATCCGGCAAAAGAGCCGACCGGCGAACGTGACCAAGTCGGTGTCATCGCCAGAGAAAGCCAGAAGGTTGGTAATGGATTACGACGTTGTTGTTGTTGGGGCGCGATGTGCCGGCGCTTCGGTGGCACTGCTGTTAGCCAGACAGGGGCGAAGTGTTCTGCTGGTCGATAGGGCCTCCTTTCCGGCGGACACCATGTCCACGTTGTATATCCAGCACCCTGGGGTCGTGAGACTCGCACAGTGGGGGATGCTCGATGATGTTGTGGCCTCCGGTTGTCCGCCTTTGGGCACTATTAGTCACGATGTGGATGGACTGAGTCTGATCGCTGCTACCCCGGCGAAGGACGGTGTTAATGCCGCTTACGCACCACGGCGGTACATACTCGACGATCTACTCATTCGAGCTGCCGTGTCAGCGGGCGCGGAGTTCTCGGATCGGACGTCGGTCCTAGAATTGATTTGGCACGACGAACGCGTCGCCGGAGTTCGCCTCCGGAGTGGAAATTCGACCACATCGGTGTCTGCTCGATTGGTTATTGGGGCCGACGGTATGCGATCAAAGGTCGCGGAACTTGTTCAGGCACCGATCCTCCGATCGGCACCCATAGCAAGCTGCGTGTACTACACCTTCTGGCAAGGCTTGCGAACAGGATTCGGATTCCATGAGCGAGTCGGCCGCTGGATAGCCCGTATTCCAACACATGACGACCTGACAATTGTGGCAGCTTACCTGCCGCAGAGCGAATTCTCGGTCGTTCGGCGGGACCCGCAGAGGGCGTACTTGTCCGCGATCGAATCGACAGCGCCGGATTTATACGAACAAATTATGGCACTCGACCGAGTGGATCGGTGGTGGGGTACGGGGGACCAACGCAACTATTTCCGTAAATCGCACGGTCCGGGCTGGGCATTGACGGGGGATGCGGCTCACCACCTTGACTCGATCAGCGCCCGCGGCATCACCAATGCGCTGATTCAAGCCGACCTGCTCACCGATTCTATTTCCGGGGTGGATGTCGGGAACTCGGTCGCAGTAGATGAGGCGATGGTGCACTTTGCACTGTCGACAGGAGCTGTTCTAGAGGAGCCGTACATGAGTACTCTCGCCCTGGCGAAGCTTCAACCGACGAAGTCCCGGTTGCGCATGCTGCATGCCATTGCCAATTCGCCCGAACTTACATCTCGGTACTTCGGTTTGGTTTCGGGGGCCATCGGGATGCGCGAATTTATGTCGGCCGAGCTCGTCGACTTGTTGTAGCTTGCTGATGAAATATTTCGGGTCTGAATCTAACGCTGAGGGTGGTCACCCGAGTGGTTCGCAAGGAAGTGTTTTGCTGGGCGCTGAAAGGGTTGAGCATTGATCCCGTTGTCTTTTGCGCAGCGTAGGCTGTGGTTTATCCACCAGTTGGAGGGATTGTCGTCAACTTACAATATTCCTCTGGTCTTACGCCTGACTGGTGAGCTCAGTGTTCATTCGCTGGGCAGGGCAATCGGCGATGTCGTGAGTCGACACGAAAGTTTGCGGACTGTTTTCCCCTCCCATGAGGGTGTGCCGGAGCAGCGTGTTCTTGGCTCGGCCGACGCAGACTTCGGCTGGGACGTAGTCGAAGCGTCAGGGTGGTCGACAGACGCGTTGAACGATGCAGTCGCACAGGCAGTGGGATACAAATTCGACCTCAGCTTTGAGATTCCGTTCCGAGCGCAGCTCTTCAGACTATCGGCCGATCAGCATGTATTGGTGCTCCTGATGCATCACATCGCGTCAGACGGCCAGTCCCTCACGCCCCTCGTACGCGACGTCGGGCTGGCGTACAGGGCCCATGTGGGCGTAGAGGTGCCTGCCTGGGTGCCGTTGCCATTGCGATATCGGGATTACACGCTCCGTCAGCGTGAGTCGCTCGGCGACGAGTCCGACCCCGACAGTGCGCTGAGCCGGCACCTCCTTTACTGGAAGAACACGCTAGCCGGATACGAGGGGCGGCTTGAGCTCCCAACCGACCGCCCTTATCCGGTCGTGGCCGACTATCGAGGCAATCGAATCCCCATCGAATGGCCCGTGTCGATGCAAGAGCAGGTGCGACAGTTGGCCCGGGAGCATCGTTCTACCGGCTTCATGGTGATTTCGACGGCGCTGGCGGTGCTGTTGTCCGAACTAAGCGGCACCTCCGATGTCGCTTTCGGTGTTCCAACTACGGGCCGACGTGACGCTGATCTTGCGGAGATGGTCGGTTTCTTCGCCAACACAGTAGTGCTCCGCGTTGATGTGTCTGCCAGTTCGACGTTCCGTCGCCTCTTGCAAAAAGTACGGGACGCGGTTTTGGACGCATTGGCCCACCAGGATGTCCCGTTCGACGCGCTGGTGGATCTCGTCAAACCTGCTCGGTCACAATCGCATCACCCACTGGTCCAGGTCATGCTCGGATGGCAGAACCAGATCTCCACGGAGTTGGACTTGCCGGGGGTGCTGGCAGAGGCGGTACCCACCATTTCTCGACAGGCCCGGATGGACTTGACCTTCAGTCTCCGGGAGCGGTACTCCGAGTTCGGCGAGCCGCAGGGAATCGACGGAGTGGTCGAGTACCGCTCTGATGTCTACGACGCTGCATCGGTCGAGACCATGATCGTCAGGCTTGGGCGAATCATCGCCGAGATGATCGCCGTGATCGACCAGCCAGTCATCTCGATCGACGTACTAGACAGAAACGAACACACTCATCTTGACCGCCTGGGCAATCGTTCTGCGCACTCTCAGACTGCCGCCAGTATATCCATAGCCGAACTGTTTGCAGCACAGGCGAATCGAGCGCCGGAAGCGCACGCCATGGTTTTCGAGGATCAGGTATGGACTTACAGGGAAGTTGACGAGGCCTCCACGCAACTGGCACATCTACTAGCCGTTCGTGGGGTACGCGGAGGAGAAGTTGTTGCTCTCATGCTCCCGCGTTCCAACAAGACAGTAATCGCGATCCTGGCAGTGTTGAAACTGGGCGCAACCTATGTACCCATTGACATCAAGCACCCCGATGAGCGGGTGGCGTTCATCTTGGGCGATGCCGCTCCAGCTGCCCTCGTGACCACTGCCGAACTGACTTGCCGGGTAGACTGTTTTGGTATCGAAGTTGTGGATGTCGACGACGACGCGATTGCCGTGCAGCCGGTTACGGCTCTGCCTGCGCCAGAGGCCGGCCAAGTCGCGTACATCATCTACACCTCCGGTACCACCGGTGTCCCCAAAGGGGTTGCCGTTACCCAGGCGAGCGTCACGCGATTGTTCAGCTCGACGGCTCCGGGGTTCGTGCCGTCCTCAAACCAGGTGTGGTCACTCTTCCACTCCTACGCGTTCGATGTGTCGGTATGGGAGATGTGGGGCGCGCTGCTACACGGTGGCCGACTGGTTGTCGTACCTGGAGAAATTGCCCAGTCCGCCAACGACTTTCATCAACTACTGCGAGACCAGAACGTATCCGTTCTGAGTCAGACACCGTCAGCATTTTATGCTCTGCAGGCAGTCGACATGCGCCGGCCGGGCGAGTCTCGGCTGAGCGGTCTAGAAGCGATTGTCTTCGCAGGCGAAGCTCTCGAACCGTCGAAGTTGCGACCTTGGCTAGATCAGCTGGATTCCTGGCCGCACCTGATCAACATGTACGGCACCACAGAGACCACCGTCCACGCATCGTTCCGGAGGATCGTTTCTTCTGACCTCGACAGCCATGTCAGTCCCGTGGGCGGTCCGCTTGCTGACCTTGCCTTCTTCGTATTGAATACCGGTCTCCGCCGCGTGCCGGTAGGAGTAGTCGGAGAGTTGTATGTGGCAGGTCATGGTGTCGGCCTGGGCTACTTGAAACGCATGGGGCTGACGGCGTCGCGGTTTGTTGCTTCTCCGCTCGGCCCGCCGGGCTCGCGGATGTACCGGACGGGTGACGTAGTGCGGTGGAACCGCGAGGGCGAGCTGGAGTATGTGGGCCGCTCGGACGACCAGGTGAAGATCCGTGGTTTTCGTGTTGAACCGGGTGAGGTCGAGGCTGCTCTTTCCCGTGTCGCGGGGGTGGAGCGCGCCGCGGTCGTGGTGAGGTCTTCGAGTTCGGGCAAGCAGCTGATCGGCTACGTCGTACCTGCGGAGACCGGTCCAAAAGTAAATGGTGCTGTGGTGCGTGGTGATGTGGCCGCGCACCTACCGGAGTACATGGTCCCCACAGTGGTGATGATCGTCGATGACCTACCGCTTACGGTCAACGGCAAGTTAGACAAGCAGGCATTGCCGAATCCAGAGTTCGCAGGCGGATCCTACCGAAATCCGTCGACCTTGGTTGAGGGAATTTTGGCTGAAATCTTTGCGCGTGTGCTGGACCTACCGCGGGTAGGGGTGGACGACTCGTTCTTCGACCTCGGCGGAAATTCGCTATCGGCGATGCGAGTGATCGCGGCCGTGCAGGAGTCGTTTGATTCATCGATCGGCGTGAAGGCGCTCTGGGAAGCCTCAACGGTATCGGGGTTCGCACGGTTGGTGGGTGGATCGCCGGGTGGCGGCGTGGCATGGGTCCCAGTAGCTCGTCCCAAGCGATTGCCGTTGTCGTTCGCTCAGCGTCGGCTGTGGTTCATCCACCAGATGGAAGGGCAGTCGGCGACGTACAACATACCGCTACTGATTCAGATTACCGGTTCTTTGGATGTCTGTGCGCTGCGCGCGGCGATCGCTGATGTTGTGGAGCGGCACGAGAGTCTGCGGACAGTGTTTCCAGCGGTGGCTGGTGTGCCGGAGCAGCGTGTCCTTGCAGCTGAGACTGACTTCGACTGGGACATCATTGACGCCACCACCTGGACGGAACTTCAAATATCCGACGCAGCGCGTGTTCGGGGTCAGCATGCTTTCGACCTAGCCGAAGACCTTCCTTTCCGCGCGGCGCTGTTTGTCGTGTCTGCCACTGACCATCGTCTGGTCGTGGTCATGCACCACATTGCAGTCGACGGGGGGTCACTTCCTCCGCTCCTGCGTGACCTATGGAGCGCCTACGGAGTCCGCGCTGCGGGCGAGTCGCCTTCCTGGTCGCCACTTCCCGTCCAGTACGCCGACTACACGCTTTGGCAACACGCTCTGCTGGGTGACGAAGCGGATTCGCAAAGCGTGCTCGCCGGGCAGTTGAAATTCTGGGAACACGCCCTGAAAGATCTACCCAGCAGGTTGGAGCTTCCCACGGACCGGTCGTACCCGGCGGAGACCGACACGAATGGGGGTCGAGTCGTCGTCGACCTGCCCGCGGATTTCCATGAATTGGCGCAGCGGATCGCGCGGGAACGCAATGCGACGACGTTCATGGTGATGTCGGCGGCGCTTTCGGTGCTGTTGGCGCGTTTGAGCGGGAGCGCGGATGTGGCGTTCGGGGTGCCGACGGCGGGGCGGGGGCGAACCGAGTTTGACGGCATGGTCGGGTTTTTCGTCAACACGCTGGTGTTGCGTACGCGGGTTTCAGCCGAGATGAACTTCGGTGATTTGTTGGAGGAGGTACGGGAGCGGAGCCTGGACGCGTTCGCGAACCAAGATGTGCCGTTCGATGCGCTTGTCGAGCGCCTCAATCCGGTCCGTACGCAGGCTCACCATCCGTTGATCCAAATCCTGTTCGCCTGGCAGAACGACCCGGTCCCCGACATCTCGGTGCCGGGTCTCGACGTGGAGACGGCGTCAGTCGACATCGGAGCCGCTCGAATGGACCTGGCATTCAGCCTGCGCGAGCGGTTCACTGCGGACGGTCAGCCCGATGGGATCAGCGGAATCGTCGAGTACCGCACCGACATCTTCAACGCCGAGACCGTAAAGCGCATGGCGGCTCGGTGGCAGCAGCTATTGATTGCGATGGCGGCGGGCCCGGATCGTCCTTTGGCTTCGTTCGACATCCTGGGTGAGGATGAGCTGACGCAGCTGGACGTACTGGGTAACAGGTCGGCTGTGACGGAGTCCGTTGCTGGCGTGTCGATTCCGGAGTTGTTCGCCGAGCAGGTGAGGGTGCGGCCGGACGTCATAGCGGTGGTGTTCGAGGGTCGGTCGTGGACGTATCAGGAGTTGGACGACACATCGACGCAGTTGGCTCATTTGTTGGCTGGGCGTGGGGTGGGAGTAGAGGACGTTGTTGCACTGTTGCTGCCACGTTCGGAACACACTGTGATAGCCATACTTTCGGTGCTGAAGCTGGGTTCTGCTTACTTGCCGATCGACATCAACACCCCTGACGAGCGCCTGGCATTCGTTCTACAAGACGCTGCGCCGGCCGCGATTTTGACCACGGTGAGCCTCGCTGGTCGCGTCAGTAAGTCCGGGGTCCCACTGATAGATGTCGAGGATCCCAAGGTCGCTGAACAGCCGACGACGACGTTGCCGGTGCCGAATGCTGACCTCCTCGCGTACATCATCTACACCTCAGGAACGACAGGCACACCCAAAGGCGTCTCGGTCACCCACCGCGGCGTCAATGACCTCATCGCTACCCACATCGCGCGCCTCGCCAATGTCGAGGACCCGACCACCGGCACTCTGGAACCCCACCACCACGTATGGACGCTGTTCCATTCATACGCATTCGACTTCGCGGTCTGGGAGATGTGCGGCGCGCTTCTGCACGGGGGACGGCTGGTCGTGGTTCCCGAAGAGGTTGCCTACTCTCCTTCCGATTTCCATAACCTGCTCGTAAACGAAGAAGTAACGGTGCTGACCCAGACACCGTCGGCGTTGGCACGGCTGTCTCCCGAGGGGCTACCGTCGATCGCGCTACTTCTACTCGGGGGAGAGACGTGCCCAGCCCAGCTAATCGAGCGATGGGTGACGCCTGAGCGAGCCGTGATCAATGCTTATGGCCCGACCGAGTGCACCGTCTACGTTTCGATGACCGAACCGCTAGTCCCTACAGGGGCAGTGCCGATCGGTGCCGCTGGCTCCGGCACTGCGTTGTTTGTGTTGGATTCCGGTTTGCGGCGGGTTCCGATCGGTGTGGTTGGTGAGTTGTATGTCGCGGGGCGGGGTGTGGCACGCGGTTATGTGCGACGGCCGGGCTTGACGGCATCGCGATTCGTCGCGTGTCCGCTCGGCCCTTTGGGTTCGCGGATGTATCGCACCGGCGATCTGGTTCGTTGGAATCACGACGGCGAGCTGGAGTATGTGGGTCGCTCTGACGATCAGGTGAAGATTCGTGGTTACCGCATCGAAATCGGTGAGATCGAATCGGTGCTCCGGACGGCCCCCGGAGTAGGACAGGCTGCGGTCGTCGTCCATGAGGACCACCCAGGGTACAAACGGCTGATCGGCTACGTCGTTCCCCACACAGACTGGGCGGGCGAGTTGGATGGCAACCAATTGCGCCGCTTGACCGACGCGTGGCTGCCCGAATATATGTCGCTTGCGGCGGTCGTGGTCCTCGATGCATTGCCCATGACGAGTAACGGCAAGCTTGACAAAAAGAGGCTTCCGGTACCTCAACTAGGACAATCGAACCAATACCGAGCACCGACTACTCCACTCGAGGAGAGCCTGGTTGACATCTACGCGCGCGTACTGAATGTGGAGAAAGTTGGAGTCGACGATTCGTTCTTCGATCTAGGCGGCGACAGCATCTCGTCCATTCAGGTGGTGTCCCGGGCCCGGCAAGTCGGTTTGTACTGCAAGCCCCGCGACATCCTGGTGGAGCGAACCGTGGCACGACTTGCCCACGCTCTCCAGCTCTCGGTCCCGGAGCAGTCTCTCCTTCGGCCGGCTGAGGCTGGGCCCGTCACGGCAACGCCGATCATGCGGTGGCTGGCATCTCTCACGGCACCGACAGACGAGTTCAACCAAACCATGTTGTTCCAGGGGCCGCAGCAGGCGAAGTACAGCGACGTGGTGTTGTTACTACAGGCATTGGTCGATCGGCACGCCATGCTCCGGTTGCAGGTGGACAACGCCCCGACTGAGGACGCGGACAACTGCATCGTCCTACCAACAGGCTCGATCAGCGCAGCCGACTGTGTAACCCCCGTCGTGGACTTCTCCGATACCACGTTTGCCAATGCCTTGAGCCGTCTTGACCCGCGTCGAGGAGCCATGGTGCATGGGCTGTGGGCTGAGCGCACCCGCCAGCTGTTGCTCATCGTCCACCACCTCGCGGTCGACGCGGTCTCCTGGGGAATCATCCAAAGGGATCTCGCAACGGGTTGGCGCTGCCTCACCGAGCGGCGAGAAATTACCCTGGATGCCAGCGGCACCTCGTTCCGTGAGTGGTCAACGATGTTGGCGCAGTACGCTGCCGAGCGGAAAGTCACTGACCAGCTTCCGCATTGGCAGCGCATTGAAGCCGTTGCCACCCTGCTGCCCAGCCCGCACCCGACTCCTGGTATCTGGCGCGATGTGGAGCATCTGTCGGTCAGCATCGACACGGAGCTAACCGAAGTGCTGGTAACCGACGTGACTGCGGCTCTGCACATCAACGTTCAGGATCTGCTGCTCATCGCACTCGGTTCTGCCCTCGCTGAACAGCACCAGCACTTCGACGTCCCTTTCCGCATCGACGTGGAGAGCCACGGACGTCGCGATGAAATCGGCAGTGGGATCGATTTGACCAACACCGTCGGATGGTTCACCGCAAAGCACCCGGTCGCTTTGAACGTCGTACCCATGGACCGTGACACTGTTCTGACCGGGGGCTCGGACATGGGTATCTGGATAAAGGACGCCAAGGAACAGCTGCGTGCCCACCCCGACGGAATCACCTACGGTCTTCTCAAGTATCTAGGCACCAACAATCTGTCTGGCGTAGATCCCGCCATCGGCTTCAACTACCTCGGCCGGCGCAGCGTGAGCCAGCTCGACGCACCCCTCGAAGATTGGCGGATCCTCGGACCGACTGAATCGCCTGATGCTCGACGCTTTGGTTCCCGCTCGATGCTGTTGCCGCACACAGTCGGCATCAATGCAGCCGTGCTAGCCGAAGGTTCGCAGTCAGAACTACACGTGTCCTGGAGTTGGACGAGCACACAGGTGGATCGCTCCTATATCACCGAGCTGTACGCGCGCTGGTATGACGTTCTAGCTGGAATTGCGGCGTACGTGCAGAACGGCGGCGGAGGACTGACTCCCTCCGACGTCCTGCCGGCGGTGGTCAATCAGCGGCAGATCGATCAACTCGCACAAATCGTGGAACCAGCAGACCTTCTCCCGCTGACTCCGCTTCAAACCGGGCTGCTTTTCCATCGCCGTTCCGGCAGTAATGAACCCGTAGAGCTGTACACCGTGCAACTGGGTATCGAGATTGCTGGCGTACTCGACGTGCCGCGCTTGCGCGAGGCCGCTCATACAGTCGTCGGACGCCACCCCAACCTAATGGCTCGGTTCGTCTCCGAGGGTTTCCCCGAGCCGGTGCAGATCATTCCGACACGCCCAGACATACCGTGGACGGTAGTTAACGGCTACGAGTGCGATCAGAGGCTGCTGGATGCAGAGCTCGCCGCCTGCGGCAACCTCGTAGATGAGGCACCGCTACGGATTCTCCTTCATCAGACTGGGACGAATAAGCACACGCTGGTGCTATCCGTCCATCACATCGTGGTGGACGGTTGGTCAATCCAGATTCTGCTCAAAGAGATGTTCGCCGTCTACGAACGGGAGACTCTGGCACCCGCGCCCACCTTCCGAAATTACGTCGAGTGGCTATCCGCCCAGGACTGGAGCGCGGCGCGGCGGCATTGGCAGAAGCTGCTGGCGGGACTTCAAACGCCGACCTTGTTAGATCCAGGAGATCGCTTCACTGATGCGCGATCGCTGTTGCGAGTCGACCTCCCTATCGACGTCACGCGTTCTGTTGAGCAGTTGGCTCGCTCGCAAAACACGACCATGAACATCGTGCTACAGGCCGCCTGGGGCCGTCTGCTGGGCGCATTGACTGGCAGCGGAGACGTCGTCTTCGGCACTACCGTATCGGGGCGGCCAGCAGAACTGTTCGGCAGCGAGTCGGCGGTGGGCATGTTCATCAACACCGTCCCGGTAAGAGCATCCCTGACCGCGACGACGACCACGGCTGAACTGATCGGCATGCTGCGGGACGACTACCACGATGGGCTAGACCACCAGTTCGTGGCCCTGGCCGATATCCAGCGCGCCGCGGGACATCAACAACTGTTCGACACCCTCTTCGTCTACGAGAACTACCCACTGAGGATGTCCGGCGGGCAGCTCGAGACAAACGGACTGAGCGTACGCATAGCCTCAAGTCGCGAGTTCACTCACTATCCAATCGCCTTACAGATCTGGCCCGGTCCACAGCTGAGGGTGCGGCTGGAATACCGCATGGCGGTCCTCGACGAGCGGTTGGCCAAGCAAATCCTGGTATGGCTCCAGACACTATTGATTGCGATGGCGGCGGGCCCGGATCGTCCTTTGGCTTCGTTCGACATCCTGGGTGAGGATGAGCTGACGCAGCTGGACGTACTGGGTAACAGGTCGGCTGTGACGGAGTCCGTTGCTGGCGTGTCGATTCCGGAGTTGTTCGCCGAGCAGGTGAGGGTGCGGCCGGACGTCATAGCGGTGGTGTTCGAGGGTCGGTCGTGGACGTATCAGGAGTTGGACGACACATCGACGCAGTTGGCTCATTTGTTGGCTGGGCGTGGGGTGGGAGTAGAGGACGTTGTTGCACTGTTGCTGCCACGTTCGGAACACACTGTGATAGCCATACTTTCGGTGCTGAAGCTGGGTTCTGCTTACTTGCCGATCGACATCAACACCCCTGACGAGCGCCTGGCATTCGTTCTACAAGACGCCAAACCAGCAGCAATAGTGACAACGGTAGCGCAATTGCACCGGGTCGATGAGAGCAAAGTGGCAGTCGTGACCCTCGGGGGCAGGGTCACCGTCGAACCTCCCACTGTCACCTTTCCATTCCCCCATCCAGAACTGACGGCCTATGTCATCTACACCTCAGGAACGACAGGCACACCCAAAGGCGTCTCGGTCACCCACCAGAACGTGACGCAACTGTTCACCAGACCCGCACGGACGTCCGAATTGTCGCCAGGACAGGTGTGGTCGATGTTCCATTCGTACTCGTTCGATGTGTCGGTGTGGGAGATGTGGGGCGCTCTGCTGCACGGTGGCCGCTTAGTCATAGCCTCTGAGGACACGGCCAACTCTGCCACCGACTTTCATGACCTACTTGTGAACGAAAGTGTTTCGGTTCTGACCCAGACCCCGTCCGCCCTCGGCCGGCTGTCACCGCAGCGGCTGAGCGCATTGAGGACCATTTTTGTGGGGGGTGAGGCGTGCTCGCCCGAACTTGTCGATCGGTGGGCTTCAGGCCGAGAAATGATCAACTCCTACGGTCCTACCGAAAGCACCGTTTACGCCTCTATGAGTGCGCCCATGAAGCCTGGTCATGGAGCTCCTATCGGTACGCCGGTGCCGGGTGATGCGTTGTTTGTGTTGGATTCCGGTTTGCGGCGGGTTCCGATCGGTGTGGTTGGTGAGTTGTATGTCGCGGGGCGGGGTGTGGCACGCGGTTATGTGCGACGGCCGGGCTTGACGGCATCGCGATTCGTCGCGTGTCCGCTCGGCCCTTTGGGTTCGCGGATGTATCGCACCGGCGATCTGGTTCGTTGGAATCACGACGGCGAGCTGGAGTATGTGGGTCGCTCTGACGATCAGGTGAAGATTCGTGGTTACCGCATCGAAATCGGTGAAGTGGAAGCAACACTCGCTGCCTTGACCGGAGTGGAGCGTGCGGCAGTGGTGGCCCGTGATACCGATACCGGCAAGCAGTTGATTGGCTACGTCGTACCTACCGAGGTGTCTGCGGGAATCGATGGTGGGGCGCTGCGCGAACGAGTTGCCGCGCGATTGCCTGCGTACATGGTTCCGGCCGTGGTGATGGTCATCGACGAGTTGCCGTTAACTGTCAACGGCAAGCTGGACAAATGGGCGTTGCCCGAGCCGCAATTCGCCAGCGGCGTTCACAGAGCGCCGTCATCTCCGGTTGAAGAAATTATCTCCGGCATTTTCACGAAGGTTCTCGACCTGCCGCGAGTCAGCGTGGACGACTCCTTCTTCGACCTGGGCGGCAACTCGCTCTCTGCGATGCGTGTCGTAGCCGCCGTGCAGGAAACCTTCGACTGTGAAATCAGCGTCCGTGCACTCATGGAAGCCCCCACCGTAGCGGGCCTGAGCAAACAACTCTTCAACTGGTCCAGTTCCGACGAGATACCTCAGGTCGTGAAGTTGTGCCGAGGGCCAGGGCGTCCACTTTTCTGCATACACCCTGGTGGGGGCGTCAGCTGGGCGTACCGCGCCTTGGGAAGCATCGTGCAGCGCCCAATATTCGCTATTCAGCAAACCGTCGACGGCGAACGTCCGCGTACGGTCCGCGAAATGGCCGGCGAGTATGCCGACCTCGTCCAGTCAGTCCAGCCCGATGGGCCCTACGACCTGCTGGGATGGTCCTTCGGTGGTGTCGTCGCCCACCAGATGGCTACCGTGCTGGAACGGAGAGGGGCGCACGTACGTCGGCTAATACTGTTGGACGCAGCTCTAGTAGAACCCGGTACGACACGCTCGCCAGACGCGGATTTCAATGAGACCGACGTCCTGCGGCATTTCGTGTCCAAGAACGTCGACCTGCCCGATCTGAAAGAATTGACCTCTTACGAGCAGGCCACGGAATGGCTGGAAACTCATTCGTCACTCGGCGCAGCTATTCCGCCAGCTTGGATGATCAGCCACGTCGTTCGCAATCTCCGATTCAATTCTGACCTCTGGCACGGCCACACACCGGACCTATTCGGGGGCGGCGCTGTGGTGTTCCAGGGAAGCGATCACGAACGCGATCCAGGTTATTCAAGAGACTGGACACGTTTTATCGCTCGTCCAGTCACGGAGATCGCAGTGGAGTGCGAACACAACGACATGTTGAGTCCCGATGCGTTGGACGCCTACGGCGACCGGCTGCGTGCAGAACTGGAAGGCGACGATTATGAGTAAACCAGGCGAGTTTCCTTATGAGGCAGGTATTCATCCCAAGGGCTATGTGTCTAGGCCATGGACGATCAGGCAATTGGCTGGGCTTGGCGACGGCGTAGACACCAATAGGCGGTTCCATTATCTCCTCGACCAAGGCGAGACAGGTCTTTCGTTGGCTTTCGACCTGCCCACCCAGCTCGGACTCGACCCGGACGATCCAACGGCTGCCGGTGAGGTCGGTCGCGCCGGGGTCTCGGTGTCCACCGTCGACGACTTGGCCGCAGTGTTCGACGGAATACCGCTGGATCAGGTGTCAGTCTCTTTCACCATCAATGCGACCGCACCGATGATCTTGGCCCTATGGATCGTGGTTGCCGAAGAATCAGGCGTCAACCCTGCGCTATTACGTGGCACTTTGCAGAACGAAATGCTGAAAGAGCACGCGGCTCGCAAGGCGTTCGTGTTCGACTTGGACGACAGCTTCCGCTTCTCGTTAGACGTTATCGAGTACTGCATACGCAACTTGCCCAAGGTCAATCCGGTATCGATCTCGGGTGGACACGCCCGTGAAGCCGGTGCGAGCCGAGCAATGGAAGTGGCGCTCGGCATCGCTGATGCGGAGACGTACTTGCAAGGGATGCTGGAGCGGGGGTTTACCGTCGACGAGGTCGCACCCCGGCTCAGCTTCATCTTTGGGACCCATATGGAGGTTCTTGCCGAGGCGGCCAAGTTCCGTGTCCTACGCAGGATGTATGCCCGCCGCATGGTGGACCTCTTCGGCGCTGCTGACGCGAAGTCGAGCCGCATGCGTGTTCAGGTCAATACTTTCGGCTCCGCTCTCGCCGCCTCCGAACCGCTCAACAACATCGCGCGTACGACCATTCAGGCCGTAGCGGCCGTCCTCGGCGGGGTGCAGTCTCTGCATGTGTGCGGCTTCGACGAGGCCGAACAAACGCCTGGGCAGCTATCGGCACGCATTGCGCTGAGGATTCAGCAGATCATCTTGAAGGAAACCGATCTAGCCAGATACGTCGACCCCCTCGGCGGGTCCGAGGCAATAGCTCGCATCGCCGATGAAATCGAAGCAGAGGCTACGGGGTGGCTAGATGACATCGCTGCCCATGGTGGCTTGTTGGACTGTCTGCGCAGTGGCTGGCTGGAATCGCGCATTGACGACATGGCCTACGCCACCCGCGGCCCCGTCGTCGGCGTCGTCGAAGCCGAGAGTTCCGAAGAAGAGGAGTGGCTCACTGAAAGGCAACTGCGTTCGGGTGTCGTACCGGGCCGCCGCCGTCCCTTCGAGCGCGGGGTTTGTAGCGCAGAACTACGTGCTGTGACCGATGACGTGGCCGCGGGCCGCAATGTCATGAATTCGATGATCGCAGCAGCACGGGCTCGGGCCAGCATCGGCCAAATGCAACGGGCGGTGGCAGAAGGGCTCGAATCGAAATGACCGCATCTAACCGGAGCAGCAGCAGTCCGGGTCAATCCCGTACCCAAACACACTCAAGGGTGCAGCCAACTGACCACTCGGATGGGGAGCAGAGAAATATGAGCAAACAACGGATGGCTACCACTATTACGAGTTTCTGGGAACGGGCTCTCGGCGAAGAAAATCTCACGCTCGATGACAATTTCTTCGATTTGGGCGGTGATTCGCTCACGGCCGCGAAAATCCTTGCCCTTATCCAGCGGGAGTATGGGCTGCAAGCGGAATTGCATCTAATTTTTAACAACCCCACCATCGAAGAATTCGTGGAGGCCGTTGATGAAGAACTAGCAGGGGTAGCGCCGCGGGGAGAAGATGCATGACCGCCCCAAAATTCAAGTCACTGTGGGGAGGTCCGGCGACACCCGATTGTCACTTAACTGGATTTGTTCGCCGTGTCACCCACGATCCGGGGCGTACGGCTGTAGTCGACGCCGATCGTTCGTACACCTACGGAGAACTGGCAGCTTGGGCGCAAACGGTGTCGTCCAACTTGACGCTGGCCGGCGTGAACGTAGGAGACCGGGTTGCGGTATCGCTTCCGCGAGGCGCGGGTGCAGTCGCTGCATTACTCGGGGTGCTGCTGCATGGAGCGACGTACGTCCCGTTGGACCCCGAGTACCCCGTGGAACGGATTCAGTTCATGGTGGATGACTGCGCACCTCGCGCCCTAATCGCCACCACGCGATCACGTGTGAACCACCACGCCCCGCTGGTCGACATCGGGCTGCCCCCCGGAGTAACCCAACCGATCGACCTGCGCGCCGTCGCGTGCGATGCCGCACTTCCGGTCTACATCATCTACACATCCGGATCGACCGGCTGGCCGAAGGGCGTAGCGCTGAACCATCTCTGCATCGACACAATGGTCGATTGGCAAACATCCCACTCACCCCACCCCGAACTACGCACCGCACAGTTCGCCCCGCTAAATTTCGACGTCTCGTTCCAGGAGATATTGGGCACGCTGTGCGGCGGCGGCACGCTTGCGATCATGCCGGAGAAGCTACGCCGTGAACCAGCCCAATTGCTTCGATGGCTCTCCGATCAACGAATCGAGCGGCTGTTCGTCCCATTCGTTGCGTTGCAGATGCTGGCAGTGACGGCCCAGCGGGACATGCTGGCGCAACTGTGCTTGGTCGAGGTAAATACCGCCGGTGAGCAAGTAGTGTGCTCGGAAGATATTCGCGCAATGTTCGCATGTATGCCCGGCTGCCGGCTGGTCAACCACTACGGACAAAGCGAATCCGCCATGGTGACCTCGCACATCCTGGGGCCCGATCCGTATGCCTGGCCCAATCTGCCACCAATCGGCGAACCCCTGCCGGGATGCGAACTACTCATCGCGCCGGAAGTTCCAGAAACTCCGAACATCGGAGAGCTTCTCGTATCCGGAAATCCATTGTCGGATGGATATCTGGGGCGTCCCGAGCTGACAGTGGAGCGCTACGTCAGCATCCTTCCCTCACCAGCCGGTAACACCCGAGCCTTCCGTACCGGTGACCTGGTGGAGCTGACAGACAGCGGCTTGCGCTTCCTATCCCGAATGGACAGCCAGATCAAAGTGCGGGGAATCCGCGTTGATCTCCTAGAAATCGATGCGCAGTTGCTAACAGCTCCCGACTTCGCTGCAGCGGCGACGGTCATGGTGGTGACTAAGTCCGGCCATGCCAGCCTGCGCGCCGCAGTAGTCCTTCGTGAGGGCTGCACCGGCCCAGTCGAGGCCAACGCTCTTAAGCGACTACGCAAGGTACTGCCCGAGGTTTCGGTCCCTGTTTCGGTGACGGAACTGCCCGAACTGCCCAGGACCCCCAGCGGGAAGGTTAATCGTGAGAGAGTCGCTGAGCTCATCGCAGATGACTGCCGGCGGCGTCGCCGACACAGTCAGGGCGGTGACGAATGACCACAATCCTGCACGATAGGCCCGCCGATGCGGGCCAATACGCACTCTGGGCCGAAGCCACGATTGATCCCTCGATTAGTGGCGGCGGATATTTCGTGGCGACCTTTCGCGGTGTACTTGACGAGCATCACCTCGAGGCCGCTGCGCGCGCCGTGCTTGAACGACACGAGCCGCTGCGGTCGGTGCTGCGGCTTGTGCGGGGACAGTTGCGCCAGTGCGTCCTGCCGGCACTTGAGGCATGTTCTTTCGAGCGCGCCACTATCCCATGCGAAGACGGCTCCGAGTCGGCGGCGGTCCGAGAATGGTGCAAGCAGCGCGAACAGGACAAGCGCTGGGACCTAGCCACCGAGGCACCAATTCGTTTCCAACTTCTAACCCATGCTCCCAACCGCTGCTCGATGGTCTTCGAGGCTCATCACGCCGGCTTTGACGGGCGCAGCAAGTTTATTGTCGCCCGCGATTTCTCGAACTATCTGGGGAAACTGAGAATCGGCCATCAAGTGAATCCGACGCCGCTGGCCGCGCCCAGTACGCCCGTTGCCACGGAGGCAGTCACCGCGGAGGCCATCGAATTTTGGCGTACTGCTATCGACAAACGGATGCCCTTGACACTTCCCGAGGGCGGCCGTCTGGGGCAGCGGTCCATTGCTGCCTCGCCGACAATCGAACTGGAGCCCTCAGCGGTTGCCGCCCTTCGCGCGATCGCTCAAAACCTGCAGGTGAGCACATTCACGATGCTTTTCGCAGCGCTCACTCGACAAATGACGGCTTACGACAACATTGATCCGGTGTTGTCTGTGGCTTCGGACGTCAGTGACGAACACACCGGACATGTCGCCGGCTTGCAAACCAACGTGGTCCCCGTATCCATCGAAACCTCCCGCCAGATGGCGACGGAAAAATCCGTTGCCTCGGCCCGCCGGGCGCTCACACACTTGGCTCGCTATCGCCGCGTCCCGTTCGTGGACCTGGTGTCCGGTGTGCCCGGCAGACCCCTCGCTCGGCTCAGTACTGAGCTCGGCCTGTCATTTCCCCGTCCGCCAGCCCAACTTGACCTGGAAATCCCCGGCCTACGTTCGGAGTGGGAGTTTTTCACGCCAAACACAAACGCTGCTTTGGCCAGAACGCTGCAGATCCGTGCGCACTGGCCGCAGTGCCGGGTGCGGCTCGACTATCGCCAGGATCTGATGGGTGCAGCGGAAGCAGAAATATTTCTTGCCGATTTTCGCACTGCTGTCACAGATCTCGCTTCAGACCGAGAAACATCCTTGGTCAGCTCTACGAGCAAAGTCCGGCCCCGAGCAGCCGGCGCGGGGACCCCGTACATCTGTGCTGGCGTCCGCGCGGGGACACTATGTAACGACGACGCTCCCCACCCTCCGCGCTTGATGCCATCGGACGGTGTGAGATTCACCGTGCGTGGCCGGTCGGAACAGTTACTGCCCTGTTGTATAGCGGGCACGATCTGGGTTCATCTCGCCGACGGCCGCGAGGTTTGCACCGACGACTGTGGGTACGTCGCGGCAGACGGCGAGATGCGACACCTAGGACCTCGGGAGGGTCGGTGGATCCGCACCCGAAGCCTCATTGATGCCTCCGCAGTCGCCCGCGTCGCCCGAACCCACACTTGGGTACGAGAGGCGGAAGTGCAGCTGGTGAGGGGCCGTACCGACACCGCGGTGCTCAGTGTGTCTGGACCAACTCGCAATGTCCCGAGCGCACGAGAAATCCGAGCACATCTGCGGACTTTTCTGCACGCCAGTGATCTGCCTGGACGTATCAAAATCACCTGTACCGACACCCTACCGACGAACAAGGATGACAATGAACGAACTCTCTGAAGCTGTAATCGCGGGTGCCTCTCCGGACGTACTTGAGAGCCTTCCCGTCCCACCTGAATACAACGCCGCCTACCTAGATGTAGAAGACATCCAGATTTTCGCCGGCGTCGAGGACAAAGACGTTCGAAAGTCGATTCACCTCGGCAGTGTGCCCATGCCGGAACTTGCTCCTGATGAGGTGTTGGTCGCTGTTATGGCAGCGGCGATGAACTACAACACAATCTGGTCCGCTACCTTCGAGCCGATCCCCACTTTCAACTTCCTGCGGCACTACGCAAAACAGGGCGGCTGGGCCTCTCGTCACGACCAGCCGTACCACGTACTGGGGTCGGACGCAGCCGGGGTGATCGTGCGCGTCGGGGCCGGTGTGCGCAAGTGGAAGGTCGGGGACCATGTCGCCGTAGGGACGGCTCATGTCGATGACCAGGAACCGCTCACCCATCACGACGGCATGCTCGGCCACGAGCAGCGAGCATGGGGGTTTGAGACAAACTTCGGAGGCCTCGCTGACTATGCGGTCGTCCGCGCGAGTCAATTACTACCCAAGGCAGCGCACCTCACCTGGGAAGAGGCTGCCAGCAACCCATTGTGCGCGGGAACGGCCTACCGGATGCTCGTCAGCGAGCGCGGTGCCAACATGCGTCAAGGCGATGTAGTCCTCATTTGGGGCGCGGCGGGTGGCCTCGGTGGCTACGCCGTGCAATTCGTCCGCAACGGCGGCGGCATACCAATCGGCATAGTCAGCTCGGACGCAAAAGCCGAGGTCGCCCGCAAGCTTGGCTGTGAGCTGGTCATCGATCGGCGCGAGATCGGTGAGATTTCCGCTGACCCGGACGCCACCGTCGCGGCAGGAAAACTGCTGGGCAAGATCATCAGGCGAGAGATCGGAGAGGATCCGAACATCGTCTTCGAGCACGTTGGCCGCGAGACCTTCGGCCTCTCGGTATTCGTGGCCCGCCGCGGCGGCACAATCGTCACCTGTGGATCGAGCACGGGTTACCAACACACGTTCGACAACCGCTACTTGTGGATGCGCCTGAAAAGAATAGTAGGCAGCCACGGGGCGAATTTGTACGAGCAGTGGCAGACGAACCGCCTCATCCAGCGCGGCCAAGTGCAACCTATGTTGTCTGAAGTGCACCCGTTTCAAGAGACACCAGAAGCCGCACGCAGGATTCAACTAAACGAGCACCTCGGCAAAGTTGGCATACTTTGCCTAGCACCCTCGAGTGGGCTCGGTGTCACCGACGTCGACCTGCGTTCCCGGATCGGCGAGGCGCGGATCACACCGCTGGTGACGGCATGACAGCTCCGAACCCGAGCTTCGACGCAGGAAAGGCCGAAGGCCGCGTGCATCGTGTCCGAGTGGTGGTTGCCAAACCTGGGCTGGATGGCCACGATCGCGGTGCCAAAGTGGTGGCGCGCGCACTTCGTGATGCCGGCATGGAAGTTATCTACACCGGATTGCGTCAGACACCCGAGCAAATCGTCCGCACCACTTTGGAAGAGGGTGCCGACGCTGTCGGTCTGTCACTGCTATCGGGCGCTCACATGGAACTGGTACCCCGCGTAATCGAGCTGTTGGCCGAGAATAACGCGATGGAGATACCCATCTTCTGTGGCGGCGTCATTCCACCTGGAGACGCACGCAAGCTCGCTGAAATGGGAGTGCTCCGGGTCTTTACCTCTCGGGATTCCCTTCAGGAGATCACCCGTTGGGCACAAACGAACCTACATCCGCTCAAGGAGACGGAGTGACGAGGCACCAGAACTGTCAGACCTTGGAGTCTGCACGGCAAGGCAATATCAGGGCGCTGGCGCAACTAATGACTCGCGCGGAGAACTACGCCATCACTGAGGTTGACGTCATCTCTCCGGCTGCACCGGACCACCCCCGAACCGCCTGTACGGTGATTGGCTTGACAGGTCCTCCTGGTGTCGGAAAGTCGACGTTGATTTCATGTCTTATCGCCGAGTACCGCAAGCGGGGTCAGCGCGTGGCAGTGCTCTGCTTTGATCCGTCATCGCCGATAACCGGCGGTGCGCTCCTCGGTGACCGCATCCGTATGCAGGAGCACTCAGATGATCCCGGAGTTTTCATTCGGTCAGTGTCCAGTCGTGGCCATCTCGGAGGACTTTCGGCCACGGCCAGGACAATGATCGCGATCCTGTCTGAGATCGAATTTGACAGGATCTTGATCGAGACGGTCGGAACCGGGCAGTCAGAGGTGGAAATCGCATCAATCGCGGACGACACCATCGTTGTTCTAGCGCCTGGAGCAGGTGACGGCATCCAAATGGCCAAGGCTGGTGTTCTGGAAATCGCCGACCTCTACGTCGTAAACAAGGCAGATCAGAACGGAGTCCACGCAGTACTTCGCGAACTCCAGGCCGTGATCGAGCTTGGTCAACGCGACGTCCCCATTGTGACGACTACCGCCAGCCGTCAAGAAGGGGCCGCCGAGGTAGTTAGAGCCCTTGAGGCCAAGCGAAAATCTCCTATGACGTAGAGCTGGAGCAGATCGTTCCTCCAGTCATTACCTCTGCCGCGCTTTGCAAAGCAGCGAAGCTTTGGGCCACCGTTAGGTGATCGAAGTCTGCGACATCGACGGGGACACCTGCATGGCACGAAATCACCTGCGCAGCGGCTTGAACTGGGCCCGAGTCAAGGGTTGGGCTGAATTTGACGACCTAGGCAACCAAGCAAAGTAGGGACTGTTGGCAGAGTTCAGATTGACTGATCTTGTAAATATCAGTCAGACAAGCGGATTCGGTCATGTCAGCATGTTGCATAGCGAGCAGTTATGCGGTGGACTGTAGGCATGCTGACTCGAATTGACCATATCGGGATTGTTTGTTTCGACCTCGACAAAACCGTCGAATTCTACAGTGCCACCTATGGATTCGAGGTTACTCACCTGGAATCGAACGAGGAGGAGGGTATCCGTGAAGCGATGTTGAAGATCAACGAGACCCCGGACGGTTACGCCTCGTACCTCCAGCTGCTGGGCTCGACCCGGGACGACTCAGTAGTAGGCAAGTGGCTGGCCAAGAACGGAGAAGGCGTCCACCACATCGCATTCGGCACGAACGACGTGAGTGGCGAAACAGAAGCCATACGGAGTAAGGGCGTCCGGGCACTCTACGACGAGCCGAGACAAGGTTCAATGGGGTCCCGAATCAACTTCCTGCACCCAAAGGATTGCCACGGGGTCTTGACTGAACTCGTCACCGCCGCAACACCAGACTCCGAATGACAACTGCCAGTTAATGTTGCGATGGTCCATATCGTCAGAGTGTTGATGCGGATTTGTGCCATGGAGTGGTAGACGAGGGGGCGGGATGGGAAAATTGGCGCGGCGTTCGGATAGAAGAGGGCAGAAGCCTCGGAATGCGAAGGGCACTCGGGTTCGCCGTGATGGATTCGACGGTGAGTTCGTTCCAGGGCAACAATTTTCGGTCGACATGCGTATCCGCCGGCAGGCCGCCGAGGTCCTGGAAGCAAAGGTCACCGCGGCGCGGTGGCCCCTTGTGCTCGAGGCCATCGAGGCCGCAGCCTGGCCGGTGGAGACCTACCTGGGAAAATTCCTTAAGGGCGGCTACGACGTCATCCGGTTTCGGTCCGACCCGACCGACGTGGGCGAGATGCTCCACAGGTTGTCCCGGATGACGAAGCTGCCGGTCGAAGTTGTCGCGCGGGAGCCCCACAAGCACTTGCCCTTCTGGCTCGATGACGAACCGGAATCGCACGATGTCGGCCTGCAGCCCTTCCGTTGGTTCCAGATGCTCTACTACAGCCACTTCCTTCTGCGCGCGTCGACGGCGGACCGGTATGCCTACTATGCGACGCCGGAGATGACTGCGTTGATCGAGGCCGGCCAGAGTGCCGATCGAGACCATGATGTTGCTGTGACCGTGGCAGATCTTCCCTCGAGCAGAGGAGTTCTCTATCTCGCTCCAGCGGATGGAGTGCCCGACCACGGGCGGGTCCTGGTGTGGAACGAGACAGGTCGCGACAGTGGAAGTGGAACCGATGTTCTCCTGATGGCCATGCTTACCGTTCCTGCTTTGCGGTGGTGGTTGGCGCGGGCCGACGGGGCAATTCCTACTGACGGAAACCGGTTGTACCGCGTCGTCAACGACTACCTACCGGTGTTTCCTTTCGCCGAGGTCCAGCTCAGCCCAGCCGAATCCGATGCTGCGCCCAGTGCACCGAACCGATCAGGAGGCGCGGGTTTCACGGACGTCGGTCCCGACGAACCTGCGCATTCCGTGACCGCCATGAATGACCTGGATTACGTTGCGCGAACGTTCTTCTCGATGGTGAACATGCTGCGAGGCAACAAGTTCGTGGAGTCCACCCGCCAGCAGTCGGCGCGCATGCGAGACAACGACGGCGTAGTCAAGCGGATGCGTGAGGTGACGTATTTGTCGTACCGGCAGCCGCGGCCTGCATCCAGTGCTTCATCGTCGGAAGGATCTGGCAAGCTCTCGCACCGCCACGTCGTTCGGGGGCATTGGCGTCGGCATTGGTATCCATCGCAGAAGCGTCATCTACCCATGTGGATCGATGAGCATTTGCAGGGGCCCGCGGATGCCCCGATTGTCGTCAAGAGCAAGGTGACTGTGGTGCGCCCGCCTGCGGAGAATGAGAGTGTTGAATGACCAACGACCGTAGTTTCGATCCGGACGCCGATCACGGCCAGGCGGGCTGGGTGACTCTGCCCAGTGGACAGCGTGCTTACCGCTACCACGGCTCGGACGACCTGATCTACGACGCAGCAACCGCCCCCGAGGCCGACGCGTCGAACTAGACGTAGATCGGAACCCCGCGGCGCAGGCTCGAGAAGACCGATGCACCGTCATGCCGGAAAGAACGACGCAGCTCGTCCAGTCATTCACATGAATGACTGTTGCCTGGGAACCACAAAGCAGCGCTGTGCGTCCAACACAGCATGGACGACGACGAGTGCGCAGCCATCCGTGACGAGGGGCGCGACCCCAGCGACCCGGCCGTCGTAAGCGCCCTCGACCAGGTGAAACGAACGCTTCACCTATACCGGCATCTCGCCTGGACCTTCACGGCAGACGACCTCGACACTCACACCCTCCACCGCTGAACGCGCCCACCTGCACGTTCGACAATCGAACATGCGTTCGATACGGTGTGGTGGTTCCTACCGGCGCGCGAAAGGTCGATCCACATGGCCACCGTCGACGCAATCGGGGACCTCACCGGCTTGGGCAAGGCCGAACAGCTCGCCGCGCTCCGACGCAGCATGGCCGCGATCCCCGGACGACGTGTCCACGCACCCATCGAGCCCGTCGACGCATCCCTGTTCGCCCCATCTCAGCCAACGGCCCCGCCCGCCGACGAACAGACCCTCAGCGGCCCTGTGCGTTCACAGACCCTGCGCACCATCCCCGTGCCCACGCCACTGTCGGAACTCCTCCCACGCGGTGCGCTGGCCCGCGGAACGGCCATCTCGATTACCGGTGCCGGATCGATCCTCGTCGGTCTCGTCGCTACAGCCAGCGCGGCCGGCCACCACGTCGCATTGATCGGGCAGTCGAAGTTCGGACTCCTCGCCGTCCACGAGCAGGGCGGCGACCTGTCGAAAATCCACCTGATCGACCCAGGCCAAGCAGACCCCCTCGACGCTGCGAGCATCTGTATCGAGGGCCTCGATCTGGTCGTGACGACCGTGCACGGACGCGATGTTCCGCCAACCCGGGCGCGTGCCCTGTTGGCCCGAAACCGTACGCACGCAGGAATTCTCGCGATCACGAACGGACGCATGCCCGGTCTCGACCTGGCAATCTCCTCGCGGCCTGTCGCGTACGGCGGAATCGAGCAGGGCAGGGGCCGTATCCGGTCGATCACCCTCGAGACCACCGTGCACGGGCGCGGTATCGCCGAGCGCACCGGCCGCTACACCCTCACCGCGCCCACGTTCGGCGAACAGGGCCTGCGGTGGACCCCGACCAGCGTCGACGCGGCCGTCCTGCACCGGCCACACGGTCTGGCGGTCGCGCAGTGAGCCCCGAGATGTACGAGAACTGGCCCGTCACTTTCGATCCGCCCACACGCCTCGTTGTCGATCCCCCTCAGAGAGTCTTGGTCAGCGTCGCGCTCACCGTGGCTGGCTCGTCTGGAGGATCCTTCCGTGACGGGGTGCCGCTCAAAGTCCGGTCCGAAGTTCTCTAGCCAGTGAAGTGTTGTTGCAATCAGTTGATTGATTTCTGGTCGCCGCTGTCCCCTGAGGATTACTACTTTACGAATCTTAAAGTAGCGGTTAGGCTCGTGGGAGATCAGCTAGGGAGGCAAAAATGTCCGAGCAATTCGACTCAGCGCGAGCGCTGTTCGAGTCCGAGCAGGCTTCACGCCGAATCGGCAGCCATCACCGCAGTGCCTCATCCCGTGGGCGTTCACTTACGCTCTCGTCGGTGGCAGTGGTGGTCGCGGCGGCTGGTTATGCAGTAATGGGGTTCGTCGAGCCTGGCTGGGTCTGGTTGCCCGCCGCTGTAGCGATTCTGGCGATATGCGCGATTCTGTTGATAGGCAAGTCGATTGGTGTCCCATTGCCACCGGGACGGGACTCCTCCGGGTCGACCACCGTCGGAACGGTGTTGATCGGCGTCGCCACGATCGCTCTTTGTATAGCGCCCCATGGCTTGATACTGGCGGTCGCATCCGGTGCGTTGGTACTGGCCGGCGCAGGTATCGTCGCCGTCGTCCCGGTGTTGGTGTCGGTGCGCGGAGTGCGAACGTCGTGACGGTCGATCATCCACGGCACCAACTCGATCGAGCACTGACCCAGCCGATTCGACTGTCGATTCTGGCGGCTGCGTCGAGGGAAGGTGTGGCTGCGGTGGAGTTCAAGATCCTCGCATCGGCACTTCAGATCAGTGATTCTCTACTTTCTCAACATGTGTCAGCTCTCGAAGCGGCCGGGTACGTTGCGGTAGAGAAGGGTCGAACCGCTCGGTACTCGCGCACATGGATACGGGCCACCGACCGCGGACGTACCGCGCTCGGTGAACACATGCAAGCCCTGCAGGACATCATCAAGTTCGTACCGGAAGGTGAGCAACCCACATGACTTCTCCCGTCGACACCATTACTGCAACTGTCTCTGTGAAGCCAGCGTGGGTGAATACGTGGTTTCACGCGTTGTTCACCAAACCTGGCCTCGAAGTCGATGGGCGCGGCCACGAATTGAACTGGGGCACCAACGACGTCGAGATCCCGTCTACCGCCAACCGAATCGGCGTCTACTTTCACTACCGAGGTCGGCCCGCGCAGCGCCTCGCATTGAGCGAAAAGCTACTCGACCATCGAATCGGTAGTCGCATCACTGCACGCCTGGGAGTGCGAAACTCTGCACAGTTCAACATCATCGAGCCGTAGAAATCCCAATAGCGAGGTTTCACGTCAGTCGTCCCATTCGGATCGTTTGTCTCGTTAATTAGTCCTTCGTAAAGGTTTACACCCGCCTGTCTCGTCGTTAGTATCAGCTTGTTCGGTTTGTTTTGTTCGCCGACGGACTGTCCATCGGCGAACCGGCCAGGCGACCCGCATGTGCCGTTGCTGCGTAGGCATGGTGGGGAAATCGGTGCGCGATAGCAGTTGCGTGGAGCTGCGTAGTCGGCACGGTCTGGGGTGGTCCACGCGGTCATCGGCGTGGCAAATCGAGCGCTCGAGTCGGCGAACCCGTCGATCGAAGCCGCCTCGGCGTCGCCCGCCGGTATAGGGGTCTCGTCGAAACACACCCTTCGAGGATGAATTGTGTTCCCACGTAAAGTTAAAGTCGCCGCCGCTATTGCCGCCCCGCTGGTGGTCCTGAGTCTCGGGGCAGTAGGGACTGCTCAGGCCTTGACCGTTCACGACGCGCCGGTGCAGGCCGCATCGGCGACCGGTCCGAAGCAGGATAAATACACCGACCAGGACGTGGTGGGGCTACTCGCGCTCGCCAGCGGCCGTGCGGCGCAGGACCATCCGGACGTCGCCGCCAAATTCAAGGTCGAAGGAGCACCTACCGCCACTGACGAACAGATCGGCCAACTCACCGATGCCCTGGTCTCTGTCGATCCGAACTTCCACTCCTCGGTGACCCACGCCGTTCAGGCGAACGATCCCTACCAGGCTCAGAAGGGTATCGACACCATCTCGGCTGATCTGAAGACGTTGGCCGCGCAAAGTGGCGCGAGTGAGTCCGGCGGAGATGTCCATACCGACGGATTTTTCTACCACGACTCCAACATCGCTGTAGAGATCAATGTGGCCGGCGTCCTCAACGCAGTCGGGTACGCCAACGTCGCAGCTGCGACCGAAGTAGGGGTCGTGCTCTACGTCGTCCCCGATGCGATCTCCTACGGCTTCGACCTGAATCGAAAGGGCGACTTCGAGCGAACCGAGACTGCTGCGTTGGTGACCTCAGCGCTCTGAGACCCGTCAACGCTTTCGCCCCTGGGTGCGTTGCCTCGATCCCGCTTCGATCCGTGCACCGCACCCAGGGGTGGTCGACCCATCCGATCAGCCACGTCCGAGCATGAGAGCCCGCCATGACAGACGTTCGACCCGAGCTGCACCAGATCGACGAGGCAACAGCGAGCACAATCGAGGCCGGTCGCGGCGAGTACTCGACTTCTATTGGGGCGCAACGTCGGCCACCGAAGGTGCTGATTGTTCTGCTCTTCGTGGTCGCCGCGGCAGTAGTAGTCGGCGGTTTCGCCTTCGCCATAGTCTTCACACTGCCCAGCAACGTCTTGTTCACACGCGACGGCGATCACCCCGTCCGGACGGCGTTCAACGCATTGGATCCACAGGACTGGGCATTCTTCACCCGCGATCCGGAAGGAACCCAGGTCGGTGCCTACACCGTCGACAGTGCCGATGCTGTCTACAGCCTGATGAAGACCCCACAGGGAGCGGTGACCAACCTCTACGGGCTATCGCGCACCCAACGGGCGCAAGGCCCCGAACTCGGGTTCCTCAACGCCGCCGTCCGAACCTGGTTGCCCTGCGACGACCCAACGGCCACATGCATTGTCACCGCTGCCGAGTCTGTTCCGGACGAGGTGACGAGCAACTCACCGATACCGACCGTCTGTGGAGACGTCGTCCTGACCGAAGAGCACACCACACCCTGGAGCTTCCGACGTCTCACGGACGAATATCGGAAAGTCACCGCAACCGCGCACCTGAATGTGCAGTGCTCATGATGACCACCGCTCGGCTCGAGACCGCAGGCACCATCAACGACACAGTGGAGTACGTCTACCGAAAAGTCTCCGAGCACGATCCTCGCAACAGGTGGTTCGGGACCGGCCGCACCGTCCTGGCGCTAGCTCAGCTGTCGATCCTGCTCTTCACCACCCCAGCTGCGTTGATGGTGCCGGTGATCGGACAGAACGATGCTCCGCATTGCGCCGGAGTGCAGAGCGCATCTCTGTACTGCCTCGGACACGACGCCATCCCACTGGAGTGGCGACACTGGGGCATGGCCGCAATCCTGCTGCTGGTGGCCACAGGGTGGCGTCCCCGAGTGACCGCACTCCCACATGCCTGGGTCGCCTACTCGATCGCCGGCAGCATCGCACTGCCCGACGGTGGCGAATCGGTCGTGCGCATCGTCTGCATCCTGATCGTCCCCCTTGCCCTCCTCGACGACAGAGGCTGGCATTGGCAACACCCCACCACCGAACCCAACCGGTGGATTCAACCCCTCTCGTACGCATGCCTGCTCGCGCTGCGACTGCAGCTGGCCTTCATCTACTTCGACAGTGCGATCAGCAAGTTCGGTGTCTCGGACTGGGTCAACGGGACCGCCGAGTACTATTTCCTGCGCGACAACGCATTCGGAGCAAGCTACCCACTCGAACCGATGCTGATCTGGACCTCGAACATACCGGCATTGGTGATCTCGATGACCTGGGGAGCACTGGTCATCGAACTGCTGATCGGAATCCTGTTTCTAGGCACGAGACGATGGCGCAAAGTGGGCCTGACACTCGACATCGTGCTACACGTCGGGATCATCGCGACCATGGGACTGTGGAGCTTCTCCACGATCATGATCGGATCCGCGATCATCGCCGCGATGCCCACCCGCCGGCGCACCACATTCTCGACGGACGGCACACGATCAACCCTCGACGTGAGCGAGCTCGATCGCGACCGAAGCCGCCGCCCCGATGTCACAGACCCCATCACCGCTACAGCGGGCCCTCCCGAAGCCATCGGGTCGGACGAGCGATGACGACCCAATCCACTCACCACGCCAGCCGCGACACGCGCCATCAGTGGCTGTTGATCGACACCCTCGGACCGCACGAACACACCGTGGTGGGAGTGGGCGACACCTCACGCCGGGCAACTCCACTACAGAAGTTTCTCCGCGGTTCCCACCGCACCGCGGCACTCGATGCGGTCCGCTCGGCATCCGATACGGGACGACGTCACGACGTCACGGCCGGCCGCAAGAGGGTGACCGCCGAGCCGATCCTCGATCACCGCGGTCGTACACGAGCTGTGTGGCTGCTCATTTCACCTGTCGAGGAGGCATCTGCAGCTCCGCCGTCCGCTCACGCCTTCGAATGGAATCTCACGCGAGGAACCGCAATCACGATGGCAGCGCCCCACCACGGCCGACAGCGTACTGTTGCCGACGCCATCGAGCCACATGATCTCGGCGTCGACGCCGCCCCAGCTCTGGGACACCTCGTGGCCGCACACGCCGACACAGCAGTGCAACTGACCACAGTGAAGGCCACTGCAGACCATGCGCAGCGCCGAGTGAACGTGACCGGTCGCATTCGCCTCGACCGCGCGACAGGAGACCGTGTGTTCCACGGCCTCTCGCACGACCTCGGACCCTCCCCGCTGCCACCCCAGAGCGCCGCTACTCACTTGTCGGACCTCATCGTTCACTCGCTCTTACGTCCCCAAGAACACCTTGCGATCGTCGATCCCGCCACGCTGATGTTGCTGGTTTGGCACACCGCACCGCCGCCCGGACTGGCGTGGAGAAGCATCGCCACTAAAGCGCGGCCCGTCATACACCCCGAAGACCTGCCGTGCGCACGACTTCTGGCGACAGCCGTACAACAACCTGCGGCCACTGCTCGAACGCCAGAGACAATTCGGTTGCTCCACGAAACCGGCCACTACGAGAAGTACGAAATCAGAGCTGCCCCATTGCCTCTGGGTGCGAAAGCGCGCGCAGCATTGGTCACCGTACGCAGAGTGGGTGAGGTCGGAGCCGGTAGCTCCGCAGATGTCGTGTTATACGACAACACCTTTCCGACCGCGGCATACTGTTCGCCGTGACCTTGAACGACGTCGATGAGGTTCTCTCAGGCCGTCGGCCACGGCGGTATCGAGCAGGGAGGGGCCGTATCTGGTCGATTACCATCGAAACCACCGTTCACGGACGCGGCATCACACAGCGCACCCACGTTTCGGCGAGCAGATTACTGCGCTGCAGGCCCGCCGGCGCGGACATGTCTGTCGCCCACCGGCCGCACAGGCGAGCGGTCGTGCATTTGACCAGCGAACTGTGAGAGAACTGGCCCGTGACCTTCGAGCCACTTAGCTCTATTCGACCCGCTTCAGCAACAGCGACGGACAGGCGAGAGATCGGAAGGTCTCGCGATGGACGTCAAGGCCCCTGGGCTTCTTCACGCATGGGCGAAAACTGGACGGGGACAGTGGATTTGCTGCCTAAGTTTCAAAATTCCGATCGGCAACGGCAAGGGGTACCTTCAGCTCGATCACCAATGGTGCCCCGCCGACGCCGCCCAGCCCGTCGAGTAGCTACCGGAGCGGGGTGTTCGGGCTGGCCGATCAGTCTTGTTCTGTAATCGGTGTTTTCCGATGGGCAAGTGCGTTACTCATCAACGCATCCATCCATTCCCGTGTCATGTCCAAGCCTGAGTGGTTTTCCAGCAGTTCAGCTGCGGTAGCCGCCACCTTCTGTGAGAAGAGAGCCAGAATGCTGATTGACTCGTGCGCCACCAGAGTCGTCACCACATTCAGTGCGTCACCACGCGCTCGCTGCAAGGCGTACGGCTCGTCCGCGTCGAGCTGCAAGTCCTTCAGGAGCTCTCTAGCGCCTTCCCAATTAGGCTTTTTGTGGGCGTGCGCGTACGCGCCCAACACTCGATTCCAAGCCGACAGTCGACCCCACCCGGCGGCCTCTATCCACCGCTGAGGCTTGTTGTGCACGGATTCTTCAAGGCGCTCCGCTTTCGCCGGTTTCGTCCGGTGGACCCTGGATCGAGCGATTTGCTCTAGCGTGCATCGAAGCGAAGCCATCGCCCGGTCGTCGTCTTCCAACCACAACCAGTATGCGGACCGCAACGTCGACGACACCAGAGCCAGGGGAGTCGATGCTGCTGGTATCAGAGGACCGTTGCGTGTCCACAGAGCAGCAAGAGCCGCCAACTCGGCAACCACGATGTAGTTCGTCCCGCGCGAGGCCACCGAGTCAATGTTGAAATCGTCGCCTAGTTCGTCTCGCTCGGCGGCGAGGGCTCGTAGCGCAAACGATGCACTCGCCTGGCGATGAGCGCCGAAGGCTAACGTCGCAAGCTCGTCGTCCCGATACAAGCGACCTGCGGGCCGATGATTCCAGGCCAGCGACTCGTACGTGGATCGTTGATCGTCTAGGTAGCGAACAAACACCGGCAAGAGGCCTTCATCGGGCGACAATGGCATGACGGTAGGCAATCTCGGCAGTACGAACGATGACGAATACGGGAGGGCATCGTCTGGTGGTTCTTCACCCGCGACGTCAGCCGAAGGCCGTACGGCAAGGTTGATACTTGCTATCAACGTCACGGCGTCCTCGGGATCGCCCTGCCGATACAGGCCAGCAGCCGTCATGTATTGAATCTGGGTAAGGCTCAAGCTCAACGCATCCGCTATGCAGTCCACCGCGCCGTATACGACACTTGGTACATCGAATCTGCTCAGGAGCGCGGCCGACTCCCACCACATGGCTTCCTCGAAGAGTCGCGCATGCATTATTTCGCTGAGAACGCCGTAGACGACGGCTGGGCATACTTCACGTCCGTTCGCCAGGACGACGTGCTTATGAGGCGCGGTTGGCTCCTCTGTGCTTGCGGAGCTGTCGTCGCCCTCGATATCTTGCGCAGTAGTCGGGTCTGCGTCGCCCTCGATGTTGGATGATTCCGGCGGTGCGCCAGGATTTGGCATGCGCTCGGCGTATGCGGTCCACGCACGCGCAATGAAGTCCTCCACTTTTTCAGACGGATGTTGCTCGACTCCGACGACAGGTGCCATGACCGCAGTCCATCGTTCGAGTTGTTGTCGGGCGATCGTGGCAGCGGCCACCACTTGTCCTGCGAGAAGCAGTCGGGTGGCCGCGACGCAGCTGTCCACTCCCCAGCCGAGGTCGTGAGGCCATTTGCCATAATAGGCTGACGGTGCGCGATCCAAAGTAAGGTTCAGCTTGCGATGCGCGATATCCAGTATTGCTATCGGTGCCAGAAAAAGGATTGCTTCGAATCGGAATCCATCCGGCAGCTTCTCCGTGTTCTTCATCCTGACGTTGTGGCGCGCAATCAGAGTCTCGGCCAATCGATCGGGTCCAGATCCGCACATGCGCTCGTAATCGCGCACGTTGGTGCCGACTCGCCGTCCACGGTCATCTTTGCGCTTCGCTTTGCGTTCTGCGCTGCTCAGATGGTCCATATCGCCAGGCGACGGAATGCTTGCTCTGTCCATTCGTGCAGCCTACGAGGTCGAGCAATGCTAGGTCGCCGAATGCAGTCAGCCAGCTGTAGAGTGGTCCCAGCATGCACGACGCCTCCGGGGTGATTGAGGCGAGGTCTTGAATCGTTTTGGCCGGTGATCCGGGAAGTGCTATCGCAGGTATCGAAGCGGTCAATTCCGTAAGGTCTGCCGGGCAGCGGCGCGGCAGAATTGATGCGACAATAGGACTACTTAAAGTATCTGCCTTCTACTCTTCGCAGAGTTCGTTATCATCGTTTGGAGGAATGGGTTGCTCAAGCGAAAAGGTGAATTACCTGCTATAATTGGTGGATGCCGGAAAAGCATCGGTAAATCTATTGAATGGAGGACCTATTTGAATCGTGATAGATAAATTATACACCTTAGCGGCGATCATTGTTGCCGTGACAGAAGTAATTAAGGCAACAACGGGATTGGTTGTAGCAGCGTCTACATTGATCCCTTCGATATTAATGTTGATTTGCATTATTTCGGCGCTTTAATCGATGGAAAGACCCGTCACTCGACCTAGGGTGGCGGGTTTTCTGTATCTGTAATGTCAGTTGTCATGGTCGTGTTTTCGTTTCGGTCGGTCAGTGGTTAAGAATGCTGGTCGTGGCGACTTCGGCCAAGACGTCAATCAGGTGCTGACAGACAGAATAGGCCTATAAAATTCTAAATCCCACGCACGTTACAGCGTTCCGAGCAGTTCCATCCAGGGACAAAGCCGAGAGGTCAACCGGCCGGTGAACTAGCGAGTTCCTGAACGGGTAGTCGAACTGGAGTAGTTTGCGATCCGTTGGGTCAGCTGTTCTGCGACCGCCTCGGTGGAGGCGGGGTTCTGTCCGGTGATGAGGGTGTCGGTGATTTCGATGTGCTGCTGCCACGGGTGTCCTGCGGTGTACGTGCCGCCCCGGCGCCGGATTTCCTGCTCGACGGTGAAGGGGAGCGTGCCGAGCAGTCCTACATCGGCTTCCTCTTGGTCCGAGAAACTCGTCATCGTCAGGGCTGCATACGGCCACGTTGCTCCGGATGCGGTGTCGGCAAGCAACGCCGCAGTTCCATGGCAGACCGTCGCGATCGGGGTCCCCTCCCGTCGGAGCGCGCGGAGAAACTCTCCAACGTGAGAGTTCTTGTGCAGGTCCACCACTGGCCCGTAGCCGCCGGGCACAAAGATCCCGTCGACGGTAGAGGGGTCAACCGTTTCGAGCGCGGCCGGCGCGCGCAAATTCTCGCTCAGACCGGATAGGTACGTTCTGTACCCGTCAGGGTCTGGGCTGTGAGGGGCGTGCATGCTGTCGGGTTCGACGTGCGCAGCGCCGCCGCCGGGTGTCGCGATGATCGTCCGTATGTTTGCGGCCGTGAAGATTCGATGGGCTGTGATGAACTCTTCGGCCCAGAAGCCGCATGGTCGAGTGGAGCCGTCATTGAGCGTCAGGATGTGGGCTTCGGACAGCAGGATCGTGATGGTCGACGTTGGTGTCACCGTTGTGCGTCTTTCTCTTCGCGGTAGAGACCGAGGGCGGTCATCGCGGGCGCGTCGTTGAACTCGAACAGCACGGCTGGAATGTCGGTGTCGTTGACGTAGCTGACAGTCGACCACGATGGAACGGCGATGCTGTCTCCTTCGCTGCACCGGAACGGCTTTCCGTCGACGTGGATGGTGGACAACCCTTGTGCCCCGATCAAGACGGCGGAAGCGGTGCGCCGCATCGGTTGTGTTCGGATCCCTGCAGGTAGGAGTGTGAATGCAGCATCGATGACCGGTGTGACAGGGTCGTGGGTTCCTTCTGCGTGCAGGGTGTGTCGGTATGCGTGGTGCGGGTCGGCCTCGTGGGTCCGCTGTTGCTCACCGAGGGCGCGAAGTACGTTGTCCCACTTGTAGAGCAGCGGCTCGCTCAGGTTTCGGTGGTGTCTGTCCTGCGCGAAAATGTGGGGCTCGAGGTGGGTGTTGTCGGTGTGGAGCTCGAACTGTGTCGCGGCGAGGGCGGCGACGAGGGGGTCGTTGGTGCAGTCCTGCCAGATGGCGGGGGAGTCGGTGGGGCTGTCGTTGCCGTGCTCATGCCATTCGCCGGCGGGGGTGATCACCACGTCGCGAGGCTCGAGATACATCTTGGTTCCACCGACGGCCGTCCATGCCCCGTCACCCTCGTGCATGTAGCGCAGGGCCGTCGGCGCGTGCCGATGCGGGGTCATACCTTCACCGCGGTTGATGATCTGCAGCCCCGAATAGAGATATCCGACGGCGGCCTCGCGGGCATGGCCCGGATTGGCGAGGGTCAGTACCCGTAGAGCTGCTCGGTCGCCCTTGACCATGTCGGCTGCCGCGATCGCGAGCGGTCGAAGCTCGGCATAACTCCAGTGCACGGCATGGGAGTCGGGGGCCGGGGCCCACGGCAAGTTCTCGTTGGCCGCGGACCACCGCCCGATGGCGGATATTGCTGCCGCCTTCTCGTGCAGCATGGCCTCGGTGGAAATGGTGGTGGTCACGACGCGGATACCTCCTGTTGGGTGACGGTCACTGAAGCGAGTGGACGGGGTGTGCCGACGACGGCGTCGGCTGCCTCGGTGAGCTCGGCAACCAGTTGGTCGATGTGGTCGGCAGTGGTGTGGATGTTGCCGATGGACACTCGGATGACGTAGTGGCCGTTGAGCTCGGAGTGGGAGAGCAGCGTCCGGTGGGTGCTGTTGACGGTCTCGAGGATCTTCCGCGTCGCCTGTCCGTCGGCAGAGGAGATCCGGAGGCAGAGCAAGGGGAGCGGCGAATCGTTCGCGAGATGCCACCGCGGGTCTGCGGCAAGGGCGTCTCGCAGCCTCGTCGCCAGGGTGAGACTGTGTTCGAGTCGAGTTCGGATGCCTCGTATTCCGAAGGCGCGCAGGGTCCACCACAGTTTCAGAGCTCGGAATTGTCGCCCAAGGTTGAGGGTGTAATTCATGTAGTCGATACCGCCGGTGGTGTCGGTACGCAGGTATTCGGGAACCAGTGTGAAGGCGGCTTCGAGTGCTCCGGGGTGACGGCAGAACAGTGCCCCGCACTCCATAGGGGTGAAGAGCACTTTGTGTGGGTTGGCGACGAGAGAATCGGCGGCCGCGAGTGACGGAAGGACCTGCGCGATGGCCGGGGCTATGCGCCAGAAGCCTCCGTACGCGGCGTCGACGTGCAGCCACACTCGGTGGTCGCGGCACACGGCCGCAATCGCCTCGACCGGGTCGAGAGCACCTGAAGTGGTCGTACCGACGGTGGCGACAACAGCGATCGGTGTGTAACCGTCCGCGACGTCCGATCCAATGCGAGTCGACAGAGCAGCAGGATCGAGTTGGCCGCTAGCGTCGGTGGGTAGGCGTACGACATTGTCGAGCCCGATGCCGAGAGCGATCGCAGCTTTGTCGACCGACGAGTGGGCCTGGTCGGAGGTGTAGATCCGGCCGGGTTTCTGGCCGGATGTTCCGTGATGTCGAACCTCGGGCTGTGCCCGGTGGCGGGCGGCGGCCAACGCGTAGAACGTGCCCAGTGATGCACCGTCGACGAGCAGTGCGTCTGCGGCGGGGTAGTCGAGCAGTTCGGCGAGCCATCTGGTGACGGTGTCTTCGACGGCGGCAGCCGAGGGCGCGCTCTTCCACAACATGACGTTGACGTTCAATGCCGCAGCGGTCATCTCGGCGAGGATGGCCGGTCCGGAGGAACTGTTGCTGAAGTAGGCGTGGAATCGTGGATGGTTCCAGTGCGTCAAATGCGGAACGACGTTGTTCCAGGTGTCGTCGAGTATGTCGGCGAAATCTGTTGCCTCGGATGGCAGCTCGCTGTCGATCGCGTCGGCGACATCGGCCGCATCGGCCGGCGTCGTGACGGGCACGTCGTCGAGCGCGGCGAAGTGTCGACATATTCGATCGAGGGTGTCGGTGCCGAAGGCTTTGAGCTGCTCGGGAGTCCAGTCGCCAGTCGGCTTTGTTGGGTCGGGGGTCATTCGACGTCGACCGGCAGCTCGTGGGCGAAGACGACCTCGCGGGGGCGTTCGCAGTACCGGCGGTAGAAATCTTCGAGTAGTGGCGTCTCCGATTCGATGAGGTGCGTGGCGTGCTCGGCGCTTTCCCAGGGGTAGGTCATCGTTACGCGTTGGGGGTCCGATGCGTGCTGGAAGAAGCGCGCGTGGCCCGCCCACCCCGGGTGGTGGTGTGCGTTGTCGTCGAGGAGTTCGTCCATTTCTTGCAGGACCGAGAGGGCGTTCTCGGCCGCTTCGGCGGTCAGGTGCCAGGTTTCGATGACGGTGATCATGAGAGGGCGAAGCCTTTCTGTTTCAGTTGCTCTGACCGGTGCTGTCGAAGTGCTCTTGCAGCAGTGAATCGCCGCCGGGGACGAATCGTTGGCAGATGAGTTGGTGGGCGCGCCGGTTCTCGGCCTGGCTCTTCCAGAGCCGTCGTGCGGAATCTGCTGCGACGCCGGGAAGTTCAGCCGTCTTGAGTGTTGTACGGACGATCTTGGCGCGGGTGAGCATCACGTCGTGATCCCGGTTGAACACGGCGGAGAACCCGGGTTCGAGCCAGGGCGGTTCCATGGATGGCCGGACGAAGTCACGGTAGATCTCCGGTGAGAAATCGGACGCGTACCGCATGCTCTCGGTCGCCCCGGCGTAGAGAGTCCCTAGTTCGGTGAGTTGGTGGGCGAGAGCGGGCCACTGCTTGTTTGCAAGGCACTCCAGCACTGCCGCGAGCCGGCTGTTCATGGATATGACGAACAGGTGGAACAGGTGGTGGCCCTTCTTCCAGCGTGTGATCGCTTGTCGTGCAGCGTCGTTGGGAGCCTGCGGGGTGCGATCGTCCGTGCTGTGGTCTGCCGGCGCTGCCAGCGGGGAAGGATCTCGTCCCTGTGCGGCCACAGCTGCTGCGGCGGAGGCGTCGCCGACGACTACGGCCAGGGCGTCGAGTAGGCGGAGTCGTGAGTCGTTGTCCAGAGTGGACTGCGGCAGATCTGTGGTGATGGCGGTGACGACGGTCAGTGCGCTGACCGCCCACGCGTGCGGGTCGGCGCTGCGGGAGATCCTGAAGTAGGTGTCGTATTCGGCGCTGCGGGCGACGGGGATGGTGCTATCGGTGGGTAGGACGACTCGATCGATGCTCGTCGGAGATGGGGTCATGAAGGCCTCTTCCGTGGCTTGAAGTGGAGTCAGGGTGGTGGGGGTGTCGGGTTGCGGTCCAGACGGCTCCGACGACGACGGCGGCTCCGGCCAGTTGAATCCAGGTGGGTCGCTCGCTGAGGACAACGAATCCGAACGCGATAGCCAGCACAGGCTGCAGCAGGAGTAAGGCCGCGACGGTATTAGCCGCCAGCGATCGGGATCCCGAACTGATGAACAGCCAGGCGGCAACCTGTCCGAGCAAAGCGAGCGCGATCATCCATCCCCACGCGGCCGCGGAGATGTCGAGATCGAGGTCTCCGAGGCCTGCCGAGACAATGCCGGCAGTGACCGTTGCCGATGCGGTGGCCACACAGATCGGGGTGACCAGATGGCTGGGGCTTCGCTGGGTGGAGCGGCGGTTCAGGAACAGGTAGGCCGCGTACGCGGCACCGGCGGAGATTCCCAGGATGGACCCGCGGAGCGCGTTGTCGGCTCCTGTTCCGCCGATGAGTCCGCCGGCGAGTGCAACGCCGAGCAGCATGCAAGGCACCGCCATGAGGAATCGTCGGGGGATTGCGGTTCGATCGACGACGAGCGCGATCAGCGGCAGCACGACGACCTGGACATTGATAAGGACGGTGGCGATCGAGGCACCGACGTCGAGGATGCTCGCGGTCCACATCACGTAGTCCGCTCCGAGGAAGACTCCGGCACCAATGGCCATGGGATACAACCTCGTCGGCATTGCGCCGCGTCGGTGAAGTTCCCACAGCGCCATCGGAACGAGAGCCGCCAGCGCGATAAGACATCGTAGAAATGCCGCCGTCCCCGAGGTGACATCGGCGAGTTTGACGAAGGTGGCGGACAGCGACAGCGACGCGGCACCGGCGATGACCAGCGCCGCATTCCCGCCCACCCCCCGATCGGCGGCGTCAGCTCTCGGTATCGCGGTTCTGGTCACCTGGTCAAGGCAACCAGTTACAAACCGATAAGTCTACTAGCCAGTTCTACCGCTAAAACAGTAGTATCACTTATATGTTGTCGTGGGATCGGATGAAAGTTTTCGCCGCAGTAGCCGAACAAGGTTCTGTCACTCGAGCTGCAGAATCTTTACACCTCACCGGACCTGGAGTGTCGCAACACATCCGCAAGTTGGAGAAGGAAGCCGGCACCACCCTGGTCGAGAGAGAGGGAAGGTCGATACGGCTGACCCCCGCCGGTCGCGCACTGGCGACACGTGCGGCCGCCATGTCCGCTCTCGCCGAAGCCGCAGAAGACGACCTTGCCTCGATCGATACCGACGTTGCCGGAGCGCTGAGAGTAGGCGCGGTCGCAAGTGCATTACGTCGGCTGGTGGTCCCAGCTCTGGCAGACCTCGCTCGCACGTATCCACTGCTGCGCCCCGAGGTCGTCGACGGAGAAGGAATCGATTTGCTCGACCGCCTCCAGCACCGCACCCTCGATCTCGTCGTCTTCGAGTCCTGGGACCATCGGCCGGCGACGGTCCCCGCAGGTATCGACGTCCACACCCTCCACACCGAGGATGTACACCTCGCGGTACCGATCGAGGATAGCCGTGAGATGGCAACCCTCTCCGGCGAAACGGAATCGATCTGGACGGTATGCCCATCAGGGTCGGATGCGCACTCCGCGCTCGTGCACGCATTGCGCGAAGCTGGAGTCGAACCGACGATCCGCTACGAGGTGTCCGACTATTCGACCCAACTGGCCCTCGTCGAAGCAGGTCTGGCCGTCGCGCTGGTTCCGGACACCGCGCGAGTCCGAACGGCCGGGGTGCGGTATCTGCCGACCGAGCCGGCCGTGACGCGTTCGTTGCGTGCGGCGAGCTCGACCCGAATCCCGGCTGTCGGCGCGCTCCTGAATGCGATGAACGTGATTCTCGCAGGCTGATTCCGCGGCCGACCTGCACCCGTAACGCTCGGTTCTCAGGACTGCTCAAAAGGTAACGGGCAGGCATATGACATCTGCGAAACAGGTTGTATGGCAGTGATTGTCAGGGCGCAGGTATGCGCTAGATCCGGGTTCACGGCCACCGGAAGCGCGGGAGATCGCGAATGCTGAACGTCGGCAGGGCGACGGTGGTGGCCGAACACTGTCCGACACGCCCGTGGGATCAAGCTTCGTAGAATTCCCCTATTCGGGGAATTCTACGTTCCGTTCAAGACCTCCGCCATCGGTGCCACAATCGTTACGGTGCGGCGATGAACAGCATCACGCCCCATGAAATGACCCCACTCAGCCCGATTGCATCGGCAGGTTTGCTCGGACGAGCGGCGACGACGTGCTGAACTTCTGCTCCCTGGTAGTGGCAGTCACTGCCGTTATAGCGATCCGTTCCTTCACGGAGTTCCGATCCAGGCGGGTCACGATAGCCGTCTTCCTCGCGGTGTTTCTGCTCTTCAGGTTCGGTGTTCCTCGTCTTACGCCGTTCATCGGATGGCTGCTCGGTTTGTCCACCGAGTAACGGTGCGGGCCAAACGTGCAGAGCTGGCCCGCTGGCCGGGAGAGAAAGGAGAGTGATGTCGAGCGGTATCGTGCATCGAACGATCGATTAAAGGGTGGGTGCGAGTTGTGAGCTGCAGCGAACAGGGTTCGTTCGAGGACATCGTGCCGGGGCTTTTCAAGACCTCGAACGGCATCGCCGACGACGCCGTGAACGGGTGTCCGGGGTACAAATCGCCCCAGGTCCAGCAAGTGACTGGGGTAACGTACCGCCAGCTCGACTACTGGGCCCGTACAGGGCTTGTGTCACCGTCGATCCGCGCTGCATCCGGTTCGGGATCGCAAAGGATGTATGCCTTCTCCGATATCGTGGTGGTCAAAGTGATTCGTCGCCTGCTCGAGGCCGGAGTGTCTTTGCAAAATGTACGCATTGCGATCGAGTGCCTGCGTGCGCGTGACGCCCAGGGTCTGGCATCTGTGACCCTGCTCTGCGACGGTATTTCGGTGTACGAGTGCACATCTGACGACGAGATTGTGGACTTGTTACGCGGTGGGCAGGGCGTGTTCGGCATCGCGCTCGGGCATACAGTCGCGGACGTGGCTGCCGATATCCGTGCGCTCCCTGCAGTCGCTGCGGGAAGCGGCAAGGTCGCCGGGATCGACGAACTGCGATCGCGACGCGACCGCAGGACCGCTTGAAATCGACTACGGAATGAGTAGACACCCTCGGACCAACCATATGGTCCATGCAATGAATTTCGCTGCTTCCGACACGTGGGACCTGATGGAGACGGGAATTGCAGGCGGCATCGGACCTGGAGAAGAGACGCTCACCGATCTCAATTTGATTCGGTTGCAGACTCACATTCCGTCGTTGCGAGTGACGAAGTTCGACAAGGCTGTCGAAGCGGGAAACGGCGCAGATTGGGAGTGGTGGATCGGTTCTTCGGCCGAGGAGCGGTGGATCAAGCTCCGAATTCAAGCGAAACGCGCAAGTCACGATGCCGACATGTACGAGCAGCTCGGACACACAGTGAAGGGAGTCAAGCAATACGACAACCTGATCTTCAAGAGCCTGACCGAAGATGCAATTCCGCTGTACGTCTTTTTCAACGGGTGGCCCGAGGACAGGTTTCTCGTGGGAGGCCACTATCACGATGCGATCGCACAAAACCTCAGAGCGGTGCACGGTGGGCACGTTCCGTACCCGTTGTGGGGCTCGTTGGACTGGGGGTGTGCAATAGCCGCGGCGCAGAAAGTCAAAGCGATCCACGGCGATCCATCGGTATCGGACTTCCCGGCGGCTCTCATCCCCAGGAGACGCCGCAAAAACAAGCGCTACATCCCCCGCTATCTCGTGCACTCGACCCCCTGGGCATACCTCCTGCACTCCGGATCTGGAGGCGCGACACCCACAATTCGACAGGTGGCCGAAAATCTTCACCATATGGAGGGAAACAGATCGCCGCTCACCGACGACGCCTTCGAGGAAATGACCCATCCTCTGCCGTCAAGAGCAGCCGAGCAGGCCGCCTACAACGGCGGGTTCTCGATCCGGAAATCTCTCACCACAGTCGATGAAGCGCGCCATGCTGAACGTCTCGTCACCGCGAGGGAATTCGCTCGCGAGATCGGCAGAGACGATCTCGTGGGTCGGATGCTGAACCTGACAGATGAGACCGAGCGGACAGGACCGGGATATCGACTGTTGTTGGAGCTCAACCCTGAAAGCTCATTTTTCATGAGCCAGGGATAGCGGCGGTCGCCGGATGTGAGATCTCCTGGTTCGACACGAAAAAGTAGTCGGAGGCCACCGTGTGGTGTGCCTCCGACTCACCCTGTGCAATCTCAGTACCAGGAATGCTACACGCGCACAGTCGATATGGCGATCTACACGAACTCGCGTATTCGAGGGAGCACTGCGGCGATCTCCTCGAACAGGCTCGGCCAACCTCGACGCAGACGAGTGACCCTGCCCGATTCGAGAAAATTTCCGTCGAGAATGTGTGAAACCCGCAGATTCGCTGCAGGTGCGCCCAGCGCGGCCAGTTTGGCGTAGACAGGGTTGCTCGGAAGCTCGTGCTGATGGGAATAGGCCAGCACATCGTCCGCGGACCAGTCCCACACCGGACCATAGGCCACAGTTCCATCGTTGCGGCGAACCGTCCCCCCGTGGTGTCGACGCTGCTCCGCTTTGTTGCTGCAGCAGCTCGCGCCTTGGCAGCGCTCGTTGATCTCACGTGCGAGAGCGGAGTAGTACATCGACCACCTGCCGGTTCCTTTCCTGGATTCGTCTGCCCGCACGCCCCAGACCTCCCCGTCACCGAATTTGGTGTGCGCAGCCCGGGCAGGCTGCGCAATCAAGGTCTCGAAGCCTCGCGCGGGTACATGAGCCGACGGGCTACCGCCGTGGTCCCATTCCCCGGTCCGGGCCATCACAGTCAACAGCGTTGGTTCAGCGCGAATGATGTGCAGGTCCAGTCCCAGCTTCGTCGCAATCTGCTCGACGTAGGCGTAGGTCTCGGGGTATTCGAGACCGGAATCGAAAAAAGCTACCGGGACATCTGGGTCCGCCTGACGGGCGAGATCAACAGCAACGACGGAATCCTTTCCACCGCTGAATGCGACGTACCCATCGAATTCGTCGAGGTGTTCGGCCACGCGATCGACGATCGTCGAAATGTCATGTCGCGAGGATCGAAGGGACCGCAGGCGAGTGAGATCGAGGCCGTCGAAATCGTTGCTACGCACCGCCACAACGATAGTCGGGACACGGACACTTCAGACTGGACGAAGCAGAAGCTGCTACCCCGAACAGGCGGAATTACCGGTTACACAATGGGCGTCCGTGTGGTCGCTCGGCAGCAGTTTTCGGGTTGTTCGAGGTGTCCGGTGCCGGTGTTATGTTCGCCCGGATATCGTCCGTTGAATGAGCAAGAGGAAGAGGTGGCGACCGATGAGTCCCACAGAGTCCGACCCAGGCAGCGCGTTGCCCCGGTGGGTAGTTGATCCGTCGGCGGCGAACAATGCGACCGATCAGTCGAACGATTCCGAGCCAGAAGGGGGGTCGGAAGATCGCCACGATGGGCAGGACAGTGACCTCCTCCAGGACTCAGGTGCAGGTCAGCCAGAACCCGCCCGTGAACAGCCTGTAGCCAGCGAATTCGTGCCAATCGACGCACCCAGAATCGCAGCCGACAACGCTGATGAAAACGTGTCAAAAAACGTACCCCAAGCCCGGTCCAAAGTCGCATCCGAAATCGTGCCGAGAGACCGGCCCAGCGCCGCACCCAGCAGCTCCCCCTCGGCGAGCCAGCCCAATTCTGGTGCTCATCGACCCACCTCGGAGCCGGCCCCACGGCCGCCGCGCGTCAACGATGGTCAGGTACCAATACCGGACCGGCCCTCGGCCTGGCCAGGGCAGGGCGGCTCCGCACCCGCTGTTGAGCAATGGCACACCAACAAGTCGGCCGGCAGTTCAGCACCGACATCTCACCCGGAGCCAACAAGCGCCCCCGACTCTCCGGCAGTGACAGCTCATCGCCCCTTCACCTCGCAGCCCGTTCAGTTGGTAGAACCAGTGCCCACAGCAATTCCGACAGCAAGGCCGACAGCAGCTGTTGCCCCTCCGCGGTCGATCGACGAACTGGAGCTGATCCGCCGTGCGCAACTGCCACCTAGCAAAGGTTGGCGACGATGGCTCTACCGACTCTCCTTCGGTTCAGCCAATCCCGGCCAGTCGCCGGCTGAACTCGAGTACGAGCAGCTCCTGCGCCGCGTACGGCAACCGGTTCGAGGGAACTACAAGATCGCAGTCCTCTCCATGAAGGGCGGGGTCGGAAAAACAACCACGACAACAGGGCTTGGATCGACCTTCGCAGCACTGCGGGGCGACCGCGTCATTGCCTATGACGCCAACCCAGATTTCGGGACGCTCGCGTACCGCATTCACCGAGACAGTGACCGCACAGTGCGAGACTTGCTCGCGGACAAAGAAGTACACAGCTACTCCGACGTACGGAGCTACACCTCGCAAGCGCGAAGCAGGCTCGAAGTTCTTGCAAGCGAGCGTGATCCGTCCGTTTCCGAAGCATTCAACGAGCACGACTACACCGCCGCACTGCGCATCCTCGAACAGTTCTACAACATCATCTTGACCGATTGCGGCACCGGTCTCATGAACTCGGCCATGGCAGGCGTCCTCAAAGAAGCCGACGCACTGGTCCTGGTCTCCTCCGCAGCCAAGGACGGAGCACGCAGCGCTGGGGCGACCCTCGAATGGCTGTCGCGACACGGCTTCGACGACCTGGTCAAACGCACCGTCGTCGTCATCAACGAATCACGGAAGGGCTCGACCGCCCTCGATGTCGAGCAACTCAAGTCCTACTTCGCAGAACGCACTCGCGCCGTCCAGGTCGTCCCGTACGACGACCACCTTGCCGAAGGCGACACCATCGATCTCGAGTTACTGGGCAAGCCTGCACAACGCGCGTTCGTTGAGCTGGCTGCTCTGCTCGCCGACGACTTTCCTGCCAACGTCGGCCGGCACGCACCAGCGCCCGGCCCGAGTCCTTGGTGAGTTGGACTGTGCCGGTGAAAGTTGGCCTGTCCGTAGTGTCCGGGCGCGCCGTTAGAGTACAGATATGGCCGAACTATCAAGGGGCAGAGCAGCGCTCGACGTTGTGACGACCGCCTACGAGGCCGCGACAGGATTTGCGGTTTCGTGGCCACCAACCGGAGTTTCAGGTGACTCCGCGTGCGCGCGGTGCGGTGGCGCGACAGAAGGTTCCGGACGGCGAGTGCGTGAGACTGTGTCGAGAACGTTCACCGGGTTCGACGGGTGGGTAGACGTTGCGGCTCCTACGATGTGTCGCGTCTGCGTTTGGGTGTACACGACAACGGCACTTCGCTCGGACCTCCTGCTGGTCACCAGCGATCCACGGCGTGCCACGAAATTGTCGAAGACCCGCTTACGTCGCGTTCTGGGACAAGCGATCTCTCCGACGTCCGCCGTCGTCGTTCCGTTACGTCCTGGGCGCAAGCACATTCTTCCTCATGCCCGGTGGGGTCGGGTCGCCGTCGACGACATCGCGCTTCCATGGACAGAGCACGACGCGGAACGCCTGAGCGCAGTCGTGCGATTGCGACGGCGAGGGTTCTCCCTGGCCGCCCTTGCGCGCGCAGCGCCGGCATTCAGCACGCTCAAGAACATTCCGCATCGAACGTGGACGTCTGTGTTCGCGGATTGGGACAGCCTCGATCCGTGGCGAGAGCGGCCTGTGTACCTCGACCTCGCAGCGACGGCTTCAACGTCAACCAGAGGCACGGCATGACCCCGATCAGAGCTACGACACCGACCCAAACCTGGCTGGACGCAGCCAGCTTCCTGCCGCCCGTCACCGGTGCAGCAGCAATAGCCGAACGACTGTTGCTGCTGCTGCACTACGGAATCAACTGGGACACCGGGTGGGTGGGACGCCGGAGAGAGCTGTACTGGGACCACCACCTGCCAGACCGAGTCCGGGTCGCGACATACACCGGCGGAGCCGACCTCGATCGATGGTGGAGCACCGTGGCAACCGATCTCGAGTCAGCGCCGTCGACGAAAGAACAACGCCTCGAACTATCGGTCCTTCTACGCGAGGAATCGATACCGGTCCTGACCCTCTTACGGGAAAACACCACCGCCCTCGTACTCCGAACACGGATCGTGGCCGAAGCTGTTCAAGCGCGCCGGGCCACCACAGCGACTGCTACATCGCCCAGGAGGCAGAAGTGACCTCGACCCTGCGCTGGCAGCTCGACATCACAGCGGTCTCGGCGATCTCGCACCGCGGTGAACACAGCGCCACCACAACGACCTTGTTCCGGCGCGAAAAAATACTGCAGCCCAACGGTTCCGCAGCCTTGGTTCCGATTGTGTCCGGCAACTCCTTCCGAGGGGCGCTCCGGCGGATCGGAGAGGAGCTATTACGGGACGCCCTTGCATACGAAGGGCTTCTCAGCTTGTCTGCAGCTCACACACTTCGGAACGGGGGCAGCCTGACCAAGGTCACCGGAGAGCCACTGTCCGGCGAACGGCTCCACCGGCTCCGTACATTGAACCCACAGGTCAGCGTCTTTGGCGGCAGCGGCGGCGGTCGAATGATCGACGGCTGTCTCCGCGTGGGCAAAGTGATTCCGCACGTCCTCGAAACCGACCACCTCATGAGCCGTCCCGCACCTGACCGTGCTGTCTTGAGCCAATTCGACACCATGGCGCTCGAACGATACAGCCGGTTCGACGATTCCACCGATCATGACTTCCCCACAGTCGCCCGAACCGACGCAGCCACCGTCGACGGTAGCTCTCTGATGCGTTACGAGATCGAAACACTGCCTGCCGGTACACGATTCGAGTCCTTCTTGCGTCTCGATCGCGCAACCGATCTGGACGTGGCCTTCTTCTCCGACGTCGTCGGCAGGTTCGTCGAGTCCGGAACCATCGGCGGGCGTACAGCTATCGGACACGGTCTCGTCCGCACCAGCTTCGAGCGGACCCTTCTCGCCGGCGACGACCCGAAGGAGCTCGACTGGCGAACCCATCTTCGAGAGCGCCGTGAGGAGGCGCTGGAAGTCATGGAGGCGCTGACGTGATGAGGCCGTTTGAGGTGAAAGCACACCTGGCGGTCGGACTTGCGCATGCAGCTCCATGGGCGACGAGCCTCGATGGCTTGCTCGCATCCGAGATGTGGGAAGACGAGAAAGCCGCTGCTCGGGGCCGCGGACAGTACCTCGAAGCCGCCGGCCCCGACGAAGTGCCCGCCGATCTGGATCTGCCACTCGCTCGGTGCACTCTGGGGGGAGGCGACGACTGGCATTGGTGCGCTACATACGCCTATCCCGAAGACCCGGTCGACGCCCCGGAAATCCATCACTGGAGCGGACGCCCCGACCACCGTGCGCTCGAGCAACTCTCGAGGTACCGACCATCGGTCATCTCCGACCGGCAGGGCCGATATCGCGCACGCCAGATGCCGCTCCTACTGACCTCCACGCGGACTGTGCTCTGGCGAGGTGTCGGCGACATCGACCGGGTGAGCGCAACCCTGGCATCGATCGATGCAATCGGGAAGAAGCGCAGCCAGGGTGAGGGGCAGGTGCTGAGATGGGAAGTGCATCCCGTCGACATCGATGCCTGGTCGGCCGGCCACCTCCATCCGAACGGCCACCTCGGTCGCCTGAGCCCACGGATCTGTCTGCAGGGCAAACCAACAGTCGAAACAGGCGGTTTGGGCCGAGGCGCGATACGGCCACCGCACATGCACTGGTCGAGAATGCGCGAGGTATGCATGCCATGGACACCCCAGTGACCCGTGAATCGGCACCGGAAACGTTGCGGGACAGCAACTTGTCGGAGTCGAACGCCATACTGACAACTATGCGAATCCGAACCCTCGATGGTCCACCGCTACCTGCCGAAATCTTGGCCCATGCGGCGCGCGCGGTCGTTCTTGCGGACCTTCTCGCCGGCCAAGACATCTCCTGCGGCGAGAAGCTTTCAGCGAGGAGCGACGCAAGTCGAGACGCTTCAACAATCAACCGCGGTTGACCGCGCCGACTATAACGGGGTCGGCATCACCGGGCAGGTTTGACCGGCGACTCGCGCGTTGATTCACGCTGTGCGGGAGCGTATTCGGTACACCTGCCGGGTGGTGATTCCGAGCTGGCTTGCGATGGACTCGACTGGGACGTTCTGGGCCGAAAGCGTGGCTATCGTGAGCGCCTGTTGTTGATGCCGGGTAGGCCGGCTCTCTGTGGCTGTGGTGTGCTGAAGCTCTTGGCGCTCTCGTGGTGTCTTTCCGCCCCAAATGCCGTGCTGTTCGTTGTACGTCAGTGCATGGGCGAGGCAAGCAGCTCTGGCGGGGCATTCTGCGCAGACCCGCTTTGCTCTGCTGGTTGCTCCACCCGGGGGCGGGAAGAACTCCTCGGGGTCTGTCTGTGCGCACAATGCGTCCGAGCGCCATGACGAAATGTCCGCCGCCGCGGGCGGGGGCAGTGGCGCGGCGATGGCTGTTTCGAGCGGTGTCACGTGTTGGGTCCTTTCTTTCGGGCGACCCGGCCTTTTTCGAGTGGGTTCGACGATATCGAGGGACCCGGACACTTCACCCAGCACACGTGGCGGTCCGGTGCTTTTTGAGCCCGGACCGCCACTGTCCCCGGCACTGAGTGCGCCGGGGACAGTGGCGGTTGGTGTGACTGGGTGAAAAGCGTTCTGGCGCGGTATGATTGAGGCGTTCTGTTGTTGGCGAGACTGACCATCTTGCCCATCTTTCGAGGAGTTTCAAATGCCGGATTTGGCGACTGCGGTAACTGTTGTGGATGCGTGCGGAAGGGCTGGTGTCCCGTCGTTGTTGATTTCGGGGCCGGGTATGGGGAAGTCGAGCCTGGTTCGAGCACTTGCTGCATCCGAAGGGGTGTTGTGCGAAACGGTCTTGGGGTCCTTGCGGGAGCCTGCCGACTTCGCAGGCCTGCCGGTAGTCCGTGAGAGTGGAGTGAGATTGGAGGCCCCGGATTGGGCGCGACGGCTACATGCAGAGGGCGGGGGCTACCTCTTTCTGGACGAGCTGACCACGAGTCCACCGGCCGTTCAGGCTGCGATGCTGGCAGTCGCACTGGATTTGAAGGTGGGTGATCTGCAACTGCCGAAGGAGACTCGGGTCATCGCAGGTGCAAATCCGCCCGATTGCGCAGCAGGGGGGTACGAGTTGGAGGCCCCCTTGGCAAACCGCTTCTGCCACATCGAGTTCACGCCGTCTGTCGATGAATGGCTCGACGGCATGGCCACGGGTTGGGCAAGCACAGCCTATTCGCGTGCGGTGACCAGCGACGAGCAGCGGGAGGCGTTGGTGCGCAGTTCCATCATCGGGTACATCCAGCGTGCACCCGAGGCGCTCGATGCGTTCCCGAAGGTCGGAGTGCAGACAGGTGGCGCATGGCCGTCTCGGCGCACCTGGTCGATGCTCGCGAAGGTGTTGCCACATCTTCGCGACGATGACAACGCCGCGACCAACGCGGTGGTGTTCGGCCTGATCGGGGAAGGCACCGGTGTCGAGTTCCTCGAATGGCGTCGCAACGCCGACCTCCCCGACCCCGTAGCCGTTGTCGAAAACCCCGAGACAGCGTTCGATTGGCGCTCGCGTCCTGATCTGGTGTGGGCCGTGCTGTCCGGTGTGACGGCGTGGGCGGCCTCGCGCGGCACTGTCGAAGCGTGGCGCAACGCCTGGGGTCCGCTGATTGCCGCCGCCGAGGCAGGAGCGCCCGACGTAGCCGGGGCTGCGGCACGAACCCTGGCGAAAGCGCGACCGGCGAAGGCCTCCGTTCCGGCCAGCGCGCGCCGATTTGCACCGATGCTGGTGGCAGCGGGCTTGGTCGAGGCAGCGGCATGAGCGGTGTGCGCGCGCTCGAACCGGCTGAAATGCGAGCGTTCCGACTCGCACGGCTGGTGTCGGCCGAACACATGCCCTACTTCATGCGCGCCCTGTTCGCAGCCCAACCCGTGGCGGCACCGGGCCTGGGTACCTTCGCGGTGGATGCTCGGTGGCGGCTGTACTTGGACCCGGATCTGTTGATCGGGCCTTGCGCATGGCCGGTGCCGATGGTCGGTGCAGTGCTACTGCACGAGGTCGGGCATCTGTTGCGGGCACATGCTGACCGCGCCGCCGCTCTGGGGAAGCCCATCGATCACCTGGTGTGGAACTTCGCGGCCGACGCCGAAATCAACGACGACCTGTTGGCTGCGGGAGTCGGCCTGCCCGAAGGGGTGATCACCCCTCAATCGTTCGGCTGCCTTCCCGGAGACACAGCCGAGCAGTACTACGACTACCTACGTGACCCGGTTGTGCAACCGATTGCCGTCGAACTCGCTGGCGCTGAAGGCGATCCGGGATGCGGATCAGGATCGGGGTGCCCTGCGGTCCCCGGCGAACTCATCGGCTCGGGAGAAGTGATCACGGAGGGACTGGACAATGCGGAAGCGGACCTGGTGCGCCGATCTGTCGCGCAGGCAGTTCGCGAAGCAGCTGGTACCGGTCGAGGTAGTGCCCCGGCGGGACTGGTCCGGTGGGCAGCTGATGTTCTCGCCCCGCCGACTGTGGCGTGGGATCGTCTGCTACGGGCCGTAATTCGGCGTGCGTTGGCAGAGCAGGCGGGTAGGACGAACTATTCGTACTCCCGTCCCTCCCGTCGTCGCATTCCTGGAATCGTCGCCCCGGCTATGCGGGGGCCGTCGATCACGGTTTCGCTCGTCATCGACACGTCCGGGTCGATGACGAGCGCAGACCTCGATGCCGCGATGGGCGAAGTGGCGGGAGTTCTCAAAGCTGGTGGCATCGCACGCGACCGGGTTCGGATTCTGGCGTGTGACGCCAAATCCACTACGGCACAACACGTACGATCGGTCGCTGATGTGACGTTGGTTGGTGGTGGCGGAACCGATATGAGGGTGGGAATCGCCGCAGCCAACGCTGCGCGCCCTGCACCCCACGTCGTCGTGGTGCTGACCGATGGCGATACACCCTGGCCCGACCGGCCCACGAGGTCGCACCTGGTGTGCGCAATCATCGGCGGCGTCCAGGGTAGGGGCGTCACACCGGCATGGGCATCGACGGTGCACGTGCCAGTCGGATCGGGGGCCACGCGATGAACGAAAGCGGACCCGTGGAACTGCTCAAGTACGCAGACAGGGTGCTCACCGGCACTGGAATCGCCGCCGCCGATATCCGCATCGTCGTCGCCAGCGCAGCGGCCGACGCCGCCACAATGGCGTTGCGCGCAGGGTGGGAGTGCGCGAGCAACGCCCTGATCCTCGTCGACGGTGACGAGCGATGAGCGTGGAGTGGTTCGACCTCGCGCAACGCCTCTACGCCGCCGAGAAGATGCAACCGGTCCCTCGGCTGGCACATGCAACCTTCAAGCCGTCCACGACCGCAGTGGCCGTGCGTGCGGTCACGCGAGGAACAACGCTGGCCGTGTCCGTCGCTCGAGATGGATGCACCGAAGAGTCCGCGCACGACACCGAGGCTCTGGCCCTGCTCGCTCGCAACGGGGCAACGACGGTGGGTACGGCTGAACCGGCCATGCTGCTCACTGATGACGCCGCGACGATACCGAGCCTGCTGGCCCTGGCGCGTGCGCACGCCCACCACCCTGATCCGGACATAGCGGGGGCTGCCGCCATGATCGGATGGTGGGCCGATCGGGCCGACCATCCCGGAACGTCGGCGGTGATCGATCTGGTTGCTGCGTCGTCCTCGCGTCTGGTCCTCGGCACTGCGCCCGACGCCGAGCGAGCGGCCCGAACATGGCGTTCCTGGCTCGGCATTACCGACGAGAGCGTCGCAGGCCTGCATGAGTGGGCAGCGTGCATCGCAACGGGACCGCTGTTGCCGCTTCTCGATCCGATACACGACGATGACCGATACTCCTGGGATCGGACATTGTCGGCCACGACTGCGGGCCACGACTGGTCACGGCCGGACAACTCAGCTAGTGCAGCCATGGGACTACGGACCCGATGCGATGCCGCCGACCTCAAAGCCGCTGCGTTGCTGAGTGATCCACTGTGGCGAGTACGAGCGCTGCACACGGGACACGTGGCCCAGGGCATCGCATCGGTGGCGGCACCGCCGACAGGTTCACGCCGCCGCAACGTTTCGGTGTCGGTGACCTGCGACCGGCTGGACTCGAGGATGCGGGTTGATTCGGCAGTTACGGGATGGGTCGGATCAGCACTCGATCAATTCTTCGAGCGCTTCTCTGCCGACGTCACGTCCGCACAGGTGGTCAACGGCAAACTGACGCTCGGTCTCGGCTCGGTCGGAGCGCACGCACCGAACGACGGAGACCAGGTGACCTTGATGCCCCAACCGCCTTCACCGGCGACGATGCGAGCAGGACGGGCGAGGTACTGGAATCTGTACCGCGCTCGCCGTTCCTGGCTTTCGACCGGACAAGCCCCGAGCGCCGTGCGCCGCGAAGTCCCGCTCGATGTCCTGATAGCGGGTGCAGAGGATGTCCAGGATCACTAGGGGATCAAAAATGTTCACTGACAACACATTAGAAGAAGAACGGCACAACAATGCGTATCGTCGCACCCCGAACGGACACCCCGAAAACCGCCGCAACACCTTTCACGGGAACCGAACCGTCATCGCCCGCCCACTGGCCCGGATCACAGATCATGGCCGACCCGATCACTGCACGCGTGCTGTTCTCTGTGTGGTCCGGAGACCCCGCCGTCGTCGTCCCGTCACCACCGGGCGCAGGAAAAACTCGACTGGTCGCGTTGCTCGCCGCCGCCTTGGCCCATCGCGCAGACCTACGGGTGGGTATCGCGGCGCAAACCCGAGAACAAGCCGTGGAAATCGCACGTCGGCTCGGCGCGCTGACAGATCGAGCAGCGTTGATCTGGAAAGCGAAAGCGCCCCTCCCCGACAGTGGAAACACTCCCGTAGTGGCAGGACGAAAAGTGCGGTGGTCGAATGAGACTGGCGCAATTCTCATCGGTACCACGGCGCGGTGGCTCTTCTCGGACCCGGACCGAATCGGTGCCGATGTGTTGATCGTGGACGAAGCATGGCAATGCACCTACGCCGATCTGGGGGCGCTCGGCGCGATGGCTCGACAGGTCGTCTGCGTCGGAGACCCCGGACAGATCGATCCGGTGGTCACAGGAGACGTATCGCGGTGGGAGGGCAGCGAGACCGCACCGAACCTGCCTGCCCCCCTCGCTCTGCAAGCAGCTCACGGCGATTCGGTCGGCGTGGTCCGTCTGCAACACACCTGGCGTCTCGGCGCGAGGACAACGGCCCTCATTCAACCGCTGTTCTACCCCGGCCTGCCTTTTACTTCCCGTCGCCCACCGGAGCATCTGACCGATTCCAGCGGCCCCGACCTGCCTGAACTCGCGCATCGGCCAGTGCGGGTCATCGGAGGCCCAACCGACCCCGTCCTGGCCACACAGTGCGCCCTGCGCGCGCGAGAACTGCTGGACGCCGATGTGACCACACCGGACGGGCAGCGGGCCATGACAGCGGCGGACCTGGCTGTCGTCGTCCCTCATGTCACGCAGGCTGCCGCTGTCCGGGCCTTGCTCTCGGATCACCCCGACGTACTTGTCGGCACCGCAAACTCTCTGCAAGGCCTCGAACGCGCCGCCGTTGTCGTGTTGCACCCGCTTGCCGGGTACCGGACAGCCGAGCCGTTCAATCTCGACTCCGGCAGAGCGTGCGTGATGCTCACCCGCCACCGAGCCCACATGACCGTGGTCATCGATGACGCCACCGCCCACGTCCTCCAACACGCCGAACCATCCCCGGCTCACGCCATCCATACCGGCCTGATGGCCGCACTGCACTGCACGCCCATCGTGTAGCGATTCCCACAAAAAGAAAGGCACACAACATGTCCGACGCATCTATCGAGTACAAGGCCGAGCGACTACCTGGCATCGAGACGTCGAAAGAACTCCGCGCATCGGTCGAGGGACGCGAGCGTCCGCGCATCGGCTACACCCTCGATACCCGAAGCCGGGACAACGGTGTTCGAGCGGCCAACGCTGCCGAAGGGCTGATCGCATACGCCAGGCCGATCGGCCTCGAAACCGAGGAGCTGACAACGGTGTTCGGAGACTTTCTGGGCGACCTGCGGCACCTTGCCGACGCCGTCGGCGTCGATTGGGACGCCGTGGACGAACGCGGTCAAGACCACTACCGCTGCGAGCTGTACGGGACCGAGTAGGGGACGCCTTGGGGAGAGGAGTGAGCGGCGGTTCGGTGCGCCGGGTCGCTGCTCGCCCCAGGCCCGTCCCCGGCACTGGGTGCGCCGGGGACGTTTTCGCTGCTGAGCCCTAGCGAACTCCGGGTCCGGTGGGTAGTGTCCTGGCGTATCGGCTTGGTGGGTGGTTCCACGAAGCCGCGGCGTCGACCATTTCGTTGTTGTCGCCGTTTTCACCAGATGAGCGGACTGACCATCCGACTTCCGAGAAGAGCAGAGGTGTGTCGAATATGAGAGTCCTCGTCCGGATCGACGGTAGGAATCATGGACCTGCGAGCAGTTCGGGTTCGCCGCGAGACTGCGCGCTGGCCGTAGCGCGTGGTGTGGCGGCAGTGTTGGCGGTTTTTGCTGCATTTGCCGGATTGGCCTGGGCTGCACTGCTACGCCGGACCGACCATGCCGCCATCGACGGAGATCCGCGCCGTGTAGCGATGGTGTTCGCCGCTTCTTGCTCGGCGTGTGCTGTAGCAACTGGGATCGAGTGGCTGCTTCGACGCCGCAGTGGCGCAATGGATACCGATCCCGTCCAGGGTGTGCGACCACCGAGAGAGGCTTCGTCGCAGCGCCACCGGACTGTGAACTCGAACAGTCGGGCGGCAGGGGAGTTCGACAGACCGGAGCGTCTGGCCGGTGCGACATCGTGACGAGAAAATTCGCCCCCGCACTTCGGATCGAGGTGATCGTCGTCCGCGATCCAGATGGTCCTACCCACATCCAAGTCTTCGTCGACGGTGTTCCGGCTGCAGCAACACAATTTCACATCGACGCAGGAAGGGGATGGACGTGGGGCGACTGGGCCGACACACGAGACTGCGATCTCGCGGTCATCTCATCCGGAGCGCGGGGAGCGCTCGAAGACGCCTACGACGATCCCCCCGGTGGTGACGCCGTCCGCGGCAGGATCGGTGACTGGCTGGACGGCGCTGAAAGATCGGAAAATTAAGCAGCAGAGTGATATCGCGCCGCGTTGTTGGTCGCATAGCGGCACAGAGACCAGTCAGAAATTGATCGACAGACCGACCATCTGTCCCACAGAAACGGGAGTACCCATGCAATCCTCGATCTCGACAACGCGGCCGCCCTCGGTCGACCTCTCACCGCACGCACGAGCTGCCGGCAGTACCGGCTGCAGCTCGAACAGTAAGGCGCACAGCGCCATCGCCAGCGAAGTCCATCGCCGGATGCAACACGGCCTGTCTGAGAGGTACTTTGCTGCTACTCCGAACGCCGCCGACCGCTTCCGACCAACCGTTCCTGACCATGAGCTGACGGACCACGTTTTCGAGGTGGTTTTCGGATTGCGGTGGCGGCAGGTGTTCGACTTGGCGCGCACCCTCGACGTCGAGTCCGATCTGCTGGAAACCGCACCGGAGACGGTCAGCGCCGCGTGGTGGTGCGCACCCGGCTGGCGGAAAGCGACACACGCTGCCCACACGGCGGCCTGCGGCGACAATCGGCGTCACGAACTCACAGCGACCATGAACCTGCTCGGCGTCCTCGGATGCGGGGCTGCCAGAGTCGCTGCCCGCGATGTCGGCCGAGGCTTGGTCGTACGAGATCTGATCGGTTCCGATTTCACTCAAGAGCACTACGACTACCTGACCGGGCCGTGGCGTCGCAACGTCGGCCCGGTCCATCCCGGCGACCGGCCACTAGACCAGTACCCGACGGCCCCGAACTCGCAACGCTTGTGACACCCGGGCGCATATTGCCCGCCCGGTGCGGCCACAGGAGAACGCTCCTGGGGTGCGATTCAGTGGCCGGCTGTCACAGACCTCACCGCGACGCTATCTACCCCGTGCAGGACTGCGTTTGCTATCGCGCTCACTACGAAAGGACTCCCTGATGGACCCACAATCCGGCCGAGACGGCCTCATCCACGACGTAGAGCGCCACCTCGCGGCCGAAGATGGCCGCCGCGAGGCTCGCACTGTTGCGCTTGCATGTGTCGGCTACGTCGTCGGCATGCTCGCGATCTTCAACGGGGCTCTGCCGATCGTGAAGGATCTGGTCACCGTCAGTTTGGTCATCTCCTTGGCCGGCACGTTGCTCGCTGCCTTCTCGGCTCTGACTCTGGCACTACTGCATCGTTGGTCAGACCGTTCGGACCGTAGGCGGCGCGGAAGCTGCGGGCATGCCGACTTGCCGGCGGAGGCGGTTCGATGAGCGCGCGCGGACGACTCCGCATCGCGGTGCCCATCGTGATGGCCGTACTCGCGGTCGGGACGTACACGTTCGGAACGCACGCCGATCCGCTCTCACGACCAGCGGTGGTCGACACCCCAGACCCAGCCGCGGCGAGCACGCCTGTACCCATCGCGCAGCTCCTCGCTCAGCTCGAAACGGTGGACTCGCTCGCAGACGTCGATGGATACGACCGATCCTGCAAGAAGGGCTCAGGGTGCGTGTTCGGCCCGGCGTGGACCGATGACTCGTCCGCCCCTGGATCGCACAACGGCTGTGACACTCGAAACGACGTCCTGGCAACCCAACTGATCGACGTCGAGTTCAAGCCCGGAACCCGCGACTGCAAAGTCGCAGCAGGGATACTCCACGACCCCTACACAGGATCGACGATCGACGACCTCGGGAAGATTCAGATCGATCACGTGTACCCGTTGGCGAGGGCGTGGGACGCAGGGGCGTGGGCCTGGTCGATCGACCAGCGAACCGCCTTCGCCAACGCCGTCGACATCAACTTGCTCGCGGTGGACGGACGTACGAATCAGCAGAAGTCGGACAAGGGAATCGACACCTGGCTGCCACCCAACGCGCCATACCAATGCCGTTACGTCACTTCGTATCTCACCGTGGCCGCGAAATACGACCTCGACATCACCAGCGCCGATGCGCAAACAGCGTCGAGCGTCTGCAGCCAATGACCCAACGTTCGGAGGACGCCATGACCGAAACCGACCCCACCACCGACACAAACGCTGTCCCGCTCCACCCCAACCCATGGATCATCACGACCGCACCTGATCGAAACAGCTACACGATCGAATTGCCCAGCAGGGGGATCTCGTTCGCGATTGACGCCGATCTACGATTCCAGCTCCTCGATGCCCTCCACGACCCGGAAGAGCGATGATGGGCGACGCCACGGCCATCGAATGGACCGACGCAACCTGGAACCCGGTCACCGGCTGCACCGCAGTCTCGTCGGGCTGCGATCATTGCTACGCCCAAACCCTCGCTGAGCGGTTCCGCGGCACACCGGGGCACTACTTCGAGCACGGATTCGACGTCGAGATGCGCCCCGGCAAGCTCGACCAGCCGCTGCGATGGAGCCGGCCACGCCGGATTTTCGTGAATTCGATGAGCGACCTCTTCCATCCAGCAATCCCGGACGACTACATCGCCCGGGTGTTCGCGGTGATCGCGCTCGCCCGCCAGCACACCTTTCAATTGCTTACCAAGAGACCCGCTCGGATGCGGGCACTGCTCCAGTCCGATGCCTTCCGCCGCGCCGTCGACGACGCCATCGCTGGCGTCGTCGCAGCCTTCCGCCCCGCCGATGTCTGGTACCAGAGCTGGCCGCTGCCGAACCTGTGGATCGGCGTCTCGGCCGAAGACCAGAAGACTGCAGACCTTGCGAGTATGGGCGCTGCTGGACACGCCTGCAGCTCTTCGGTTCGTCTCTGCCGAACCGCTCCTCGGACCGATCGACTTCACGCGCCTACGACCCAGCAGAATCGGAGGAGCGCTGACTCGCGACGGGCTCCGTTCGGTCGAAGACTCGAAATGCGGCGGCGAGCGCGAACCAGCGCTTGACTGGGTGATCGTCGGCGGTGAGTCCGGCCGCGGGGCACGGCCTATGCATCCGCGATGGGTACGAGAGATCCGGGACCAGTGCACCGCTGCCGATGTGCCCTTTCTGTTCAAGCAGTGGGGCGAGTGGGCACCAGCGGAGGTGATCGCCAGATTCCGTGACTACCACCACTTCGACGACGGCACCGAAGTTCGACGAGTCGGCCGTAAGGCCGCCGGCCGGATCCTCGACCGACGGGTGTGGGACAGCGTGCCCGACGGAGCCGGACGATGAGTGGATCGCTCGACATCACGGCATCGGACTTCTTCTGCGGTGCCGGCGGATCCACGACCGGAATGATCGCCATCCCCGGGGTGAGGGTATCGGCAGCGTCGAACCACTGGGACAAGGCAATCGAGACGCACCAGTACAACCACCAGCACACCGAGCACATCCTCGCGGACCTCTCTCAGATCACTCCGAAGCTGTTTCCTCGCACGACAATCGGATGGTTCAGCCCCGAATGCACCTGGCACTCGAATGCTCGCGGGGCCAAGCGCCTCGCCGCGCAGATCTCGTTACTGTCCGACGACCTACCGTCCGAGGCCGCCGAGCGATCGAGGGCGACGATGTGGGACGTCGTTCGGTTCACCGAGTATCACCGATACGAATTGGTTTTCGTCGAGAACGTCGTCGAGATCTACTCATGGCCTCTCTACAGGCCATGGATCGCGGCGATGCACGCCCTCGTTTACGAACATCGCCTTATCTGCCTGAATTCGATGCACTCATGGACTTTTGGGACACCAGCGCCGCAGTCCCGCGATCGCCTCTATGTGTGCTTCTGGAAGGCCGGCAACCGGGCACCTGACTTCGAGACCGTGGTCCGTCCGCCGGCAACCTGCTCTCGCTGCGGGCCCGTGCGTGCGTTGCAGGCCTGGAAGAACCCAGGGGTGGCTGTGGGTAAGTACCGTAGCCAGTACTCCTACCGGTGCCCCGCACGTGCGTGTGCGGACACCGTGCTCGAGCCCGACTGGCTCCCTGCCTCGACCATCATCGACTGGACCAAGACCGGCCAGCGGATAGGGGACCGCACTCGTCCGTTGAAGCCGAAAACGATCGCACGAATCCAGGCCGGCATCGACCGGTATTGGGCAGCTCCGCATGCCGAGGACGCGAGAGAAGCCGCGGGCACGCTGTTCGAGTATCGGCAGGCAAGATCACGGCCGTCTGAGGGGCGGGCCCCGGTGTTCGAGCCGTTCGTGTCGGTGCTGCGGGGCCAGTCGAAGAATCATCGAACCTCGGAGGCGCTGTCGACCGTATCCGCGGGCGGCCGCCATCATGCGGTGATCACCCCGTTCATCGCAGAGCTGCGAGGTGGAGGTTCGACTGCGCGATCGGTCAGCGACGCTCTCTGCACCGTGACGGCATCGGGTAACCACCATGGCTTGGTCGTGCCCGCTGCCGCTCACCATCGAAAGTCCACACGCCGACCGATCGCCGTCGAAGACCTGTCCTTCAGAATGCTCGACGTACCGGAACTCAAAGGCGCAATGGGATTTCCGTCCTCGTACGTTCTACGCGGGGGAACCAAGCAACGAGACGTCCGGATGTGCGGTAACGCTGTGACACCGCCGACCTCGCGAGACCTAGTGGGAAGTGGTATTCGGAGTCTAGAGGCCGACTGTTCGTGAACACCGCTCACTTTCTGCTTCAGCAGCTTCTTTGTGTCAACCGAACAGCGACGTCCATCCCGAACCGTGTACCTTCTTCATCTCGTTGTCGAAGTCGGTGACGTCCGAGACAGTGAGTACGTGGTGGTCAACCAGCCAACGACTCATCCCTGGATTGAGGCCATCTTCGCTTGCCCATGACAGCTTGTTGATATCGTCGAAATGCTTATCCATGACTCTGTGGAGATTCTTGAATACGCCTGTCTCGCTGATCGAGTAGCTTCCAAGCCACTCTTCTATCTTGCCTTTTCTGACGATTTTGGGATTCGAGAACCCGCCGATAATGAATTCATATTCACGAAAGGTCAACCAGAAAAGAGTGCTTTTGTGCTTGTCGTCGTGTAGCCATTCGCGCAGCGCCCGAGCAATGTGTTCGTTGGATGAAAGCTGTTCGATATGCTCGTTCGGTACGAAAGTCGGGATAAGATCCGAATTCGATGTGTCGGGGCCTGCTTCGGGCGTGTCGACCAGTACAACGTACTCGCGCTGGCGGCGGATGGCGTGGACTGCAAACGCTGGAGGTGGTCCAACCGCTATGCGGTAACGGGCACCAGGTTCTGACAGTGCAAAGCGATTGCCTTTGCGCTCATCGCGGGCGTCTCCTGATTCGCGTGCTTCTCTGGGTAATTGTTCGAGTACTGCGCCGTAGGTGTGGCTACCCAGTCTGTGTTCAGGTTCTGCTGCATCAAGTTTCACCTGCCTGTATGACAAACTGGATGACTTAAGCGGTACGCTCATCGCGACGTATACGGGGTACTCGCTGTGGTTGACCACGTGATATGCGCCCGTCTCCGTGTCCCGGACAACTGCGGGGCACCAGTTGTTGCTCAGTCTTGGGTCGCCCTCGAAATTGTTGAGTATGTATCTTGTGAATGGCGTGTAGATCGATTCGACGTGGAATCCGTGCTGTCCAGTCTCGAGAGGTGGAAGGACATAGGGCGCTTTCAACGGGATCCTCCTTGTTCCGGTTCAGCACTGGGTGACAGATGCGCCACGACCACGGTGATGTTGTCGGCGATTGTGCCGTGGCGTTTGTGCTCAGAAAGGGCCGCACGAACGAGTGCTTCTGCTAGTCGAGCGGGACTGGCATCCGGTGGCTGGGATCCGAGAACCTCACGTATGGCGTCTTCAGGGTCTCGATCAGGTGTGGTGTCCATTTGGGTGTGCGGGCCGGACCAGGCGTTGAGGAAGCCGTCTGTGACCATGATGTAGCGGTCATTGGCTACTGCTGGCTGGTGCCATCGAGACAACTTGTAGGTGTAGCCCGCTGGGGCGTCGGAGAAGAACCCGATTGCGTTGTCCAGGGCAGCGTGCTGATGCAGGGCTGGTGTCATCGCTGTGACGTGAACGGTGTCGTCGGCTGTGTCGGTGTGGGCACGAAACACCTGACTGTCTCCCACGTGCCCGCCGGAGACAGTGAAAGTGGAGGTGTCGAGTGTCAGGACGTCGAGCGTGGAAGGCGCGGCGAGAACCGAGCGTCCGCGGAGTCCTCGAAGTGCTTGATCAGTGGCGGCGAAGACGTCGTCGATAGGCGAGGTGGGCAGAAGGGTTCGTAGTGTCGCGCGTACGGTTCGGGCTGTGAGGACGCCGTCTTCGCCGCCGCCCGCGGCATCGGCAATCGCTGATGTGTGTCCTCGAATCAGGAAAACGTCGTTGTTGTGACGGCGGTCGCCCGCCGAGGTCTCCCCGGCTGCTTGGAGTTTGAGAGGCGCTGCTGCTGCGGGTGCCATTGCCTGCGTGGGTGACTCGTCACCGGCTGGTTGGGGAATAGGTCGTCCGAGTGTGTGGGGCAGGCTTTGTCGCACGGCGGGCGCAGCACGCTCGGTGTGTACCTGTCCGACGGGGATGGTCGGCGGGAAATGTTGCTCGCCGACGTACGTGACGCGATACACCGAAGCCCCCACAATCAGGACCGCGCCGTCGTGTATCTCGAACGGCGGTTGGCCTGCGTACAGGCGATGCCCATCGACGGTGATGGGCGCGCCGGACAACGCTGTCACCCACCACCGACGCGTCTGTGGGTGACGGACGAAGTGCGCACGCTGGCGTCTTGTTTTTCTATCGGTGACGACCGCTGTTTTACCTCGTGCGCGCCCCAACGTCACTGTTTCGCCTCGCAACTCGATGGGTGGAATATCGCTCGTGCCGCGCAGATCATGTAGAAAGACGCGCTGCGTGTTGTCGAGCGACGCCTTGCCGAGGCGGTCGGTGGTGGGCGTGTGCGAGACGGGTCTCAGTTCGACGGTTCGGGCAGCACCGTTTCGTGTGCCGCGTCGAGACGCCAACCACCACAGTCCGCAGCCGGCCAACAGCGCGGTAATGATCGCCATGCCCATCCGCCAATCGATCATCCACAATCCGGCCGCGATGAGAGCACCCACCGCGATGGTCCCGACTCGTCCGATCAGTGGGCAGTGCCGAAGTCGGTCGAGACGTCGCCGCAGCGAACGCTTCGACACGCGTGGCCGTGGAAACCGCCGGCCTGTTGACTTGATGGGCATCGGAACTCCGTTAGCGATTGATGGCGGGTGAGCGCGGCGCGTCCGGATCGTTGTCCGGTGGCAGGTAAGGGGGGTCGTCGGTCGGCACACTGTCGGGGTGCGGTGTTCGCGGCTGGTGCTGCTGTTGAACCAGATGGCCAGCATTGCCGATGACGTCCTGTTGCTGTTGTTGCTTGGGAGGTTTCTTGAAACGCGTGAAGTTACCGACCTGTTGGGCTGCCGGTATCGCGCCGCCTGCGTCTACGTGCAGAGCATCTTGTTTGACGAGTCGTAGCCATCGAATGAGCTGGTCCGCGCTACGTTCAGCTGCTTTCACACGTGCGTCGAAACTGTTGTCCGTCGGCACTACGTGGCGTCTTTCGGGTGCAGGGTCGAGGCATCGACGCAGCAAGTTGTCGAGACCTTCGGGTACAAACGGTGCGAACTTCGAAACCGGGGTGAGAGGCCCACTGCGCAGTCTGCGATATGAGTCCAAGGCCCTTTCGGCACGAGGGTTGCCGTTTTGGAAGTCGTTGAGGGTGATTCCTTGCTGTTCGGCCTCGTACAGATACGGCGGCTTCCCGGTGATCATCTCGTACAGAGTTGCGGCCCAGGCGTAGATGTCGGCGGCAACGAGGTGGGTCGGCCACAGCTGCCCTGCTGAGCCTTGCTCTGGTGGCGAGTAGAAGAGGCTTTGCAACCGCAGCCGTGAGCTGGTGTGTGCGGCCTCATCGAGACTGCGAGAAAGTGCCCAGTCGATGATCTTCGGGGTGCCGTCGTTGTCGATGCAGATGTTGGGGGGCTTCATATCCAGGTACGCGCGAGCCCCCTTCTCTCTTTTCGTCCACGACCAGGCCAGTGCGCTGAGTAGTCGTTCGGCGATCTGCAGTACCAGGGCAAGGTCGAAGCCCCCGGGCTCGTTGCCGTTGATTCGGGCGTCTTGAAATGTATTCAGGGTGTGGGGATATCGTCGGGTGACGATCACCATCTGGTCTTGGTAGATGTCCGAAAAGTAGACGTCTGCGACGGCGTCGTTTATCGACACGCCCAGTGCGGGAACAGCATCGAGTTCGGCGAGGCCTTGGGCCCGATCACGCTTTCGGAGCTTCCAGGAGCGGTCGGGGAGGTAGACCTTGATCACGTATTCGATTCCGTTGTCGGGACTGTCCTCGTCGACGGCGAGTAGAAGAGAACCGCCGTTGACGTGTCGCCAGAACTTTGTGATTCGCCAGTGCCTGTCGAGCGGGTTGTCGACTGTGTCGTCGGGAAACACATTGCCGATCTCGAGTCCGTACTCATCGCGCGGCGAAGCAGCAGGAGGTCTGTGGTTGCTTGCGCGCGGTGCCGGTGCCGGCGCCGGTGGGGGTTGCGGTTGCGGTGTCTGTGGGGGTTGCGGTGTCGGAGTTGGGGTCTCGCCGCTGAGGTCGTCGGGTTGTTGTTCACCTTGCTGTGCGTTGCGCGGGTGTTGTTGTGTGTATGGCTGGGTGGGGGTTGCGCGCGGACGGTGGCGGCGCTCTTTCAGGTGTGCAAACGCGGTCTTGAGATAGTGGTCGGCCAGATCCTTTGCGGCGGCGGAGTCGTCCGACAGTTTGTGCAGCGCTTCACGGGTCTGTGCGACGGCGTGCTTCGCGGCAGCGTCGGCCAGGGTGTGCTCGTGTTCTCGGGTCAGCGAGTCCATCCGGTTGCGGTGCTCGCGTTCGTCGAGGTCACCGGCATGGGCCACAGTGTTCGCCCGGTTGCGGTGCTTGCGGTCGTCCAAGTCGTATTGGGCGTCCGCTTCGCCCTTCGCGCCTTCGATTACTTGGACAGTGGTGCGGGCGCGCAGACGAGCTGCGTCCCGTCGCGCATTTTCCAGGTAGGGAGTGTGAGGGCCGAATAGTTTGAGCAGCAGTGGGGTGAGGTCGACGACAAGTAGCGTGACGATGATGACGATGTAGAACCATCTGTATCCGAGGTCGTCGCCGATGAGTCGGACAAGGGCTCTGTGGCGAGTCACAGCATTGGTGTCGGCGGCGTTGACCGCTTCGTATTTGGCGGCCTTCTCGTCGATTCGAGTCTGGCGGGTGCTCTCCAGCGTACGAACGAGGTCCTGCGCCTCTAGGGCCTTCTGCTGGCTGGTAATTGCAGTCGTGTCGGCTTGGTTGTACACGTATCTTCTGTTGCTTTCCGCGCAGATCTCCCGCGGGTCGCTCGGAAGTAGACAGTTCGCGCTGGGGGGACTGTCGCCGGCGTCAAGCGTGCCTCCAGTCCCCCGACGTTCATCCTGCCAATCAGCCTGGGCAGTCTCCCGGGTGCTATTGGCTATATCTCGAGCGTTTTCGGCGGCTGTGCGCGCATCTTTCGCATCGGCGATTGCTGTGTCGTACTCTGCGCCTATGGATGCTTTGTAGTCGGTGAGGTTGTCGGACTGGATGCTCGGCAGCTCCCGTTCGATTGCGGTGTTGAACATGCCGAGAGCGACCGATTCGGAGATGACGTAACCGACGACGACCGCCATCCCGATGCGTGCGAGGTAGAACCATGCCGAACGCCATGCTCGCCGAAGCCAGTTTTGGGGTCCGACCAATAGGTCGCCGTAGTCGATCGAGGTCATGATCCATCGGTCGACGCAGAATACGAACAGTGCCCACACGGCGGCAAGGACCCAGATGAACCAGTAGTTGAAGCGGTGCCCGACGTTGACTGCCCAGGCACTGGCCAGAACGCCGCCGAAGGCGATGGTAGGCACCAGAATCAGGATCCCGGCTTGGGCGGCAAGTTTGGAGGCGTCGGAATTGTTGTCGATCCACGGGCGGTGGAAGCCGCCGATCCGCAGCAACATTCTGGTGAGCCAACCGCAGTTGTTGTCGACGTCGAACTTCGGCTTCTGACGACCATCGGGCCCAGGGGGGTCCATGCCGTCGTCTTCCTTGGCCGAATTGTCGGGTGGAGGCGCGCCGCCGCTCATCGGATCATCGGGGTCGGCGGAGTCGACGCGTGAGCGGGGACGTCACTGCTCAAGGCGGTTCTCCTCCGAGTGTATTGGGCTAAGAAGTGTCGCACAGGGTCGGCGGTTCGGCGTGGCGAGAACAGCAGGTTCCGGTCAGCGGGCAGCATGGGCACCCGTTCGGTAGAACGTGGCGGTGTTCGTGCCTGATGTGGTGCCGAACGCGATGCGGTCGCCGTCGGCGAGTTCGGTCCATCTGCCGGGGGTTACACGCACTCCGTTGATCCAGGTACCGGTCTTGCTGTTGTCGGCACACCACCACACGCCATCGTTGGAACGCAGGGTGAGGTGATGTCGCGAGATGCTGGTGTCGGCGCTGATGGTGATGTCGCAGTAGGTGCCCCGCCCGACGGTTATCTCGGTACCGACGACGCGGTGCGCTCGACTATCGGGACCGACCAAGGTCGGTCCACGCCCGGGTGAGTCCGGGATGAGAGTTGTTGCCACCTGACTGTCGCTGGGGTGGAGGTCGGTTTGGTCGCCGTAGGCGCGTGTGGGTTCCACTGGGTGGTCGGACATCGGATGCGTGGAGCCACGCAGGGCGTAGTGGCGAGCGCGGACCTTCGGGTTGGAGACGATCTCGACCAGGGGCAGCATTCCGCTCGGAGTGTCCGCGGAGTAGCGGCGCGTGACATCGACGGCTTCGGCGGTGAGATGGGTGATGACGTCGTTGATATCGAAGTGATCGCTGAGGTCGGTGAAGTCGGCGGGATTCAGACCGACGGTAATGCAGTCGGGTAGATACCAGCGCCCGTCGGAGTGACGGAAGACGAGGGTGCAAATGTGTTCGCGGGCGTTGTCGCACAATGCAACTGGATTGCTGCGACCTGGTCGTCGCCATTCCCCGCGCACGAGATGCACAGCGGCGATAGCGACGACGGCGGTCATCACGAACAACACGGTTCCGCCGGTGAAACCGCACACAATCACGAAGATCAGCCACGCTATGCCGAACACGGTGGTTACCGCTCGAGAGTGGGGTGTCCATGCGCGGATCCATTGCAGGACTGCGACGGACGTGGCGCGCAGCTCATCGGAGGCTACGCGGATCAGATCGGTCATCTCCGGGTACTCCATTCGCTGTGACAGGTGGGGACTCTCCTAGGGGAGAACTTAAGGCGCACAGAGGTGGATGAACAGAGTCCGGAAGGTTGGTCAAGTCCAACCCTGAATGGGGTTGACAAGGAGCGAAAGTCGTGGACTAGAACCTCGACAGAGCCCGGGGTCAAGTGAAGTCTGGAATTCGTCACATCTCAAGTGGGTACCCCCAGGTTTCACGATGCGTCAGCCAGTGGGTCAGGGGCCGGACGTAGCGCGCTCAGCGCGCCCGTCAGAGGGCAGCGGCCGGTGACGACAACGAGCCCTCGAAAGGTCAACGCAGGGTGAGCTATGACGTCGTCGGGTGAAAGATCGGGCATCAGGTTCAGTGCCCGGGCAAGTACCATCGCCGACCATGGGTTGGGGCTGTGGTCGGCTCGGCAGTCGTCGCTGGTCCACACCGTGGCGGCGGCGACGTCGGTACGCACGATCCGGCTGCGGGCAGCGGTAGCGCGGAGTGCGTGGAGTACTTCCTCTGGTGTCTGATGACCGTCGGTTGTGGCTATGTCGAAAACGGTCACATCACGGTCTAGTCCAGGACGAACGAGGAAACCAGTAACAATATTCATTCCTGCATCGCACCGAATGAGTAACTGTTATAGCTAGTTGGTGTTGACCCACTTGACAGCCTGCGCGATATACGTTGGCGGACGTGCGTCCGTCCGGGCCGTTCGATTAGTTCAGCACGTACCGTCTGAAATGTAGCAAGTGGACGGTTGTGACCGGATCGTACCGCCCCTGTTGCCGAAACCGGACAGAGAACGGTTTCGGCAACAGCTGATCAGTTCGTATGCCGACGTACGGTCCGGGTACGAACTGCTCCTTCGACGTTATTGAATGCTCGTATTACCTGTGGATCGGCGAATGGTATGAGCTGGGTGAACAACACTCCTGCTGACGATCTATCGTTGTCGGTGTCGGCCCAGTAGTAGGTGTTCGCGCCCCCGGCCCATGCCATGGTTCCGACTGGGCGGCCTGCGGGTGTGACTTGCTCGTTTCGCATGCCGAGCAACGACCACGATGTGTTGATTCCTGGGATCAGGTCGATGTCGTGCGACGTTGCGTAATCAGCGGATTCGATGGTCCCGAAAGATGCTGAGTGGCTTCGTTGTGCGTCGACGAGGGTATCCGGCTGTAGGTACTGCACACCGTTCCAGGCTCCGCCGGCACTGAGCATGCGAAGGAACGTCAGGTAGTCCTGGGGTGTTCCGTACAGCCCGCCGCCGCCTGAGTGGAATTCTGGATCGGTGGGCAGCTCGAATGGTGTGGGTACCAGGCCGTGAGGTGTTTTCGTGTGTACATCCGCCAAGCGAGTGCGATCGGTGATTCCGAACGTTGTGTCGCGCATACCCAATGGGGAGAAGATCGTCTCGTGGAGGTGGGTTGCCAGGTCGTGTCCGGTCAGGCGGGTGATGGCAAGTCCCACCCATTCCAGGCCGGTGCCGTACATGGCGTTGGTGCCTGGGTGGTAGACGAGCGGGGCGTCGACGATCGAGGCGAGTTTGAGTTCGAGGCTCGATGGCACCTTCTTGTCGTGAAGATAGCGCGCGAGATCGGCGTGTAGGAACGAGTAGCCGGTTCCGGCTGTGTGCGAGAGCAGCATTCGTAGTGTGATGGGTCCTCGTGCGCGGACGAGCCGGGGCTGATCCTCGTCGTATCCCTCGAGGACGTACGCCGCGGCGAGTTCGGGCAACAGATCGGTAGTGGGAGTGTCGAGTTCGATGAGACCGCGCTCGACGAGTTGCAGTGCGGCGACGGCGACGATCGGTTTGGTCATCGATGCCAGCCAAGCGATGGTGTCGTCGGTCCATGGGTTTGTGCCATCACGTGTTCCCGCTCCGCCGGAGTACGTGATGCCATCGCGGTCGGCTGTCATGACGTAGAGGCCGGTGACCACTCGGTCGTGCACCGCTGTGGTCAGGATCGTGGAGATGGTGTTGCGCAGGGCTGATTGCCCTGATGGTTCTGGTGTCATGACCAGGTCATGGGGAGTTCGTCCACCCCATAGATGCCGATGGCGTGTTCTCGGAACTTGATGTCTTGCAGGGGTACAGCACGGTGGAGGGTTGGGATGCGCCGGAGCAGGGTGGGGATGGCGATTTGGAGTTCGAGTCGTGCGAGGGGCATGCCCAGGCATTGGTGCGGGCCGTATCCGAAGGTCAGATGTCGGTGCACTGGCCGGCGTAGGTCGAGGCGATCCGGGTCGGTGATCGCTGATGCGTCGCGGTTGGCGAGGTCGCCGGCGATGATGAGGCCGTCGCCGGCGGGGATGGTGATCCCGTTGATGTCGATGTCTTCTGTTGCGACTCGGCGTCGTCCGCCTTGGGGGACGGCGGTGTAGCGGAGGAGTTCTTCGATGGCTCCGGCGATTTCGTCGTGTGTGCGCATCGACAGGAGGGTGTCGCGCTGTTCGGGGTTTTCTGTCAGGGCCAGCGCACTGAGGGAAATGGTGTTGGAAGTGGTGTCGAATCCTCCGAGGAGCATCAGCATCCCGGTCATGGCTGCGTCGTGTTGGGAGATGTCACCGGTGGCGACGTGTTCGTGGGCGAGTTCGGAGAGCATGTCATCGCCGGGGTCTGTGCGTTTGACGGTCAGTAGCTGGTAGATGTAGTCGATCAGGCCTTGGCGGGCGGTTTCGGCGTCCTCTGCGGTGGCGTGGGGATCGATCAGGGATTTGGCGCTCGTTGTGAAGAACTGGTGGTCCGCGTAGGGCACGCCCAGCAGATGGCAGATCACGGTGCACGGCGCGGGTAGCGCGAAAGCTTCGAGGAGGTCGACAGGTCGCGGCCCGGCAAGCATTCGGTCGATGAGGTCGTTGACGAGATCTTCGATCGGAGTGCGCATCGCCTCGATGCGTTTGGCGGAGAACGGTTTGGCCACGAAGTGGCGTTGACGGGTGTGCTCGGGGGCGTCCATGGTCAGAAATCCCAAGCGGTGCATGAATTTACTGGGGGTGGAGTGGGGATAGTTGGGGTGCTCGGGTACGGCGCTGAGGCGTGGGTCGCGCAGCAGTGTCCGTGCTTCGTCGTACCCGCTGATCAGCCAGGGGGTGCTGCCGTCCCAGATCTGCGCGCGTGTGATCGGTGAGTCATTCTGTACTGCACGCAGTTCCGGTGACGGGTCGAAGGGGCACTTGGGGTTTCGGGGGGCGGGGTAGGTGGGCAGGGTGTCTGTGCGCTTCGCGTCGTGCGGTGCGTTGTCGGTCGCGTCCCCTTCTGGGCGGTGCGGGGCGCGCATCACTGGTCTCCGAAGCTGTCGAACAGTTCGTTCGCGGTGTCGAATCGCGGGCCTTTTCGCGGCCCTGGGGCAAACTGTGCGGGCATTGTCACGAAACCGTTGATCTGACCGACCGTGGGGTATCGAACGGCGGCATTGTCGACAAGGCGGTAGCCGGGGAGTCGGTCGAGAACTTGGCCGACGACGACCTCGAAGTCGATTTGCGCGATGTGGCGGCCGATGCATCGGTGCAGTCCGAGTCCGAACGCTGCATGTTTGCGTGTGTCACGGTCGAAGTCGATGGTGAGGGGGTCGGGGAAGACCTTTTCGTCGAGGTTGGCTGCTGCCCAGGAGATCAGGACTCGTTCGCCGGGTTCGACGGTGGCTCCGTCGATCTGTGCCTCTTCGGTGGCTGTTCGTCCGACACAGACAACAGGGGTGAAATAGCGCAGGAGCTCTCCGCATGCTTTCGGTAGGTCGTCCGGGTGATCGATCAGTCGTGCTCGATCATCGGTGTTGCGGTCCAGGTACTCGAACGTCGACGAGAGCAGGGCGGTGGTGGTGTCCATACCGCCGGCGATCATGGCGTTGCAGACGGCGATGATGTCTGCGTCGCTGATGTTCTCACCGCCGATCTCCATCTGGGTCAGGAAGCTGATGAGGTCGTTGCGGGGATGGGCACGGCGGAGGGGAATGGTCTTGATTACTTCGCCGATGAGCATCGCGAAGCCGGTTTCGACCGTCTTGTATTCCGGGGTGTCGGATGGGGTGTAGGCCAGGGCATGCACGGCCTCGGCGTAGATGCGCCAGTTGTCCATCGACAGGCCCACGATGTCGAGGGTGAGCAGAGCCGGCACGGCATTGGCGAGATCCATCACGAGGTCGATCTCGCCTGATTCGATGGCTTGGTCGATGCACCACGTCGTGTAGGCCTCGATCCGTGGGCGGAGCCGTTTTGCAGAGGTGGGAGAAAAGTAGGTGTTCAGTGCTTTTCGCCAGTCCAGATACTCGGGTGGGTCCATTTCCAGTGGTAGGGCACGAAACGTCGACGCGGGGATGATCGTTCCTTGCGGTCGCCCTGGCGTGTTGGGTAGCTCGTGGGCCGAGGAGAACACTTCCGGTCGACGTGCGACTGAGGCGACCTGCTCGTAGCCGCTGACCACGTAGAAGCCACCGTAGTGGGAGCTGTGGGCTACCGGGCACTTTTGGGTCATGGCGGTGTTGACTGCCCACGGGTCTGCTGAGTATTCGGGTGAGTGGTGGTCGAAGTCGATGTTTGGGACGGTGCTGTTCGGCATGACGGGGGCTCCTAGGGGCGTGTGGCGGCCGAGACCGGTTGTGGGAGAAGTTGAAAGCCGGGGTAACCGTCTGCGGTTACTTGCTCGCAGCGGGCGGCGTAATCGGGGAACCCGATGAGGGGCATGAAGACCCTTTTCTTGCCGGGGATGTTCGCCCCGAGGTACCACGAGCCACACGAGGAGAGGAGAGTTCCGGCGGCGACGTCGGTGACGTGTCGACCCCAGTCGTGTTCGGCCTGTGGTGTGGCTTCGATGCTGTGGATGTGATGGTCGGTGAGGTGTTGCAGACAGGTTCTGATCCAGGTTGCGTGTTGATGAATTGCCACCAGCACGTTGGCCAGGACGGACGGGCTACCGGGGCCGGTCATGGTGAACAGGTTGGGAAAGCCGGAGGTGGCCAGGCCCAGGTAGCTGCGGGGGCCCTCCGACCACGCCTGGCGCAGCGTTCGACCGCCGCGGCCGCGGATGTCTATGCGTGTGAGAGCGCCGGTGATGGCGTCGTAGCCGGTGGCGAACACGAGGATGTCCAAGTCGTGCGAACTGTGTGTCGTCCGTAAGGCGGTCGGTGTGATCTCGGTGATCGGGTGGGATGCAATGTCGACGAGGTCGACATTGGGACGGTTGAACGTTTCGTAGTAGCCGTCGCCGAGGCAGATTCGTTTGCATCCCATGACGTGGCGAGGGGTGAGGGTTGCAGAGACTGCAGGATCGGCCACGGTCGAGCGGATCTTGGTGCGGACGAAGTCGGCGACGACCTCGTTTGCCGCAGGGTCGACGAGGAGATCTCCGAAGGAGCGTAGGAGCAGCGGCCCACCCCTGTTCCACAGGTGCTCGAACTGTGCTTCACGCTCTGTCTTCGAGAAATGGAACACCGAGTTCGGGTTGGTAGGAAACCGGGACAATCCGGCTGTGGGAACTGTGTTGTTGCGTGCACGAAATCCCGCGTAGTCGGCCTTGATTGCGGCTTGGAGCTGAGGGTCGAGCGGTTCGTCGCCTGCGGGCAAGGTGTAAGCAGGGGTGCGTTGAAAGACGGTGAGCTGACGAGCGTCTCGGGCGATCAGGGGGATGGCTTGTACCCCAGACGAACCGGTCCCGATCACACCGACTCGTTTGCCTCCGAGTGCCACGTGATGGTGGGGCCACCGTCCGGTGTGCAGGATGTCGCCTGCGAATGAGTCCAGGCCGGGGATCTCGGGCACGTTGGGTTCGGACAGGCAACCTGTCGCGGTGATGACGTACCGGGCGATGATTTCGTGTCCGGTATCGGTCCGGACGGTCCAGGAGGCGGTGGCGTCGGAGTAGACCATTTGTTGTACGCGCGTGTGGAACTCGATGTCGCGTTCGAGGTCGAAGCGATCCATCACGTGCTCGATGTAGCGCATGATTTCAGCTTGGTCGGCGTATCGCCGTGTCCATTCCCAATCTTGTTGCAGCTCATCGGAGAATTGATACGAGTACTCCAGGCTCTCCACATCGCAGCGCGCACCGGGATATCGGTTCCAATACCAGGTGCCGCCGGCATCACCTCCTGCCTCGTACACGCGGACGGTCAGGCCGATCGTGCGTACTTCGTGCAACATCTGCAGTCCTGCGAGCCCCGCACCCACGATCAGAACATCGACATGCTCGTCCATGTCATCGCTCCGTGCTCGTGTTCACGGTCTGCTGATATGGCATCTCCGATGACGGCGCGCGTTCGCTGCGAACTGCCGCGACGCTCGCCGCAGCAATCCAGACAATGACAGCGAACACACTGGCATAGGTGATGAAACCTCCCGCCTTGATGGGGCTCTCGGGTGCCAGGAGCGGAACGCAGCCCAAAATCTGCACCACGACGACGATCGCCGAGAGTGGTTTGAGAAATCCGGGCCATCCTGCGGCGGCGGTGGTGCACAGGGCTGCGGACACGACGATGACAGCGGCCGGGACGGCACTGAACATGAAGCCCAGTACGTAGGCATCGGAAAATGCGTGCAGTAGTGCGTGGGAGTCCGGGTCGGCGGCCCAGCCCGAGAAGATTTGGAACAGACCGAGATAGACCGTGGCGAACCCCACCCACGCCGTGCCGGCCGCCATCATCAGCATCGGCAGCGGACTGTGCGGTACTTCCCGCCGAAACCGCACGTACAGATAGCACAGGAACCACAGGGCGGCCATCAACGCGATGCCTGCGACGAACTGGTAGATGTATCCGCTGGTGGTGTGGGTGGCGTAGAAAGTCACCACCTCGTCCTCCGGTGAGCCGAAAGGCGGGATCGGTGCCAACACGAAGATCGTCGACGCCAACACCAGCAGGCTGATGATCCCACTTGCGGCGTGCACGATGTGGGGGCGGGTGCGATCGGTGTCGCGTTGGGATTGTGGAGTGTCCATTACTGCACCGCCTCGAGGTTGAGTTGTGCTGCGATGTGCAGGGCGAGCGCCGCGGGGCTGGAGTCTTGGCGCATCTGTTTGGGTGTGACCCGAATGTCGAATTCCCGGTTGATCCGGGTGCTGAGTTCGAGCGCCATCAGAGAGTCGAGGCCGTGGTCGCCCAGAGATCGGTCCGGGTCGAGTGCAGCAGCGTCGACGCGCAGAATCTCCGCGGCGTGTGCGGTGAGGATGCTCTCCAAAAATCGTTGCTGCGCTGGGGGTTCGAGATTCTGCAGTTCTGCCAACGAGGTAGATGCGGTCAGGTCGATCCCGCGTTCTGCGCCTCGATCGGCAGGGATGGCCGCGAAGAACGACGAGGTGCGAAGTTTGTCTGCGAGCATCGACTGCCACCCGGGGTCGAGGATCGGGAGGTAACCCGCGCGCGGCCGGTCGTAGCGTAGGAGCGCATCGCACGCGTGGAGGCCCTCGTCGGGGTCGATCATGGCGTTCCCGCGGTCGGCGAACATCGTGCCGCGCCCGTACTCGGCCCACGCTCCCCAGTTGACACTCAGAGCTGGCAAGCCGTGGTCCCGCCGCCACATCGTGAGGCCGTCGAGCAGTGCGTTCGCCGAGGCATAGCATGCCTGACCCGCGAAACCCACGAGTGCCGAGGCCGAGGAGAATCCGAACCACCAGTCGAGTTCACTGTGCGCACACGCCTCGTGCATCTTCAACGCGCCGTGCACCTTCGGTGCCCACACGCGCTCCATCAACGCATCGTCGACCGTGGTGATCGCGGCGTCGTCGACAACTGCTGCTGCATGAATGACCCCTCGCAGCGGCAGTCCGGTGGCGGTGGCAGCACGGACCAGGTCCGTGGCCGTGTCCCCGATCGCGATGTCTCCGCGAACGATCTCGATATCGGTTCCACCCGAACGCAACTCGTCGATGAGTGCCATCGCCTCGACCGAGGGCGCGGATCGGCCGTTCAAGACGACCCGTCCGGCACCGTGTTCGGCGAACCACCGCGCAAGGATGAGGCCGAGACCGCCCAAACCGCCGGTGACCACGTAGGAGCCGTCGGCGCGGATCACCGGTACGTCGTCGGGGCGGATCGCTGCGTGCCCCTCACCGTCCTGTGGAACGGTCAGAACGAGCTTGCCGATGTGATCTCCCGCAGCCAGGGTGCGGAACGCGGTGCTGGCATCGCTGAGCGGATAGGTGGTGTGCGGGGTCGGGGTGAGAGCGCCCGAGGCGAGCAGTTCGTGTACTTCGCGGAGGACATCGCCGAGTTCGTCGTAGGGCAGAACGCCCAAGTCGACACTGTGCAGAGAGATGTTGCGACGGAACGGGAACAGCCCGATCTTGGAGTCGGCGTAGATGTCCTTCTTGCCGAGCTCGACGAATCGGCCGCCGATGCGCAGCAGGTCCAAACCAGCTCGTTGCGCGGCGCCGGTGAGCGAGTTGAGTACAACGTCGACGCCCTCGCCGCCGGTGACGTCTCGGATCTGCTCGGCGAACGCGGTCGATCGAGAATTGAAGACACGTTCGATGCCCATGTCGCGCAGGTACTGCCGCTTGGCGGCGGTACCTGCGGTGGCATAGATGGTTGCGCCGAGGTGTCGAGCAACCGCGATCGCTGCGAGCCCCACTCCGCCGGTCGCCGAGTGGATCAATACCCGCTCACCGGGACGAATCCTGCTCAGCCGATGAAGCCCGTACCACGCAGTGGCGAACACGCTGGGCCGCGCAGCTGCAGCAGCGAACGTGACGTCGTCGGGAAGTCGGTTGACTTTGCATGCGGGGACCACTGCGAAAGACTCGAAGACGCCTGGATGCATTGCGGCCACGCGATCGCCGGGTCGGAATGTGGTGACCGATGATCCGGTGGAGACAACTGTTCCGGCGCAGTCGAATCCGAAGGGCATCGGTGCGCCGTCGACGGTCTTGTACAGACCCATCGCGTTGAGGACGTCGGCGTAGTTCACGCCGAGTGCCTCGACTGCGATCTCGATCTCGTCGGCCGCGGGCGGACGGGCGGTGGTTGCGACCAGTTCGAGGCTGCCGAGGTCGCCGGCGTGTTGGGGAGCGAGCGCGTAGCGATCACGCCCGAAACGAATGGGGCGGTGTCGGCGCTCGTTATCGCGCAGCGGGGCCACTTTCAGCCGCGCCAGGAAGAGTTCGCCGTCGCGTAATGCGATCTCGTCTGCGTCGTCGTCGGCGAGGAGGATCTGGGCCACCAGTGTGGGCTCGGCAGGGGATGACACATCGAGGTGACGGATACCGAGCTCGGGGTGTTCGTGACCGATCACTCGGCACAGGCCGCGTACCGCAGTCTGCTCGAGGTTGCGGCCGTCGCCGGAGCCGACCCTCTGAGCATCATGGGTCACCACCCACAATCGCGGCCGGTGTGTGTCGGTACGTTCGACGAGGACGCGAACGAGCTCGATGAGCTGTCGGATGCGGTCTTGGGCGCGCTGCGCAGTGTCGTGGTCTGCGGTGTTGGTCGGTGGGGCGCAGAGCACCACCACCTGATGCGGAGGATGCGCCGCTAGGTCGGCGTCGAGTGCGTCGGAGTCGGTGTGAAAGGCGCGAATATCGATGTCGTTGCCCAGCGCGGCTGCGAGGTCGACGGTCAGTGGGTCAGTGGTGCTTGCTTCGGTGAGGACGAGCCATCGCCCGGCCTGTGTTTGGGGCGCGGGGAGGTCGGCGCGTTCCCACTCGACGGTGAGGAGTCGTTCGGCCAGTCGCCGGTCTGCGGTGGCCAGCCGCACGCCGGTGGCTTCGGCGACGACGGTGCCGTCCTCGTCGAGCAGTGTTATGCCGCCGATCGCGAGCTGTTCGTCGAGATGGTGCAGTTGAGCAAGGCAGTAGCGAGCGTGGTGGGGGTTGCGGTGTACCCGCAGCGAACCAACTCCGGTGGGGAAGGCGTCGCGGATGAGGGCCGGGTGAGACGCCAAGGTCTGAAGGCAGCCATCCATCAGAACGGGGTGTAGGGAGTACGCGTCGACTTGGCTTCGCGCGGTGGCGGGAAGCGACACTTCAGCGAAGACGGTCTGCGCTGTACCGGTGTCGTCGGACAGGTGCAGCGCGGTCATCGCTGCGAACGCGGCTCCGTGGTGTACGCCAGCCCCGTGGAACTTGGCGTAGGCGTCTTTGGTGTCCAGAGGCGTCGGATGGGAGGCCAACAACTCGGCAACGTCGAGACGCTCGGGTTCGACGGGTGGCCTGATTCGGAGTGTGCCGCTGGCAAGGAGGGTCGATGCATCGCCGTCGTGGCGGGTCAGTGACTCGAACCGAACCGATTCGTGTCCCTCGGGCCGGGTGCGAGAGGACACCACAGTGTTCTCGTGGAGGTGAAGCATCTCGTGGATGACGAGATCGGTTATCTCGACGCTGCCCAGGTCGGCTGCGAAGACCGACTGTGCGGCGACAAGCCCCATCTCGCAGTAGCTCGCACCGGGCAGTGCTGGCTGATCATGGACCTGATGATCGTCGAGGTACTGCAGATCGCGGCCACTCATGGTGGCCTGCCATCGGTGCTCGTCATCGGCGTCTATCGGTGTCATGTGGACGCCGAGCAGCGGATGAGCGTCGACGCTGGCTCCGGGCTTTTTCACGTGCAGGGCCAGGACGCCGAGATCTTCTCCTGCCCAGGTGGGAAGTGGAACGTCGACCAGCTGACCAGAGGGGTATACGCGCTCCCAGTCGACGGTGACGCCGCTGCAGTGCAGGTCCGACAACTGGGGGAGCAGGCCCAGTGACTGGTCTCCGTCGCGGCGCAGCGTTCCGATAGCGGTGGCATCTCGACCGATCGATGTCGCGGTCTCGGTGATGGCGTAGGTCAGGAGTGGATGTGGTGAGAGCTCGACGAAAATTCGGTGCCCGTCCAGCACCGCGGCAGTCACGGCATCTGCGAAACGCACCGGCCGCCTGAGGTTGTCGACCCAGTACCCGGCATCGAAGGCCGCGGGTTTTCTCGGATCTTCGAGCACAGTGCTGTAGACCGGAATCTTCGCGGCGTCGGGGGCGAGGCATTCGAGCTGTAGCGCGACATCGTCGAGAATCGAGTCCACGTGCGGTGAGTGGGATGCATAGTCGACGGCAATGGTTCGCGCATGAAGATCGCGCGCGTCCCACTCGGTGACCAATTGCTTGACCCGGGCGGGGTCTCCCGCAACCACGGTGGAAGTGGGGGACACGATGACCGCGACGGTGACGTCGTCGATTCCGGCGGCCTCGAGCTCAGCGGCGACCTGCAGGTGGGGTAGCTCGATTGTGGCCATCGCGCCGCCGCCGGCGATCCGGGTGACCAATTGGGAACGCCGGCAGATCACCTTGACGCCGTCGTCGAGGGTGAGCGCGCCGGCGACAACGGAAGCCGCGGCTTCGCCGAGCGAGTGGCCGATGACCGCGGCTGGCTCCACGCCACGTGAGCGCCACGCCGCCGCGAGAGCAACTTGCACGGCGAAGATGGTCGGCTGGATCTTCTCGATCCCGGTCACGGTCTCGTCGGCCACGAGTTCACCACGTACCGAAAACCCTGCTTCGCGCGCGATGAGCGGCTCGAGTTCATCGATCATGGCTGCGAACGCCGGTTCGGTGGAGAGCAGTTCGCGCCCCATTCCCGCCCATTGAGACCCTTGCCCGGAGAACACCCACACCGGTGCGCCGCCGTGGCTGCCGATGGCAGCACTGACCACACCCGTCGCGGGTTGCAAGGCTGCAATGCTGCGCAGTTGGTCGGTCAGTTCCTCATGTGAGGCCGCAAGTGCGACAAGACGTTCGGTGCGATGTTCGCGGTGGCGTGCGAGCGTGGTGCCGATGTCGGTGAGCGAAGCGTGAGCGCCGGGGCCCGTCAACCACTGCGCCACGCGGCCGGCTGTCTGTGCCAGGGCCTGGGGTGTGCTGGCCGAGAGCAAGATCGGCTGGGCTGTCGTACTGTCTGCGGGTTCGTCTGCGCTGGGTGCCGTCGCTGCAGCTTCTCCGACAACGACGTGAACGTTGGTTCCGCTGAACCCGTATGACGAGACTGCGGCCAGCCGAGGTGATCCCGGGTTGTCCCATTCTGTCAGCTCGGTCGGAACGTACAAGCGGGTGTCTTCGGAGGATATGTCGGGATTCCATGACGTGAAGTGCAGATTTCCTGGAATCTGCTTGTTGCGCAACGACATCACGGTCTTGATCAGCCCTGCGAGACCCGATACCGACTCGGTGTGCCCGATATTGGTCTTCACCGACCCGAGAGCGCATGGTGTGTCGCCGTTTCCGTAGACGGCAGACAAGGCTTGGAATTCGACCGGATCGCCCGTGGGGGTTCCCGGGCCGTGCGCTTCGACGAACTCGACATCTGACGGGTCTACGCCCGCCACACGGAGTGCACTGCGCTGCACGGCTTCTTGAGCTGAGGCGGATGGGACGACGATGTTGTCGGATCGGCCATCGGAGTTCGCCGCCGACCCACGTATGACCGCCAGGACACGGTCACCGTCGCGCTCGGCGTCGTCGAGGCGTTTGAGGGCGATCACCGCGCACCCTTCGCTGCGTACGAATCCGTCTGCCGCAGCGTCGAATGCCGCGCATCGTCCGTTGGGTGAGAGCATCGACCACTGCGAAAACAGCACGCCGACCTCGGGACCGAGCTGCAGCATGGCCGCGCCGGCCAGGACGAGATCGGTTTCTCCAGAACGCAGGCTCTGGCATCCCAGGTGCACCGACAGCAGCCCCGATGAGCATGCGGTGTCCACCGCAACCGAGGGGCCGTGAAGCCCGAGGAGGTAGGACACGCGACCTGCTCCCACAGAATGGGCATTGCCGGTCATGACGTACGGGTTGTCGACCAACGAATCGTCGAAGGTGCGCAATAGATAGTCGTGGTGGGCGAGACCGAAAAAGACACCGGTCTGCGAGTCTTTGAGTGAGCCCGGAGCGATGCCTGCGTGTTCGAGTGCTTCCCAGGACATTTGGGTCAGTAGACGGTGCTGCGGGTCCATCGCTTCGGCTTCGTATTCGGTGATGCCGAAGGCCGTGGTATCGAAGCCACCGATGTTGTCGAGAAAGCCGCCCCATCGAGAGACGGTGCGACCGAGGACGCCGGGCTGCGCGTCGTAGACGTCGTCGGCGGCCCAGCGTTCGGGCGGGACCTCGCTCACGGCATCGCCGCCACTGGCCAGAAGATTCCACAGTGCGTCGGGGGAATCGACACCGCCGGGGAACCGGCAGCCGATTCCGACAATGGCGATGGGGTCTACGGTGGCTGCGTGTCGGTCGGGGCTGTTGGTAGCGTGCTGCACGGTGAGATCAGACATGGTTGAGCTCGCTTCTGTCCGAGGTGACGGGGGTGACGATCATGGGGAGGCTGTTCGGGCGTGGCATCGCCGCCGCGACGCGGCGCACGGTGTGGCGGGGAGCCGGAATCAGTCGCCACCGTCCGAGGATCGTTGCCAGTGCAATGACCGCTTTGGCCTGGGCGTAGGACTCGCCTATGCACCGGCGATTGCCCTCGCCGAACGGGAGGAAGGCGGTGCGGTCGGGTAGCTGGTCGCGGTCGACGAGCCACCGCTCCGGACGAAAGGAATCCGGGTCGGTGAAGGCGGATCCGTCGCGGTGCAGGTCGATCTGGCTGAACATGATGTCCGCGCCTGCGGGGAGCTCGACCCCGTCGATGACGACATCGGTCTCGGCGCGGCGGAAGAGCATCAGCAGTGAATATCGACGAAGCACTTCGTTCACCACGGCGCGGGTGTAGGTGAGGTCGTCGATGTCGGTGAACTCGGCCGGCCGGCCGTCGAGCACTGTGCGCAACTCGGTACGGAGTGTGCGTTCGACGTCCGGGTGTTGGGCAATCTCATGGAATGCCCACGTCAGCGTCGCTGCGGTTGTTTCCGTGCCCGCCATCATGATCGACACCAGTTCGTCTCGGATGAGGTCTTCGCTCATCGCCTCGCCGGTGTCGGGATCTCGGGCAGCGCGAAGGTGGGAGAGCAGATCTGCGCCGTCTCCGCTCTGGTCGGTGCGCACGACGTGATCGACTGCTCCGCGCAGGCGGTCGGCTGCGCCCATGAATCGCCTGTCGAATCCCGACGCCTTGCACAACCAGGACGGCAGGACTGTGCGGGCGACCATGCCGTAGGTGAAGATCGGTAACGATCGAATAATCTCTTGCACAACGTCTTTGGGTAGGCTTCCGGTGAACATCGATCGCGCGATGGTGGTCAGCGTGAGCTCTACCATTGCTTTTTGCACGATGACTCGCTGTCCGGGAACCCAGGATTCGGCGAGGGCATGGGATTCGGCGGTCATGATCTTGGCGTACGAGGCAATCATCTGCTTGTGGAACAGGGGCTGGATCAAGCGACGCTGCCGCCGGTGTAGCGCGCGGTCAGAGGCCAGTAAACCGTTGCCGCTCAATGGATGTACGGCTTCCCACACCATTCCTTTGCCGAACGAGCGGGCGTCTTTCACGAGGACGTGGTGGGCCAGCCGTGCGGTGGTGAAGAAGTAGATCGGACGCTTGCCGATGAAAATCTGAACCATGTCGCTTTGCGCGCGCAGGTCGGCGAAGAAGTCGAAGGGGTTGCGCATCAGCGGAAATATGTGGCCGAGCATGGGCCACTTACCGGGTGCGACCGGTACCGCTCGGGTGGGCGGGCCGTCGTGCGTTTGCTCAGTTCCGGTGTACGGGCATTGCGATCCAGGCTGCATCGATGAGTCGCTACTGCTCAAGGTGTGTCTCCGACCAAATCAGGCCTGAAGCCGAGTACCAGCTCCAGGGCGTGGATGTCGAGCGATTCGGGAAGCGAGGCTGTGTGATCAATGGCACTGTACAAGTTACTCCGGCTAAGTGTAAGTAGTTAGTCATTACTAATTTGTAAAAGTTAGGATCGGTGGCATGGACCAACAGCGGAAAATGAGCGGCGCGGACCGGAGACAGCAGGTTCTGCAGATGGCCGCAGACGAATTCGCAAACGGTGGACTACACGGAGCATCGACAGAGTCGATCGCCCGGCGGGCCGGAATCACCCAGGCCTACATCTTCCGAATATTCGGCACCAAGAAAGCACTGTTCCTCGAGGTCATGACCGCGTCGTTCGAACGGCTCACCGAGGGCATGCGCGAAGCCGCCGGCGACGCGACCGGGCAGGACGCACTGGCCCTGATGGGTGCCCGATACAACGACATGCTGACCGATCGCAGCGCGCTGCTGCTCCAGCTACAGGGGTTCGCCGCGTGCGGCGACCCCGAAGTCCGCGACGCGGTCCGGAACAGTTTCGGGCGCATGTGGAAGACCGTCGCCGACATCACCGGGCTCGACGCCGTCACCATCAAGGCCTTCCTGGCCTTCGGGATGCTCCTGAACAATGCCGCTGCCCTGCAGGTATCCGAATTGGAGGAGCCATGGTCCGAAGGCGTGCGAACACGCATTCAGTCCGGTCTGTTCGATCACATCACCAGCGAGACCAACCGATGAGCGCCGACGCGGTCACTCACGAGTCCCAACCGCCGAAGCTGCTGGTTCCATCGTTGGTGTTCATAGCGCTCGTGGTCGCCGCGGTAGGAAGCCTCGGGGCACCACTGATCACCAGTGTCGCCACCACACTGCACGTATCACTTGCCAGCGCCCAGTGGACTCTGACCATCACGTTGCTGGCCGGAGCCATCGCGACCCCTGTCCTCGGACGACTCGGTGCAGGCCCCCACAGACGAGCAACCATCCTCGCGACCCTCGCCGTCGTGGTGACCGGCAGTGTCCTCACCGTGATCCCACTGCCGTTCGCATGGCTGCTCGTCGGACGCACCGCACAGGGAGTCGGTCTCGGCCTGACCGCCCTCATGATGGGCGTCGCCCGCGATCACCTCCCCAAAGAAAAATCGGCCTCCACCATCGCCTTGGTCTCCGTCGCGTCGACCATCGGCATCGGCATCGGTTATCCACTGGCCGGCCTTCTCGTCGAGGTCGGCGGCCTTCGAGCTGCATACGGACTCGGGGTGGTCGTGACCGTGATCGCGTTCCTGGCTGCCTATCGCAGCATCCCGGCCTCACCCGCTGGCCGGTCGGCTCACGTGGACCTGCCCGGCGCAGCACTGCTGGCCGCAGCGCTGTTTCTGGTGCTGTTTCTCGCCAGCGAGACCAGCCTGTGGGAAAGTCACCTCACCGGTGCCCTGGTACTCGCAGTGATGGCAATCGTGCTCCTCGCCGGATGGACACTGATCGAACGTCGCACCAGAGAACCCCTGGTCGACATTCGATTGCTACGGCACCCGGCAGTCGCGGGAGCGAACGTCGCAATGTTCATCGGCGGCATCGGCATGTACCTCTTGCTCACCCTGATCACTCGCTACGCACAAACCCCCAGCAGCACTGGATACGGATTCGGCCTGACCACTTTCGTCGCCGGACTCGTCCTCGTGCCATTTTCCGCGCTCGGATTCGTCGCGGGCAAAGTGACACCGCGGGCACGTGAACGCATCGGTGCCCCTTTGGTTCTCGCGGCCAGCGCGGTGATTGTTCTCATATCGTTCGTGATCTTTGCGACGGCACGCACGAACATCGTCGAGCTATTGGTTGCAATGGCCATCCTGGGCTTCGGCGTGGGTAGCTTCTCCTCGGCGATGCCCGGCGTCATCCTCGCTGTCACCCCTAAAGACGAGACATCGAGTGCAATGAGCGTCAACCAAGTCGTTCGCAGCGTCGGATTCTCCCTCGGCAGCGCTACCGGCGGACTCATGCTCGCGGCCGGCACGACCGGTGAGTTCCCCAACGACGGCGCGTATACCGTCGCGGCGTGGATCGGAGCCACGGTCATGGCCGTCACTGCTATCACATGCATTGTCCTGCATCGGAGGTCGCCGCAACGCGCATCGTGAACACGGACACCCACCCGGCCCGCCCAGAGAAGGAAACTGGGCGAGCCGGGTGGCTGCGCGTACGGGTTTCAAGACTAAGTCGAGAGGTTGCGACTGGTGCGCAGGAAACCTGTCATGTACTCGATCAACGTCCAACCCCCGGACTCGTCATATGAGTTGCTGCTGGACAGATGTCCGAGCGGATACGACTCGACCGCAATCGGTGCGATCTCAGCGGGTCGAATCGACCCCACGCCGAATAGGGCCATCCGCCTGCGTCGAACGTCCTGACGAACCCGGTAGAGGGTGCCGTCGACACCGACTGCGTGCGGATCGCGCATCTGCATGAACGACCAACCGATGACCGATGACTCGAAGATCTGGCGACCGTTCCAGCACGTCCGATTCAAGAAATCAGCATCGATATAGGGGCCTAGGGCCGGCACCGGGCGAGGCGAAACCCCGTACTCCTGTGCCAATCTCACGAACTCAGTGACAGCCAGCCAGCCCTCGGCTTCTTCTCGAGACTCCCGCTCGCGAACCATCTTCAAGCGGGCCCGCTCGGCGTCATCGAGACCATGGATATTGTCCTCTATGCCCACGCGCTTCACCGATCCTTATGCATGAGCTCGACGGCGTTCTCCTGCAGTGAGTCCGCTATCGACCTCAGTTTTGGAGTTGGCCTGATCCAGTGACTGGATGAGTGTCATGATCGAGAGAGTACCTCGTGGATACGAGTCGAAGTGTATGTCGCACGTGCTGTCGATGTTCATATCTGTGTGGCTGCTGGGAAATCGGCCCCGAACTCGTCGATAACGGCAGGACCGACAGGTCTGCGAGCGACAAGGGGACGCAGCAATTGTTGAATGGTGGCCGTGATCGGCCAGTGCTCGACTGGTAGCGAGTCGAGCAGTAGGGTCACGGCGGTTTCTGTGTCTGGGTCGTCCATGACGGCGGATAGCCCGTTGAGGATTATGGGCGTAGTTCGGTCGATCAAAATGGTCAGTGTTCCGAACTCGTGGTCCACGAACGTTTCTACAGTGGAAAAAGAGACGAGGAATGTGTCGAATTTTTGGTACTGAGCGTCGTTGAGCCCGAATCGATCTTGGGTCTCCAGCTCCGCGGTCAAGATATCATAGATCGCTATTCCGTTTAGGGGTGGTCCATCAGCTCGGTGCGCCGCGCGTTTATCCGAGACGGGGGTGGCCCACTTAGTGACCGCTTGCATCGTTTGGGGTGGTAATTCGTTGTTTCTAAGGATGAAGTCAGCTTTGTGAAAAGTCTGTTTGCTATTCCGAAGTGCTCTGAGGAGAAAGTAGGCATTGATCTGTCGGATGCCCCGTCCGCGAAGTGCGGCAGTCAGTTCGGTGAACACAGGAGTCAGGTCATCGCTGTTGCACGCGTGTGACAGTGCTATTGCAAGACCATTGAAGTCCTGTCCGGGGTAGCTGTCGAGGCAACTTATCGCTGCGCTTATGTAGGCCCTTCGGGAACTGGGTGCTCTGGAAGCGAAGCCGTCATCGAGGACGTTGCAGGCCAGCATAGGGGCTGTTGGGACCGTCTCGTGGAGGCCGCCACTTCGGCGATCGCAGGCGGTGACTAGCTGCACCAGATCATTTTGTAGATGTTCGCGTTCTTTGAAGATTCGGCCGGCGGCCAAAAGCCATGTGTTTCGCCAATGGGGGTGGTGGGCGGTGAGTTGAAGCAGGGCGAGGACTTTCGTGTCTTGTCCCATCGTCAGCGCGTTTGCTCCCATCAGTTCTTGCATACTGCGAACTTCGAATCCTACTCGGTCGTCAGTAGGGACGAGTAGAACCAGTCGGTGCGTGGCAGCCCTGACCAGTCTGCTCGCTATAGAGCTCACGTCTCGGGGACCGAACTCCTGGGTGATGAGTCGGGTCCGCACTATCTCGTCGAGTCTCGACGCAGGCATTGTTGCTTCCGAGCGGCTGCTGCTTTCGGCGGCCACGTGCAGTTCGAGCGCGACTTGGCAGTGCAAATGGAAGACATCGGGTCGATGTTCGTTGAGCAGTGCGGACAGGCCATGGACCCCAGGCTTGTCAATTTCCCGTTGATAGACGGTTCGGTAATACAGCTCGAAGAGGCTGTAGCGGTCGAGCGGTAGGGTCCCGAAGCTTTCGACAATGAACGACATGATCGTCACTTGCAGTGGGGTTTCCATCAGCCGTGCTGTGTTCGGGTCTTTGGCCGCGGTTCGTAGCCTGCGTAGGACGGTGTCGCGTCTTTCGGCGTCGTCAGCCAGCCTCAACCGAACGAGGTCGGTTCCGAATCGTTGCGATTGCGTGGAATTGAGGCGACTCAACGTGAGCTCGGTGAACAAGTCGCTATCGAAGCGTTCGTCGTAGCCCAAAGGCCGAGTTGTGGAGACCAGCAGTAGGTCTGCGTCGAGCTGGTCCGCAGCTTCCATGAAATCGGTGATCCGTTCGATCAGGAGTCGACGCATGGAAGCTGCGCTCACCTCGTCGAGACCGTCGAGTACGACGATCCACGGCCATATGCGTAACCACCCTTCAAGATCGCCGGGACTGAGAGTGCGACCGGCGCGGTTGCCGATGACTTTTGAGAGGTATCCGAGGACACTCAAATCCGGGACCGACGACAGTTCGTCTGCGTACAGTGCGAGGTCGATGCGGATGGGCCAACGGAGGTTTCGTGGCTTTGTGATTCCTGAGCGTTCCATCGCGCTCTGCGTGGCCGAGGTGATTGTGGCAACTTCGGGTGTCATGTCACCGCGGGACAGAAGGCCGCTGCGGTAGATCTGTGCGATCAGTGCGCTGAGTGTTGTTTTGCCCTGTCCGGGTCCGCCGATGATGACCCAGTGCGGTCGTCGTACGCGGTCTTGGAGGCCGCTGCGGAGGACTTGATCGGCGTGCTCGATGATGTGCGCAATTGTCTGCACATCGTGGGGGTGTCCGTCCGGACTCTCGTAGCGTCCTGGCAGGTCGCGTCCCGCTTCTTCTAGCTTTGCTCGTTGGCCTGCTGTTGCTCCAGATTCCGAGAATCGAACCCAGTGCTCGTTTCGGAGGCATTGTGCCGCATGAAGTCTCATAGCGGGTCCGAGATCGGAAGAACTGCTTCCTGGTGCAGTGTTGGCACCGATACAGGCGAGAACATCCCCGATCGTTAGAAGGGCAGGGAATGCATAGCGGACACTCGGGTGCCCGTCGATTAGCGCGGTGATCTGCGCATGGTGCCAGATGCGGATGGCGCGAATCCCGAGGCCGTGAATGGGGTCCTTGTCATCGTGGAGCCTGCCGAGCAGGTAGTTGTTCAGTTGATCGATGCCACCGGAGACTCCATTGCTCGACAATCTGACATTTGAGGCGAACACCATGTAGTCAGGTGGACGCATACGCGACCCTTTGTCCATGGCTTCGACCCACCGGAGCAATTCGGCGTCAATTTGCTTCTTGAACCAGACGAGGTTCGATGCCGGGTCACCCTGGTCGTAGTGGAACTTTGCTTGGAATACGGTGTACCCGGTCCAGTGTTCGTGCACGTGATCGTCTGTGCCGGCGGACCAGTCAATCGTGCCGGCGTAGGTCGCTTCGCGGCCTCCGTCGGGGCCGTCGCCGAAGGCTTCTATCCCGGCCCCGATTGCTCGGACGCACAGCGCAACGACGAGCTGCTCGAAGGGCCGGCTTCCCAGCTGATTGATGTCGTAGTCCGGCACAGGATCAATCATGCCCTCTATGGCTTGTCCGGCCCTGTGTATTTGAGTGGAGGCGCACCCAAGGCAGAATCTGGTGCAGCCCGACGAAAACGGGCGTGCGAAGCGATCGGGCGGCCCCCGGCCTGTCCTTTACCGACCGACAGAATGTCGATCCCTGGCGGTTCAACAGCTGGCCGGGCGGGTGCAGACCGCGCGAGTTGGCCATTAAGGGAGCCATTCTGGAGCTCCGAAGCGATGAATGAATTCCAGGTCCAGCTGCTGCAGATGGGGTGCTTGTTGGAGGCCGATGACGCGGGTGGCTGCAAGCCAACAGCTGTCCGGGTCCGATCGCTTGAGAATCAGATCTTGATGCCACTGGCCATTGCGTGCGGTGAAAAAGATCCTCCAGTACGCCGAGTCCGGGAGGCTGATATTCACGTTGTAGTACTCGGCCGGCGCGACGAGGTTCCCCCAGTCGAGGCGGTGTAGATCGGTGCCGGGACTGACATTCATGTCGACGATTCTCAGCGATAGGTCGTAGAGGGGATACTGACCGTCCTTGAGAACTGCGGCGTGTTGAGCGGTGCCTGCCTTCATGTCATAGGTAGAAAGCATGAAACGGGCGGTGGTGTCGCCGCCGGTCTGGTTGCCGTTAACTCGATCGTCTGAGTTCTCGTCTTCGAGATAGAACTGGCGGCGTACAGGGCCCATGCGGGGCATGTCAAGGATCGCTACGCACCGTTCGAGGTGGTAGAGCTCGACATCGCAAGACGCAAGGTTGGAAAGTTTGGTTCGCTCTCCGACCGTCAGAGCTTGGTTGGTTACAAAGACAATGCCGTTGGCACCGTTGGTGGCCACGCCGGCAACGTCTCCCAGAAATTTCTTCTTGACTGCGCTGAAAGTTTTTCTGGTGTTCGGAAAATAGGCCGCCATGACCCATTTCTTGCCGTCGCGGTGGGCTATTGCGTCGTGGGCATTGTCGGGACCGCCCATCGGCTGAGAGGGGTCGAGGTTTTTGAAGTCGTCTGCGAGAAGGATCTGGGCAGCGAGGCGCTCCGACAGTTGTCCGTGCGTCCAGTCGCGGAGTCGGTGCAGCGTTTCATCGGGCCTTTTCGGTGCCATGTCAGTCGATCTCCTGTAGGGAAAGTTGAGCAGTCCTATTCTGTCAGGCTCGGTAAAATCGCCTGCGCACTCGGTCCCCGGCACCGAGTGCGTCGGGGACAATTGCGGCTGCTGCCGGGTTGCGTCCTGCTGATAGTTGTGATCCCAAACGCTCTGTTTATCAACATGTTTCGATGACTCTTACGTCTTCCAGTGCAAGTGTTTCGATGGTAGATTCAGAGGCGTTCTGTTGATCGGCGGACTGACCATCCGTCACCCGAATTGAGAGGCTGAAATCTGCCATGACATCGATCGTCGATTCAGTGTTACCAGTTGCATCCGTGCTCGAGGTGGCCTTCGACAATGGGTCTCTAGGGGGTGCCGACTGGTCGAACCGGGCCGTCGTGCTCGAGGCCTTGCCAAAGCCCCTGGTTGCGGGATACCCCGCAGAGGGGACCTATGTGCAGATAAGTGATGGACGCGGCGGTATCGCCGCGTCAGGATGGTTCTCGGTCGATGAGCGCAATGCCACCGAGACCCATGCAAGCGTTGCTGTCGTGTGGCGTGAGCCGTTGATGGCCGTGGAGCACACCTACAAGAGCTGGACGGGGTTGGTGCGTCCACGTGACATCTCACCGGTCACTGTGTCACCTGGGGTCGCTCCCGCATGGTTCGGTGAGTACGTGCGGCCGATCCACGAACGGGCCGCCGTCGAACGGACCTTGCAGGCCGTACGCGAGAGCGCCAATACCGAGCGTGCGAACCATCACGAGTGGATCAGGCGGCTGAATGAGTCTGCATGCGAATGGGCGGACGAGAACAGTCTGTGCAGCGAGTTCGAGAGGTTCTGCGAACAGTGGGGGTTCGAAGGCCGAGAACGTGATTTCGATGTAGAAGTGGATGTCACAGTTTCATTAACAATGACGCGATCGGCGCGTAGCCAAGAAGATGCGGACGAGTCCGTAGATCTGGACGATGTACGGCAGCATCTACGGGACAATTTCTCGTATCTCGATGTGAATTTCACTGTGGGGGAGTAGTAGCCGTACCACAGTGGGGTGCGCGCAGCGTGCCCCACTGCGGTAGCGGTTGATCGGCCGGGGCGCGCAGCGGTCCGAAGGTTGTACCGATACGAAAGATATTGTCAGACAATCAAGATAGGTGATTCGTTGGCCGTTGGCGCGCAGCGCCCGGCAAGGAAAGTCCGCACTAGGCCGCCTTGGCGGCCGGCTTCTGGCGGTGGGCGCGCAGCGCTCACCGGAGC
>NZ_NOYU01000002.1:0-667 GCF_002258915.1 Rhodococcus sp. 05-340-2
ACGGTGACCTGGGAGTCGGGGCGCTGCGCGAGGGTCTGATGTACGAAGTTCGCGCCGATGAACCCGGCCCCACCCGTGACGAGAATTCTCATGAACAGGGACGCTACTGGGTTGGCACGCGGTAGTGCCGTATACGGCGGTCGATGTCACATCGATTCGTGTGTCTGCACCGCGCGGTCTTGCGGCAGTTCTGGAAGACTTCGCGGTCATGCGGGGAATCATTCTGGCGGGCGGCACGGGCTCGCGTCTTCATCCGATCACGATGGGCGTCAGCAAGCAGCTGGTCCCGGTCTACGACAAACCGATGATCTACTACCCGCTCTCGACACTGATCCTGGCCGGGATCCGCGAGATCCTCATCATCACCACCCCCCAGGACGCCGACCAGTTCACCCGCCTCCTCGGCGACGGCTCCCAGTTCGGCATCGAACTGACCTACAAAGTCCAACACGAGCCCAACGGCCTCGCCCAAGCCTTCGTCCTCGGAGCCGAACACATCGGCACCGACTCCGCGGCATTGGTGTTGGGCGACAACATCTTCTACGGCCCCGGCCTGGGCACCCAACTCTCGCGCTTCGATCACATCGACGGCGGAGCCGTCTTCGCCTACGAGGTCTCCGACCCCACCGCCTACGGCGTCATCGAATTCGACGACAACCGCAAAGCG
>NZ_NOYU01000031.1:0-666 GCF_002258915.1 Rhodococcus sp. 05-340-2
ACCGATCCAGACATCGCCATCATCGAAACGTCGAGCCTCGGCGACCGCAGCTACCTGATCAGCCACGACGGCATCGCCGTCGTGATCGATCCCCAACGTGACATCGACCGCGTCCTGGCACTGGCTACGGAGAAGAACGCCGCGATCACCCACGTACTCGAAACCCACATCCACAACGACTACGTCACCGGCGGACTCGAACTCGCACGCGCCACCGGAGCCGAATACGTTGTGCCCGAGGGTGACCCGGTCGAATTCGAGCGACGGGCAGTGGGGGACGGCGATGTCGTCGACGCGGGATCGGCGACGTTTCAGGTCATGCACACCCCGGGCCATACACATCATCACGTCAGCTACGTACTGCAACTCGGAGACGAACCGATCGCGATCTTCACCGGCGGCTCGATGCTCTACGGATCCACCGGCCGCACCGACCTACTCGGCTCCGAACACACCGACGAGCTCACCCATGCCCAGTTCCACTCGGTCCGTCGAATCGCCGCCGAACTCCCCGCCGACGTCGAGGTCTACCCCACCCACGGATTCGGTAGCTTCTGCTCCGCGACCCCCACCAGCGGCGACTCGTCGACCATCGGTGAACAGCAACAGTCCAATCCCGCGCTGACCCAGGACGAACAAACCTACGTCGACGAGTTGATCGCAGGA
>NZ_NOYU01000026.1:0-194184 GCF_002258915.1 Rhodococcus sp. 05-340-2
GCACAGGCTGGAATACCACCGACAGCACTGTCGTTGTAGGACTCGACGGCGTTCGATCCCAATGCCCCGGGTACCAACCATCAGCCGCTACGAGCGGCCACCTGCCGAGAGGCGCACTGGCGAACACCGTCACCCAACATCGAACAGGGCCACGCATCACAGATGCGTGGCCCTGGCTCGTTCGAAACGACCCGTCGACGCGGCCACCGCCGCGCCTCCGAACCTTCTCGTCCAGTCATTCGAGTAAATGACTGTTGCCGGAACCGCCGCGCCGCCCCGTGCGTCCAATAGGACATGGACGACGACGAGCGCGCAGCCATCCGATCGGAAGGCCACGACCCCGACCACCCGGCTGTGCCCCATGCCCTCGACCAGGTGAAACGCGACCTCCGGCTATATCGGCACCTCGCCTGGACCTTCACCGCGGCCGACCTCGACGGCAGCGTCGTTCCCCGCTGAACCTGCTCACCAGCACATTCGACAGTCGAACACGCGTTCGATAGTCTGACGGTAGTTCCCACCGGCACGGCGAAAGGTCGATCCCCATGGCCACCGTCGACGCCATCCCCGACCTGACCGGACTCGACAAGGCCACCCAACTCGATGTCCTGCGCCGCCGCATGGCCACCGTGCCCGGCGGCCGCCGCGACCACGCACCCACCGAACTCCCCACCATCACCGCACCCGAACCAGCGGCGCCCATCGCAGGCGATACGGACCTCACGGGCAAGGCCGACGATCCGGAACCACTCAGCGGCGCTGTACGCGGCAAAACCCTGCGGACCATGCCCGTACCCCCGCCGCTCGCCGCACTGCTCCCACGCCGAGCCCTGGCCCGTGGAACCGCCATCACCGTCACCGGCGCCGGGTCCATGCTCATCGCGCTCGTCGCCGAAGCATCCGCCGCCGGCCACCACGTCGCCCTCATCGGCCAACCACGCCTGAGCCTGCTCGCCGTCCACGAACACGGCGGCGATCTCGCGAAAGTCCACCTCGTCGATCCCGGGGCCGGGGATCCTCTCGACGCCGCCTCGATCTGTCTCGACGGGCTGGATTTGGTCGTCACCACCGTGCACGGACGAGACGTACCACCGACGCGCGCAAGAGCTTTGCTCGCACGCAACCGTCGTCACGCCAATGTGCTGCTGCTGACGGACGGGCACATGCCCGGTATCGATCTCACGATCGCCTCCACCGTCTGCGGCTACGGCGGAATCGAACAGGGCCGTGGGCGCATCAAGTCCATCACCCTCGAAACCGCCGTCCACGGCCGCGGAACACCACACCGCACCGGCCGCTACACCCTCACCGCCCCGAGCTTCGGCGAGCACGGTCTGCGCTGGACACCCGCACCCGCCGACCTCACCGTCCACCGGCCACTCGCGGCCGCGCAATGACCACCGACAACTCCGCCGGCATCTTCGACTCCTGGCCCACCACCTTCGAGCCACCCACCCGCCGCATCGTCGACCCACCGAGGTCAGTGAAAGTGAACGTCGCGCTCGCGATCGGACGATCCGGAGGCGGGGGATTCCGTGACACCACACCTTTGAAAGTCCGGGCCGAGGGCTTGGCCATGGACAGCATTGTCGAGGGAACCTTGTACGCCTGGGCACGGACCGGTACCGGCGATTGGCTTGCGAGCGTGTCGTTTTCGATCCCCACCGGCAACAAAATGGGACGGCTCGACCTCGACCGACAATGGTGCCCCGCCGCCGCCATCACACCCATCACATGACCGACACCACCACCGAAGAAGCCATCAGGATCGACCTCAACCACCGACAATCAACACACACCACCGCAGCAGCACAGGAGAGACCGTGAACATCGGCGACCGCTACCACCTCGCACCCGGAGCACCCGGCATCGTCGTCGTACGCGACATCCAACCCGAGGGCCTCATCCTCGTCGAAAACGAAACACCAGGCCCCGGCGTCTACCCCTACCTCGTCAAACCCGACACCCTCGTACCCGCCACCACCTGAACGGCCAACCCTGCAGCAGCCACCCCATCAACAAACGGGCAGCCAGCAGGTGAATCCACTCTCGCTCAGTCCTAATCAATGGCGCACCGGTGCCACCATCGCGTGGACTCGAACTGGCTCAACGGGATCGGGGAGAGCGGTGCGAACTGTTGATCTTCTTGAATAACTCCTCGAAATTGTCGAGAGTCTCTGCACTCAAGGCATCAACGAGGTCTGGGTTGCGCATCAGAGCGTCTGCGGGGCCATAGTGGTCAAACGAGCCATGGTGTGCTTTGAGCCTCTCCACAATCCGTGATGCCTTTTGATCCTCAAGGTTCGCTTCTGTGATCGAGGTGTTGTAGGCCTTGTTGAATAGCGTCAAATAGTCAGCCACAGTGAATAAATCTTCGATGTCCGCGTGGGTGCGCGAAACTACTTCACCAACTCTGATCAAACGGTTGCGATGTATCCGCCCGGCGTCCAAGGCTGCCTGTATCCGGCCTCCACCTTCGGTACCGGAATCCATCACGACGGTCAGATCTGTCCTGGCTCCGAGCAGGGCGATATATGCAGGCAAATTCGACGCACCGCCGGTCGGCAGAAGACTCCACCTGGCATGGAGCGGCGTGCGTTCAGTCGCGGCCATCCGAGCAGACAACACAGTCAGGAACACAACGTCACTAGCACCCTCGACAGCAACGTTGTCCTTACCCACGAACAGGTGCTGGGTCGCGTCGTACCCAAGGGCCGCTTGGAGCGGGAACAAGCTGTTGTCATTGACCCCTAGGACATCTTGTGTGACCTTCGCTCCCACACTCTTGCCCTTGTCTTCCACTATGCGTATCCGCTCGATCCGATCGGTTTCGACCATGAATGGCGAATGCGTGGTGTACACGACCTGCACTGCAGAACCCAGACGATCGTTGAGAAACGTCAGCAGGTCGCGCTGAGCCAAACCATGCAAGCTCAGACCCGGCTCGTCCAGCAGGACAATGAAATTTGTGCCCTTACTTTTCGCCTCGAACTCGGTGAACGCCGCAAGGAACGAGAAAAACCACTGGAATCCGTGGGACCGGCGGTCGATGTTCGACGTGTATCGGTGCTCGGTGTTTTCCACCCGGATCTCGAGATAGTGATCGATCTCGGCCCTAGTGCTGTCGGGGTACCCGTTGTTCGTCGGTACGAGTCGCACGTCCTTGTCCAGATCGAACGCCACTCTCAGGTTCGCGTTCTGCTTCCAGTACGTGAAAATCTCGTCGGTCAGATCTGCACTGACCGCTTCCAGCTCTGCCTTTCGGTCTTCATAGTCATCAGAAACCAGTTCCTCGGGGGAAGTATTGGCAAGGTTGAGCAGAGCCCGCGCGGTCTGGGTGCCGGTGGATGCGATCGCATCGGCTCCATTCAAGCTGGCGATGTTGATTCGGCCGGGTAGCAGGGCATACTCGTCGAAATAGAAGAAGGTCGGAACCCGGGCCCAGATGGCGTTACGACTCCGGTCGAACGGGTTCTTGTCGCCGTCAAACACCGCTTTGACTTCAGCGACGTCGTCTTGCCACCCGTCTTTGCTCTCGAGTTCTGCGAGGACCTTCCGTACCGCGGCGAGACTATTGGCCTGCCCGAACGCTTCGCGGGCCTCGTTTGAGATGTCCAACTTCGACAGCGCCGCCGCGACCAGGACGGACCCGTTTGCCGGGTTGGTAACGAAGGCTTGGGGCTCGTTGTACCAACGCGATACGGTTACCGTCCTCGATGCCATGACACCTGCGCCGAACCTGTCCTCCATGGCTGTTACGTCGGCGTCGTCCAGCTCGAAAACGGCCGAAATCGCACTTTCAGACCCGATAGTGTCCTCGCGCTGGTCCTTCTTCCACAACCACCTCGGGTAGTCGTCCTTCACTACCAATTCCGCTTTGCCGTGAGGCTTGATACGGAGAAGCGCCTGAAGAAAGCTCGTCTTGCCAGCCTCATTCAAACCCACCAAGCACGTGAGTGAGTCGTCGAAAAGCAGCTCGCCGCTATCGACGATGTTCCTGAATTTTCTGATACGGACCGACTTCAATCGCACCCAAGTCTCACTTCCTCGATTAGTGTGCTCAAGGCTACCCAGAGTCGACCCCGGTAAGGGGCAACCTCAAAACTAAAGCTACCGCGACACCGAGCGTCGTCACCCTCCGTCGCTCCCGCACAATCACCTTCACAGCCGTACCCCACACCACGCCGCCGTAGAGCACCAGCTCCGGCGGCGTTCCGCGTCCCACCACCCGAAGCCGGCCACGTTCACAAGCAGGCCCTGGCGGGCCACACGCACCCCTACGGACTGCACCGAACCGAACTCCGCTTCGCTCCGCACTCAAAAGAGCGAAAAGAATCAATTTCTTTCGACGTAGGTGGCTTCTCCGAGCATCCATCACCCGTGCCCGCCGGCTCAACCCCTCGCTCCGCTGCGCTACGGCCAAGGCTCCGAACACTTTTCGTCCCGTAGTCGCTGCGCTCCCACGAAAACTGTCCGGCCGAAGGGTTGCCCCGTCGTTCCCGTGCGCTGGTTTCTCTCCCCAGCCACCACGGCGAAAGAAATTGGCAGGGCGAAGGTCCGGCCACCAGTCGAGAGGAACAGGTCACCATGCGAGCACAGCACCCCACCACCGCCGACGAAATCGACATCATCGTCCACCGAAACGGCAGCCGCAAAGTCCGGCGCACCGTCAAACGCGCCAGCGCACGCCGCGACCGCCGCACCGCCCGCCGCGAACTCCGCCACTGAAAACCGCGCTACCCCAACCACACCCGCACACACCGAAAGGCTTTCGCCATGACCCAACACCGCATGTCCCTCGCCACCGCTGCCGACACCCTCGCCGCCATCCCCGCCCTGCTCGGCTTCACCCCCGACAACTCTGTCGTCATCATCGCCCTGGCCGACGACGGGAACGGCTCGCACCTGGTCGCGCCTACCGCCCGCGTCGACGCCCACCAGGCCGAAGCCGCCGCAGGCATCATCACCGACGCGCTCACCCGGCAGGACACCCCCGTCACCGCCGTCATCCTCGCCGCCATCGCAGACACCACCCACGCAGGCGCAGCCCTGCTCGGACTCGACGCCATCCGCGACGCGCTCGCCGCAGTCGGAATCCGAACCATCCGCGCCCTGCACACCTACAGCCTCACCGCAGGAACCACCTTCACCGACCTCGACCGCTTCACCGACGGCACCATCCCCGACCCCGCCACCACCGAACTCGCGACCGCCCGCACCGCAGACGGAGCCGTCATCGCCCCATCACGCGCCGACCTCGAGGCCCGATACGCCCCCACCACCGAGATTCCCGAATCCCTCGCACTCGCCGCCGCCGCCACGATGGGCACCGACTTCCTACCCGTCACCTTCGACGAGCTCGCAGCCGTCATCCACGCCCGCGAAATCCCCAGCGCCGACCTCACCGCCCGCGTCGGCCTGGCACTGGCCACCGGCCACCTCGAAGTCCGAGACGCGTTCCTGGCCCTGTCCGTCCACGGAGACGCCGACGCAGCAGACGCGTTCACCCGCATCGCCGCCCCGCTACGCGGCACCGCCCGCGCGAACGCCCTCACCATCGCCGCCTACTTCCTGTACTGCACCGGCGACGGCGCAGCAGCACACGCAGCACTGCAGGCCGCCGAGCGCACCACCGAACGAGCCAACGTGCCATTGCCCAGCCTGACGGGAATTCTCCTGCGCGTCCTCAACGCCGGAATGCCGCCGGAACAGGTCAGAGGGATCGGCGCAGTCATCACCCCCGACTACGTCGCCGCCCACATCGGCACAGTACAGAGCTACACCTGACGATCGCTGCCGAGCGTGGCCACCGGTTCGAGGTGGCCACGCCCGGCAATCCAGGTCGCGGGCGCGGGGCCGGTGCATCGGGCATCGAGCCCTCACACCGACAAACGCGCACCACCCGCAGCAACGACAGGAGGGCCGGCGGGTGCGGCGAGGTGGCGTGGCAGAGGAAGAGCGGAACAGCGCTCAGAGAGACGTCGGATCGGCCGGCCACACCATATCGACCTCGGCGGCGGCGGGACGAGTGTCCTCGACCCGAACACCGGCCACGATCGCATCGAGCGCCAGATCCGACGGCGGCGGCTCAGCGTTCACCACAGCTTTGGACAAGGCATGTTCGATCCGCGAGCGCTCCATACCCCAGCACCCTACCGACCAGCACGAACACAGCCACCGCCACGAGTGCAGCGACACCGAGAGAGGGAGGTTCTTTTCGATCCGTCTGACTGCGCAACGAGAATGCATCACCCGTCCTCTCCCGGATCAACCCCTTCACTCCGCTCACGCTCCGGCCCACAGGGCCCAGCACGACTGTTCGCCCGACCCGCACTCGCTGCGCTCCCCGGCGAACACTCGCACCGGCCAGGCATTGACCATCGACGCCGTGCGCCGCCGTCTCTTCTCCGCGCCACCCGGAAGCGAAAAGAACGCAATAAAGGAAGCCCGATACACGTATCCGCACCCGTTTTCGACGGGCCCATCGGGTATCGAAATGGGTAAGTGAAAAACACCGAAAAACGTTATAGCGCAACGTAAATGACTATATCTACACCTGGTGCAAACGGCATTTTTGACGTAGAATAAAAGCCAATAGAACAATTCCGAGAAGGAGGCAACCATGTCGATCACCGTGTACACGAAACCGAATTGCGACCAATGCGATGCAACGAAACGACGGCTCGACAAGCACGGTCTCCAATACCGAATCGTCGACATCACCGAAGACGACACCGCCCGCCACTTCGTCACCTCCGAGCTCGGCTACCTCCAAGCGCCCGTCGTGGTCGTCGACCGAAGCGACGGTGACCGCGAAGACTGGTCCGGTTTCCGAATCGGCCGACTCGACGCACTCGCAGCCTGACACCCCCACCGACACAGGAGAACCGCCATGCACCTCGTCCCCGCCTACATCCCCGACGCCGACTACATCGACCGCCAGATCGATGCCGAACTCGCAGCAGAGCGCGACACCGAACAGAACGACACCCCATACGGCGACGCCGAGCAAGTCGCATCGTGACCACCACCCCCGAAGGCGTGGCCGCTAGTAATCCCATATCCGTTCACGACGACTTCTGACCCGACACCGACACGAACGCGAGGCCCGACGATGAACGCACTACGCGCAGTCCCCACACCCGGCGACGACCCGGCAGCGCAGGCACGCGCGGACCTCGCACCCGTCGAGGACCTCGACACAGCGGTCGAACCCGGGTACGACCCGGCCACCGACCCCGAAGCGATGCTCCTGTGCGCCTTGATGGATGTGCGCAACCAGAGTGCCGATGGAAGCGACGTCGAGCGGATCACCAGGACGCTCACCGCGGCGGACTTCGAGGATCCCGCGCACGCGCGTATGTACGGCCACATCGTCGACCTCATCACCGCCGGCCAACCCCACGACTTCGCCTCCGTCACCGGTGCGCTCATCCGATCCGGAGCCGACGGAGCCAAAGACGCCCCGCTACGCAAACGCCTCATGGGCATCGTCACCGCCGGCGCACACTCCGTCGCGGCCGTGCACTACGCCGACAACGTCCTGTCCCAGTCCTACCGCCGCAGCTTCCACATCGCGGGCCAACGACTGGCTCAGGCCGCCGAAGAAGCACCCGAAGCCGACCTGTTCGACTACATGGTCGAACTCGGCATCCGGCAGCGGGCAGCGTTCAAAAGGCTCAACAGCTTTCGGCAACCACCGACATCCTGAACGAACCCGCGCGGGCACCGGTGGGCGCATCGACGACGCCGAGGGCACTACGGTGCTAGCTGGCCACAACCGAAAGACGAGGACCGTGACAGAGACAGGTGAGCACGCCGAACGGCCGCCACAGGGCGCGCCGGACCGCACGAACGCACCCCCGACCGGTGCCGCTGTCGATGCGGGTCTGCCCGTCCACGTCCGCGAGCAGATCGCTGCTGTCGTCGACGCGTCCGGCGACCTCGAGCGCGTCCCCACCGGTAGTGGCGCGCTGACTGTGCAGGTGTGCTCGGCATCAGAAACCTCGTACGACGCCGCGACGTGGAGCACCCTGGGCACCTACCGCGCCGCTGACGCCGCAACCTTGGCCGAACGGCTGCTCGACGCTCTCGGAGACAGTGCGAACATCGGCACCGACCTCGGTGTCCTCATCGTCACCCACACCCACACCGACACCCTGGAGGCACCGGCCATGACCGCACCCACCGCCGACGGAACCCGCGCGCCGGCCGCCGCGCCGCTGCTCACCCTCGACCTCGCCAAAGCCGACGTGCTCGACGACGACTTCGAGTGGCCCGAACCGGGCAGCGCGCAGGCATTGTGGACTCCGCACTGGCTGCTGCAGGCCGCGATCAACTCCGGGGCCGTCACCTACGACCGGCGACTGTGGGGCGAGCTCGCACTGTCGGCCGAGTTCACCGCCCCGAACCGGCACGAGCTCGAATTCGTGATCACCTATGAGATCGACGGCGCACCGAACATCGTCGACGGTGACACCACCGACTACCCCGCCGACTTCAACGAACTCTCCGACGAGGAACAGAACGCCGTCCCCTCCACACTGGTCCCGAACCCGGAGACCGCAGCGTCGTGGCTGACGTACCTCGTCGACGCCTTCAACGCCGTGCACGCGAGCACCGACAAGCTCGTCCGCGGCTGGCCCCACCAGTAGAACCCCTGGAACGATCGAACCCCCGACCACAATATGGCGGGGGTTCATCTGTCGGGCAGTCGCTGTCGCCGAGAAGGACGCAGGCTAGGGCATGAACGTACTGCGACCGGAGCTGAACAATGCACCGAGCGCGAACGCGAACGCGAACACGGCCACGAACACCACGATCCGGAACACACCACTGGCGAGCATTCCCGTCGCGCGCAACGGCGCGAATTTCCACGTGCCGTCCGCTCGCTGTCCGGACCGCAACACCACGTACGCCAGGATCGCAGCGGCCACGAGATACACAGCCATCTCCAGCCCACCCCTTTCGTTCCTCGTGTCCTTCACTCGCGCAGACGTTTCGACGCGACCGGTCTTCGATTGGCTGTCAGTACACACCCACCCACCGACACAGTCGGTGCCACAACCGACCGGCCATCACCGCCCACACACGTTCGGGAGTCAGAACAGCGTCGGGGAAGCCTCATCGAGCAACGCAGTACGCACAGCGCCCTCGTCCCACCCACCGCGCACCGCATCGCGCAGCCGCCGCGACCGCGCCGCTCTCGCGACCCGATCGGGCCCGTACCAAAGCCCGCGCTGACGCCGGCCACCCCCGCGGCCCTTGGCTCCCATATCGAGCAGGTTCTGTGACTGCGTCCCGTCGACGACGTGACGCACCCCGCCAACGCGGGTGTCCTCGTCGAGAGTGACTCGTACACAGATCGGGTTGTCACACAGGTGCAATGCCGTCACCTCGTCGGTGAGCGGTACACCGAGCGCACGCGCCAACGCGTACCGGTGCGGGCGCACCACCCGCTGCCGGCCATCGCGCATCAACCAGAACCGGCCGTACCCGTCATCGGCTACCGCGCCGACCCAGATCGCACACGAATCAACGTGCGGGCCGCGCACGATGTAGCGCTCGAACCGCGTGAGTTCTGTTGCCCCGCCGATACCTAACGGTTCCGGCACCGACCCGGCCCGCCGACCATCACCTAACGTCTCCCGGCGACTGTGCTTCTACCGGTTCTGTCTCGGCGTCGTGGATCGTCCGGAGCGTCTGCACGGCGGTGAGTTTGAGGACTGGGTCCGAGGTGTCGAACACTCCGAACTTCTCCAACCGCGAGATGTCGACGGGGGAGCGCACGGCCGCGAACACTTCCGCGTCGATCGCCGACTCGAAGTCGCCGCCGGCCGCGAGAGCGTTGATCATCCGCAACAGGTCCGCGAACTGCGGCGCGGTCCGCGTGGTGATGAGAGGGCCGTAGGTGTCGAACGCCTCGTTCGCCTCCGCGGTTTGCAGCAGCGCAAGGATGTCGAGCTCCAACACATCGGACTCGCTCAGGTCCGTCTCAGGGTGGTTGCCGGTCATCGCGCACCCGCCTGATCCATCAACAGCTGTCCGACGGCGTCGGAGATCTCCGTCGGCGTCCCGGCCGAATCGAGCAGGTGCAGTCCGGTGTCGACCGGACCGCCGCGCACGATCGTCGCGGCGAGGTGCTCCTGCTCGCGGGTGATCGCCAGTACCCAGCATTGCGTGACGACGAACTGGGTTGCGTCGAGCAAGGTGAAGAACTCGCCGTACGCAACCGGTGCTCCCGGCTCACCGGCACTGTCGGCGTAGGCGATCGACGCGGCGAACGTCGACGGGTCGGGCCCGACGGAGTTCGAGACGACGACGCCGAGCGCGCCGAGGGCGCTCACTGCGCACCCTGCCCGGCGGAGGCGAACTCCTGCGCCGCAGGCGGTGTCTCGGAGTTCGGTGCGGGGTCGGTATGCGGGGGAGTAGCGGCGTCGGGCGACTCGCCCGAACCGGGCTTGTCCGCGTCGGTGGCGGTGCTCGCAACACCGATGCGCACCGGCCGCTTCTTGCGTCCCGATCCTGTCGAGGCCGGCTTCGGGGACGCGATGACAGAGGTCGGCACCGTCAACCCCATCTCCCGCAACTGCTGCGCCGTCCATCCACCGTCGAGCGCGGCCCGCAACGCGGTAGTGACCGCGTCCTTGGCCTTCTCGACGGACTTGGCAGAGGACCGTTTCGCGGCCTGGGCTTCCTTGATCGCCGCGTCGGCGGCCGTACGCGCTTTCGCGTCGTCTGCTTCGGCCTCGACGACCTTCTGCTGTGCGTCGGTGATCGCCTCGACCTTCGCGATGCGCTCGTTGATCGCCGCTTCGGCGGCCGCGCGGATCGCGTCCTTGTCCAACGGGGTGACAGTCATGTGTGTGGGCCTTTCTCGTCGAACCGACCGCCCGCAGACACGGGGAGAGTCGGTGAGGGTGCACGTGATCAACGTTCGGCGGAGGGCCCACACGGCACCGCCAGAACGCACTGCAAACTCTACCGCCCAGGCGTCGCAGACGACAGCGGACGGACGAGACGACCTACCTGCCCGACCGGTGCACGGCCCGGCGGGGGAGTCATCGACGAGGGAGGGGATCGGGTGCGGTGCCCCCAACTGTGCACCGGCCTTCATCCTCATGTGGATGCCCGAGATTCCTCCCACCGCTCCGCTCGATCTCAGGCACCCACAATCGGGGCCGGACACACAGATAGGGGACATCGCACCCATACGGTGCTCACGTGGGACCGGCGGGCGAGGGCTCGTCCGGTGGTCCCGTCGAGGTTCCGACAGTGGGGTGTTCACGACGACGTCGAGTCATCGCTCTCAGGAACAGCTCTGACGATCTGACGTGCGGACATCAGCCGCTCGGCCTCTACCAGATCCACGCCGACTAGCTCCGCCGCACGGGGCACAGATCCCTCTGACGTCGACAGCCGTTCCAACTCGGCAGCCATCACCTGTTCGGCGGCGTCCCGTTGTGCCCGCGCTGCAACGAATCGCCGCGCCGCCCTCTCGCGCTCCCGCACCGCTGTACCCGCCTGGCGGGTGGCCTTCTGCCATCCCCGCTCACGGGCGGCTACCCGATCTCCTGTCGACCCCATGACCCCGTTGCCTCTCGATCTCCTGACCCCCGCGACCCCAGCTCCGACCGCCCCAAGTCTGTGGCCTGGCCGAAGACATCTGAGGGCTTGGCCTTACTGCACAGGCTTCGCCTGCCAAAAGCCTAGGTGATTTACACACCTCTTGCTGAATTTCAGACTTTGGGGGGTTCCGGCCTTCCGCCTGCCCGCCTGCGGCGTCTAGGGTGGCGGTGTGATGACGCTCCACGTACTGCACGCGGGCGATGGCTACGAGTACCTGACCAAGCAGGTGGCCACCGCTGACCGCGAACGGGAGCACGGCCAAGATCTGACCGATTACTACACCGCGCACGGCACACCGCCGGGTGTCTGGTTCGGTGCGGGCCTGGACAATCTGGAGCAGATGCAGGCCGGGATCGACCCGACTGCGGGGCCGTCGATCACCGGCGGTGGGCAGGTGTCCGAGCCGCAGATGAAAGCGTTGTTCGGTAGCGGGCTGCATCCGAACGCCTCGGCGTTGATCGAAGATTCAATTACCAAGGGCGCGAACGAGAAGGCCGCGCTCAAAGCAGCCCGCCTGGGCCGTAAGTTCCCCGAATTCTCCAACGACATCGAACTGCTCCGCGAGCACAAGGCAGCGGTGGGGGAGTTCCGTAGGGAGCACGGGCACGCGCCGTCGAAAGCGCAGTCGCAGCAGATCATGGACGAGGTCGGTACCCGGTTGTTCACCGACGGCCACGGCCGCCCGCCGGAAGATCAGCGCGAGCTCCGTTCGTGGATCAGCGCGCAGAAGTCCCGCGTCCGCCAGCCCGTGGCCGGCTACGACCTGGTGTTCACCCCACCGAAAAGCGTGTCGGTGATGTGGGCGCTCGCCGACGACGGGACCCGCCGAGAAATCGAGCGCATCCACAAAGAGACCGTCACCGACGCCCTCGGCTGGATCGAGAAGGAAGCGTGCTTCACCCGTACCGGCAACACCAGCCAGGAAGTCCAGGACACCACCGGTCTGGTCGCGACCCTCTACGACCATTACGACTCCCGCGCCGGGGATCCGAACCTGCACACCCACGCCGTCGTCTCGATCAAGGTCTGCACCGAATCCGACGGTAAATGGCGGGCCCTCGACGGGTCGATCCTGCACCGGTACGCGGTGCCGGCCTCGCAGCGCTACAACGCCACCATCATGTCCAAGCTGCATACCGAACTCGGTTTTTCCCTCGCTGCCCGCTCCACCGGTCACGGCCGGCAGGACGTCGTCGAAATCGAGCAGGTCCCGCGTGAGCTGTGCGAGATGTTCTCCTCACGCCGCAGTCAGATCGAAACGCGCAGAGACCAGCTCGTCGCCGAGTACCGCGCCGAACACGGCCGGATGCCGTCCCCGAAAGCGATGTACTCGCTCTACCAACAGGCGAACCTCGACACCCGCGCCGGCAAGCAGGAACCGCAGACGTTGCGCGAGATGCAGAACGCCTGGCTCACCCGGTCCGCGCAGATCCTCGGCACCCCACGCGAGGTCGACGCCCTCGCCGCGGGGTGGCAACAGGTCCAACGAGAGCACGCCTCCGGTGTGCGCGAGGTCGGCGAGCACATGCGCACCCTCGATTCCCTCGACGAGGAGGTCGAGCGCGTGCTCGAACGCCTCGAAGACAAGCGATCGAACTGGGCGATCACCCACGTCCACTCCGCCGTCGATGCGAACTTCGCCGCCGTCGCGTTCACCGACGACACCGCACGGCGCGCCGCCACTGCCGCCGTGATCGACCGTGTCCTCGCAACATCGGTACACATGCCGCTCCCAGAGCTGCCCGAAGCTCCGACGGCGCTGCGCCGCCGCGACGGCGAGTTCATCCTCACCCGCCCCGGCACCGCCCTGCACACCTCGCACACCGTCCTCGCCGCAGAACGTTCCCTGCTCGACGCCGCACAGACCCCGGTCGCCTACATCGCTCCGCAGGCCGCGCTCGACAAGGTCATCACCGCCGCCGCGAAAGGCAAGGACGGACGCACTCTCAACGCCGGGCAACGTGAACTCGCGGAACATTTCGTCGGTAGCGGCACCCTTGTTGCGGTCGGTATCGGACCGGCCGGCACCGGCAAGACCACCGCCATGAAGGCCGTCGCCGACACGTGGAAGAAGGCCGGATATCAGGTCATCGCACTCGCACCGTCGGCCGTCGCAGCGGAAACCCTCGGTGAGGAAATCGGGGTCACCGCGCACACTCTCGCCACCCTGACCTACCCGTGGCGAGGCAAGAACGGCGACGAACCCCTGACCCTGTCCGACCGGATCGACATTCGCCCCGGTGCGATGCTGCTCGTCGACGAAGCCTCCCTCGCTTCGACCAAAGACCTCGCCGCCATCACCGAGATCGCTGCAGCCAAAGGCGCGGTCGTGCGTTTGCTCGGTGACCCGAACCAGCTCGACGCCGTCGAAACGGGCGGTGCGTTGCGGCTGCTCGCCGAAGAGACTCGCGCGCCCGAACTGACCACCGTTGTGCGGTTCGGCAGCGACACCGAACAGGCCGAGAATTCGCTCGATCTGCGGCACGGCGACCCGGCCAGTCTCGAGATGTTCTACCAACGCGGATGGGTCCACACCGGCACTGCCGCGGAGATGAAGGACGCCGCCGCCGGGGCGTACCTCGCCGACATCGCAGCCGGTAAGTCCTCGCTCGTCATGCTCTCCACCGGCGAGGACGTCCGCACCGTCAACCTCGCCATCCAAGAGCACTTCCGTAGCCAGGGAACGGTGAAGTCCCGCCGCACCGCCGAGCTGTCGGACGAGCTCACCGCAGGGGTCGGAGATACCGTCCTCACCCGCAAGAACGCACGGTGGCTGCGCACCAAGGGTGGTCGGCGACGGAACATGTTCGTCCGCAACGGTGACCTGTGGACCGTCACCGCAGTCGGCAAAGACGGCTCGCTGACCGTCCGCAGCAAAACCCACGACGGCACGGTCACCCTGCCGGCCGACTACGTGTCCGGCTTGACCGAACTCGGCTACGCCGCCACCGTGCACCGCAGCCAAGGCATCACCGTCGACACCTCCCACACCGCGCTCAGCCCCACCACAGACCGGGCCGGGCTCTATGTCGCGGCCACCCGCGGGCGCACCAACAACGAGCTGTACGTGCCCGTCGAACCGGGCGTCACACTCGACACCGAGGGAATGCACCTCTCGGAGATCGACACCCCGAACTCCCGCGAGGTCCTCACCGGCATCCTCGCCAACGACAACGGCCACAAGGCCGCCATCACCGCGATACGCGACGCCGCCGAACACGCGAACAGCCCCGACCGGCTCCGCGAGGCATACCTCGCCGCCCACACCCGGCTTCGTGATCACTGGCTCGACACCGTCCTCGACCGGGCACTCCCGGCAGCGCTTCTGGCGACCGCGCAAGCCGAACACCCCGGAAGCCTCGCAGCACTGCGCGCGACCCTCGCCGAGATCCACGACCGCGGCGACAGCGCCCGCCACGTCCTCGTCGACGCACTCGCCGCCGGCGAGCTCCACACCGCACGCGACGTCGCGAGAGTGCTCAACTCACGGATCATCGAGGCACGCAGCTCCACCGACACCACCGACACCACCGACACGGTGGCCGGCGCTACCGGGCGACCGGAACACGAGCTGCCCCCGCTCCCGCCGCGCACACCCGGCACCGACAAAGAGCTCGACGATTACGCCCGACTCGTCGCCGACCGCTACACCACCGTTCGGCCGGCACCCGCCGAAACCGATGGCATCGGCCGACGGATCCGCGACTACGACGCTGCCCACGCCGAACTCGACGCTGCACGAGTCCAGCGCCCCATCCAGGCCGCGTTCGAACCCGCGACCGCCGAACGCCTCATCGCCGAACCCGGCGTGCACCGACTCGGCCGACACCTGCGCACCGCAGCGCTGGCGGGACTGTCACCGGAGAACGTTCTCGCCTGGCACGCCCAGCAACTGACCACACGCGGCGACGACGTCACCGCCCGCGCCCTCATCAAAGACCTCGTACCCGCCGTCACCGACGCGGCCGAACGCGCGAACACCAGGTGGCTCGCCGAGCACGAAGACACGATGCGCGAGCACTTCCCGATCGCGATGGCCACCGCAGCACGTAGCGACGACCCCCGGTGGAACACCGCTATCGCCCGAATGCGGGAACTGACCGCACACGGCGGCTACGACCTCGACGAGCTGTGCCGCGACATCCACACCGCCACACACCCCGGCGTCCTCGCCGGAGGCATCGTCGACGCACTCGACGACATCGCGCCCACACACCGGACACCGGTCGACCAGGACGCACCGCACTGGGTGCCGTCACCGGACCTCGACGCCCACCTCGTCGATCCCGTCCTAGGCGAGCAACTCGACAACCGATACGACGACATCGCCGCCGAGCACGCCGCCGCCGTCGACCGCATCGCCGCCGTCCCCGACCCGGCCTCGACCCCGGACCTCGAATTCACCCGCCACCTCGAACAGCGGCCCGACGACGACGCCCTCGCGGCCGAATGGAATCGCACCGCCGCTGAGATCGCCGCCTACCGAGACCGCTACCAGATCACCGACACCACCTCGATCGCCGGCGACCGACCCGAGAACCGGGCCGAGCACGCGCCGTACAACACCGTCCACACGAACATCGACACCCTGCACGACCACATTGAGCAGCAACGACGCGACGAGCACGAAGAACAGCAGCGACTACAGCGCGAGGCCGAGAACATCGAGCACCACCACACCATCGCGCAGCAGAACATCGAACACGGACACCAGCGGCGCGGCCCGCGGCTGTAAGCGCGGGCCGGTCGCACTCGTGGCCATCGGTGAGACCGCGTGTGAGGCCGCCCGCCACGCGGACGGCCTCATACACGCCGTGGGCTACTTTCTCGTCAGAGCACCCAGTACGGCGGCGAAGATCGTTGCTCCAATGGATGGGTCCCGCGAGAAGTACGTAGCGGTCGCACCCATAAGTCCCGCAACTGCAAATGCGGCAGGAGTCGTCAGTGACGGAAAGAGGTTCCGTCCGGCCTGGTCAGGATCGTCGTTCGATCCGTTCGGTGTGTTGTTCATGCAGACAACTGTGGCGGGCTCTGGAGCTGCACGCACGCCGCTCGGAGTACCGTGGTGGCCGGTCACCGGGTCTAGGCTGGCCGGACATAGCCCCGTTACTCTTATCTACTTTAACGTTGCAATGTCCGGTTCCCGCAGCACCGGCTACATCGGTACTAATTCGAGGAGATCTGATGGTTGACATGGCGAAATCGGAGGATCTCGGCGAGCCCGAGAACAGCGACGTTACCGACACCGGGGAGCCGTCGGCAATCCCCAAACGGGTGTTCGCTCAAAAGTTCACCGCGGAGCAACAGGCGAAACTCGCGCGTCAGGAGCAGTACAACAAAGCAGTGTTCGAGGGATGGGAGGCGCGCAGGACCGCTCGTCGCGAGGCCCTGCTGGCTCGCAAGGACGCGGTGAAAGCAGCAACCAAGGAATACAGCCTGCTCGGCCTCGGCAGCCAATACGAAGACGTCAGGTTCGAGGACGTCAGAATCCGGACTCCGTTCGTCCGACTCGATCCGAAACGCCCTCTTCGCGCCCCCGGCGAGAAGTATGTTCGCTCAACAGATCTGGACACCCGACCTGCGTCCACCCGCTTGATCAACCGTAAGAACTCGGCACTGAGGGTTCTGATGTCGGCGATTTACGTAGCGCACCTCGAGTTCGAGGCCGGCAAGACGTTCGTCAACAAGCACCCCAACGTGTTCGGCGAACCGGAGCTCGCGGCGTGGTGGAAGCTTTGTGGTCTTCATGTCAAACCAACTTCACCTGCTCGAATCAATCGCGAACGAGGTCGGGCGCTGAACCGGGCGCTGTCCGTGCTGCACGATGTCGGGCTGGTGCACACCGGATCGGACCCGGTGGCGGGAAGGTTCAAGAACTGGATTCTGAACTCCGAGGCCGGAAACGGTCGACGGTACACAGTGCCGGCGGAAAGGCGCAGTCCCGAGACCGTGCGCGTACCGCGCGCATTTTTCGCCCGCGGCTGGCACCTCGTCCTCGAACCGGGCGAGATAGCCACCTTCCTGGCAATCGTCGAATTCACCCAGCGTATGGAGGGGCAGCCGCGCTCGTCGAAAAAAGACATCGGCGTGGCCCTCGGAGAAACGATTCGATGGGAACGCTATGGACTCAGCGAGGACACCTACCTGGAAGCGATCCATGCTCTGGACGAGTTCGGGCTGATCGATGTATTCGACCCGATGCCGAACCGCCGACGTGGAAAGTTGAATCCCTCGCGGAATCTGATTCCGGCAGGTGAAGAGTCCGACGAGCAAGTGCCCTACCGAGTGATCTATCCACCGCCGCCGGACTCGGTGACGGCACCCTTCGCAACCGATGCCGTCGACGTCGTCCTGAGTCGCCTTGCGTACCCCGTGCCGCTCTGGCTGGAGGATCTGCCGGTCGACGACCGCGTGGCCGAACGTTTGTTGGGGAAATGAGGAAGTCCAGAGGCGGTCCAGGTCATCTCCGGCGCATGTACGGCTTTGTTTCGAGGATCTGGTCGAGGGCGGACTGATCTCTCGCCCAGTCACGAAGGTTGTCGTCGAAGTAGCCGATCAGCGCGATGGCATTGTCGAACTTGTTCTTGATGAAATTGCCCGATTCGAAGCAGATGGGCTCGTGGTGGGCAATCCTGTTGCGCACCGTGTGCAGTGGGTTGACCACCTGACGCAGAAACGCCATGTCGTTGCTAGTTTTGCCGCGCGGCGCGTTGTCGAAGCCTCGCCTGATTCGAGTCCCGAACTTTATTTCCTTGTCTCCCGAAACCATGAACTTCCAGAACCCGAAGTCCACAGCAGCAATCACGTCATCCGCGCCGATGTCCGCGACTCTCTCGAACCCGCCTTTGCCCTTGCCGACCCGCTTCTTCAGCTTCCCGTACGCCTTGGACAGGTCCTCGAAGCAACTGCCCATTTCCGATGTACCCTCAGGGACTTCCAGCGCGTAAAAGACCCAATCGTCTTCCCTGCGCAGCTGCTCGTGCCGCTCGCTGAGCGAGATGTCGATCGCATGGCGAAGTGTCACCTCGGCGTGACAGATCACCTCCCACAACGCTGTGGACGCCTTGAGGTTCCATCGATACAGATCGAGCGCACCCTCGACCTTGCGGTGCCCCGCTGCGTCCAGGTATTTCTGCATCCGAGCGTGGGGCATCGACTCGAAGACGAAGTCCAGGTTCACCTCGCCTGCGGCCGTGCTTGTCACCCGTGCTCCTGCCTGCTAGCATTTCCGCCGAAGGCTGACGGATCATCGGTTATCTTAAAGGTGGTAATCGTCCGCAGTTGCGTGACCCTTGAACATACTCAACCCCGCCACTCTGTGGCGGGGTTGAGTTCTTTCGAACGGTGCAATTGGCGGTTCACAGTCCCCGAACGTCGCGTGACCCATCGGCGGCCGAGCGGGGAGTGAGTCCCTCTACGACCGTGATCGCCAACAAGACGCCTTCCGGGGTGGTGTTCGGGTAGTACAGGCGGCCGTGCGCGTCACTCATCTTGAAATTGGCTTGCGAGCTCCCGGGCAGCACGTGGGCTTTGCATTCCACTGCGATGTCGCAGAGTTCACCGGGTGCGGTGTCGGGGATCGGCGTGAGGCTGGGGGTTGCGACCTGGCTGGAACCGCCGAGAGGGCCCATCCGTTTGATGTAGCGGTCTTCCCAGTGGACCGATCCACCGTTTCGGACGCGCCAGATCTTCGTGAAGCGTTCGCCGGGAGCCATCAGTGTCCCGTCCGGAATCGTGATGTCGGCGACCCACAGAGACACATCCCCGGGCTCGAGGTGTAGATCCGCAGGCGTGAGCTCGGTCGACAGCGCTCCGGTCGTCGGGTCGTGGGAGCGGCCGATGCGGTCAGCGGTCTTTCGGTCCTTTTCCTCCTGGGCATCACGAAACAGAGACAGCAGCAAGCCGTTCCAGCCGAGAGCCTGATCGAGCGCCGTGGCCAACGCTGGGCTCGGACGCAGGATGCCGCGTTCGATCTGGCTGAGGCTTCCTGGTGTACACCCCACCCGCTCCGCGAGCTCGGTCTGCTTCAAGCCCGCGATCGCACGTCCCGATCGCACGTGATTGGCGAAGCGTCCGAGCGCATCGGTGGGTGGATCGAGCTTCTTCGGTGGCCGACCCCGCCCACGCGTGCTCTTACCCTCGTCCATGACGGTGCTCCCCCCTGGCGTCGCGCGAGTGCGCGAGGCGATCCATTAATTTAGCGGGTGCGTCATAAATATGTGCGGGTGCAGTCTTGTCCCACGGGATCGGAAACGGTGAAAAGCCTTTTGCCGACAGTGTTCTCGGGATGAGGAGAGTCCAGTGAAACTCAAGAGGAACATCGCAGCCCTGGCCATGGCAGGAGCTGCAGCCGGAGCCCTGACTGTCGGCGCGGCTGGTACGGCGCAGGCAGCCCCGAGCGGAGATCCGCTCTCGACCGGGTGCGCGAACGGTGCCCAGACGATCTGGGAGAACACGTATTTCGGCTCCGGAAAGGTCGAGGTTCGGTACAGCCCCAGTTGCGGTACGAACTGGGTCCGCGTCACGGGCGCCGCCGGCCGGCAGAGCGAAGCCGGCATTGCCTCGCAGGCTTCGGGTTGGCAGTGGTCACCCTCGTACGGCAACAGCCCGAACAGCTACTGGACGCCGATGGTGTACGCCCCGGGCAGTGCGTGCGTGACCTTCCGCGTGAAGATCGGCAACGCCAACGGCATCGGTCTGATGGACACCGGAAACAAGCAGCTCTGCTAGTCGTCCCAGTTCGCCGGCGAGCCCCACCACACCCAGTGTGGTGGGGCTCGTTCGGTGTGCAAGCCAGGGAAGAACGTTGGGTCTAGTTCTAGCGCAGCACGAACTGTTGGGAGAGGAACCAGAACGGTAGCAGTGCCGAGATGGTGTACCGGACTTCCACGAGAACGGGTCCGGGGCCAGCGCCATGTGCATATTCGGTGGTGAAGGTGCTCCCTGGGTGAAATTTTCCAGGCGGCACGGATACCCAGGAATTTGGGTACAAGGCGTCGGCGGGGATTGTGATGTGCTCGATGGTTCGGTAGGAGAACCGCCGAATGGGACGGGTGCCAACGACGTTGAATGTGAATGTCCTGATGGTTGTATCTTCGAGTGTCACCGATTCGCCGAGTGACTTCGATAGCAGGGGCATCGCAGAGACTTTACGTTGTACGGCCTTGACGCTGTGGGATGAGAGACGAGTGCCAGTCCGGACGTCCGCCGGACCGCGACTCGACACCCCTTGTTCCGGAATCGATCTCAAGGGGCAGGCTTGTAGGTCTCAGTGGCTTCGTCGTACTCCCACCGTGCGTCGTCGATGATGACGGCGGTGAAATCGTCGGCGGGATCTTCTGCGACAGCACTGTCGGTGTCGATCATGTCGATGACCTGCTCCATCGTCAGTTCCGATGGGGCCTCGGCGGGTGCGGCGTCGTGCTGGGTCGGCTCGATCGGTGAGTCGTCGCGCTCGTCGATGTCGGTGGCGATGAATTCGGCGAAGTCGCCGGCGACGGCCGGCGTCGGCGGGGTGAACCCGCACGAGTGGGGAGTGCACTGCTCGAAGTCGGTGATCGACTTCATCCGGTGCACCATCGGCCAGAGAACTTGGTAGTGCCACGCTGCGGGCCCACCGTGATAGGCGTTCTTGCCCTGTTGGTACGCCTCACGGCGGGCGAACATCGCTGCGGTCAGCTCTTCGACCACTGGGCCGTGTTTGAACCAGCACGGGGGAATGGTGCGGCCGAGCTCGTAGCGGTCGCGTAGCCATTCCACCCAGGTGCCGAGCTCGACCCACAGTCGGGCGGCGCTGTCCTTGTCGAGGTACGGCCAGTCGATCGCACCGGGGGTATACGCCGGGAGTGCCATGACGTCAGCTCTTCTCGTAACCGGTAGCGCAGTACTCGTCGAACGCCTTCTGATTGGCCTTCACGCGGGCGGCGAGCACGGGTACGTCCCAGACGGAGGGAACGTGCAGCTTGATCGGTTTGGCCTCCCGGTAGCGCAGTAGGGCTTGATCGGCGGGCATCCGGGCGATGTCGCTGCCGGCCATGACCGGGACCGACCGGGGCCCGGCCATCCGGGAGGCGCTCATGTATTCGTCACGCATTCCCAGGCCCTTCGAGATGGTCGCCAGCTCGTCGGCGTCGCCGAGGCCGGTCAGATACAGGCGAGTGGGGGAGTCGTTGGACAGTTGCTGGCCGGCGACGTGGCCCCAGCGTTGTTCGTTCTGCAGCCGGGAGTGCACTCCGGCCCAGATCTGGATTCCGCGGCCACCGGAGTCGGTGATGAGCGAGGGCATGTTCGGGATTGCTGCGACGTTGTTCATCTCGTCGAGCACCATGCGCAGCGGCGGGTCGATCTTGTCGTCGGGCTGGGTCAGGCCGTGGGTCTTCGCCACGTGATAGAGCTCGGCCGACAGAACGGTCGTCATCGCGGCCGCCGACGCACTGCCACCCTCGGAGATGAGATATACGGTGTTGCGGCCTTCGGTGATCAGGGAACGTAGATCCGCCGATTCGCTGAGCGGGACATTGAGCGAGCGCATCAGCTTCGGCGACGCCAACGGCTCGAGCAGGCGTGTGCAGGCACCGATCATGTCGTCGGAGGAATCGGCTTTCGATTCCAGCGCCTGACTCAGGTCGGCGTCCCAGTCCGGTAGATCCCTCGACAGAACCTCATGCACGGGCTTGACGTTGCGCGAGGCAGCCCACACCCGCAGTGTGACCAGATCCTTGTCCAATACCGCTGCGGCATACAGGTAGCCGCGCATGAGCATCGCGGCTTTGCCGTTCCAGTAGCTCGAATTCGAGGTGCCGTCCATCGGCATGGCCTGCACCAACGCCGCGGCCCGCCGCATGGCCACCTCGGGGTCGTCGCAGCCGTCGAGAATCGACCACTGCATCTTGTTCGGATACACCGTCAGCCCGTCCGGATCGAACACCTCGACCCTGCCCACAGCCGCGCGCTCGGCCCACGTCGCGCGCAGAAGGTCACCGCGGGTCGAGGTGGCCACCACCGGCCCGATCGCCTCGACGACCGCCTTGTAGAACATGCGCCAGGTCTTACCGGATCCGGTGGGGCCTTCGACCAGCACACCGTCTCGGTACTGCAGAAACACCCCTTGTTTCTTGTCGTCGTACAGCGTGCCGATGCGCGTGGTCTCCGCTGCTGCCTCGATCCGGCGGACCGGGACGTCGGAGAGTGAGAGCCGGGTGGCCTTGGCCTTCTTCACCGCGCTTTTCTCGTCGATCCCGACAGTTGCGAGCGCGGCCCGATCGGCGAATCCGTTCGCCCGCACCCGCCGAGATGCTTTGCGGGCCATGTTCTTCGCCGAGACGATAGCTCCGAGCAGGATGCATGCGGCCGCGATGATGCCGATGCACAGCCAGGTCAGGATCGGGCCGCCCGGCTGAGCACCTACCGGCCACGCCGACGCGGGGTCGGATGGGTTGCTGAACAGGCCTACCACCACGGGGATCACCCCGTAGATGCCGGCGGGAAGTGCAGGGCCGGTGCCGGCGACGAGACCGGACAGGTAGCCGCCGCCGACCACGGAGACGAATGCACCGGCGACGAAACCGACGACGGGGCCGGTGCCGTAGGGAAGTACCGGGGGAGTGGGGCGAAGTTCTGGTGTGCTCATCGGGGGCGGTCCTCGCTGGAGTCGGGCCGTGGAGCAGGCGCGGGAAGGTATCTGCGGACCACGTCGCTGCCGGCGACGGGAGTGGGCGAGGGTGTCGATCGTCGATGGAGTACGGCCGAGCAGAGGGTGTCGAGCTCGCCGTCGAGGCGCGTGATCGCCGCGATGTCTCGTCGCGGGTCCAGTGCGGCGATGTTGGCGCGCAGTTCGCCGATGCGGGTGTAGCGGGCGACCGCGGCGCGGTCAACGTCGCTGATGTCGGCGCTGTGGTGGACCTGGATGCAGCCCCGTTCGGTCGCTGGTGCGATGTCGCCGCCGAACCGATACGCCAGGACCCCGGCCACCCGCTCCGCGTCGTCGCTGCCGTAGAACCCTATCGATGTTCTGCTGTGCGGCAACGGGTCCGGCCTGATGCTGCACAGGCGGACCTCCACCTTGTCGGGGTCGTCGACCCGTGATGGATGCACCGGCGAAGCGACGGCGTTGCTCAGCGTGGAGATCTCGGCCGTCAGAGCAGCGGGCAGCGGCAACCTCGCCCGCCTCACCCCAAGACTGTATTCGTCGAGAATCGCTAAAGCGCAGGCTGTCTCGGCTACCGAGCCCGTCACGGACACCTCGTCCCACGCGCAGAACATGCCCTCCGATGCCGAATCGACTGACGCTGTATCGCACTCGAAGACGGTGAAGTCGAGTGAGACCAGCGTGGCCCAGGATTGTGCGGCGTGCGTCAGGGCGAATGCCGTTGCTGCCGAACGAGACCGGAACAGTCGACCTACGGCGGTACTGCCCGCCACATCGAGGGTCGTCACGTCCACACCCACCAGAGTCGAACGGTCGGCCGTAGGGTGCGAGAGCGCTGCGCTGCGTGAGTGGTCGGTCATGCTGCTGCTCCTTTGATCACTTCGTCGGTGTCGGTGAGTGCGATTTCCAGATCCGAGCGCACGTGTTCCATCAGGATCGGGTCGGCGTTGCCGTATTTGACCAGGCAGTGGCCCTTGGCGAGGGACATGATGATTTCGGTCGACCCCGGCGGCAGGTGGTACATGCGGGCGGTTTCTTCGGCGTCCTCGACCCGGTCCTGCCCGTAGAGGAAGACGATGCCGGCCTCTTTCATCAGCGCCCGCGCCGGCGAATCGACCGGCAGGTCGGAGATGTGGTGGAACGCCGAGACGGTCGACAGTCCCAGACCGCGCGAGAGCTTCATGTTCTCGCGGAAGACCTTTCCGGTGGAGCCGTCGGCGACGTGCCAGCCTTCCTCGACCAGCAGCAGGGTCTGCATGTGCCGGGCGGACCGGGAGGCGAGCACGTTCGCCAACCAGGTGTTGATCACGGTCATGATCACCCGCAGGGCCGGACCCTTGTTCGGCAACGCCGACACGTCGAAGTGCACGAACGGGTGATCGAGAGCCGCGCGGACCTCCGGTGAGGTCGCGCCGTCGACGAGGCCCTTGAGATCGCCCAAGCACAGCTCCCGCAGCGCCAGACCGGGATTGAGGCCCCAACGCCGCGATTCCTGCGCCCACTGATCACCGAACGCTGCGCCGCTGCCGGCGGAGGGGCCCAGGAGCTCGTCGGCGAGTTCCATCAGGATCGGTTCGCGGTTCTCCCGGGCTGCGCGGTCGTTGACCACTTGCAGAGCGAGCCCGAGTGCGGCTTTCTCGGTCTCGACCAGGGGGCGGCCCATCGTGTCCTCGATGACTGCCCCGACGAGTGCTTCCTGGCCGGCCGGGGCGACTCCGTCGGTGCGTTCGACGCCGGTGGCGATCGCGGGGTCGAGCAGGTTGATGCGCATTCCCGTTGTGCCGGTGCGGAATCGGATCGAACCAGCGCCCACAGCATCCGCGATTCCGCTGTATTCGCCGCCCTTGTTGCCCTGGCGTTTCTTGTCGATCACCACCACCTGCCGGTTCGGGAGTGCGAGTTGGCGCAGGCACATCGCGGTCTTGATGAGCGAGGACTTGGCCTTGCCGATGTCGCCGATGACGGCGATGTTGATGTTCTCGATTTCCGACCCGTAGAGAGCGTAGGGGTCGGTGATCACTCCGGATTGGCTGATCTTGTTCAGCCCGGTCAGCAGGCCCTCGTGACGCACCGAGCGGCGCATCGTGGCCAGGTTCAGCGCTTCGCCCTGCCGGGTGGTCGTCCACGCGCCCTCGACGCGGATCTCGTACCAGCCCCATCGGTCGAGCCACTTCTTCCGCGTCGGCGGGTGCCGACGGGTGGTGATCATGCCGGCGGACTGTGCCGCGGCGAGAGTGGCGGCCGTGTCGGCCTGCGCGGCCAGATCGGGGCCGGTGCGCTTGCTTCGCCGGGTCAGCGAGAAACGGCGGGCGGTGCGCGGTGTGGCGGCGTGGCCACGGCGTCGGTCCTGCTTGTTGTCGGTACTGGTCATCGTCTCTCGCCTCGTTCTGTGGTCGGCGGACTCTGGGTTCGGTTCATCGGGAGCGGGTCCATTTGGTGGCCGCGAGTCCGCGGCCGAGGGGCAAGGTGACGAATGCGGCGACGTCGTGGCGGTTGTCCTGCCATTCGATCTCGCCGATACCGCAGTCGTCGGCGGCCTGTTCGACGCGTGTGCACGCCCGCAGGGCGTCGTCTTCGTCGTGGCCGGTGACCGAGACGGCGAGGGTGTAGATCATTCCGTGGTGCCCGGTTCCGGGCATGAGATCTTCACGGCGACGGGAGGATTCGCTGATCGCGACCTCCGATGCACCGTCGGTGATCTTTCCCTTGCGCTCTTCGGTGATCTGACGGGCCTTGTCCTGGGTGACGTCCTTCTTGGTCGCAGCGCGGGCCTTGGATGCCTCGACGAAGTCCATTCGCGCGGTCACCGTCCGGATGGTCGGTGCTGCGGGGATCTCGTCGTCGCCGGCATCGGGTTCGACTCCGGTGAGCAGGGTCGCCAGCCACAGCGGGCCGACTTCGACCGGTTCGATGGCGCGGGTGGGGATGATGCCGACTCGGGTGTGCCATGTGCCGGCGACCTCGACCGATTCGTCCCGTCCGACGTAGGAGGGCCAGCAGTTGTCCCACCGGACGCCCCTGTGGGCGTCGAGGGGGTAGCTGGGGTCCTGGAATGCCCGCAGGACCGCGCAGGCGCGCTGTTCGCCGTAGACCTCCACGCGCCCCATTCCGGCACGCTCGAGGGCGCTGACGGCGCGGGCGGTGTCATCGCGGATGACCTGGGCGATACCGCCGACCAGCGGGGCGTCCTTGCGGCGGGCGATCCGCGCGGCTTCGGCGAGGAACGCGGCCGACTTCGGGAAGATCAGCACCGCGTAGGAGCGGTGCTCTTCGGAGTACGGGCTCATCCGGTCGATCAACTGTCCGTAGGACCGGATCGCCGGAACCACGGCCAGGTCGGGGTCGCCGGCCGCTATCTGTTCGGTGACCCAGTTCTCGTGCGGGACCATGTCGGCGGGGACGCTGCGGTGCAGCAGTTCCAGGCCGCGGACGAACGAGGACCGTTTGGCGAATCCGGCGAGCACTCGCCCGAACGCCGCCGAGGTGACCGCCCACGCATCGTCGCCGCGCAGGCCTTCGGCCAGGCCCTGTTTCGCGATGAGAACGGAGTAGTAGTCGTTGTCGCCCGGGGTGCGATGTTCGAGGATGAACATGTCGTCGAGGCCCGTTCCGGCCAGGTCGACCGGCTCGGTGCGGTACAGCGGAACCGGAATCGTCCACCCCGGATCGAGGGCGGGGTCGCCGTAGTGCGGATCGGAAGGCGAGACCCAGACGTGCTCGCCTCTCTTGCGGCGCTGCCTGTTGCGGATCGCTTTGACCTTGCGGGCCGCGTACGACTCGTGCAGGCCGAAATCGAGTGTCGCGCACAGGACGCCGCCGATCAGGACGGCATCGATCGCCAACGTCCACGTCGACTGCCCGACCATGAACAGCAGATACAGGGCCACCACCAGCGTGGCTGCCCATGCGGCGACGACCGGCTCGGGGAACGGGAGCACTCCCCGGCGCGCGGTCTGACGGCCGAGAATCGCCGACCGTGGCCCGCTCACCGCCGCGCCCCCCGCCGGGCAGTCGGCGTTGGGTGCGGACCGAACCAGCCGATGTCAGTCGTGGCGGTCATGGTCTCTCCGTTCGTGTTGTGGGACATCAGTTGTCGCTGTCGGGGTGTTCGGGGGCGCTCTGCGCGGCCGCTCCGGCTTTGTTCATCGCGGCCCCGGCCGAGGCGAGGGCGATCGGAGCGACGACAGTCGCGGCGCCCGCCGCCATTCCTGCTGTCTTTCCGGCGGCGGCGAGCAGCCTCGATTCCGAGCCACCTGCTTTCGCGCCGCCGTGGCCACCGCTCTTGCCCGGTAGACCGCCGGATCTCGATGCGGTCTGGCCGCTCTGCTGACCGGCATGGGTGCTCGATGCCGACGAGCCGCCACCCGGCCGGGAACCACCGCCACCGCCGCTACCGCCGCTACCGACGCGGCCGGGTGCATCGGCGACACCGGCATTGCGCGAGGCCGCGCTCCCGCCGCCCCCGGTTCCTCCACCGCCGCCGCCGGCGCGCATCTGGTACATCCCCGCGCTCGATCCGATCATCTGACCCGTGGCCGACCCGCTACTGCCGAAGTCGGCGGAATCGGAGGCGCTCGGCAGGATCGGAGACCACTTGAGCAGCGCGAACGGGGCCAGTCCGACCATCACCAGGCACACGGCGATCGAGCCGAGGTCCCCGAGGGATTCGAGCTCGCCGTCGTCCGCGACCGCGCCGGCCGCGGAGATGTTGATGGCCGCGAAGATCGCGGCGAGGATGACGAACAGCAGAGGCTTGGACAACACGATGCCCAGGAACACCATCACTGGGCGGAGGGCCTTCTTGCGCCAGTTCGGATGCACCCACATGCCGAAGGCGATCGCCGAGACCACGCCCAGGATCGGCAGGGCGTTCGCGTGCATCAAGAACCCGAAGAACAGCGACAACGCGCCGAGGAACATCAACCCGAACCCGACGATGGCACCGACGGCACCGCCGATCAGGGTGGTATCTGTCAGCGGGCCGAGGACCGAGGAGATGTTGTCGACCACCTCGTCGGTGGAGCTACCGAGCAGTGAGACCAGACTGACCGAGAGTTCGTGCGCGAGCGAGATCAACAACTGCGCGAACGAGGGCGCGAACAGCATCATCATCACCCCGGCCGGGGCGTAGGCGAACAGGTCTTTGGCCAGCTCCATACCGGGTCTGCTGCCGTCGGAGGATTTGTAGATTGCCAGCAGCACCATCAGCGCCATGACGAAGATGCCCAGACCCGTCGACATCGCGTAGACCTTGAGAAATTCGGGGTCGGTGGGGTTGAACTCACCGATACCGGCGAGCCCGTGCAGGACCGATGTGGTGGTGCCGACGGCGGCGCTCTTGAGCTTGTTCGCCCAGGAGTCGATGACGTCGGAGGGGTCTTTGACGAAGGCGACGATGTCGCCGACCGCGCCGACGGTGTTGTCCCACACCCAGGAGAAGCCGTCGACGTACATCTTGCCGACCTTGTACTGCGGGGTCGCCTTGAACGCTGACTCGAGGGTCTCGCTCAGGCGGTCACTGAAGCTGGTGTTCTGATCGATCCAGTTCATGGTGCCGCCGAACAGTTTTCCGACCCTGGTGTTCCATTCTCGGCAGGTCACCTCGTCGTCGCGGTCGGTTGCCTTGCTGCAGTTGACGTACATCGCGTGCATGCACAGCGACCCGGGCACTCCCTCGGCGCACGCGTCGGTCCAGGCCTGCTCGGGAACCTGGTCGGCATTGGGCTGCGCCTTCATCTCGGCGAGCGAGGCCGCATCGGGAGTCGAGGCCCACTCGAAGCCCCAGGTGCTCGAAGTCTTGGTCGTCCACCGGGCGAGATCCTGTGCGCAGGTCGGGGCTGGGGGAGCCATCGCGGCATCGCCGGCGGGATAGACCGGCGGGTAGAACGATTCGAGCACCGCATCGTCGGTGATGGACAGCGCGGCCTTGCGGTTCTGCTCGACCCCGAGATCGACACCGGTGGTCTGCGAGCCGACCGCGCCGGCATCGATGAGGACACCGATCAGAACCGGGTCCTTGCGCACGGACACCGCGGCGGTCCACCGCGCGATGCGGTCGTTCTCGGTGGCCGTCCAATACAGCAGGCGGCCTTCGTTGCTCATCACCGATCCGACGTACTGGCCCATATCGCCGCCCTTGTCCTTGCAGGGCCCGGTGAACCACGGTGCTGCTTTGAACTCGTCGGTACCTGCGATGTATTTGCGGAGATCCGCAGGAAAGGTCTCGGGTAGCTTCTTCGCCGTCGTGGTCGCGGTCGATCCGCCACCGGGAACCGGTGCCGGAACAGCCGAGGGCTGCGCGGCCGCGGGCCACGCGAACCCGACCGCCGCGATGACCGCCACCGCGATCGTCAACAGAATCCTTCGCCACATCGCAGGCCGACCCTTCATCAGTTGACGTAGAAGGCGTAGAAGCCGTCCGCGGCCTGCTTGGCGAGGGAGGACTCATCGGCGGGGAACTGTGCTTCCTCGAGGGTGGGGCCGGACTTGTAGCTCCAGTCCTTGGCCTTCCAGTCGTCGTTCTCCCACACCATCGTCACGGTGGTGGTGGAGTAGATGGCCAAGATGCCGACTTTGTCGCTGTCCTGGCTGACCCGGCTCTGGCTCACTCCCATGCCCCAGACCGACACCGTCGCCGAATCCTGCGAGAAGTTCTCCACTGTGACGATCATCGGAACGCCGTTGACCGTGCCGCGCTCGGTCTCCTGGCGCTCGGACGAGACGTCGAGGACCTCTGTCAACGCCGGTGTCGGTTCTGCCGCTACGGCAACGTCTTTGAGGCGCTGAGCATCGATGCGACCTGCATAGGCTTGGCCGTTGGCTTGGGTGAAGTTCACCGCGGCGGTCTGGGCGCCCGCTTGATCGCGGGTGTAGCCGGCAGGGACGCCGTCGATGGTGGTGGTCGGGCCGTGCGCGGCGCGGATCGCATCGGCTCCGTCATCGGTGGAGCTCTCGCTCCCCCCGGATGTCAACACGACCACGGCAATCACGACGACGAACGCCACGGCGGCGGCGATCATCGCCAGTACCCACTTGGGCAGCCCGAACAGGCCCGATCCGGGCGAGCCGGACGCCGATCCCGTCGCGCTGGTGGTCGAGCCGGCGGCGCCGACTGCGGAGAAATCTCGTGCCATGTCAGTTCTTCTTTCTCATCGAATGGGGTTGAGCCGGAACGTTGTTGGTGATAGGTCAGCCAGGATTGGCGACGAACATGATTGCGCCGACGATGACGCCGCCGATGGCCAGAGCGCCGACCGCGACCCCGGCGACTTTCGCCTCGCCCATCGAGTCGCTCATCTCCGCGCCGTAACCGCCGGCTTTCGCGGCGCGCATCTTGTACAGCGCGACAAGCAGTTTCACCGATGCTCCGGCGAGCAGGACACCCCAGATCGAGGCGGCGACCCGCGCCCACACGTTCTGGAAGGACGGGCCGAGGAACTCGAACGACGGCTTGATTCCGTTGATCGGGTTGAAGTCCTGGGCGGAGGCGGGGCCGGCGAAGATGACCGCGAGGGTGAGTGCGGCGGCGGTCATCGCTGCGGCATTCCCTGCGCGACGAGCGAGGGCGCGGCCCCGGGTCGGGGTGGGAGGCGGTGTGATCATCGGTGGCGTCCTTTCACTGGAAACGGTTGGTAGAGCAATAGAGTCGGGTGGGGCAACAGGTTCGGTGGTCATCGGAACGGGTCCTCTCGGGGTGGTTGGTCTCGGGGTGGGACGGCTCGCGGCCGCCACTGCTCCCGGGGCGGGTGCCGGTCGTAGTCCGCGTCGGCGTCGTAGCTCTGCGGAGCGGGCTGTGGGATCGAGTGCGGGGGGAGCGAGTACGGACGACGCGGCGGGCGGCGTTCGGCCTGCGAGGGACGTGTGAACTCCTGTGGGGCATATGCATCGGCGTATTCGGCGGTCCGCTCGTACGCGCGATCGGCGAGCCTGTCGGCGATCTCCGCTGCCACGTTGGTGTACGCCTCGACGGTCGCCTGTCCGAGCTCCTGATAGCGGATCCGCTCACCGCTGGCGAACTTCGGCTCGTAGGGCACCCGCATGATGCGTCCGACCCCGCCGATGGCCTCGAACTCCTTCTCGAGCCAGCCTTCGAGCCGCAGTGCTGTATCGACGGAGTCCTTGTCGCCGGGAAGGACGACGGTCAGGATCAGCGCCGATCGCACCAGGTGCTCGTAGCCGCGGGCGATGATGCCGTCGAGCATGTTCATCGTCAGGATCGCCATGTCGCGTCGCAGCGGAAGCGGGATGACCAGGATGTCGGAATGCTGCACGGCCCACTGCCAGTTGCTGGCGGTGGCGTTGTTGCCGGTGTCGACGATGATCAGGTCACGGTGACGGCGCAGCACTGCCATGAGCGCGGCGCATTCGTCCCACCCGATCCCGCTCTGGCGGCTCGTCGAGCTGTCGGAGGCCAGCACCTCGTCATGGGTGGGCTGCAGGCGCAGATAGTGCCCCAGGGTGCCCGAGACTGCATCGGCGGAGGCCAGGGCGCGGGCGTTCTCGAGGATGTCCCACGGTCCGAGTTCGGGATCGGTCGTGCGGTGCGCGCGATGGCCGAGAGTGCCGGAGTTCTCGCACGCATCCCAGGCGACGACTCCGCGGCCGCGGTGAGTGCCGAAGGTGTTCGCCAGCGCGGTGGTGGTGGAGGTCTTGCCCGCGTCGCCCTTGAGACCGATGACCGAGACGACCATGCATCCCGGGAGCGGCTGCTGGACCCGTCGCACCGATTGGCGGAACCGGGCTTCGGCGGACTCGGGTAGAGGTGGGCGGGTCAGTCCCAGAGCGGCGTTGACCCGGCCGCGTAGTCCCCAGAGGGCAGGGCGGTTGTCGAGCTCGGCGGTCTCGGAGTCGAAGTCGCGGCCGCCGTACTCGGCAGGAATGTCGATAGCAGGTTCTTCGTTGGCTGCCAACGCATCCTGACCCACTTGGTAGGGGTCGGCGAACACCTCGTTGACGTCCCCGTCGTCGAATGCGTCGGTGCCGGCGTCGTGCTCACCGTCGGTGTCCTCGTCGACGACGGCAGGTTCGGGGTTGGGGTCGCTCTGGCGGCGCAAGCGTTGCTTGCGGAGGTCGACGGCGGTCTCGGCTTCATAGTTCTCGCGGTGCTCGCTGTACGGGTCAGGAATGCTCATCGGAGTTCCTTTCGGGGAGGGGGCGGATCCGGGGTGTGCTGCGCGGTCATCGGTCACAGTTGTTGCACCGCATCGACTTTCCAACGGCCGTCGTCGTCGACGACAAGGACGGCGACCTGGACGGTGTCGACGCCGGCGACCGAGCCGTCGGCGGCGATCGCGGTCTGCTCGACCTGGTACATCCGGTGCACAGCGCTCGCGGTATCGATCGCGCCCTGATTGGGCACGTTGGACACCGTCGGCCAGACCTGGGCGTCGACCGAGGCCCATTCGAGCCATTGACCGCCCGGGCTCCCGGTGGGCGTGGTGGCGAGGAGCTGCTCACGGAAGCGGTCGGTCAGAGCGGACCCGGTACGGGCAGCGGCGTCGTTCGGCCCGGCGTCGACGGCGGTGTTCCAGGTGAACCACGTGGTGACCACCCCATCGGCGACAGCGACAGGATCGCTGTCGTCGACCCCGGCCAGGGTGTCCGGTATCTGGGCCGGGGTGGTGGCCGGCGACCGTGTCTGGGTGGCGCTGGGGGCCGCGCCGGGGGTCCACTGCTGCGCCGGTGCACCTGCGGTGGTGGCGGTGGTCGGCGGTGTGGCGGTGTCGGTGGACGAGCAACCTGCGGCCAGGCCGACGGCGACCAGGAGCGCGGCGGCGATGGCGGCGTTCCGGGCGGCAGTCACGACGGGTCCTCGTCGACGAACAGGTCCGAGAGCCGGATCGCTTGCCAGGCCTGGAAACCGGTTTCCTCGCACCAGTCGACGGCGCGGTTGTCGTCGGTGATGTCGAGTTCGAGGGAGACCCCGTGGCTGGCTGCGACGCCCGCCAGTGCCGTTCCGTCGACGTGGGGGTTGCTGATGTGCAGCAGCAGGCGCACTGCCTCGACGCCGGCGTGCTCGCGGGCTTTGCCTGCGAGGAAGATCGCCTTGCCGGCGGCGGAGTCGTCGGCGGAGGTCTGGTTGCCTTTGCGGAACACCGTGTCGTTGCGGTGGAAGGTGCCGTACCAAGCGGCGTCGTCGACCGGTCCGAGAATGGCGAAGCTGCCGCGGTCGTCGCCGGCGGCGTACAGCTCGATCAGTGGTGCATTCTCTGCGACGGCGGCAATTTCGTTCGTGCGTGCGATCGCTTCGCTCTCGCGGAGCTCGTCGTAGTCGATGTCGAGCTGTTTGACGAGTTCTCGTTTGATCTTCGGCCACATCGAGCGTGCGAACAGGTTGTTCTCCTTCGCCCACGTCCGCAGGTCGGCGCTGGTGTACTCGCGCAGGGTGTCGGCGGCCGAGTGCACTGCGGCCGCTGCTTGCTCCCATTCAGTTGCTGCCGAAACGGTCATCTTGAGGTTCTGCCTTTCATCGGTGGACGGGTAGGGCGGGCATGGAAGTGTGATGTCAGACAAAGCGTTTGGCTTTCAGTCCGGACGCGGGAGGGGTCCAGGGCGAGATCTTCACGACGTCGCCGGATTGGGGAGCTTCGACGACGGTGTTCGCGCCCATCCAGATGAAGATGTGTCCGGAGTGGGGTTGGATGATGTCGCCCGGCCGCAGGTCGGCAGGGTTGGCGATGGTCGTGCCGCGGGAGTCGTTGATCTGGGCGGAATCGAGGTGCGGGAGCACGATGCGGCCCGCGGTGGCCTGGGCGACGGCGTATTTGACCAGACCGGAGCAGTCGAATCCGACTTTGGCGAAGTCTCCGTACATATCGGCGACCCCGCCGTCTCGGGTGCCGACGGTCGGCCCGTTCTCGTCGCCTCCGCCCCAGGCGTAGGGCGTGCCGAGCCACCGGGTGGCGGCGTCGACGACGGCCGATCCGGACGACGGGCCACCGGGAACGATCGCGGCTACTGGTGCGGTGAACTCCTCGATCGCGAACTTGCGGATGTTGGTGATGTAGCCCTGGGTTTCACTGTTGGTGCAGGTGTGGCCCTGGGAAAGAGTGGCACCGGGTCCGCAGTTGTACATCGACAGCGCCAGATCGACGACGTTGCCGGTCAGTCGACCGTCGGCGAGGCCCTTTTTCGACAGCTCGACCATCTTGCAGTCGTAGGACGCCATCGACATCACTGCGTCGGCGACCGAGTTCATCTCCCGCTTGCCGTCGCCGTCGCCGTCGACGCCTTCCTGCTCCCAGGTGGACGGGAGGAACTGTCCCGGGCCGGTGGCACCGGACCGGGCGTTGTAGGCGTTGACGTCGAACTTGCTCTCCTGCTTGAACTGCCCGGCAATGAGCGGTGCGGTGATCTCCGGGCAGGTGGCCGCTGCTCGGTTGATCCAGGGCTCGAATTCGGGTGGGACACTGCCCGGTTTGAGGTCGGATCCACCGATCGAGGGGCGGGCGCATCCGGCCCCGCCGATCGGGCGGACCGAGGCGGCATTGACGATTGCCGGGGACGAGGTAGCCGAGGTGTCCGGGGTCGTGGGGGCGGCTGGTGTGGGTTCGGCGGCACCGGCGAGCCAGGGTTGCGGGTCGGTCGGTGTTCCCGCGCCGTCGGGCAGTCGCCCGCCCTGCCAGACCTCGAAATGCAGGTGCGGGCCGGTCGATCCGCCTTCGTTGCCGATGCCGGCGATGTGTTGACCCGCGGTGACCTGATCGCCCTTCTTCACCGTGATCGTGTCGGCGCTCATGTGGCCGTACACGGTGGACAGTCGCTGGCCGTCGATGGTGGTGTCGATGATGACCCAGTTGCCAAACCCCGCTGCCGGACCGGCTTCGGCGACGGTTCCCGAGGTCGCCGCGTAGATCGGGGTGCCCAAAGGCCCGGCGAAGTCGACGCCGCGGTGCATCGTGCCCCACCGAGGACCGAAACCGGAGGTGATCTCGTAGGTTCCGGCCAGCACGGGTTGGGTCTTGTTTCCCGGTCCCGGTGCCACCTGCCCGGCCGCCGGGGCTGTGGGTAGGCAGTCGTCGACCTTCTTGGGGTTGTCGCTGCCCAGCACCACGCCGCCGACCAGCACCACCGCGGCCGCGATGACCGCGGCCCCGGCTTTGATGCCGTTCGAGGTGGTGCTGGACTTGCCCATATGCCTTCGACGTCCTTTCATCTGATCGGTGACGCGAGGTCACATGCGCTGCGGGTGGACAGGTGCGGTGGGCCGGATAGGTGTTCGGGGGCAACGGGTTCGGTGTCCGGCGCGGTCAGCCTCCGATTGCTTTGGTGTAGATCTCGACCATTTCCTGCAGGGCGGTGCGTTTGCCGTCGACGAGCCACTGGCCGTAGGACTCGTGCACCCGCGAGCCCAGGAAGCTCGCTGCGGTGACGCCGGCGTCGACGATCTGCCCCAGGGCTGCGGCGTCCGGGGAGGTGACCGTCGCCAATGCCGAATTTCCCAGTCCGACAAGGTCGCTGCTCTGTGCTTGGCTGCTCATCAGCGCGGTCATCGCATCGGTGGGTGCGTGCAGTTGGTCGGCGGACATCTTCTGGCTCGGCATCAGGACGCCGAGTGCGACGTTGGCGAGATCGATTCCGATGGGCAGCAATTGACCGAGAGCGAGAAGGTTTCCGGTCTCGACGACCTGCCATGCGACCTCTTGGAGCTGTCCGACGTCGCGGGCGAGGCGGATGACGTCGACGTTCGCGAGCAGACCTGCCACCATCGACGTCGCGGCCGCGGTGCCGGACGGGTCCGGAATCAGGCTGATCAACCGCGCGATCGAGGACAGATCGACCCCGGCAGCCATCTTCACCAGTGGAGAGAGCTGATTGTTCAGCTCACCCGAAACCCGGTGCGCTTCTTTGATGTTGCCCGAGAGCAAGAATCCGGGGAGGGCTTGCAGGTTCGCCGCGACGCCGTTGTAGTCGACCGACGTCACCCCGGTCACCACGCCTAGGACCTGGTTGATGATCGTGACCGGCTTGATGGCCGACAGAACCGATGTCGCGGTCGCGAGCTGATCGGCCGGGGTGCTGGCCAGCGGAGACACTCCCGTGCTCAACGTCTGCGCGGGGCCGGACAAGGCCGCAAACGTGCTCGCGGCATCGGTGGGAGCTGCGCCGGCTGCGGACGGGGTCGAGCCGCTCAGAGCCGATGCGCCCGACAGGACGCTGCTCGCCAAGCTCACGACCTGGTCGGCGGCACCGACGATCTTGGGGATGTCGATCTGGTCGAGCGCGTCGACGACTCCGCTGGTCGCTGCTTCCGGTGACCCTTCGGCTGCGGTGCGCAGGCCGTCACGGGCGGCGGGGTTCGCCGCCATCCACGACTGTGTCTGGGCGACCGGTGCGAACGTGCCGGACAGGAGCTTGGCCTGCTGGCCGATCTCGGCGATGTCGAGAGCCGAGGAGGTCGAGGTCGGAGCGCCGGCGGTCTGCAGCTTGTCCACCGAGGCTGCCAGCGAGGACGCGGCACCGGGTGCGGCGGAGAGGTCGGCGAATCCGTAGTCGGAGGTGACTGCGTCCAGGAACGACGACGCACCTGCACCCGCGCCGGTGGCTGTCGGGGCTCCGGGGGTCGAGGACGTCGACGGAGTGGGGGTGCTTTCGGTGGCGCTGGTCGAGGTGGGCTGCGTCGATGTCGCGGTGGACTGGCCTGTCGCGGTTGCTGCGGTGGATTGGCCGGTTGCGGTGGCTGTGGGCGCGCTGGTGCCGGGTGTGACGGTGGCTCCGGCTGCTGTTTCTACGGTGCCGGGTGGGTTGGCGAGGATGCGGCCGAGCGAGGCCAGGAAGGAGTTCGAGGACGTTTCGGTGTTGCAGTACTTGTCGTCGGGGTGGCAGATGTCGAAGACCTTCCCCGACAGGGCACCGAATCCGCGGGCGTCGGGTCCTCCGATTCCCTGACCGGCGAGGGTGGGACCGACGACCTTCGCACCTGCGGTGCCGCGCTTGGGGTTGGCCAGCAGTGCGACCGCCAGTACCGAGGCCGGCGGCGTCGGTCCGGACCCGGTCCCGATGTCGACCGCTACGTCGTTGGCGATCTGAGCGCCCTGGGAGTAGCCGCCGATGACGAATTTCGAGCCGGGGCAGCGGGTGAGGGCGTCGACCGTGGCCCGATCGCCTTCGGTCTTGGAGGTCGCGTACGTCATGCCGGACTGGAGGAATGCCTGTGCGGGGTAGGAGGGGTAGACGACCTGGATCTGAGATCCGTAGCGGCGCTGCAGCTCCTGGCCGACTTGTCCGAGCATTCCGGCCGGTTTGGTGGGGTCGGCATCGGCGCGGGTCTCGGTGGTTCCCGGTGCCAGGACCGCCACGTATCGCGCGCACGGCGACCCGGCTGCGGGTGCGGCGGAGGCGACCGGGGCCACGAGGACGAGTCCGGTGGCCACGGCGGCGGTCAGGGCGGCGAGTCGGACGGAGACGGCACTGCGCATGGTCTATTCCCCTACTTCGGTGATCGATTCGATGAGATGACGCCCGTCGACCACGGAGGTGGTGACGCGCTGGGTGCGGTACTTCGGGCCGGGTGTCCCGTCGGGTTGGACGAGACTGACGGTGAGGGTGAACAGCCCGGGCAGGACCGGATCGAGGTCGAGGCAGTACATCGAGCCGACAGGGGTCGCGGCGATACCCGCGTCGAGGTTCGCCACGCTGGTGAACGGCGGGGCGGCCGGGGAGAGGAGCTCGAACGCGGCGGCACCGGACCGTTCGACGTACAGGCGGTACTCGAACGCCCTGATGGCGTTCTCGCCGCTGTCCTGCCCGCCCGCGGGCATCGAGCAATCACCCTGCGCGGACTCGGCAGGAGCAGACGTCGGTGAGCTCTCGCTGGGTGATTGCTCGGTGTACGTCGACGGCGCGGACGTGATCAGTGCATCGGCCGGCAGTGGGCCCTGCGCGGGTTGCGGGTCGTCACCGGTGGCCACGATGACGCCGGTGAGGATTGCGGCGACCGTGACGGCAGCGCCGCCGAACAGCAGGGCTGCTCGGCGACGACTGCCGTCACGGGATCCGGATGCGGCGCGCGGTGGTTGTGGACGTCTCGGTGACCGGCTCGGGCCGGTGGCGCTGACGATCGACGAACCGTGGTGCTCACGCGCCATGAGGGTGAATCCTTTCGGGGACAGATGAATCCGGGGAGAGAGCGGTCACGCAGGGGCGAAGGCGGCGTTCAGTCCTGCGAGCGCGGCGTTGGCCTGATCGACGATCGGTGCTGCTGCGGTGGTGACCGCGGCGACGGTGTCGGCGACGGCAGGCTGCTCGAGGGCCTTCGAGGTGAACCCCTGTGCTGCTTCGACGGCAGGTGCGGTCCACACCGACGCGTCGCTGACGGCCTTGTCGACGATCGGTGCCGCGTTCTGGACTGCGGTGTCGGCGGCCGCGAGCACCTGGCGGCCGTTCGGGTCGGCAGCAAGAGTGTCGCGGACCTGCCCGACGGGTCCGGGGAGATCGACGGTCGCGGCCGGCGGGATCGCCGGGACGCTGTCGGCGGCCGGGGGAACCACCGCGGGTGCGGGGGCCGGCTCTTCGATGATCTGCTGTTCGCCGCCGAGAACGGTGGCACCGAGGACACCGCCGATGGCAGCGCCAGCGCCGGTCAGACCCAGCACGATCGGTGCCGACAGGGCAGCGCCGACGCCGGCACCGGCAAGTGCGGCCGCACCGGGAACGAAGATGTACCCCACCGGTCCGGCCCAGATGACCGCGGGTGTGGCTGCGGTCGTCGCCGCAAGTCCGAGCGCGCCACCGATAGCAGCACCGGTGCCAGTGATCACTGCGGCCGGGGCCACCGATGCAGCCAGGCCGACAGCGCCACCGGTGATGACACCGGTGGCGGTACCGGCCGCGATGCGGTCGGCACGAGGTGCATCGGCGAAACCGTTGTCCACGAGCCAGTTACCACCGTCGGCTTGAATTGCCTGGGTGGTGTTGTTGAACTGCTCGACGAAATTGCGGTCCACGATGTTCGGGTCGTACGGCACGAGTTCACCGCCGACGAGGAAGTACCCGTCAGGTGCGTCGATCGGGGCGATGACCTTGCGCTGCACCGTCGGGACCGGCGGCGGGGGCGGCGGAGTCGCCTGCAATGCCGGGGGTGCTTCGCTCGGGGCGGCCTGCGGAGCAGGGGCTTCGTAGTAGGTGTTCTGGTAGTACGAGGACTGCTGGTTACCGGCCAGGTAGTCGTCATAGCTACGCGACGGGGTCTGCTGGACCTGTGGTGATGGCTGGTAGCCGGGTAGGTACTGGCGTTCTTCCGGTGCGGCCGGCGGCGGGGTGGCCGGAGCCGTTTGCGGTGTGCCGGTGACGCCCGGCTGTGATTCCTGCGGGGCGATGACGCCCGGCTGTGAGGGTGCGGCCTGCGCGGGAGCGGCCTGCATGGTCAGGCCTGCGATCGTCACCGCGGCCATGGCGGGCAGCGATTTGATCACCCGCCCTCGCGTGTTGGGTGAGCGGTGGTGTCCGGTGCCCGGTGTTGCTGGCATTGTGTGTCGATCCCTTCCTGGTGCGACCCGATGGTCGGGTCGTTCTGGTGAATGCGATTGCGGAGCAACCGTTCTGGCGACGATTGGTTCTAGATCAAGTGAGTGGAGAAAGTGGATGGGTGCGTGCGATCCATAGGTTGTGGGCCAGTCGCACGCACCCATCACGTGCTAGAGGCTCAGAGCCAGCCGAAGAACACCGACCAGAACCAAGGCTGCTGGAAAATCCACATCGGGTATCGAAATCCTCTCTGTCAGAACGGGTGTGGGTTCGAGGGGTGATGTCCCGGCGGGGCCGCGCAGTACCGAACATGATGAAATGCGCTTACTGCGCGACCCTCGCGCCGGTCCACCGTTCGAGCTACAGGACGTCGGGGGAGCTCCTGTAGCTCACGAGCGGGACTATCAGCAGAAGCCCACTCGGGTCGGGCTGCAATTCGAACCGCCAGGTCTACGGCTTACTGGAAGTAATGGATCGATCAGTGCACGATGTGGATGGACCCCACTCGGCTAGCAGGGCTCCGTCGTCACCGATGTACTGGTGGCGACCGGAATGCCCGTGGTCGAGCGAGCATGCAATCAAGTCACCATGTGTCCGATTCACGACGATTGACGCGCAAAACTGTCTCTGTGCGAGGAAAGTTGACTCCATCGCATCCCGTGCGGCACTCACCTCGGTCCACCCCCACACCCTTGGCTAAAGTGGCAATGTCGGTCGAACGCACTTGTCGTCGCGCCTCGTCCGTGTTGGCCCAGCACTGAACTTCGAAGCTGTCCAATTCTGGGCTTAGCTGTCGACGGCAATGGTGGAGCGGAAACCGCGAGCGACGTGACCATGTGGAACTCCCGACAGGAATGATCGGACGGAATCTGTGAGCAAACCGTCCTAATGTCCCGCGCTACAAGCAGTGCCGAGAGCGACAAGCACCGAGGAATCCCTTTTGGGCGCGCAATAGGACTGTAGAACAGGTTTGGTGCACCGCGCAATTGGTTGAAGGTTGTGGAACTCGGAACGGGCGAGCGCATTGTTGCAACGATAGCGCGCAACTATAAAACGCACAAGACATCGAGGTTGACGTGGATCGAGGAAGATGAAGCTGTCTTGGAAGGTCGATAGAGAGTGGGGACAGTGCCGCGAAGCGGGGTTCGTGGATTTCGGGCCGATCGGTTGCGCGAGCTTCGGGTACGCGCTGGGTTCAGTGCTGACGACCTTGCGGCGACTGTGGGCGCGACTAGGCAAGCGGTATCCACCTGGGAAACGGGGCGTTCAACGCCACCGCCGGCGACCCTTGGTCGAATCGCGAATGCCCTGCACACGTCGGTCGCAGCCTTAGTTCCGATTCCGGAGTCTCAGCTCAAATTGTCCGACCTGAGGGTGCATGCGGCGCTTTCCCAGGGCGACGCTGCGCGGATGTTGGGGATGTCGGCCACTGTTCTCGCCGACATCGAGCGGGGGCGCAAGCCTGAGACGGAGGAGCGCATCGAGTCGCTTGCGGAAGCGTATGGGGTATCCACCCGAACGGTGGCAGCTGCATGGAGTCGAACTCGCGATGCACGCACGACACGCGCGCAGTCCTTGTAAAAAACGCAACTATTAAACGTACGTGCAGTGCGGGCGCTGCGATCGACGTGAGTCCGCAATAGTCTCTGTAGATCCGCATGGATCCGCGAGATTTTTTACTCTTCGCACAATTCGGTCAGAGTGACAAGTGCGGCCGTGGTGTGCTGATCAAGCGAGACCAGAACCGCGTTGACTTTCATGGGCTTCCAATGTCCGTCGAGAGTTCTGAATCGAAGCACGGCGTTAGTGCGTTCGCGTGCGAGTGCATTCGACATTTGCTTCGCAATTGGTACGTCGTCCGGATGAATGGCCGGTACCGGTTCGTCGGGAAGGTTTTCCCAGCAGATATTCGGTACAGGTTCAGAGTTGTACCAGCGCAACAAGTTCAGAGTCCTGAGGTTGACCAGTGCGCGGTACTCGCCCTCCTTGGTAGACGCCTCCAGGACACGATGCTCGAGTATCGTGGGTGGGGGAGCGATAGTGATTTCACCTGCGGGGCCGATGTCATGCGTGATGCCCCTCAGGATTATTTCGGTGCCCGCAGCCTGGTCTTCGGCAATCATCCGGCACGAGAAGTGCGCGGCCCGAAGTTCGCCGTCGTCCCGTCTCACTGTCCAAACTGCTTGATGGGTAGTGCCCGGTGCTGACTGCACGATCTTGGCCATAGCTTCGCTCTCGTCACGGTTTGTGACAAGTCGGGTGAACGCTCCCGCGAGTGCGCGCTGGGTCTCGCGCTCGTTTTGCGGAACGCGGTACAAATCGAGTAGATCATTGCTTCCGCTTGCTGTGCTATTCGTGAGGTTGAACTGCCACGCCCCGGTGGCGTCTCGCGGAGGTGGAGTCTCATCGCGCCGGCCGAGCCACACCCATGCCCCGTGCGTACGGCCCGCAAAGGTTTGCAGTGGTTCGGCCAGTACTCGCCTGTATCGGTCTCTGGACAGCCGATCCACCATGGCTCCCGTAACAAGCGTCTCCGTCACCGCGGCCAGTGCCTCGTTGCGGCTGGCGGAGCTGCGCAGAACATGACGAGGTGAAACAAAAGACTTGGGCGAGGACCCAACTCCGATCACGGACGGCTCTTCATCTCCGAACGTCTCTATCAGGATCCAGCTATTCGACATGGTTGACCGACCCCCGCAGGTCTGGTGAGTGGTTTCTGTTGATGACGACTTGCTAGGTCCGTCGCAGTGCTCGGAGCGAAGGCAGCAGCCGTTGGTAGTGAGGGCCAAGCACGCGCGTTGTCGCGGCGACGAGGCGGGCGTCGTTCCCTATTGTCACCTGCGACTTCCCCCTCCACGCACCCGCAATGATTTTTTGGGCGGCCACTTCGGGGGTGGTTCGGGCTATGCGTCTATCGAAAAAATCGGCAGTCCGCACGTGATCAACGCCCGGTGCCGCCCGCGCCGTCCGAGCGATCGACGTCTTGAGTCCACCAGGGATCACACAGGTCGCACGCGCGGTTCGTGACGCCAGGCGGAGTTCCTGGTTCAGGGCTTCGGTAAAGCCCCGAACGGCAAATTTGGATGAGTTGTATGCCGAGTAGCCTGGTGCGGACATGACTCCAAATGCGGACGACACGTTGATAATTCGGCCTCGACGTGACGTTAGAATGTCCGGCAGAAAAGCGCGAGAGCTGTTGACGACGCTCTCGAAGTTGGTTGCCATCACGAGATCGAAATCAGCTGGGGGAGTGTCGATGACATCGCCGCTATATAGAACACCTGCGACGTTGAAGACCGCATCAATACCGCCGAGCCCATTGCGCGAAGATGCGGCCCACGAAGTGATTTCGGCCCGGCTGGAGACGTCGACACGGGTCGCTCGCGCGATCGCGGCCGTCGCAGCACATCGAGACTGTGTGTCGAGGAGGGCGTCGTAGTTGCTGTCGGCGAGCGCGAGTGACCACTTCTGTTGTGCTAGCTGCAAGGCGATCTCGCGGCCTACGCCCGAACCCGCGCCGGTAATCGCTGCTTTCCATTCACCTGGCATCTGCTCGCCCCTCCTGCGCCTCGCTACCTTGGGTAACTAGGAACAGTAACGAAAGGCTTGCAGTCGCGCTAGCAACCAGCTGGTCTGTATTTCGTTTTGTATCTAGTCGTTCCGGTGCGCTTTGTTCGGAGGCGCTCGGACGAGCGGTGAACCATATGCGTGAGTACGACTCGGGTCCGTAAATGTTGGCAACGCATTTGCGGGACGGTCGGTGTAGATAGGTGTCTGAAAGTCGATCTAATGTCGCCGCGGTAAATTGCATTTTCCGCGCCGTCTTGAGGAAAACACCAGTTCAGCACAGTTTCGCTCTGCAGAGACGTCGGCAATCTGCGTTAGGCTGCGCATATGGACTTCCGACCAGGCCGAACACATGCGGTGACCCCTTCCGCAGGCATTTCGGGCACGGGAAGGCCGATGGCTGTCGAGCCGGAGATCCCGCCCGCCGTCGCGAAGCGGATCGCAAGCGCCGTGCAGTCCTCCCGCTCCGAGGGAACGCGCAAGACCTACGCGGCCGCGTGGAAACGCTTCACAAGCTGGTGCGAGACGAATGGTCACGTGACGCTACCGGCGCACCCGGTCACTGTCGCCGCCTACCTCGTCGACGCCGCCGATACCCGCACCGAAGCAGGGGAGCGGGCCTATGCCGTCGCCACGTTCGGTACTTGGATCGCGGCGATCAACCACCAACACCGAACCACCGGACATCTATCGCCCTCCGCGCACGAACTCGTCACTGCAACCCTGTCGGGGATCCGGCGGGAGTACGCGGCCGCGGGGGACCGACCCCGCACCCCGCGAGACCCGTTGCTGGTCGACGACATCAAGCTGCTCGTCGCGACCGCGCGGGAACGGTGTCACGGCTGGGCCGACGAGGTCCTTGAACGCCGCGATTCGGCCATTCTGCTCCTCGGGTTCGCCGGTGCCTACCGCCGCAGCGAACTCTCCGAGATGGTCTGCGGAGACGTCACCGTGCACCGGCACGACGGACTCCACATCCGGCTACGTAAGTCGAAGACCGACCAGGAGGGTAGGGGAGCGGTGAAAGCCCTGCCCTACACGGAGTCCCACCAGACCTGCCCGCCCTGCGCGTACGTCCGATGGGCGCAGGTGGTCGCCGCCTTCGATGCCGGCGGCCGGCCTTCAGTGATCCGGCTTCTCAGGAAGCGGGATCCATTCGACGGTCACGTGTGCCGTGGGAGGGTGCCCCGCACCGCCGCACGGGTGCCCCTGCTTCGTACAGTCACCAAGAACGGCAATCTCGGTTCCACCGCGCTATCCGGAGCGGCAATCCACCAAACCATCCGCCGCCGCGCCGAACATGCCGGATACGACCTCAAGGCTCTCGCCAAGCTCGGAGGCCACTCGCTCCGCGCCGGTTTCGTCACCCAAGGCAACCGCAACGGTGCCGACGGATCCGCCATCGCCCGACAGACCGGACACGCCAGACTCGACTCCGTCGAGGTGTACCGCCGCGAATACGCACCGCTGGTGGGCAACGCCGTTACCGACATCGGCCTGTAAGTACTGCGCCGATTCGCGTGGGGCGGCAACTGGAGCCACGTCAGCTCGTGGAATAACATGTAAGTAATTTGGTCGTGACGGTTGGCCAGGAGGAGGTGAAGTCGGTGGCACTGGTAAAAGATGCTGCGCTCGAAGATGCGCAGGAAACGCGTCGGGCGCATTGGGGTACCCAACTACCAATCGATCCCTTCTCGATCGCGCGAAGCCTTGGTATCGAGATCACCTATATGACCCTGGATCCGGGCATCTCTGGCATGTTGATTCGCAAGAAGGGGCGAGCCCCTCAGATCATTGTGGACGAAAATGACACGCCTGCGCGGCAGAACTTCACCGTCGCCCACGAAATCGGTCACTACATCGAACGCGTGAAGGTCGACCCGGAGGGGTCGTTCTCTTTCACTGATTACCGCGGTGCACCCGCTGGCCGCGACTTGCACGAGTTCTACGCCGATGAGTTCGCAGGAAACCTTCTTGCCCCGCCTCAAGCTGTGAAGATGCTGTCAGCCCGCGGCATGAGCACAATCGAGATGGCCAAGGCCTTCGACATCTCGCTTCCAGCAATGCAGACCCGGTTGCGGCGACTGGGCAAAAGTTAGTGCACGGCGAGGAGTTTGGGGCACCAGACGACAACGGCCCTATGGATGATGACTTCGATGCATGGCTTGAAGCGAATCCGGACCCTGAGGACTTGGACGAGTTCTTCGACAACGCCAAGTTGAGTGACCTCCAAAGTCAGCATCCAACTTTCATGGGGACCGCAGAAGAGGGTCGGAACCACCTGGCGAAAATGAACCGGGCTGAACAGAAGAAGGCCCGGCAACAGAACAGGCTGCGCAAGCGTTTTTTCAAGTGGGCCGGATTAACCGTAGTCGGAAGCCTGTTCGGAAACTTTGTCCTGTTCACGATCTTCATGATCTGGAACAAGGGGGATATTGCAGACTCAGTGATGATTGCCTGGATCAGCGCAACGGTCGTCGAGGTGCTCGGCATCGCGTACATAATTGCGAACTATTTGTTCGACAACCCAGGCAGCAATGCTTCCCGGGCTAGGCTGATACGGCCGAGTCCAACTGATTCGGTGTAGCTCCGTTCGGTCAGTTCGTTAGTCTGTCCAGCTGTAAATTGGCTGCCAAGCCCTAATGGTCGAACTCAAACGGTCTGGATAGTGAATCGCCCGTGTCGATCCGGTGGTGGTGGCGTGCGCTTCGATCAACGCAACTGCGCATTCGGTGACGTAGACAGCTACCGCGATAGCGTCTGCCATCATCGAAAACATCGATGAGATGTCACCTCCGACAAGGGTAGCCGGCCAGGTTTCTCCGTGGCTGAAGCTCGAACATACGTTGTACTGCTGCTCGACAAGTAGTCCAATCGGTCTGGAGCCAATTTCTGCCGCCAGGTGTGGAGGAGAGTTGTCCTGGATCCATCGTCCGGCTGCGATAACCCTCGCGGTGGGTTTTGCCGATTGCGGGCCGAGTCGGTTCAACTCGGCAATCCATCCTTGGACTTCGTCGCGCTCCAATGTCGGGCCGGGTTCCCCTCGACCCAGTGCCAGTGAGATCTCACCGTCAAGGTATCGCTTGGCGTCGCCAACGTTTGCGAGCGACATCCCGGCTGCGCGCCGTCGTCTAATCTCGCGATCTGGGGAGGACATTACCCAGATTGCCTGCGAAGAGCACTCGAATGCTGTCCGGCACAACGACATAAAACTCGCCGCATGGTGGTTGAACGGCATTGTGTGGGCGACTTGGTCGGTCAAAATATGCAATGCCGAAAGTTGGTCGGTGGCCCACATGATCGGTCCGACCGCCGCGCCTACCACGCCTCGGGGAGGTATTTCGGGAAGAGCCGGAGCGTCATCACGGGCAAGAGAGCTATCGCTGTCTGGAAAGTCGGGGGCCGTAGGCCCGCGCATAGACCAGTTGATCAAAGTGCAACCTCGCTCCACTCTGGAAACTACACGTCCAAGCGGTGGATGTTGAGCCAGGCCGAGCGAGTAAATGGCTTTCCGGAGCACGACTGCATCAGACCACATAACGGCGGGCAGTGCAGTAAATCGCCGTTACCACCTCCAAAAGCTGCTTCCGGCTCATCCGCCAATCAGGCCAAGCCTGCGCCGGCGCGCGTAGCGAGCGATGGGGAATCGCGTTGTGCCCACCGTAACTTCCGTGCGGTTCGCCGGCATGTGCAGCGCTATGTGTCGGTGTCTGTCGGCATGATCACTACATGTCCAGGAAACGGGATCGGAAGAAGCCGTTGGAACGTGAGACCGCCGCGGGTGGGCGTACGTCCAACAAGGCAGTGGTCTATGACGGTATACGCACCGTGATTCAGGACGAGTTTGAGTGGCGAGGTGGGCCATCACTGCTACCTGGCATCGTTCCGCGCGGACTTCTCAGCCGTCGTCGTCAAATGGTGCTGGCTGTCTTCGATGAGTACCTCCCGGACGACGTGGTCGTTCGAATCCGAATCACGGCGTCGATGGCTGCCACCCTCGCCAACCTCCAACCGGATTTGTACGGAAAAGGAGGTTCGGGTTAAACCACAACGAGGGGGGCGAATATAGCTCAAGCCAAGACCGTGCTGGCTAGTGACGACACGTGGGACGTTGTGATCGACTGGGAACGTTTTCTGAACGAATCTCCCGAATCCCAGGCCGAAGTCGACGACCAAACGCAAATCTTGGAACACCTTGCGGCACATGAGCCACAGCACATCTTGATGCATCTGAGCAGCACGGACTCAAGCGACTACGTTGATAGCTTGACGGGTTCGCCAACCGTTCGAGCATGGCGTCACTACGTTGGTGAAGCAATCGATGAATTTCGCTGTGAGTTGGCAGCCAACCGTCGCGTGACCATGACTCCGACCCATGAGTCCACCGCAAGTGACGATGTAGAGCATTTTCGACGCGCATTGAACGAGAGCGCTGCCCACATTGACGACAACCCCAGGCGAGCCGCGATGCAAGCGCTGGGTGCAGCGAAAGAGATGGTGAAAGCTCTTGGCTATCTGGCGGCAGAATACACGGCAGGGGACCGAGAGCCACTTCCCCCCGAGCCCACTGCCGACCGGGTGGGACGAATACATCGGTCAGTTTTGGCCGGACATATTCGAACTGTTCGCCAGTGTGCCTGCTGCCAATGAACCAGCATCCGTAGAGTTTCTCACGACAGTTCTGCAGGCGACTTGCGAGCGAGTCATTACGTGGCTGACGGAGATTGGTGTCCGATACGAGAAAGACGAAAATCTCAACGACTACTGCTGGTGGGACCGGCGGGAGTTCTGACGCAAGGATAGACGACACCAAAGGAACGTAAGAGAAAAACTAACGCGTGACGAGGGCTCGACAGGCTATCGGAGTCTCTGATCCCTCATTTCCTTCGTGAGGTGGTGACAGTCTCCGTCATTATTAGAACGGTTCGAGACCTGCCCTCCCAGCGGCAGTTTTGAGGTGTAAGTACACCGGCGTAGCGGCCCGGCGAAGCGGCTCAGTCGGGTCGAGGTTTGGTGGTCACGACCCGAGGTGCATACACATCCGTCAAGGAACCTTGACGGTGCGGTAACTGCCGTTTACGTCGGGCGCGCCCGAGGCCATCGTGTTCGCACGGCGAGATCGGTGCCGATATGCGCAGTCACATGCTGCGTCGTCGGACCTCCGTGCTCGTTGACGCACCGACCAGTTGGACCTGCCCTGCCCAGGTGGCACCGGGCCCGTTAAACGGGCAGACGTTGATGGACTGAGTGAGACTTCGCAGGACGCTCGACCCTGGAACTCGCTCAACACTTACTCAACACTTTGATCTCGGTTCGGGTGGTTCCATCAGAACTTCGGTGGATACTTGAATTGCGAAAACAGCTGGCCGGATGGTGTATGTGGATCCATATCGGTCCGCAAATCCGTGTGAGCTACTACCAAGAGGTTAGGGGTTCGAATCCCTTCGGGCGCACAGAAGGAGAAGCCCCGAACTGCAGCGATGCGGTTCGGGGCTTTTTCGTCGGCGTTGTCGCGGCACATTCCAGGTACGACTCGGTGTTCCGAGTTGCCAACAGTCGAAATACGGCGTTACCTGGGCATCTATGACTTCCCGAACTCACATCCCGGTCGGCTCTTCCGACCCTGACCGTCACGAGGTCGACGCCGGGCAGAACGGGACGTCGACCTCCGCCATCCGCCCGCCTCGACTCGACAGAGTGGTCTTCGGTGTCGCAGCCGTCGTTGTGGTTGCCATCATCGTGTGGGGCCTGGTGGTGCCGGACAATCTCGAGTCCGTCTCGTCCTCGACACTGAACTGGCTCGTGACCAACCTCGGCTGGCTCTTCATCCTCGCCGCCACCGGGTTCGTGATCTTCTCGCTTTATCTGGCGGTGTCCAAGTTCGGACGTATCCCGCTGGGTGCAGACGGCGAGAAGCCCGAATTCAAGACCGTCAGCTGGATCGCGATGATGTTCAGTGCAGGCATGGGCATCGGCCTGATGTTCTACGGCGTCTCCGAGCCACTGACTCACTTCGTCACACCGCCTCCGGGAACGGGCGGTGGCGTCGGAACTGCCATGGCCACTACCATGTTCCATTGGAGCTTGCATCCGTGGTCCATTTACGCGGTGATGGGCCTGACCATCGCGTACGGCACGTATCGCCGCGGTCGCAAGCAACTCATCAGCTCTGCGTTCATTCCTTTGATAGGTCGCCGCGCCGAAGGCCCGATCGGCAAGATCATCGACATCCTGGCCATCTTCGCGACGCTGTTCGGTACTGCAGCATCGCTGGGACTCGGTGCGCTGCAAATCGGTTCCGGATTCGAGGTGGTCGGCTGGATCGGTGAGAGCGGCACACTGTTGCTCGTCGCCATCGTCGCGTTGTTGACGCTGGCGTTCGTGGCATCGGCGGTGTCCGGCGTCTCCAAGGGCATTCAGTGGCTTTCCAACACCAACATGGTGCTTGCGTTGGTCCTTGCCATCTTCGTGTTCGTCGTCGGCCCGACTGTGTTCATCCTCAACATCATTCCGACGAGTATCGGCGACTACGCGTCTCAACTGTTCGACATGTCCGCCCGGTCGGCGGCGAACTCGGATCCCGAGACGGCTTCGTGGCTCTCGTCGTGGACCATCTTCTACTGGGCGTGGTGGATCTCGTGGACCCCGTTCGTCGGAATGTTCCTGGCGCGCATCAGCCGTGGCCGCACCATTCGTGAATTCATCGTCGGTGTCATCCTGATCCCGAGTGCTGTGTCACTGGTGTGGTTCGCGATCTTCGGCGGTGCCGGTATCGGTGAACAGCAGGACGGCATCGACCTCGCGACCCGCGACAGCACCGAGTCGCAGCTGTTCGGAATGCTCGAAAACCTGCCCCTGTTCGGCATTTCGACCGTTCTCGTCATGGTGCTCGTCGGTATCTTCTTCGTCTCCGGTGCCGACGCCGCGTCGATGGTGATGGGATCGCTGTCGCAGCGCGGAACGCTCGAGCCGAGCAAGTGGGTCGTGGTGTTCTGGGGCACGTTGACCGGCGCAACAGCGGCGATCATCCTGTGGACCGGCGGCTCCGACGCGCTCAACGGCCTCCAAACGATGACCATCATTGCAGCGGCACCCTTCGTGGTCGTCATGATCGGATTGTGTGTCTCGTTGTACCGGGATCTCAGTAACGATCCGATGGTTCTGAACCCGCCACCTCACCGCAAGAAAGACAAGTTGGCTTAGGGGCCGCTCGAGATCTCAATCCCTTCGGCGTAGAGACGACGAGCCCCGAACTGCAGCGATGCGGTTCGGGGCTCTGTCGTTGTGCGCGGTGTGTGCGGCCGACTCGGCAGATACTTGGACAATCGAAACAAACCGGGCGTAGGGTTTGCTGAAACCTTGGAGGGAGGGCGCGTGAGCGATCGACCGGACAGAATCTCGAGCGAACGCGGTCGGCTGGGCGGGGTCGGGGCCGATCCTCGACCGCATGCCGTGCCCGCGCGGTTATCCGTCCCGCTGTTGATCATCGCGGTGACGTTCATCGGCGCGCTGCCGTTCTACGTTCGGCAGCCGTTCGGTTCCGGGGAGTCGGTATCGAGTCCGATGTGGTTCGGCGGATCTGCGTATCTCGCATCACCGGCAGCGGGTCTCTATTGGCTGATTGCACTGCCGGTGTGCATCGGGGCAGTCGCTCTCTACTGCACGTGGAGTGAACGTAGATCGGGCACCGAACTGCGCGTTCGTGTCTGGCTCGCGGTCAGTGTTGGATTGTGTATTGCCACGGTCGTTGTCGTGCAGGGCGGACTGCTGTTCTACATGGGCAACTTGACGATTCGTGGACTTCTTCCGCTGTTGACCATGTCGGTAGCGGTGTTGGTCTGGGGCGTTGCTCTGCGGTCGCGAGTAGTGGTCGCAGTAGGAGTCGCGGCCGTCGCGGCGAGTCTGGCGTCGAACCTCTACAACGTGGAGAATCTTGTGCCACAAACGCTTACATTCGACAGCCGCTTCAGCTTGTGGTCGAACATCCTGCTGACGGCGCTCGTCTTCGTCGTCGGGGCAGCCGCGTCCGTGATCGGCGAGCGATCCAAGCGCTGACTTCCTGCAATTCGATCGGCCGTGCTCAACGGCTACCTCCTGCGGGAGTTGGAGCGGTTGAGCACGGCCCACAGCAGTTCGTACAATCCGCACAGGGCAATACTCGTCAGAGCCACCCACCAGAACCCGACGTCGTACACGACGAAGGCAATCAACTGATAGATCACCAGGCATCCGAAAAACACTCGCCACCAACGCTGCTTGCGCTTTTCGGATCCCGAAGTCGACTGCTCCACGTAGTCGACCGGTCGCATGGGTTCCATCCCTTCACGGTCTCATGCGTCGGCCGGTGGCGCTACAAGAATTGTCTTCGGCTATCCCACAGACGCTTCGGCGATGAGTGCCGCGGCAAATATCAGCAGGACGACGCCTACCCCGAGTTCGAGGTTGGCCAATCCTCGTGTCCCGAGGTTCCGAAATGCCCTGACACCGAACAAGACCAAAACAGGTAGATAGAGGATTCCGACGAGGACGTCGAGAGTGCCGAGGATGCCGAGTTGCATTGCGATCGGCCACGAAGACGACCGGTCGACGAACTGGGGTAGGACAGCAACGAAGAACAGGATCACCTTCGGGTTCGTCAGATTGGTGGCCAACGTCGTGCGGAAGGCGCGTGTGATCGACACGGGCGAGTTCTCGGTATCGAGTGAGCTCGAGTCGCGCACTCTCATTCGCCGACTCTCTGTCAGCGCTCGAACACCGAGATAAGCGAGGTACGCGGCACCGATCAGCGCGAGAACGGTGAGACTACCGGGGACGGCGACGATCAACGCCGACAAACCGATTGCACTGATGAGAAGGTGCACGGTGAGTCCACTCAACGCGCCGGCTGCCGCTGCCATCGCAACGAGCCGTCCCCCGACACTCGACCGCAGGATCATCACGGTGTCGGGTCCGGGGGAGACGTAGCTGGCGAGCACGAGAGACAGGAACACGGGCCATTGAACGGTCACGGGTGCTCGTGGCCTTTCGTCATGGAATGTCCTTTCTGGTCACCTCTGCGAACTGCAGTGCGGTCGCCGCTCGGTGAAACAATCGAGTCATGGCAGCCCCAAAATGGACTGCTCCGTCTCGACTTCGTCTGCGATCATCACCCCGTGAAGATCGTATCGATCAATGCATGGGGCGGTGCCATGTACGACGAGCTCATCGGATGGCTCAGAACCGTCGACGCCGACGTCCTGTGTCTTCAGGAAGTCACGCGCACGCCACATCGGTCAGGTTGGGCGACTTTTGCCGACGGTGAGCGCACTCTGCCGCAGCGGCTCAACCTGTTCGACGACGTGTCGGCCGCACTGCCCGGATACACGCCGTATTTCGTAGCCAACGACGCCGGCCCTGTCACCGACAGTGACGGCGTCGAACTGAGGCAGGACTTCGGGATCGCGACCTGGGTTCGTGACGACGTTCCCGTCGTAGGACTCGACGCGCGGTTCGTCCATTCCCGGTTCGTCGATCACGCCGAGTGGAGCGTGGACGATCGTCCACGAGCGGCGCTGACGGTCACCGTTCGGGATCGCCTCGCAGGTATCTTCGTCTCCGTCATCCAATGTCATGGTCTGCGCGATCCAGCAGGGAAGGGCGACAGTCCCATTCGGCTGGAGCAAGCAAGGAAGTTGGCGGAGATCGTCGAGCATGTTCGTCCGTCGGCCGACGTCGTTGTGCTCTGTGGCGACCTGAATCTCCTGCCGACGAGCAAGACATTCGCTGTGCTTGCCGACCACGGAATGACCGACCTCGTCGGAGATGCCGATACACGAACATCGAGCTATACGAAAGACATTCGGAGCGCCAGCTATCTGCTGGTGTCTTCACCGACTGCCGTACGAAGCTTCGAGGTCATCGCCATGCCGGAAGTGTCCGATCACCGAGCGATCTCGGTGAGTATTCGGTGCGCAACGACATCGAGCCACCGGTGATCGGCGGAATCGGCCGTTCGTGTCATGTCGTGCCGACCCCGCCGAGGACCGCGTCGACCAGATTTTCGGCGTAGACGCGGTCGGTCTCGGCTCGATCGGCATCGGTGCGATGCGAGAAGATGACGTGGCTGAACACCGCTCCGGTCACCAGTTCGAGGATTCGGGTGGTATCGGCGGACTCCGGCAACTCACCTCGAGTCTGAGCTCGATGAACGATGAGGCGCGCTGCGACCAGTCGGCTCCGGTTGAGAGTGTCGATCATGTGTCCGAGAAGATCGGGGTGCACCCGCGCATCGAGGGCGACCCTCAGACTGACCAGACCTGCTGTCCCTCGGTAACCCTGCAGAAGCTGCACTGCGAGTTCGACGAGATCCGCCCGCAGCGTGCCGAAGTCGATCGGCGACGCGAGTGGACTCCTGGCTTCCAGCGCATCGACGACCAAGGCCCCCTTCGATTCCCAGCGACGATAGAGCGCGGCCCTACCGACCGAGGCGCGGCGGGCAACGGCGTCGAGTGTGAAGCCGGACCACCCTTTTTCCCAGTACACCTCGAGCACCGCGTCGTAGACGCGGTCTTCCAGATGCGGATCGCGAGGACGTCCTCGTCGGCTCTTGGCTTCGTCGGTCACCCCCGGATTGTCGCACCCGGTGGCATTGCGGACAATCTCTGTCTGTAATAGGTTTGCTTTCATGAGTTCTGTACGGCACGAGGCGTCGACGGTGGATCCGACACGCATTCCGGTGATCGTGGCAATCGGTGAAGCAAGCGGCCGCGGCGAACCCATGAGCGTCGAACCCATGGATCTGATCGCACTCGCTGCGACTGCGGCACTTCAGGACTCGCTGACGTCGGACCCATGGATTCGCCGCGCGGACAGCATCGCGTTCTGTCATGTCGCCAGCTGGGCCTACGCCAGTCCCGCCGCTGCGCTGGGACGTAGATTCGGTGCCACACCGGCAGATCTGTTCGACGCTCCGATCGGTGGGCAATGGCCTGCCCGACTCCTCGATCGCGCGGCCGCGCGCATCGCCTCCGGAGAGTCGACGGTTGCGGTGATCGCGGGCGGTGAAGCCCAGGCCTCGATGAGCGCGCTGGTCAAGGCCGGACGAGACCCCGTCGAGGACGGAGGGTGGAGCACGGATCCGGGCGGTCCGCCCACCTTCGATCTCGATCAACTCGGCAGCGCTGCAATGCAAGAAGCCGGTCTGATCTCACCGGTTCGGATCTATCCGTTGTTCGAGAGCCGCTTTCGCTTCGAGGCCGGCATGGATCCGGCAACGCGGCAGGCCGAGTGCAGCGAGCTGTATGCGACCTTCTCCGTTGTGTCCGAGAAGAATCCGTACTCCTGGAACGGCACAGCGCGGACGGCTGTAGACATCGGAACGCCGTCGCCGAGAAACCGCATCGTGTGCGAGCCGTATCCGCTGTCGATGAACGCCATGCCGTTCGTCGACCAGGCGGCGTGCATCGTGGTGACGAGCTTGGCCGAAGCTCTCGAACGCGGTGTGCCCAAGGGTGACATCGTGTACGTCTGGGGCGGTGCCGGTGCCGAGGACACGGTCGACATTCTCGACCGCAGCAGTTTCGGCCGGTCCCCAGCGATGGAAGACGCGATGGATCGCGCGTTGTACCGAGCGGAGATCGGGGTCGAGCAACTGGACGTGTTGGACGTCTACAGCTGCTTCCCGATCGTGCCGACCCTTGCCACATGTCACCTCGGAACGCCGAAGTCGTTGATTCCCACAGTGACCGGTGGCCATTCGTCCTTCGGTGGGCCTCTCAGCAGTCATTCGTTGCATTCGATCACCGCATCCGTTCGGGAGATTCGGGGCGGGAAGAGTTGTGCGCTGGTGCACGCGAACGGTGGCTATCTGACCTACCACCACTCCGTGCTGTTGGGCGCCGACCAGCATCCGCTCGGCTACATCGGAAATCCCGAACCCACAGTGCTGACGCCGAATCCGCCGCCTCGCGCACCTGTCGAGGACGGGGATCTCGTGGTGGAGACTGTCTCCGTCGAGCATTCACGGCAGCAGGAACCGAACCAGGCATTCCTCGTCGGGAGGGACGAACGCGGACGACGCGTTGCCGCACAGACGGTGCCTGGCGATACGGCCAGTGCGCATGCGTTGTCCCTCTATCGGAGCGAACCTGCACGCGAAATCATCGGAGCAACAGTCAGTGTCGAGTCGAACGAGGGGAACATTCGTGTCCGACGCCGATAGCATCGAACCTGTTGTACTGACGAGGCGAAAAGGTCATGTTCTCGTCGTCACGATCAACCGACCGAAGGCTGCCAACAGCATCGATGCACGCGTGCACACGCTCCTCGGGCAAGCCTGGGAGTCGGCCGAGGCGGACCGTGACATCCGTGCCATCGTGTTGACCGGTGCGGGATCGTCGACCTTCTGCGGGGGTGCCGATCTGAAAGCCCTCGGCACCGGAGGCCCCGGCGCGGTGACCCCGCCCGAGACCGAGCATTGGGGATTCGCCGGGATTGTCCAACATCCGATTTCGGTTCCCGTCATCTCGGCGGTGAACGGGTCTGCGATGGGAGGCGGAACCGAGATCGCTCTGGCCTCGGACATGGTCGTCGCCTCGGACACGGCCATATTCGGCCTACCCGAGATTCGCCGTGGACTCGTCGCCGGTGCAGGTGGTGCCTTTCGACTGATGTCTGCGGTACCGGAACACGTTGCGCTGGAAATGATCTTGACCGGACAGCCGATCTCCGCGCAGGAGGCCGCCCGATGGGGGTTGGTCAACAGGGTTGCCGCACCCGACGACGTCCTCGATACCGCACTCGGTCTCGCTCGCCTGTGTGCGGAGGGTGCGCCGCTCGCCGTGCGCGCATCCAAGCGTCTCGCTCGACGTATCTCCGACGGCACCATCGCGCACGAGGAAGATTCATGGCAACAGAACCGTCAGGAGTTGGATCGACTCGCCACCACGCAGGACGTCGTCGAAGGAATCACCGCATTCCTGCAGAAACGCACTCCGACATGGACCGCGCGGTGAGTGGACGATGCCCGCGACCACCTATGACGCCGAGAACGGAATGGATGTCCGAGGGGCGGTGAGCCAGCTACCGGGGTTTCTGTGATCGCATGATCCCATGCGTACCTCGACATCCACCCGCCTGCTCATCGCGATTGCAGCGGCGACGTTGACCGCAGGCGTTGCCTGTTCTTCGACGACCACCACCGAACCGCCGCAGACAGCCGCGAGCGCCGCCCAGTCCACCACCGAACAAGCCTCGGCCGAACAGAATTATGTCGATCTCGAGGCCAGGGACACCGCGCGTCTCGGTGTCAGTGCCGTCGATCTCGGCTCCGGTTCCACCGAAAGTCATCGCGGCGACGAACGTTTCGCGTTCTGCTCGACGTTCAAGGTGTATGCCGTCGGTGCCGTACTCGCCGCCGTGGATGCTGGCGCACTGCAGCTGACCGACACCAGAACGATCACCGCCGAGGACAAGGTGCCCGAGTCTGCTGTCGACTGGGAACCAGGATCCGTTGTCACGATTGCAGATCTGGCAGCGGCCGCATTGACCAAGAGTGACAACACCTCCGGCAACCTTCTGATCCGCGAGGCCGGTGGAACTGCGGCACTCACAGAGTTCGCGCGCTCGCTGGGCGACACCGAGTTCCGGCTCGATCGCACCGAGCCGGAACTGAACACCGCCATACCTGGCGATCCACGCGACACCACGACACCGAACTCGATGGCCGCCGGCTACCGAACCCTGCTCGACGGCGACGTACTCACTCCGGCCTCCCGCGATCGACTGCTGGCGTGGATGACCGACACCCAGACTTCCGACGGCCGGTTCCGCGCCGGAATCCCCGAACAGTGGACCTCGGCAGACAAGACCGGCACGGGCAGCTACGGCGTCTCGAACGATGCGGGGCTGCTCCTCGGTCCGGACGGGCAGAGGATCCTGCTGGTCGTGCTCAGCGCGACGACGTCGGGGGTGGAAGACTCGCCGGCGATGAACTCGTTGGTAGCCGACGCGACCAGAGCAGCCGTGGAACAGGTGGAGTGAATCAGCTTTCGGCGCGGCGGACGGCGTCGACCAGTGGGATCAGATCCGACTCGGTCGACGCCTCGTCGAGGGCCTCGCGTAGCGCCGCATCGTTGGTCGGTCGAGCTGCCTCGAGGAGTGCAAGTCCTTCTTTGCTGACGTCGGTGTAGATGCCGCGGCGATCGGTAGGGCACAGGTACCGCGTGAGCAGCCCACGATCCTCGAGGCGTGTGACCAGGCGAGTCGTCGCGCTCTGGCTCAGGACGACGGCGTCGGCCACCTGCTTCATCTGCAGATGCCCACCCTCCCCGTCGTGCTGCCTGCCCAGGACGTCGAGCAGCCAGTACTCGCGCGCGCTGAGATTGTGGTTGGTCTGCAGCGCGCGCTCGATGCGGCTTTCGATACGTCCGTGCAGGACCGCGAGCGCAAGCCAATTCTGCGCAAGGGCAGTCAGGGCGGGGTCGTGTGCGCTCATGTGTCGTGCCTCTCGATACCTGTACTCGTGACCACCTACCATACCGCGCTGGCAATTAACGGCGCGTGCAAGTACTGGGGGCTAGGAGGGGGAACTGCGCGCGACGATGCGTCGAGCATGCGCGAGCACCGGGGCATCGACCATCTGGCCACGGAAGGCGAAGACACCGCGATTGTGTGAGACGGCGTCGAGCACGGCCATGGCCCAGTCGATTTCCTCGACAGTCGGCGCATAGGCCTCGCGAATGACGGGGATGTGGCTGGGGTGAATGGCCACCTTTCCATCGAAGCCGACGGCCACGGCATCGTCGGCTTCCGCACGGACACCGTCGAGATCGGGGATGTCGAGGAACACCGAATCCAACGCGAACAGCCCGCGTGCCTTGGCTGCGAGCAAGGTCTGCGACCGAACGTGCTGCGCCACAGCACGATACTGCCCGTTGGAGAGCCTGCTCGAGTTGCCACCCATGGCGGCAACCAGGTCCTCGGCACCCCACATGGCACCGATGGCGTTGTCGGCGGCGAGGGCGTCGAATACCGTCATCGCGCCGAGCGGGGACTCGATCAGCGCGACGACATTCAGTGGAGCCAGAGCCGCGATCTGTTCTGCCGATTCACATTTGGGCAGCATCACGGTGGTGTACTCGGTCTGCTGCAATGCCGCGAGGTCCGCGGACTGATCGTCGGTGCCGTGCGCGTTGACTCGGACTATGGTGCGCGCCGGGTCCAGAGAAGTGGCGGCCACGGACTCACGAGCGCCCGCTTTGTCGGCAGCGCCGACGGCATCCTCGAGATCGAGAATGACCACATCCGCTCGTGCTGCGGCCTTGTCGTACCGCTCGGGTCGGTCTGCCGGGCAGAACAGCCACGCCGGTCCCGGCGGAACCCAGTTCACGACGCCTCCTCCGGTGGTTGCATCCGGACGAGTGTCTTGCGGACGGCGATTGCGACGACGTCCCCGTGCTGATTTCGACCGGTGTGCGTGAACGTCACGATGCCCTCGCCGGGGCGAGACTTCGATTCGCGCTTGTCCGAGATCACGGTCTCGGCGTAGAGGGTGTCGCCGTGGAACAGCGGCTTGGGAAACGACACCTCCGAGAAGCCCAGGTTCGCCACGATGGTGCCCTGGGTCAACTGCGTCACCGACAGTCCGACGAGCGTGGACACGGTGAACATGGAGTTCACCAGTCGTTGCCCGAAAGGTGTTGTCTCGCTGTAGGCCGCGTCGAGGTGCAGGGCCTGGGTGTTCATCGTCTGCGTGGTGAACAGCGTGTTGTCGGCCTCGGTGATGGTGCGGCCGGGTCGGTGTTCGTAGACGGTGCCGAGTTCCATCTCCTCGAACCACAGGCCGCGTTGGCGAATCCTCTTGTCGCTCACAGTCCGAGGCTCCGGGCGATCAGCATCAGCTGAACCTCGGTTGTACCCTCACCGATTTCGAGGATCTTGCTATCGCGGTAGTGACGGGCGACAACGTACTCGTTCATGAAACCGTAGCCGCCGTGGATCTGGGTGGCATCGCGCGCGTTGTCCATGGCGGCCTCGGAGGCGACGAGCTTGGCGATCGACGCGGCCTTCTTGAACGGCTTGCCCGCCAGCATCAATGCCGCGGCGTCGTAGTACGCGGTTCGAGCGGTGTGTGCGCGGGCCTCCATGCGGGCGATCTTGAACGAGATCGCCTGATTGCGGGCGATCGGAGCACCGAAGGCCTCGCGCTCCTTGGCGTACTTCACGCTCTCGTCCACGCAGCCCTGCGCCGCACCGACCGACACCGCCGCGATCGTGATCCGGCCCTCGTCGAGGATGTGCAGGAAGTTCGCATACCCGCGGCCTTCCTCGCCGAGCAGATTCTCTTGCGGCACGCGCACATCGGTGAAGCTGAGCGGGTGTGTGTCCGACGCGTTCCAGCCGACCTTGTTGTAGGCAGCCTCTGCGACGAATCCCGGGGTGTCGGTGGGGACGAGGATCGACGAGATCTGCTTGCGCCCGGTCGCTTCGTCGACCCCTGTCACCGCGGTGACGGTGACGAGCTCGGTGATGTCGGTGCCGGAGTTGGTGATGAACTGCTTGCTGCCGTTGATGATCCAATCACCACCGTCGCGCTTGGCGGTGGTCTTGGTGCCGCCCGCGTCGCTGCCGGCACCGGGCTCGGTCAGACCGAACGCGGCCAGGGCCTTGCCTGCGGTGAGTTTGGGCAGCCACTGCTGCTTCTGTGCGTCGTTGCCGAAGCGGTACACCGGCATGGCACCGAGTGAGACGCCGGCCTCGAGAGTCATGGCAACACTCTGATCGACCTTGCCGAGCTCCTCGAGCGCCAGGCACAGCGCGAAGTAGTCGCCGCCCATGCCGCCGAACTCCTCGGGAAACGGCAGGCCGAACAGGCCCATCTCGGCCATGCCTGCGACTACCTCGTACGGAAAGGAATGCTCGGCATCGTGTTTCGCCGAGACCGGTGCGACGACCGTCCTGGTGAAGTCGGCAACGGATTTGACCAGTTGCTGGTATTCGTCGGGCAGATTCGACGACGACAGGTGATCGGTCATGGCTGGTCCTCTTCGGTGGGTGTGGGAACGATTCGGGCGAGGATCTGATCGACGCGGACCTGATCCCCCACTGCGACAGTCAGTTCGACTGTGCCGTCGATAGGGGTGGTCAGGGTGTGTTCCATCTTCATCGCCTCGACGACGACGATGGCCGTGCCCGCGGTGACGGCGCTGCCGGTGGTGGTTCCGATCGCGATGATCGAGCCCGGCATCGGCGAGAGGATCTCGGCGTCACCGGAATGGGCATCGTCCTCGCGGACGCTCGCCTCGGCAATCCGATCGATGCGCCAGGTGCCGCGAGCACTGGAAATCCAGGTGGCCGAGCCGTTTCGGGCGAAGGTCATCGATTCTCGGAGACCGTCGATCACCAGATCCACGGAATCCTCGGTGGCCGTAGCCCGGAGGGTGCGCGGCGATCCCTCGTCGACGACGACCGTTGCCGTGCTCGCTGTACCGGTGATGGCCACATGCGCCGTCCGACCGCCGGACGCGAGGCGACGATGGAACGGAGCTTTCGCGCCGACTCGCCAACCCGATGGTGCTGCCCAGACGTCCTGTCCCGCGGCCTGCCACGCGTCGAGCCACTGCACTGCGGTGGCGGCGATCAGCGCCTCGTCGGTCGCCTCGGCGGCCACGAAATCCTCGACGCGACGGTCGAGTAGGCCGGTGTCGAGATTGCCGGTACGAACATCGTTGTCGGCGAGCAGGAACCGTGCGAATTCGATGTTCGTGACGACACCGAGTACGGCGGTGTCGGCCAGTGCACGATCGAGACTGCGCAGTGCGGTCGCGCGATCGGGTCCGTGCGCGATGACCTTCGAGAGCATGGGGTCGTAGTTGCTGCCCACCTCCGTTCCGACGGCAAGGCCGGAGTCGACGCGGATTCCCGGCGCAGATGGCTCGCGCAATCCGACGACGGCACCGCCGGTGGGGAGAAATCCGAGGCCGGGATCCTCGGCGTAGACGCGGGCTTCGATCGCATGTCCGGTGAGCGTGATGTCGTTCTGCGCGAGAGTGAGGGGCTCACCCGATGCCACCCGGACCTGCCACTCGACGAGGTCGAGGCCGGTGACCATCTCGGTGACCGGGTGCTCGACCTGGAGACGAGTGTTCATCTCCATGAAGAAGAACTCGTCGGGACGCTCGGCCGAGACGATGAATTCGACTGTGCCGGCACCGGAGTAGTCGACACTGCGGGCAGTGTTGCAGGCGGCCTCGCCGATGCGTGCTCTGGTTGCGTCGTCGAGCAACGGCGACGGTGCCTCCTCGATGACCTTCTGGTGCCTGCGCTGCAGGCTGCACTCGCGTTCGCCGAGGTGGATGACATTGCCGTGTCCGTCGGCGAGGATCTGGACCTCGATGTGCCGGGGCCGCAACACGAATCGCTCGAGGAAGAGGGTGTCGTCGCCGAACGACGAGGCTGCCTCCCGGCGAGCGCTCGTCAATGCTGCAGGGACGTCCTCGGCGCGTTCGACAAGACGCATACCTTTTCCGCCGCCACCGGCGGAGGGTTTGACCAACACCGGGAAGCCGACGTCCGGCGCACCGGCGACGAGGTCGGCGTCGGTGAGGCCGGGGCGAGAGATGCCGGGGACGACGGGTACACCGAATGCGCTGACGGCGGCCTTCGCGGCGATCTTGTCGCCCATCACTTCGATGGCCTTCGCCGGTGGCCCGAGGAAGGCGATTCCGGCTTCGGCGCAGGCTGATGCGAACTCGGAGTTCTCGGACAGGAAGCCGTATCCGGGATGAATTCCCTGTGCTCCGGTGGCTTTCGCGGCCGCGATCACCTTGGCGATGTCGAGGTAGCTCTCGCGTGCGTTGGCGGGGCCGAGTCGTACCGCGGTGTCGGCCTCGTGGACGTGGCGGGCGTCGGCATCGGCGTCACTGTAGACGGCAACGGTGCGAATTCCCATGCGGCGCAGCGTTCGTGCCACCCGCACAGCGATCTCGCCTCGGTTGGCGATCAGAATGGTGTCTATCGTGGTCATGCCTCTCACATCCTGAAAACGCCGTAGGAGACCGGCTCGAGCGGCGCATTGGCGCACGCCGAGAGGGCAAGTCCGAGAACCTGCCTGGTATCGGCCGGGTCGATGATGCCGTCGTCCCAGAGGCGGGCCGTCGAATAGTATGGGTTGCCCTGGCTTTCGTACTGGTCGCGAATCGGAGCCTTGAACGATTCCTGGTCGTCGTCACTCCAGGGCTTGCCTGCCGCGTCGAGTTGTTCGCTGCGCACCGTCGCGAGCACCGAGGCCGCCTGCTCGCCGCCCATCACCGAGATTCGCGCGTTGGGCCACATGAACAGGAAGCGTGGTGAATACGCTCTGCCGCACATCGAGTAGTTGCCTGCGCCGTAGGACCCGCCGATGACGACGGTGATCTTGGGGACACGGGCACATGCCACCGCGGTGACCATCTTCGCGCCGTGTTTGGCGATGCCGCCTGCCTCGTAATCGCGGCCGACCATGAACCCGGAGATGTTCTGCAGGAAGACGAGCGGGATGCTGCGCTTGTCGCACAGTTCGATGAAATGCGCGCCCTTCATGGCAGATTCAGCGAACAGCACACCGTTGTTGGCGACGATTCCGACGGGATGGCCGTGGATGTGGGCGAATCCGGTGACGAGCGTCTTGCCGTATTCGGCTTTGAACTCGTCGAATTCACCCGCGTCGACGACGCGGCCGATCACCTCACGCACGTCGTACGGAGTGCGGGGGTCGGTGGGGACGACGTCGTAGAGCTCGGTTTGGTCGGCTACGGGGTCACGCGTCGTGACGACGTCCCATGGCCGTGGTGTCCGGGGCCCGAGGGTGGAAACGATGCTACGGACGCGGTGCAGTGCGTCTCGATCGTCCTCGGCGAGATGATCGGTCACGCCGGAGATCTTGGAGTGCAGATCACCACCGCCGAGTTCTTCTGCGGTGACGACCTCTCCGGTCGCGGCCTTCACCAGTGGCGGGCCGCCGAGGAAGATGGTGCCCTGGTTCTTGACGATGATCGCCTCGTCGCTCATCGCCGGTACGTAGGCACCGCCGGCGGTGCACGAGCCCATGACGGCGGCAATCTGCGCAATTCCCTTGGCGCTCATGGTCGCCTGATTGAAGAAGATGCGGCCGAAGTGGTCGCGGTCGGGAAACACCTCGTCCTGACGCGGGAGGAACGCGCCGCCCGAGTCGACGAGGTAGATGCACGGCAGGGTGTTCTGCAGTGCGATCTCCTGCGCGCGCAGGTGCTTCTTCACCGTCATCGGGTAGTACGTGCCGCCCTTGACGGTGGCGTCGTTGGCGACGATGACGCATTCGCGCCCGGAGACGCGCCCGATGCCGGCGATCACTCCTGCGCCGGGGCACTCGTCGTCGTAGAGACCGTTCGCGGCCAGTGGTGCGATCTCCAAGAACGGGCTGCCGGGATCGAGTAGCTCGTCGACGCGGTCGCGGGGGAGGAGTTTGCCTCGCGCGATGTGGCGTTCCCGGGATTTTTCGCTACCGCCGAGCGCCGCCGCGGCGAGCCGTTCGGCCAGCTCGCCGGTGAGACGCTCGTGATCTGCCCGGTTGGCAGCAATATCGATTGCCATGAGGTGCACGCCTTAGGGGTTGGACGCCGGTGTCACAGGAGTTCAGTTAATGGTTGATAACTGACATCATAGTAAACTACGATTAACTGAGAGTCCAGGGTCGAGGGGGAGCCAGTGCAGGAGTTGGAGGCAAGGCCGACGACGGTGCGCGAGCAGCGCAAGGCCGAGCGTCGACAGCAGTTGCTCGATGCTGCCGCATCACTGTTCGCCGAGCGCGGCTTCACCTCGGTGCGACTCGAGGACCTGGGCGCGGCAGTCGGCGTCAGCGGACCGGCCGTCTACCGACACTTCCCGAACAAGGAGGCAGTGCTCGTCGAGCTGATGGTCGGAATCTCGGAGTATCTGCTCGACGGTGGCCGTGCGGTGGTCGATCGTGGCGGGGCGGCCGTGGATACGTTGTCTGCGTTGGTCGAGTTCCATCTCGATTTTGCCTTCGACACACCGGCATTCATCAAGATCCAGGATCGCGACCTGCAGAGCCTTCCCGAGGGTGCTCGACGCAAGGTGCGCCGAATGCAGCGCGAGTACGTGGAACTGTGGGTCGGGGTGCTCTGCGCTTTCGGCCCGGAACTGAACGAGGCCGACGCTCGAACCACGGCACACGCGGTGTTCGGTCTCATCAACTCCACGCCCAACAGCGCGGGGCGTACTCCGTCGAAGAATGCTCGTCCCGTGTTGCGGGCAATGACGCTGGGGGCCTTGGGGGTGTCCTCGTAGTGGGGCAGTGACCCCGCCTGCGGACACAAATAGTGGGCGCTCAGATCACCTGCGCGCTGTGGCGAAGAGTAATTCGTCGTCATCGGCCACAATGTCTCCATGACGACCCAACTCTCGCGTGTCGAGCTCGGCCGACGGCAGAGTCGATTCACTCTCGACGAGGTTCCTCGACTGCTGGCGATGGCCGGCTTCGTCGCCGCTCTGCACGTGGTCGGGTGGGGTCTGTTCACCCATTACAACTCCATTCCGAGCATCCACAACCTCACCGGAGCCGACGGCACGCTGGTCTACGCCGGAGCAGGCGTGTTGGCGTACACCCTCGGGCTCAGGCACGCGTTCGACGCCGATCACATCGCCGCCATCGACGACACCACCCGCTTTCTGCTGCAGAAGGGCAAGCGGCCGTTGGCCGTCGGGCTCTTCTTCTCACTCGGTCATTCGACGGTCGTGTTCGTCTTCGTCGCCGCCATCGCGTTCGTGGCGTCGCAGGCGACGGCGTTCCAGGACGCGTTCGCCGGAGTCGGCGGCATCATCGGCACGTTGGTGTCCGGAACGTTCCTCTATCTCATCGCGGCGTTGAACATCGCAGTGCTCGCGGGAATCGTCGGAGTCTGGCGCCGCGCGAAACGAGGTGAGTTCACCGAAGCCGGCCTCGACGAGTTGCTGGCCAAGCGTGGGCTGATGAATCGACTGTTCCGAGGTCGCTACGACAAGCTGATCAACCATTCGTGGCAGATGTACCCGCTGGGTCTGCTGTTCGGGCTTGGGTTCGATACCGCCACTCAGGTCGGTCTGCTTGCGGTCGCAGGCACGACGGCCATGGCAGGCGGACTTCCGCCGATGGCGATCATCGCGCTGCCGGTTCTGTTCGCCGCGGGCATGACCACCATGGACACCATCGACGGCATCTTCATGTCCAAGGCGTACGGCTGGGCATTCGTGACGCCGGTGCGCAAGATCTACTACAACATGACGATGACGGGACTGTCCGTCTTCGTGGCACTGGTGATCGGCACGGTGCAGCTGTTGACCCTGCTTGCCGAACAGTTCGAGCTGACCGGCGGGTTGTGGGACGCGTTGGCCGTCATCGATCTCAATCTGGCCGGCCAGCTCGTCGTCGGTACGTTCTTCCTCGTGTGGATCGGAGCGGTCGTGTATTACAAGGTGGCGCGCATCGACGAACGCAGTGGCTTCGCACACTCGAATGGAATGGAGAACCAGTGACCTCTCGTCGTCGGATCGGTGCCCTCTCGGTTGCCGCGGCGCTCGCGTCGAGCATGGTGACGGCGCTGCTGGCCGTACCCGCTTCCGCTGCACCGGCTATCACTCAGGAGATCGGTGACGTCGTCTCGACTCGCGATCTGGACCGAGACCTCTGGATTCCCGGCGCTGCCTCGGCCGAGGTGCTGACCTACGTCACCACCGACACCTTCGGTGAGAAGGCTCTGAGCACCGGCACCGTCTTCCTACCGCCGGGAACTGCGCCGGAGGGTGGTTGGCCGGTGATCTCGTGGGCTCACGGCACATCCGGGCTCGGCGACGCATGCGCGCCGTCGCTGATCGGTCCGTCCTACGCCGAGCGAGATCTGCCGTACCTGGCGAACTGGCTCGCGCAGGGCTATGCCATCGTCGCCAGCGACTATGCCGGCCTCGGAACGCCCGGATTACCGGCGTATCTCGACGGTCGAACCACGGCCCACAACGTGGTGGACATGGTCAAGGCGGGCCGCAACCACAGCGAGGACCTCTCGCGATCCTGGGTGGCCGTCGGCCAATCCCAGGGCGGTGGCGCAGCGATCTACACCGCCCGTTACGCAACCGAATTCGGCGGCCCCGATCTCGACTACCGCGGGGCGGTGGGTACCGGAACTCCCGCGTACATCGAGAAGTTGGTCTCGATCGGTGGACCGGGCGTTCCGCCGGTGGAACTACCGTCGGGCCTGACCGCCTATGTCGCGTACATCGGTGCGTCGCTGCGTTACGCGCATCCCGAGCTCGGGCTGGACGACATCCTGACCCCGCTCGGGAAGAAGTACGCAGACCTGGCCGAGACGAGCTGCGTATCGGACTTCGAGGCACAACTCGACGGTGTGACGATCGGCGACTTCTTCACCGCGCCACTGACCGGCCTGCCGAATTTCACCGCCGTTCTCGACGACTACATGGCGATGCCCGAAACAGGTTTCGACAAGCCCTTCTTCATGGGCAACGGCGTGCAGGACATCGACGTTCCGTTCCCAACCACCGCCGCCTACGTCGCCCGTCTGACGGCCAACGGTCAGCCGGTGACGTTCAGGGCCTACAACACCGACCACAGTGGGGCCTTCGTCCAGTCGCAGGCCGATTCGATTCCGTTCGTCGCGAACCTGTTTCGCTAGTTCACCGGTCGTTTGCTGGGCAGTCCGTAGGCGCGGGCCGTGAACAGTTCGAGTACCGTGCGCGGCAGCAATCGCTGGGCGAAGAACACCGCAGGGGCATTGCTGCCGACCGCGTAGATGGGCAGCGTCTTCTTGTCCTCGACGGCTCTGAGAACCGTGAGGGCCACGGTCTCGGCCGTGATGCCTTCGGCCTCTTTGGCGTCGAGCTGCGAGATCACCGTGGTGAAGTCGCGGAGGTACGGTGAATGCGGGCCGCAGTACTTGGTCCGACGGGCCGAGAGCCCGGTGGCGATGGAGCCGGGTTCGACTGTGGTGATGTCGATTCCGTAGGGCTTGAGCTCGTAGCGCGCGGCGGTGGAAAACCCCTTGATCGCAGCCTTGGTGGCGGCATACGACGAACGGTAGGCCAGCGGAAAGCTCGCGAGCATCGACCCGATGTTGACGATCTTTCCGCTGCCACGATCTCGCATGCCCGGCAGCACGGCCTGGGTCAACTCGATCGCTCCGAAGACGTTGAGCTGGAAGAGCCGGGTGATCGCCTCGATGGGCAGCTCTTCGAGTGGGCCGCACTGGCTTTCGCCTGCGTTGTTGATCAGCACATCGACCGAGGTCTCGGCGATGCCGTCCACGAACCCGCGGATCGATGATGGGTCCGTCAGGTCCAGGTCGCGGTATTCGACACCGGGTATCGGGTCGGCCACCGACGAGCTGTCGCGGCTCGTTCCGATGACGTGATAGCCGCGAGCGATCAGAACCTCGGCGACGGCCTCGCCGATTCCCGACGTCGCTCCGGTGACTATTGCAGTGTTCATCTACGCCTCTTGTTCACGGTGCGGGTAGGTGCCGGCTTCGTCACTACGGGTGCCGGGCATTCTGTCCTGCGAAAAGCTGTGGTCGGTACTTTGGTGTGCAGGGAGGGCACCGAGGTGCCCGACGCCATGACCGTGCGGTCCGGTCGCACGATGGCGGCAACAGCGTGTCCGCGGCGCAGCCAGACCCCCAGCTCCGACGACGCCGCCACCTCGACGACGACGGCTCCGCGGCGTTCGATCTCTCGACGGTGCCCGATGGCCAGGGGTGTCGACGAGACGAACAGGAACCGGCCCGGCGCGAGGTCGTCCAGACGAGCCCCGCTGTCCAACGGACTGTTGGGGCACAGCTTTCCGGCCAGTGTGCGAACCGGGACGGGCGAACGCAGCACGTACTGCGATCGAGCGAGTGACGGGGTGGTGCTGGCGGTGACCTTCTCGCCGACGAACGGTAGGTAGCCGAGGGCGGGTGCGATGTTCGTGCGCATGATGCCGGTGAGCCGGCTGCCGCCGGTCATGGCCCATCCGATCGCGACCGCCAATTCGATCATCTGCTTGGCGTGCGTCTTTCGTTCTGTCTCGTAGCTCTCGAGCGAGGTCTCCTTCAGATGCCCGTCGAGCACGCCGACGATCTTCCAGATCAGATTGCGCGCATCTCGGAGCCCTGCGCCCATGCCCTGCCCGATGAAGGGCGGCGTCAGATGCGCGGAATCGCCGAGCAGGAAGACCCGGCGATCACGCCACCGGTCCACCACCTGTGCACGAAAGGTGTACTCCGCGCTGCGAATCAGCTTCATGTCCGGGATCTCGCCGGAAACGAACCACGGTGCGATGAAAGGGTGGATGGCCGAGAGATCGGTGAACTCGTCGAGGGTCTCGCCGTCGAGCATCCGGAACTCCCAGCGGTAGCGGGTGGGGCCGATGCGCATGTACGTCGCCGATCGCTCGGAATCGCACACCTGGTGCACGCCATCCCACTGCCCGAGATCGACGTCGGTCTCGATATCCACGACCAACCATCGCTGCTCGAAACCGAGATCCTCCATTTTCGAACCGATGGACCTGCGCACCACACTGTTGGCCCCGTCGCAACCGAGGACGTAGTCGGCGGTCACCCAATGTGGCGTCCCGTCCTCGGTCGAGTCGTACCGGACCCGGACCGAATCCGTCAGGTTCTGCACATCGGTGATCTCGCATCCGCCACGCATCTGCACGGAGTCGTAACGCGCGATGTGAGAACGCATCAGACGCTCGAGTTCGGGTTGATCGAACATGTTGGCCTGCGGGTAGCCGTGCGGTCGATCGTCGGGATCGCGCTCGAACTCGGCCAGGGTTCGAATGTCCCTGGTGCACAACCTCAGTCCGCGACCGGGACGGGAGATGGCCGCGAAGTCCTCGGCCAGGCCCAGATCACCGAGAATGCGGTACACCTCGTCGTCGAGGTGGACTGCCCGCGGCTGCGGGTAGACGTCCTCCCACCTGTCCAGCACGAGGCACGGCACGCCGTACCGGCCCAGCAGCAACGCAGCGGTCATGCCCGTCGGACCGGCTCCGACGATCACCACTGGAAAGTGAGTGCCGTCGGACTCGGTACCGGTCATCGGTAGGAGACCCGGGTGCGCTGGACCCCCAGATCGAGGGCTCCGTCGGGAGTCGAGCAGGTCAGTTCGAGGACGTCACCGTCTTTCAGGAACGCGGGATTCTTGGCCTGCTTCTTGAAGAAGACCTTCCACTTGACCGACGGCGGAACCAGCGATCCGATCATCTCGATCGGCTTGGCGGGGGCCTTCAATGCGGTGCCGCCGGGAGTACCGGTGAGCAGCAGGTCGCCTGCGTCGATCCGCTGGAACTTGCTCAGGGCCTTGAGTGACTCGACCGGGCGGTAGATCATGTCGGCGACCGTACTGTCCTGTCGCACAGAGCCGTTGACCCGCAGGGTCAGGGCGAGTTCGCCGAACCGGTCGAACTCACCGGCCTCCAGAAGGACCAGGCGCGGCCCGACCGGAGTGAAGGTGGGATACGACTTGCCCTCGTAGAACTGAGTCTTCGGCAACTGGACGTCGCGGGCAGAGACGTCGTTGGTGAGCACGAGGCCGGCGACGTACTCGGCCACGTTGGAGGCGTCGACCTTGGTTCCGACGGTGAGCGTCTTGCCGAACACGAGTCCGATCTCGATCTCGTAGTCGAGCAGCTTCACGTGCGTCGGCTTGATGACGTCGTCGGTGGGTCCGCTGATGGAACCGGAGGTCTTGCGAAAGAACGTCAGCGGAACCGTCTCGGGGTTCATTCCCGAGTCCTTGACGTGAGAGACGTAGTTGGTCATGTTCGCCATGACGCGGCAGGGAGCCGTCACCGGCGAGATCAACGACAGTGTCTCCACTGCAACGACATCGGTTGCGCTGCGCGCGGATTCGATGGCAGGCCGATCGGCGAGGAGCTCGGCGGTGCTCACCGCCGCGGTGTCGATGCGTGACGCGCCCGCGGGGGTTTCGACCCACCAGGCGTCGGCGGTGCGGAGTACAGCGATGCTCATGAGGATGCCACTTTCATCAGGCCGCGAAGGCGATCGGTGTCGAACTCGTTGTCGTTGCGCAGTGAGGAGAAGATCGATTTCAGTTCGTGCAATGACGCTATGCTGGGGGCGATTCCGAGGAAGTCCTTCGACGCGGGCGGCCCCCACTGGGCCAGCCCGGACGCGGTCATCGGAGCCCAGCCGGGTTCGAGGGAGTTGTCGAACATGTCGCCGTCGCTGAAATGTTCCACCAGGAAACCGTCGGGATCACGCCAGTAGTCGAAGATCTGGCTGCCCTGGATGTGCCTGCCGATACCCCACGAATGCCGGTACCCGCGTTGGGTGAGGTACTCCCCGCCCGCGGCTATCGCATCGAGATCCGACACCTGGTAGGCGGAGTGCACGTACCGGTTGGACGGACCGAGAGTCATTGCGAGAGTGTGATGATCGGACGGAGTGTTGCCGCGATCGCAGCGGATGAAACTCATCACGGGACCGCGATCACGCTGACCGTCGTAGTAGAGGAAGTCGCTGACGATCAGGCCGAGGTGATGCAGGTACCAGTCCAGGTTCTCGAGGTAGCCGGTGCGTTGCAGCACCACGTGTCCCAGGCGCTGGACTCGGGCGGGCTGACGCGGTGGCCGTTGCGTCGCGTTGAGCCGGTAGCGGGGTTCACCGAAGTTGTAGGTGTGCGCTTCCTGGCCGGGAAGTTCGGGATGGTCGGTGTACCCGGACACCACCTGGACGGGTTGCCCGCCCGGGTCGGTGAGAGTGACCGCGGCACCGCCGAGTGTGTCGGGTAGGCGCTGGACCCGCTGCCCGGTGGCCTCGGCCAATGTCACGAGGTCGGCATCGTCTGCGGCGGCGAAGGCTGCGCCCACGAAGCGTGTTCGCTTACCGCGGCGGATGATCACGCACGGCGCGCCGACCTGAGTGCCGCGCAGATGGATCTCCTCCGGAGTGCGAAGCGAGACGGTGAAACCGAAGGCGACGGCGAATGCCTCGGCCTTGATCAGATCCGGCTTGCGAAACTCCAGCCAGGCGATGTCTCGAACCTTGATGATCGGATCTTTCGCGCGACCGGGGTGCTCGCCGGGGAGTGCGCCTTGGTCCACGTGCATGTCCTTGTGGCCGTCGACGTCGTGTCCCATGAAGCCCTCCCTCGTTGGTGACAATATCGTCACCTATGAGTGCGTCGTCAGTCAATAGTATTGACAAATTCGTCAGCGGTGAGGAAGGGTCAGGGCGTCGACCAGCGCAGACAGAAGTAGGGAACATGACAGAGACCCCGAATCGGCTAGAGCGGCGTAAAGCGCGCACGCGCGGCGCGCTGATCGCGGCTGCGCAAGGATTCATCGCTCGCGGCGAACTGAATGCTCCGATCGCGGAGATCACCCAGGCTGCCGACGTCGGGATGGGGTCCTTCTACAACCACTTCGTCAGCCGCGAGCAGCTGTTCCAGGCCGCAGTCGACGGTGCCCTGGAACTGCTGGGCACCTATCTCGATTCGCTGACCGACAGCTCGGCCGACCCGGCAGAAGCCTTCACCCGGTCCTTCCGAATCGCAGGCCGGCTGTTCCGGCTGCAGCCGGAACTGAGCCGCGTGCTCATCCATTCCGGTCCGGAACTGATCACCTCACAACACGGACTCGGTCCGCGCGCCGCGCGAGACATCGAGGCCGGAGTCGTTGCCGGCTACTTCCGCGTCCCGGACATCCAGCTGTCGCTGGCGTTGGTCGCGGGCGCACTGCTGGGCATGGGTCAGCTACTGCTCGAGCAGCCCGAGCGCAGCGACGTCGAGTCCGTCGACCGGATGGCCTACGGCGTTCTGCTCGCCCTCGGAGTATCCGACACCGATGCACAGGACCTGTGCGCGCGATCGCTACCGCCCATGAGTGACGTACCGAGCGTGGACGGCGACAACGACTAGCAGTCAGCGCAGGCAGGCGAGACTCAGCGGGCGTGTGTCCTCTCCAGATCCCGGATGATCTCGGCGATCGCGCGGTCCTTCACGAGTCTGCGTTCCAGAATCGGGTTGAGAACTCCGCGGAACCAGAAGTACGGCGTCCAGGTGGACGGCGCGATGAGGCGGGCCCGACGCGTGCGGACCGAGTGCACGAGCAACTCCGCGGCGCGCTGCGAGGGCAGACGCCGGTTCAGCGGCCACGGCAGGAATCCGCCGATCCGCCGGCCCATCGGATCGCTGTCGAGGGTGTTGCGGGCCAGATCGGTATCCACCACACCGAAGTACGCGAGACCCGCCGTTGCGCCCACGGCGGCGAGTTCGATTCTCAGCGCGCGGCCGAGCTGTTCGACCGCCGCCTTGCTCACCATGTAGGCAGACCCGCCCATGCCGGGAGTGAATGCCGCGCACGACGACACCAGCAGAATGTGGCCACCGCTCGCGACGATCTCGTCGGCCGCAGCCCGCACGATGTTGAGCACACCGCCGAAGTTCACGGCCATCACCGAGTCGAAGACCGCGCGGTCGACGGTCCTGATGGTGGCGGGCGGTGGTGTGATGCCGGCGTTGGCGATCACGATGTCGAGACCGCCCAACGTGCTCACCGTCGCGGCGACGCAGTCTGCCATCGCGTCGGGATCGGTGACGTCGCCGGTGAGCAGCAGGATCCGTTCGGAACTCGCGGCGTCCGGCGGAAAATCTCGATCCACCACTGCCACCGAGGCTCCGGCGGATACCAATTCCGCTACCGTTGCGGCTCCGATTCCACGCGCTCCACCGGTCACCAACGCCACTTTTCCGGCCAGTTCCATACGGTTCTTCATGCGAGGTCCTCGGACGTCACGAGTTCGGTATCGGGACGCACATCTGCACTGCGCCAGTGGTAGTGGCCGAGTTCGATCGTGGCCATCCGCTGAGTGAAGTCACGCACCGAACCGGGCCAGTACGTCACGTTTCGGCCCGACGGGCTCAGGTAGTAGCTTTTGCACCCGCCCGAGTTCCACACCGAACCCGCGAGCTTGCGGTCGGTGTGTTCGGCGAACGTCGACTGCGCACGCATGCTCACCTCGAGCGCGGTGATCGCGTTGGAGTCCATGGCGCGCAACGCCGCGAGAATGTAGTTCACCTGCGCCTCGATGGTGACCACCTGTGAGGTGTACACCACCGAGTTGGGGCCGAGCAGCATGAAGAAGTTCGGGAAGCCGTGCACCGTGGTACCCCGGTACGACGACATCTCGCCGTCGGGCCACCTGTCTGCCAACGACTTTCCGTCGCGGCCGACGATGCGCCTGAAGCCGGTGTGGCCCGAGACGGTGAATCCCGTCCCGAGGACGATCGCGTCCACCTCGTGCACGGTCCCGTCGGTGGTGACGATGCCCTCGGGCACGATCCGAGCGATGCCGGTGGTCTCCACGGTGACGTTCTCTCGGCACAGTGCGGGATAGAACTTGTTCGAGAAGGTAGGTCGCTTGCAACCGAATTCGTAACCGGGCGTGAGTTTCTCGCGAAGAACAGGATCCTTCACCTGGCGACGCAGGTGGGCACGTCCCATGGCCGTGAGCGGTGCCAGCAACGAGCGATGGCCGATGAGTCCGGGGACCAACGCTTCCTGGAACAGATCGAACACGCGGCGCATGGCGCGCTGGGCCAGGGGGTACTTCCTGAGCACGGATCTGCCGGATTCGGAGATCGGCCGGTCGGGGTGCGGAAGAATCCATGTCGGTGTCCGCTGGAACAGCGTCAGGTGTGCGGCCTCGGGGGCCAGACGCGGAACGAACTGCACCGCAGATGCTCCGGTGCCGATGACGGCGATGCGTCGCCCCTCGGCGGAGTGCTCGTGGTTCCACTTCGCCGAGTGGAACACACTGCCCGAGAACGATTCCAGGCCGTCGATCTCGGGCGTGGCCGGCTCGCTGAACGGACCGAGAGCTCCGATGAGGATGCGCGCCGACCACGTTCCTGCACTCGTCCGCACCACCCATCGGGCCTGCTCGTCGTTCCAGGTTGCGTCCAGTACCTCGTGACCGAAGCGGATACGATCCCGGATTCCGAACTTGTCGGTGCAGTCGTTGAGGTACGCCTCGATCTCGGGCTGCAGCGGGTACAACCGCGTCCAGTCCGGGTTGGGTGCGAACGAGAACGAGTACAGCGCGGACGGGATGTCGCACTGCGCACCGGGATAGGTGTTCACGTGCCACGTTCCACCGACGGCGGTGTCGCGCTCGAAGATCAGAAAGTCGCCGCGTCCTTCCTGCTCGAGTCGGATTGCGGCACCGAGACCGCCGAAACCCGCGCCGATGATAGCGACGTCGATCTGCGGCATAACCGTGCCGGATTGTGTTGCAGTCATGAGAGTTCGAGCTCCTTCTACAGATCGAGGACGACGACTTCGCCGTCGACGGCACCACGCGAGACGCACAGGGTGAGCGACTTCTCGCGTTCGGAGGCATCGAGAACGCGGTCGCGGTGATCGACGCGTCCGCCGACGAGACCGACCACGCACGCTCCGCAGAAGCCCTGGCGGCAGGAATAGGGCTGGTCCGGCCTCGACCGACGGAGGGCGTCGAGAGCGGTCTCCTGGGCACCGACCTCGACGGTCTCGCCGGAACGAGCGAGCCGCAAGACGAACGGCGTGCCGTCGACCACCGGTGCGGGCGCGAACAATTCGGTGTGGAACTCACGAACGGCGGTACTCGAGAGGGCCTCGGCGCGAAGCCTGCTCGACAGTGCCGCGGGCCCACAGACGTACATCGCGGAGTTGCCCATCCCGAGATCGACGATGTCCGCCGGTATCGGAAATCCGTCGACATCGTCGGTCTTGACGATCACCTGGCCACGCGAGGTCAGTGCCAACTGCTGCAGCACGGCGACGAACGGCAGACTTGCCCGAGACCGACCGTGGTAGTACAGCGTCCACCGCGCCCCGTCCTGAACGGCGCGTTCGATCATCGCCCGGATGGGTGTGATGCCGATTCCGGCTGCCACGAAGAGGTAGTGCTCGGCCTCGGCCATCGGAAAGGCGTTGCGGGGTCCGCGAACTCGTAGGACATCGCCGCGGGTGAGGGTGTGAATCTCGGTGGACGCCGTGCCGCCGGGGATCTTGCGGACGCTGATGCGGTAGCGATCACCTGCGCCGGGGCGACCGGCGAGCGAGTACTGCCGCACCGAACCGGACGGGGTGGTGACGTCGATGTGCGCACCGGGCAACCACGTCGGAAGCTGCGCACCGTCTCTGCGAGACAACAACAGTGAGAGAACGTCCTCGGCCTCGTCGATCGTGTCGTCGACGACGGTCTCGAATTCGTATCCGACGCTTCGGCGGGGCCGCGCGGGGGACAGGGCCGTCACGATCGACGAATCGGTGACGAGTTTGGCGTAGATGCGGGACGCGGCACCGACGGCCCGCAGTCCGAGTCCGGGCGCGGTCACGGTGACCTCGCCCAGATGACTGTGGGTGGGAGTGGTCACCACGGTTGTGTCTGTCATTGCTGGGCCGCCAGGGCTGCGGGGGAGATGGCGAGGTACTGCACTGCTTTGTCGATGTCGCCCATCTTCGAGGGGTGGAAGCCCGGACGGATGTAGAGGGCGAGCTGTACGAACAGGAACGACAGACCGGGAATGAGATTCTTGCGTGACGCGCGTGCGAAGGCGAGGGGCCAGGGGGTGCGCATTCGGCGTCGTCCGGTGCGCGGCGTGGCAACCGAGTTCTTGTACAGGTACGCGGCGGTGCTGAACCACAGCACGGCCAATCCGGCACTGGCGACGACTGCTGTTCGGGCACGGCGGAATCCGCCACCGTCGACGTATTGGAACGCGTCGAATGCCACGTTGCGGTGCTCGAGCTCTTCCGCGCCGTGCCAGCGCAGCAGATCCAGCATCGTGGGGTCGACGCCGATGCGGTCGAATTCCGTGTTGTCGAGCAGCCACTCGCCTACCACGGCGGTGAAATGCTCTGCTGCAGCATAAATTCCGAGGCGTTCGTCCAGCCAGGCTTTGCCGGCGCGGCCGGTGAGGCCGTGGTCGCCGAACACCACACCCACGGCGAAGCGAATGCGTTGCAGGATCGGTTCGATGTCCACTCCGTGTGCGACGAGGTAGTTGCGGAAGCTCTCGTGGGAGGACGCGTGCGTTGCTTCCTGGCCCACGAATCCCACGACCTCCTCGTGCAGTCGACGGTCGTCGATGAACGGCAGCGCCTGGGCGAACACGTCCGCCATCGCTCGTTCTCCCTCGGGCAGGACCAGGTGCATCACGTTCCAGAAGTGGGTGGCGTACCACTCGTGGGGGATGTACTGGAGTGGAACGCCGGACCAGTCGAATGTCACCGCACGCGCCACTATCGCGTAGGACTCGTCCGTGTACTGCTCGTTCGAGTCGACCGCCTTGTTCCGAGACATTCGCAACTCCGTTTCTCCGAGATGGTGATGCTGCTGACACGGATGCTACATAGCAACAACTTGTGTTGCAATGTTGCATGACACTGGCCGGACGACCGATAGGATCGAACGATGCATCCAGATGGTGACGACGGGCCGATTCTCGATGCCGCCTTGGAGCTGTTCGGTGAGGTCGGAATCCCTCGAACCACCATCGGTGACGTCGCCAAGCGCGCCAGAATCAATCGAGTGACCGTCTATCGTCGGATCGGGTCCAAGGACGACCTGGTGCGGGCCGTCATGGCGCGGGAGTCGTCGCGACTGTTCGTGGCGGTGGCGGCAGCTGCCTCGCAGCAGGCGTCACGAGCCGATCGGGCCGCGCACGGATTCGCGACGACCATCGACTCGGTGCGGACGAACCCCGTGCTGCTGAAGATGTTCGATTCCGAGAGTTCGTTGGTGCTCGAGCAATTGACCACGAATGCATCGGCCTTGCTCGCGCCCGCGATCAACGCCGCCGCGCACATCGCAAGGGGCGAACTGGAATCCGACACGTTTGCCGTACCGGATGCGCCGGAAATTGTTGTGCGCGTAGTTCATTCGATCCTGTTGACGCCGTCGGCCGCCGCTCCGCTCGATACCTACGACGATCTGCTCGCGTTCGCGCACCGCAACATCGTGCCGTTGCTCGTGGGCGATAGCCACCGCGGCTCCTGATTCGACGCGAAGTCACCCAGAGCACCTTCCGGCTCATTCGCGGCCATCCATGTCACGGTGTATCGACGGCGTCGCCCTCGAGAAGATCGCTGTCGTCCACGAATACGAGCACACCCGTAGCGAGTGCGACAGCCCACCGGCGTGGTTGCGCCCAATCTCGCCCGAGATCCGCATCGGACATCAGTGAGTCCGCGAAGTCCTCGACGAGCTTTCCTTCGCTGATACCGGCGTCGCGTCGAATTCGGACTGTGTCACCAACTTTGTGACTGATTTGTGTGTTACTTCGTGTTGCAGTCATGTCGGTATTGAATCAGACAGCACCCGCGTCCGCGTGCACGGAGCACGGCCCGAAACGGTGTGTGACGCATTCGTGCCCGCCCAGCGGACCGAGGTGCAGGCCGCGCAAGCGGGTCGACGCCGCCGAGCATCGAGTCGGCTGTCGACCGCCGACACCTGCGGGGCACCGGTCCGCTCCCGCGCGCACCCTCGAGGCGGACGCATCGAACAGGATCGAGCACCTCGGGCGCAGCTCGAGAGCAAGGAAGGTTGCCTGATCGCTGCGATCGATGCATGCCCCGGCCCGAGCCGAGAGCCGTGGGAACTCACCGTGCCGGCGCGGGTGCACTGCGTCGGCAGGTCGCGATGGCGTCGAGTGTCTCGACCACGATGAGCGCGGGGATGGCAAGGGCGAGCACGGTCACGGACACGATGAAGCCGGGTACGAGCACGGTGTACATGGGTTTGTCTCTTTCCGAAGTACCGATGAACGCGGCGGGCACGCACCGAATCCGACTGTTCGACCGGCGAGGCGTCGACGACGGGGTGCAGCGCCGGGTTCTGTTGGGCGGCAGTGTCTGCGCGGTCCGGCGTTCACCAGCCGGAGATCACCCACAGCAGGTTCTGATACTGAGCGGGGTCGGTGAGGTAGAGGGCGACCTGACCGTTTCGGGCGGCGGCTTCGTCGAAGAGTTGATCTCCGGTGACCGGTGTCCATCCGCCGGTGTACCAGATCGAATCGTCGGGGAGGGTGACCGTCCAGGAATCGCCGAGCGCGAGGTTGATCAACACACCGGCATTGGTCTCGGCGGCGAGTCGGGTTTCGGCGCGGTCGAGCACGATTCCTGCAAAACCCGCGTCGGTGTCGACGATCGGTGTCGCCGCCCCGGCGGTGCCGGCCCCGAGCGCACCGACTCCTGCGATCGTGGCTGCTGCGATCACGGCACCGGCTGCAACCGGCCGGAAGCGCCGGAAGGCGACGGAGCTTGCGGTGACGCGGTGGGTATCGGTCATGGGATTCTCCTGACTGAGTACGTGAATGGGAGGTTGGAGGCCGGTGAGGTGAAACCGGGACATCGATAGCGCTGATGTCCCCTCCGGCTCCAAGTAGTTAGCTGAATAGTAACTGATGCTGGTGTGACCGGACGTTACATCACCATTCGCGCGTTCGCGTCGACGCCGTGGATGCCCGCCCGCATCGCGGCGTAGGACGGGAGGCTGTTCGACCGTCATCGACGCGGGCCGATCGGCCGGCTCACCTGCGCAAACGTCGTGGAACACGGATGTGATGGAGGTCATGGTCACGGAATGGGCACGGGGCCACTCTCCATGCCGGGACCGTCGTGCCGTCGGGTGTTCCGTGCTGGATTCAGGTACCGGGATCATGTCGAAGCTGTTGATAGCTCGGGCATAGCTGGTTTATGTCTTGGGTAGACGAGCGTGTCGCGATTTTGGTGTTCGACATTCATCCGTAGCAACGCGGACTGGAATCAGGGTGCCCGATCGTACGAGTCGAGAACCCGAAACAGTGCGTCACGCAACGCCGTTCGATTGCCACCCGGTGTCGGTCTGGCGATCTCGTGCAGGGTGTAGCCGTCGATCAGGGCCAGGAAATGCCGAGCCGGTAGATGTGGTTCCGCGATACCGAATGCCCCCAGAGCCGCCTCGGCTGCCTCCTCGATCATCCGCATGATTCGGTGCACCGAATCCGCCAGCTCGGGTCGTCTACGCACGGCGAGGTATGCCTCGAACTGGACGAGGGAGTCGTCGTCCTCGGGAGAGGACAGCAGCGAGACGAGGTCCATGATCGCGTCGGCGAGATCGTCGCGAGTGAGCCCGCCGGTGTGCGCGACGTCGAGTAGAGCCGTCACTTTCGCTGTCACGTTCTCGGCGATTCGAGTGATCGCGGCATCGATGAGTTCGCCGACCGAGCCGAAGAAATAGCTGGTGGTCGACGGCGGAAAGCCGGCGGCGTCGGCCACGGACCGAAACGAGACACGTTCGAGTCCACGCGTTCCGATCACGCCGATGGCAGCGTCGACCAGCGCGTCGCGGCGCTCCTGGCCACGTGCGTATCGAGTCTTTCGGCGCTCTTCGGTCATCGATACAACGTAGCCGGGGCGCGGTCGTATACCCCCATCGCAGTGCTCTTCAGCAGGCGCTTTCGGTCAATCCTGGCCTAGTGGCCAATATTGAGCTACTGTCGCCGCTACATCGAACAGCCCCGAAAAGGAGCACCCATGACCGACATTCCGGAAGCATCGCGTGTGGACGTAGTGGTCGTCGGCGCAGGACTCGCGGGTCTGACCGCCGCCAGGGAACTGGCGGCGGCAGGGTTGACCGTCCAGGTCCTCGAGGCCAGAGACCGGGTGGGCGGGCGGACGGTCAATCACGCACTCGGTGAGAACGCGGTGGTCGAGACCGGCGGACAGTTCGTCGGTCCGACACAGGACCACATCCTCCGCCTGGCCGCGTCGGTGGGCGTCGGGACGTTCCCCGCGTACGACATCGGATCGAGCATCTACGTCAAGAACGGACGCGCCCGACGCTTCGACGGCGGTGTGCCGCCGGACCTGGCAGCACTTCCTGACGTCGGGATGCTGGTGGCGCGAATCGATCGGGCCGCCGGGCAGATCCCCGTGGGCAGACCGTGGTCGGCACCGCGTGCGACCGAATGGGACACGCAGACCCTCGCCACCTGGGCTCGGAGGCACTCGGCCACCGACGGCGGCGTGGAACTGCTCGACATTCTGCTCGGTTCGGTGTTCGGTGGCACATCCGCCGACGTGTCGGCGCTTTTCGGCCTGGCGTACATCGCCGGGGCGGGCAACGAGTACACCCCCGGCACCGTCGACCGGTTGATGAGTGTCGCCGGTGGAGCGCAGCAGTGGCGATTCCTCGGTGGCTCACAGGCGATCTGCATCGAAATGGCCTCGCGACTCGGTGATTCGGTCCGCCTCGAGACCCCCGTGCGCCGCGTGGAGCAGTATCCGGATCGCGTGGTGGTGCACAGCGATACCGAATCGTGGGTGGCCCGATCGGTGGTCGTTGCGATCCCGCCCGTCCTGGCCGCCCGAATCGACTGGAGCCCTGCGCTGCCCGCGCCTCAGGAAGCACTGTTCCAGCGGATGAACTTCGGCGGATTGGCCAAGTGTGAGGCCGTGTATCCCGAACCGTTCTGGCGTACGAGCGGGCTCTCCGGCCAGGCGCTCTTTCGCGACAGCGACGTACCGGTGTCCTCGATGTTCGACAACTCACCTCCTGACGGAAGCCACGGAGTGCTGATGGGATTCGTCGGCACCTGGGGCGCGCGCCATCGAGGTGGCCGAAACTGGTCCGAGGGCAACGAATCCGAGCGCCGCGGTGAGGTGCTGCGTGCTTTCGCCTCGGTGGTGGGTCCGCGCGCACTCGAACCGACGGAGTGGATCGAACTGGACTGGACCGACGAACAGTGGACGCGCGGCGGGCCGACCGCGGTGTTGACCCCCGGAGTGTTGACCGGGCTCGGACGGTGGCGCGACGTTCCGTTCGGACGAGTGCGATGGGCCGGTGCCGAGCACTCCGACTATTGGAACGGATACATGGACGGCGCCGTGCGATCGGGTGAAAAGGCAGCAGCAGAAATACTTTCGACCGAAGGAGAACTCTCGTGGAACAACGCTTCGTAGTCTCGGCTCATCGCACACTCTCGGTCAGTCCGGAAGAGGTCTGGGCACTGACCGGTGACACCGGCCGCTACGCGGAATGGGTGTCCGACGTCCGTGCCGTCACCGCTCATCACGGCACCGCACGATCAGGTGGTGTGTACACCGAGGAAGTGGCGGCGCTCGGACGCTTCACCACTCACGCCACGTGGACCGTGCGGCATCTGGAACCGAACCGCCTGCGAATCGATTCGGGCCAGGGATTTGCGCCACTCACAAACGTGGCGAACGTCTTTCGCTTCGCGCCGCTGAGCGGTGGGACCTCCACCGCGATGACCTTCGAGTTCTGGTTCGACGTCTCCCCGCGCTGGCTGGGACGTCTTGTACGGCCCATCGCGACCGCCGGGATGTCCGCACGATTCGACGTCTCGATGTGCAACCTGGAGGCGCTGATCCTCTCCGAGCGAACCGCGACGATCCGATGAGAGAACCGGCGGAAGTCCTCACCCTCGGGGTGCACATACTCGACACTCTGGTGCGGCCGGTGACCGAGATTCCCGACGGTCAGGCGGCGGTCCTGGCGGAGCAGATCGCGATGTCGGCCGCGGGCACAGCCGCGGGAACGGCGCTGGTGCTGTCCCGACTGGGGGCCGCGGTCCACACCGCGGGAGTCGTCGGCGGTGATTCGGCAGGTGCGTTTCTACTGCAGCTCCTCGCCGACGACGGAGTGGACGTCTCCCTCGTTCATCGCCTGGACGGGGTGCAGACCTCGGCGTCGGTGTTGCCGATCAGGCCGGACGGATCTCGGCCTGCTCTGCACGTGATCGGAGCCAACGGTCATCTGGCTCAGCATGTTCCGTGGAACATGTTTCACAACGTCGACTTCCTGCATCTCGGCGGGCCCGAGTTCTTCGGACCGGACACCGCATGCGACATCGCACGCCGTGCGCACGAGGACGGCGTCGTCGTCACGGTGGACAGCCTGGCACCGTCCGTTCCGGAAGGACTCGGTGCGTTCGCCGCCGCGCTGCCCCACGTCGACTACCTGCTGCCCAACGACGAGCAGGTCCTCGGCTGGACCGGTTGCGGCACTGTCGAAGACGGGTGTCGTCGGCTGCTCGAGCTCGGAGCGTCCTGCGTGGTGGCCACCGCGGGGGCGTCGCCCACTCTCGTCGTCACTACCGACGGAGCCGTCGAGGTCCCCGCGTATTCCGTGGACGTGGTGGACACCAGCGGATGCGGAGATGCTTTCTCGGCCGGGTTCGTTCGTGGCCTGTCCCTGAGTATGAGCGTCGTCGAGTCGGCCGAACTGGGCAATGCGACCGCCGCGCAGGTGGCGCAGGGCCTCGGAACCGACTTCGGCACGTACGACCTCGATTTCGTTCGGAAGTTCGCGCGTACCTGCAGGACCATCTGATGCCGACCGACGTGGACGAGCTACGGCAGTCCGTCGCCCAGACCGCCCGGCACCTGGGCCGACGGGGCCTGGTTCTCGGTACGGCAGGCAATGTCAGCGCACGCGCGGGTGATGTGGTGGCGGTGACGGCGACCGGGCTGGTGTTGGCGGACGCCACGATCGAGGATGTCACGGTCGTCGGTCTGGACGCAGTCGTGCGCGCCGGTGCGTACGAACCGACCTCGGAACTGGGCCTGCACCTCGGCATCTACGCGTCGTCCGAGGTTCGGGCGGTGGTGCATGCACATTCTTCTGCGGCCGTTGCGCTTTCGCTCGTCGTGGACGAACTGCCGCCCGTGCACTACGCGCAGCTGGCCCTCGGCGGCAGGGTCCCGGTGGTGCCGTTCGCGCCGTTCGGTACGGCCGAGCTCGCCGACGCGGTGGTGACGGCCATGCGCTCGAGGTCGGCGGTGATCATGGCCCACCACGGCTCGGTCGCCACCGGTCACGATCTCGGGGCCGCGCTGTCGAACATCGAGCTGCTCGAATGGCTCTGCGGGGTCTATCTTTCCGCTGCGTCGGTGGCGAACCCACGCACCCTCGACAACGCGCAGCTGGCGGCGACCCTCGACGAGGTGGTGCGCCGTGCATACGGAACAGCAGCACCCGTGCGAAGAGACTGACCGATGACCACCCGGGTGCGTCCGCTCTGGATTGCCGTGTTTTCGGTGGCGTGGCTGGGCTATTGGATGGCCGATCTGGTTCCACTGCAGCTGCTTCTACCCGAGCGATTGCAGGAGATCGATCCGCAATCGAAGGTGTTCGACTTCGCCGTGATCAACGCGGTCTCCGCCGTGGTGCTGCTGATCGGTCTGCCTGTGTGCGGATCGCTGTGCGATCGCACGCGCAGCAGGTTGGGGCGGCGGCGCGTGTGGTTCGGCGGCGGTGTCCTGTTCTTCGCCGGTGCGTTGGTGGTCACCGGGCTGCAGAACACCGTCCTCGGAATCGGGACGGCGTGGTCGGTGGCGATGCTCGGATTGAGTGCTGCAACAGCAGGGTTGACGGCCGTGGTGGCCGACCGCGTGCCGGACGAGCAGCGTGGCACGGTGTCGAGTGCGATCTATGCGCCGCAGGCACTGGGCGTGGTGGCGGGCCTGGCCCTGGTGTCCACGCTCGCTCTGTCGGTGCTGGGCGGGTACCTCGCCGTGGCGATCGCCTTGGTGATCTGCGCGGTACCGTTTCTACTGTCGTATCGCGAAACCGATTCGTCGACAGCGTTGTTGAGCCTGCGCAGCATCGTGGCCTCGCTGCTCGATTCGTTGCGTCACCGCGATTTCGCGTGGGCCTTCGGCGGTCGAATGCTGGTCAACGTGGCCAACTCGCTCGGCACCTGCTACTTGCTGTTCTTCCTCACCGACGGCCTTCGAGTCGCCGATCCGACGGCATCGCTGCTCGAGGTCACCGTCGTCTATTTGATCGCCTGTGTGGTGTGCACGTTCACCTTCGGTCCGTTGTCGGACCGGATGCGTCGCCGAAAGATCTTCGTGGCGGTCGCGGCATCGATGCAGGCCGTTGCCGGCTTCGTCCTGGCGGTACATCCCACGATGGACGCGACGTTCGTCTCGGCTGCGTTGCTGGGCGGCGGATTCGGCGCGTACATGGCCGTCGATCAGGCACTGGTGACCGGGGTTCTGCCGTCCGCCGACAGTCGGGCGACCGATCTCGGTGTGATGAACATCGGGGCGATCGTTCCACCTGCCATGGCTCCGCTGCTCGCGAGCGTGTTCCTCTCCACCGTCGGTGGGTACCCGGCGCTGTTCGCGGCAGTGGGGGTACTGGCCGCACTCGGGGCAGCGGTGACATGGCAGGTGAAATCGGTGCGCTGATCGCTCAGCGGCGGTGACGCAGCCCCAGCACTCGGTCGATCAGCGGCATGACCCACCGTCGGCGTTGGAGCGTGACCAACTCGAATCCGGGGATGTCGAAGAGTTTCGTGACGCGGCTGTGCGTGCGGCAGAATTCTGCGAACCCCTCGTCTCCGTGTACCCGACCGAAGCCGCTGGCACCGACGCCGCCCATCGGAACCGATCCCATTCCCGCGAACGCGATCACCGAGTTGACGGTGACCTGACCGCACACCAGCTGCGCCGCAATCTCTTTGCCGTGCGAGCGGGAGAACACCGATGCGCCGAGAGCGTACCGATGATCGTTGCTCAGCTCGATCGCCTCGTCGATGCTGTCGACCTCACGGACGGTGACCGTGGGGCCGAACGTTTCCTCGCGGACGGCCGAGCAGTTCTCGGGCGTGTCCACCAACACGGTGGGTCCGACGAATCGCTCGCCGATCGAGGACAGTCCGCCGATCAGTGCTCGGCCACCGGCCGCCTCGGCGTCGGCGATATGGCGTCGGACGATGTCGATCTGACTGGGCATCGTCATCGGTCCGTAGGTGGCCGACGCGTCGCTACCGGGCGCGATGGCACGTGCGTGCTGCACGAGCGCTCCGGTGAATTGTGCTGCGACGCTGCGCTCGACGTACACCCGCTCGACTCCGACGCACGTCTGGCCGCTGTTGGTGAAAGCACCCCAGGCCACTGCCTCGGCTGCTGCGGCGATGTCGGCGTCGGCCGCGATGATCACCGGATCCTTGCCGCCGCATTCCACGACCACCGGTGTGAGCGTCTCGGCGCACGTGGCCATGATCTTCGAGCCGGTTCTCGTCGAGCCCGTGAACGCGATCTTGTCCACACCCGAGCGGCACAGCGCGGCACCGGTCTCGCCGTACCCGGTCACCAGAGACAGAATGCCCAGTGGCAGAGACGGATTGGCCTCGTGGAAGGCGCGCACGTATCGAGCCGCCACCGCGGGGGTGTACTCGCTCGGCTTGAACACCACGCAGTTCCCTGCGGCCAGAGCCGAACCGATCGCACTGTTGGGTGCATAGAGCGGGTAGTTCCACGGACCGATGACGCCCACGACGCCGAGCGCCACCTTCTCCACGTGAGCGGAGTAGTTCGCGAGCAACAACCCGGGGTCGACTCGACGCGACCGCATGAGCCGTGGTGCTTGCTTTTCCGCCCACGCGATGTGTTCGAGGGTCAGTACGATCTCGAGCAGTGCATCGTCGGCGGGCTTGCCGTTCTCGCGGTGAATCAGATCGATGAATTCGGCGCGGTGACTCCAGATTTGGTGTCGCCATGCCCGCAGGTGCCGGGCGCGAGTACGCGGTGGTAGTGCCGCCCAGGTGCGCTGCGCCCTCCGCGCCAGGCCGACCGTTCGCGCGACGGACTCGGCCGAATCGACGGCGAACGAGGCGACCGGGCCGTCGTCGATCGGGGAGATCGAATCGAAGGTGGCTCGTGCCTCGACCTGGCTGGTCACAGGGAAGCTCCGAGCGCGTCCTTCGCAACGTGCGCGTCCCGCAGTTCGCGCTTGAGGATCTTGCCCGCACCGCTCATGGGCAGTGCGGTGACGAACTCGATGGTGCGCGGAGTCTTGTATCCGGCAACGTAGCTGCGGGTGTGATCACGAAGCTCTTCGACACTCGGCGAGGTGCCCTCGGCCAGTACGACACAGGCGTGGACGCGCTCGCCCCATTCGCCGTCGGGAACACCGATCACGGCGCAGGCCAGCACCGAGGGGTGCAGGCTCAGCGCGCTTTCGACCTCGGCGCTGTAGACGTTCTCGCCACCGGTGATGATCATGTCCTTGAGTCGATCGACCACGAACAGGAACCCGTCGGCGTCGAGGTAGCCCACATCGCCGGTGTGCATCCAACCGTCGCGAACGGCCGCGGCGGTCTCGTCCGGCTTGTTCCAGTAGCCCAGCATCACGTGTCCACCGCGAACACAGATCTCGCCGACGGATCCGGTGGCCAACTGCTCGTCGTCGGGGCCGAGAATCTGGATCTCCGAGTGCGGGGCCGCGCGACCGGCCGAGCCGATGCGTTCTCCCACATGGTGTTCCGGCCAGAGCAGCGACGCGACGGGTGCGAGCTCGGTCATGCCGTATGCCTGAGTGAGGCGGGCCTGCGGGAGCCGGGCGAGGGTGCGCTCGAGGACGCCCGCGGAGATCGGGGATCCTCCGTACAGCACGCGGCTCAGCGAGGAGGTGTCGAACTCGCTCAACGTGGGGTGGTCGACGAGAAGCTGAATCATCGTCGGTACCAGCAGCACATCGGTGATGGCGTGCTTCGCGATCGCGCCGAGGACGGCGGTCGGCTCGAAGAACGGAACCATGACGTGGGTGCCGCCGAGCATGACCTGACCCACCCATGCGGCCAGATCGGCGAGGTGGAACATCGGTGCGGCATGGAGCAGGATCGATGCGTCGTCGAGCAGCTGTCCGGTCGCCACCGTTCCCAGGCCCGAGGTGACGAGGTTCGCGTGCGAGAGCATGACACCCTTGGGGAAGCCGGTGGTGCCACCGGTGTAGAACAGGCCGGCAAGGGCGTCGCCACTGCGTCGCGCGTCGGGAATCGGATCGTGGGAAGAGATCAGGTCCTCGTACGAGACCATGCCCTCGGGGGTGGCTCCGTCCCCGCAGTAGACGATGGTCTGCAGGCCGGCGCATGCGGGGCGCAGTGCCGGGACCATGGCGCCGAAGGTGTCGTCGACCATCAGGACCTTGGTGTCGGAGTCGTTGAGGGCGTACGCGACCTCCACGGGCGACCACCGGATGTTCACGGGGTTGAGCACGGCGTCGGCCCACGGCACCGCGAGCAGGTACTCCGAGTACCGGTCGCTGTTGAACGCCAGCATCGCAACTCGATCGCCGGACTCCACGCCGATGGAGTGCAGGCCTGCCGCCAGTCTTGCCACTCTGTCGATCTGTTCGGCGAAGGTACGAACGCGATCGCCGATCACCGTTGCTGCCCGGTTCGGAGTGGTTGCCGCGGAGCGGTGGAGGCCTTGAGTGAGATACATGGCGAGTCCCTTGTACGAGAGGGGGCGAGGGTGCCCGAGGTGAACACCGTCACAGTTCCACCTTATTGGCACTGTGTCAATAGGCGATATGTGCGGTTACCACTCGAATGGATCGGCGAAATGGATTGTCTGGCTAACGGTCTCGGGCGTCGTCCAGGGAGCGCACCGTACCGAGGACGGTGACGAGCACATCGGTCAACAGAATCTCGACCTGTTCGCGCGTCAGAGTGCCGCGCACCAACCATTCGCGGCCCGCCGCCTTGACCATGCCGCCGAACGCACGGACCGCAGAGGTCGCAACTCGCCGGTCACCGCCTCGGCCCTCGAATGCCGTTGCGTCGAGCACGCGTTCGGCAGCAAGATCGTCGGCCTCGTCGAGAATGCCCGCCACCTGCTCGTCGACGCCCGATCCGCTCGCCACCGACACCCACGCCGCGCCGTGTGTCTCGATCACCCCCACCAGCCAGTGCACACTGCCACGGGCCCGCTCCTCGAGCGAGCCCGTGGGCAGATGCACGTCTTCGATCGGCGGCACGGTGACCAGGAAGCGAACGCTCTCGAGGTACAGATCGCGTTTGCTGCCGATGTAGTGGTGAATGAGCCCGCGGGCGACGCCGGCCGAGGCAGCGACGTCCGACATCGACACCTCGGCGTAGGGCTTGTCACCGAACAAGCGAACAGCGCTCGCCAGAATCTGCGTTCGTCGCTCGTCCGGTTCCAGTCGATTCCACTTGGGTGTACTTGCAGCCGGCATGGTTGTCATGATTGCACCGAACCGACTCCGCCAGTCGTCAGAGGTACCGCTCGGTGCGTGAGCGCAGTGACCTCGGTACGACGAACCGATCGCCGTACCGTGCCCGCAGTCGGTCGGCCCGCTCGACGAATCCCTGAAGGCCGCCGTCGAACTGATTGACGAACTGCAGCACACCACCGGTCCACGCGGGGTAGCCGATGCCGAGGATGGAGCCGATGTTCGCGTCGGCGACGGTCCGCAGGACACCTTCGTCGAGGCACGCGATCGAGTCGAGCGACTGCGCGACCAGCATGCGATCCATCATGTCCTCGAACGGAATTCCGTGATCAGGGCGGTGATAGTGCTCCACCAGACCCGGCCACAATCCGGCCTTGGTGCCGTCCTCGGCGTACTCGTAGAAGCCACGCCCGGCCTTGCGGCCGGGGCGGTCGAACTCGTCGACCAGGCGATCGACCAGGGCGTACGAGTTCGAGACGATCCACGGTCGACCGTCGGCGCGCGCGGCCTCGGCCATGCCCTCGCGGATGTGCCGAGACAGGGTCAACGAAATCTCGTCCATCAGGGCCAGCGCACCGGACGGGTAGCCGGCCTGGAGAGCCGCCTGTTCGACGGTGGCCGGATGCACGCCCTCGGCGACCAGCGATATCGCCTCGTCCATGAACCGGCCGATGACGCGGGTGGTGAAGAAGCCGTGACTGTCTCCGACGACGATCGGAGTCTTGCCGATCAAGCGAACGAAGTCGAACGCGCGGGCCAGCGCGGAGTCGCTGGTGTGTTCTCCCACAACGATTTCCACCAACGGAATCTTGTCCACCGGGGAGAAGAAGTGCGTGCCGATGAAGTCCGAGGTGCGCGAGACTCCCGCCGACAGTTCGGTGATGGGCAGGGTCGAGGTGTTCGAGCACAGCAGTGCGTCGGCGGTCAGATACTTGTCGACCGCCTCGAAAGCACTCTGCTTGACGGCGGGATCCTCGAACACGGCCTCGACGACCAGATCGCAACCCTCGGCATCGGCCGCGTCGGAACTGGGCGTGATGAGCGCGAGCACCGCATCGGCGTCGGCCTGGGTCTTGCGTCCCTTTGCGACGGCCTTGCCGAGAATCGAACGCGCGTAATCCTTACCGCGTTCGGCGGATTCCATCGAGACATCGCGCAGCACAACGGGAACCCCGGCCGAGGCGACGACGTAGGCGATGGCTGCACCCATCATTCCCGCACCGATCACCAGCACCTTCTCGGGTACCCGGTGCGGTTCGGCGCTCGGACGAGAGCCACCCTTGTTGATCGATCCGAGGTCGAAGAACATCGATTGGATCAGATTGCCCGAGACCGCTCCGCAGGCGAGCGAGGTGCAATGCCGGGTTTCCACCAGCGATGCCGACTCGAAGTCGAGCACCGACCCTTCCACGGCCGCAGCAACCACCGCGATCGGAGCGGGCATCGGTGCACCCTTGACCTGCTTGCGTACCGTTGCCGCGAAGGCAGGCAGCTGCGCAGCCAATGCGGGTGAGGCCGCGGTGCCGCCGGGGATCTTGAATCCTTTCCTGTCCCAGGGCTGTAGCGCGTCGGGATTGGCGACTATCCAGGCACGTGCGTTCGCCATCATCTGCTCGTGGGTGTCGACGACCTCGTCGACGAGGCCGAGTTCGAGGGCCTGCGCCGGCCGATACCGCTGGCCCTGGCCCACCACCTGCGTCAGAGCCTCGACGATGCCGAACATTCGAACCGTTCGGGTGACGCCGCCGGTGCCGGGTAGTAGACCGAGCGTCACCTCGGGTAGTCCGAATCGAGAATTGTTTCTGCTCAGCGCGATTCGATGATGGCACGCCAGCGCGATCTCGAAGCCGCCGCCGAGTGCGGTGCCGCCGAGCGCAGCCACCACGGGCTTGCCCAGCGTCTCGAGCCGGCGAAACTTGTCCTTGGTGAAGTCGAGGGCGTCGGCAATGGCCTTGTGGTCGTTGGGTCCTGCGTCGCGCAGCAGTTCGAGGTCGCCACCGGAGAAAAACGAATCCTTCCCCGAGGTGACGATGATGCCGTCGTAGTCATCGACGTTGGCTTCGAGCCAGTCGACGGTCTGTCCGAGCGATTCGCCGAACGCGGTGTTCATCGTGTTGGTGGACTGCGTCGGGTCGTCGATCGTCAGCACGAGTACGCGGTCGGTGCCGATCTCGCCGGTGATCGTGGAAGTCTGCAGAGCAGTTGCAGTGGTCATCGAGGTCCTCGGGTCGTTGTTCTCTCTCGTGATGGTCACAGGCGCTCGATGATGGTGGCGACGCCCATTCCGGCACCGATGCAGAGCGTGATCAGTGCGTAGCGCTCACCCCGGCGCTCGAGTTCGTCGAGGGCCATTCCGGTGAGCATCGCGCCCGTTGCGCCCAGTGGGTGGCCCATGGCGATCGCGCCACCGTTGACGTTGATGCGCTCGTGGTCGATGTCCAGCTTCTTCGCGTAATTGAGCACTACCGAAGCGAATGCCTCGTTGACCTCGAACACCGCGATGTCGTCGAGAGTGAGCCCCGCCGCGGCCAGCACCTTGTGCGTGGCCGGAACCGGACCGGTGAGCATCAGCGTTGGATCCGATCCGGCGACGACACCGGCCACCACGCGTCCGCGTGGAGTCAATCCGCCTGCGCGACCGGCCTCTTCGGAGCCGATCAGAACCATCGCGGTGCCGTCGACGATGCCGGACGAGTTGCCTGCGTGGTGGACGTGATCGATGCGCTCGACCTCGGTGTACTTCTGCATCGCGACGGCGTCGAACCCGGCGAGCGTGCCCATCCGGGCGAACGACGGCTTCAGTGCAGCGAGATCGGCCGTGGTCGTCTCGGGTCGCATGATTTCGTCGTGATCGAGCATCAGCCGGCCGTTCGCGTCGAAGACCGGGATGACCGACTTCTCGAAGTGGCCCATCGACCAGGCGTGCGCCGCGCGCTGCTGACTGCGCACTGCGAAGGCGTCGACCTCGGCGCGGTCGAACCCTTCGATCGTTGCGATGAGGTCCGCACTGACTCCCTGCGGAACGAAGTAGCTGCCGTAGTTGGTCAGCGGGTCGCACGGCCATGCGCCGCCGTCCGCTCCGAGTGGGACACGAGACATCGATTCGACGCCACCGGCGACGATGAGCTGATCCCATCCGGACCGAACACGTTGCGCCGCAGTGTTGACGGCCTCCAATCCCGATCCGCAGAAGTGGTTGAGCTGAACGCCGGCGACACTGTCCGGCAGGCCGGCAACCATCGCAACGGTTCGGGCGATATCGCAGCCTTGATCGCCGACGGGGGTCACGACTCCGAGTACGACGTCGTCGATCAGGGCCGGATCGAGCTGCGAGTGTCGAGAGAGCAACGTGGACAACGTGTTCGCAGCCAGATCGACCGGTTTGATGGTGTGCAGTGAGCCGGAGCTCTTACCGCGGCCACGTGGGCTGCGCACTGCGTCGTAGAGGAACGCCTCCATGGTGGTGCCTTTCTGGGGCAACAAGATTGCCGAGTTCTACAGGGAGCGGGAGATGAGGTCTTTCATGACTTCGTTGGCACCGGCGTAGATGCGCGCGATGCGGCCGTCGACGAACATGCGGGCGATGGGGTATTCCTCCATGTAGCCGTAGCCACCGAAGAGCTGCAGGCAACGGTCGACCACCTCGAACTGTCGGTCGGTGGTCCAGTACTTGACCATTGCTGCCGTGGTGACGTCGAGGCTGCCCGAGATGTGCTGTGCCATTGCGTCGTCGACGAAGGTGCGGACGACGCGGCCGATCGTTGCACATTCGGCGAGCTCGAATTTGGTGTTCTGCAGATCGAACAGTGTCTTGCTGAAAGCGCTGCGCGACTTCGTGTATTCGACGGTCTGCGCGACGGCGGCATCGATCATCGCGGCGGCGGCGATGCCGCAGATCAGGCGTTCCTGGGGGAGTTGCTGCATCAACTGCGCGAAGCCGCGACCTTCTGCTTCGCCCAGCAGGTTCGCGGCGGGGATGCGGAGCCCGTCGAAGGTGAGTTCGGCTGTGTCCTGGCCCTTCTGGCCGATCTTGTGCAGCACGCGTCCGCGGTGGAAACCTGCGGTGTCGTCGGAGACCTCGGCGACGAGCAGTGACAGTCCCCGGGCCCCCGCGGACGGATCGGTCTTGGCGGCGATGATGATCAGATCGCAGTGAGCTCCGTTGGAGATGAACGTCTTTCCGCCGGTCACGACGTAGTCGTCGCCGTCACGCACCGCGCGGGTGGTGATGCCCTGTAGATCCGAGCCGGTGCCCGGTTCGGTCATGGCGATGGCACCGATCCACTCTCCCGAGCACAGCTTCGGCAGCCACTGCTGCTTCTTCTCCTCGGAGGCGTAGGCCAGGAGGTAGTGCGGAACGATGCCGCTGTGCACGCCGAGCTGCATGGCCGAGTCGCCGGAGCGCACCTGCTCCTCGAACAGCACCGCCTCGTGGCGGAAGTCGCCGCCGCCTCCGCCGTATTGCTCGGGTACCGACATGCCGAGCAGTCCGAGGCTGCCTGCGGTTCGGTAGACCTCGCGGCTGGGGCGCCCGGCTGCCGCAAATTCCTCGCGGTGCGGCGCGACCTCCTTCTCGAAGAATCCTCGGGCGAGCTGTCGCACGTCGGCGAGCTCGGTGGCGAGGTCGTCACTGGTGCGGTCTGCGAGTGCAGTCATGGTGGGTCCTTGGCTCGAAGCGCAACCGTGGTTTATTGGCGCTGTGCCAATAATGATGGCGCGACGGTGCCGTGGATGTCAACCAATGGTGCTCTCCACCCTGCCCAACTCGAAGTTGTGGACGAATTCGGGCCCGAATTCGTCCCTGCCTTCGAGCTCGGCGGGCGGTCGCTTCTCGAGTTCTCTAGCTGTCGACCGAGCGCAGTAGCGCCACGTCCGAGACGAGTCGGATGTGGTCGGCCATCGCCCGTCCGGCCTCGGCCGGATCCTGCCTGCGCACGGCCTCGGCGATGCGTCGATGATGCTCGAGCGAGGCCTGAGGGCGGTTGGACTGCGACAGTGATTCGATGCGCGTCTCGCGAATGAGGCCGGCGATTTCCCCCATGAGCCTGGCGAGCAACGGTGAGTGCGCCGCCTCGGTGATCGCGTGATGGAACAACTCGTCGCCCGAGTCGCCTCGATTGCCGTCGGTGATCTCGGTGGCCATCACGGATACGGCGTGGTCGATCGCCGCCATTTCGTCGTCGCTGCGACGCGTCGCGGCCAGTTCGGCGAGTTTCACCTCGAGTGCCTCGCGGGCCTCGATCACCTCGGGTAGCCGGTCTGCGTGCTCGCGCAGAGCGCGAATCGCCATGTCTCCTACGGGTCGTCGCACGAGCACTGCGCCGTCGCCGTGCCGGACCGACAGGATGCCCTGCACTTCGAGGGCGACGAGGGCCTGGCTCAGGGATGCTCGGCTGACCCCGAGGTGGCCGGCCAGCTCACGCTCCGGCGGGAGTCGATCGCCAGGGTTCATCTCGCGGTCGGCGATGTGCTTGCACAGCTGTTCGACGATGACCTCGTACAGCCGCGGTCGGGTCACGGGGCGAATTTGCTCAGCCACTGTGTCACTCGCTCTCTGTTCCTCTGGGCCTTCACCCTAGCCGTCCAGGTCAAGGTAACGGCGGACACATTGGGTCTTGACAAGTGATCCACTTCACTGGTTGAGTCCCTATTGACTCAGTGGCCAGTCCAATTAGCCACTGAAGATCTCGGGCAACCGCTCGAGTGATTATTCGAGACGGACCGGAGACCTTCGATGTCGACCGAGTTGATCCCCATCCTTGCGCTCGTCGTCATGTTCCTCGCCGCAACCGTGTTCCCCGTGAACATGGGCGCGTTGGGGTTCGTGGCGGCGTTCTTCGTCGGAACACTTGCCGTGGGCATGGGTGCCGACGACATCATTGCAGGCTTCCCGAGCAGTCTCTTCCTCACGCTCGTCGGCATCACCTACCTGTTCGCCATCGCGCAGAACAACGGCACGGTCGACCTCCTGGTCCGCGGAGCCGTTCGACTCGTCGGAGGCCGGGTGGCACTCATCCCCTGGGTGATGTTCGGTATCACCGGTGTCCTGACCTCGATCGGTGCGCTCGGGCCTGCTGCGGTGGCCATCGTTGCCCCGATCGCCCTCGGTTTCGCCGCGCGCTACAAGATCAACGCCCTGCTCATGGGCATGATGGTCATCCACGGCGCGCAGGCAGGTGGATTCTCGCCCATCAGCATCTACGGCGTCACGGTCAACAACATCGCCGCCGACGCAGGGTTGGTCAACAGCCCGCTCACGCTCTTCCTCGGCAGCATGCTCTTCAATGCCGCGATCGGTGCAGCGCTCTTCATGTTCCTCGGTGGCCGCTCCCTCATCGGACGCAGTGTGCACGACGAGGACGGCACGCGTCCCGACGGTGACACCGGCGGAGTCGGTGGTTCGGGTTCGCGAACGGTCATGCGCGGTTTCGGGGCGTCGACGCCTCGTCCGTCCGGTCAGACGGTCACCGTCGAGAACGCACCGCCTCTTGCCACAGCGGTCAAGGCCATCACCTTCGATCAGATTCTCACGCTCGTCGGCCTGGCTTCGCTTGCGCTGTTCGCCCTCGTGCTCGATCTCGACGTCGGATTCATCGCGATGACGGTGGCCGTGGTCCTCGCTCTCGCATCGCCCAAGGCGCAGAAGGGCGCGATCAACCAGATCAGCTGGTCGACGGTGCTGCTCATCGGTGGCGTGCTCACGTTCGTCGGGGTGCTGCAGGAAGCAGGAACCGTCGAATACGTCGGCGACGCGGTTGCCGGAATCGGAATCCCACTGCTCGTGGCACTGCTGCTCTGCTACATCGGAGCCATCGTCTCGGCGTTCGCCTCGTCCACTGCGATCCTCGGCGTCACCATTCCGCTGGCCGTTCCGTTCCTGCTCGCCGGTGAAGTAGGAGCCATCGGAGTCATCGTGGCTCTGTCCATCGCATCGACCATCGTCGACGTCAGCCCGTTCTCCACCAACGGAGCCCTGGTGCTCGCCAATGCTCAGGACATCGACCGTGATGTCTTCTACAAGCAGATCCTCAAATACAGCGCCCTGGTCGTGATCATCGGCCCGCTGATTGCCTGGGGATTGCTGGTCGTACCCGGCTGGCTGTAGCGGTACCGCAGCCCGAAGCAAGCGCTCGATGATGGCGGCACGTGTGTTCGACGTGCCGCCATCACGCGTCTGAGCTGGGTAAAGGCACTCAAATCGGTACTTGACTTCTCTTCGGATCGCTGGTCCAATTGAATTGGATAGGCCACTGGCCCAATAATCCAATCCTCCAGGGTTCAGCTCGCACCCCGCTTCGACGCAAAGGATCACTTCGATGCCCCTCAACACGACAGGCAGAACCGGACCGCTCGAAGGCACCGTGGTGGTCGATCTGACCCGCGCCCTGGCCGGCCCGCACGCGGCGATGATGCTCGGCGACCTCGGCGCAGACATCATCAAGGTCGAGACCCCCAAGGGCGGCGACGACACCCGAGTCTGGGGTCCTCCCTTCGTCACTCCGCGTGACGCCGAGCGTGAGTCGACGTATTTCCTCTCGGCCAACCGCAACAAGCGGTCCATCGCACTCGACCTGAAGACCGACGAGGGCCGAGAAGCGTTGGAGCACATGATCGAACGAGCGGACGTCCTGCTCGAGAACTTCCGCACCGGTGTTCTCGACCGACTCGGCTTCTCGCCCGAGCGGATCGCCGAGATCAACCCGCGAACAGTGGTGCTGTCCATCAGTGGGTTCGGCCACGACGGCCCCGAGGGTGGCCGCTCCGGATACGACCAGATCGCCCAGGGTGAGGCCGGGCTGATGTCGTTCACCGGCTCGAGCCCCGACGACGTCCAGCGTGTCGGCGTTCCCATCGCAGACCTGCTCGCCGGAATGTACGGAGCCTTCGGGGTTCTCGCCGCTCTGCGCGAGCGGGACCGCACCGGCCGCGGCAAGGTGGTTCGGACGTCGCTGCTCGCCAGCGTCGTCGGAGTACATGCATTCCAGGGCACCAAATGGACGGTCGCCGGCGAGATCGGTAAGGCTCAGGGCAACCACCATCCGTCGATCTGCCCGTACGGCCTGTTCCCGACCTCGGATGGTGCCGTGCAGATCTCGGTCGGTAGCGAGGGACTGTGGCACCGGTTCTGTGAGGGCTTCGGTATCGACCCCGACCTCGAGGGCATGGCCACCAACCCCCAGCGCGTGGACAGTCGCGACGACGTCATCGAACTCGTCTCGAAGATCTTCCGCACCTACGAGACCGAGCCGCTGCTGACTCTGCTCGACGAAATCGGTGTTCCCGCAGGAAAAGTGCGCAATATCCAAGAGGTCTACGAGTGGGAGCAGACCAAGTCCCAGGGCCTTCTCGTCGACGTCGAGCATGCGACGCTCGGCAAGGTCACTCTTCCCGGGCCGCCCCTGCGATTCTTCGAATCCGACGGCACCGAGGTCACCGAAACCAATCACCTGGCACCGCCGGTACTGGGTGCCGACGACGAACTCGTCCGCGACTGGCTGAAAGAAGCGATCCGATGACCAGAATGACCGCCCTCGAACTTCTCGATCTCGTCATCGATGCCGACAGTTTCGATTCCTGGGATACCCCGACCGCGGACTACGTCGTCGACGACGAGTACGCGAGCGAACTCGCCGCGGCCCGCAAGAAGACCGGATTGGACGAGTCCGTACTCACCGGCTCCGCCACCATCCGCGGCCGCAAGGTGGCCATTCTGCTCGGGGAGTTCGCCTTCCTGGCCGGCTCGATCGGTGTTGCGGCGGGCGAGCGGCTGGTCAACGCGGTGCACCGGTCGACCGACGAGCGGCTGCCGCTGCTGGCGCTGCCGACCTCCGGCGGAACCCGCATGCAGGAGGGCACCGTCGCCTTCCTGCAGATGGTCAAGATCACCGCGGCGATCACCGCACACAAGGCGGCGAACCTGCCGTACATCGTCTACCTGCGCCACCCCACCACCGGCGGAGTCTTCGCGTCCTGGGGATCGCTCGGCCACGTCACCGTCGCCGAGCCAGGTGCCCTCGTCGGGTTCCTCGGCCCCCGCGTCTACGAGGCGCTCTACGACGCGAAGTTCCCCACGGGCGTACAGACGTCGGAGAACCTCCAGGCCCACGGGCTCATCGACGCCATCCGCCCGCCCGAGCAGCTCGGCGAAATCGTCGATCGGGCGCTGCGCATCATGACCGACATCCCGTCGTGCCGGCCACGCACCGTCGAAGCGCTGGAGTGGAAGATCGAAGACGTGCCCGCGTGGACGTCGATCCTGGCCTCACGTAGGAGCGATCGTCCCGGCGTCCGCGAGTTGCTGTTCAGTACCGCAGCAGACGTGTTGCCGCTCAACGGAACCGGTCAGGGCGAGTCCGATCCGGGACTGATTCTTGCGCTCGTTCGATTCGGCGCCATGCCCTGTGTTCTGCTCGGTCAGGACCGACGCGGTCAGACGACCAAGACCCCGCTCGGCCCCGCAGCGCTACGCGAGGCCCGACGCGGAATGCGTTTGGCACAAGATCTGAAGCTGCCACTCGTCACCGTCATCGATACCGCTGGTGCCGCGCTGTCGAAGGAGGCCGAGGAGGGTGGCCTGGCCGGCGAGATCGCGCGATGCATCGCAGATATGGTCGATCTCGAAACGCCCACGCTGTCATTGCTTTTGGGTCAGGGAACCGGCGGCGGCGCGCTCGCTCTGGTGCCCGCGGACCGTGTTCTCGCGGCTCAGCATGCGTGGTTGTCTCCGTTACCGCCCGAGGGTGCGTCGGCCATCGTGCATCGCGATACGACTCACGCCGCCGAGATGGCCACCAAGCAGGGAGTTCGCTCCCTCGATCTCTACCGCGCAGGCGTTGTCGACATCATCATTCCCGAATTGCCCGACGCAGCAGACGAATCGCAGCAGTTCTGCGACCGAGTGGGTGCGGTGCTGCACCGTGAGCTCGCCGACCTGATTGCCCAGGATCCATCGATGCGGATGATCGCCCGGGAAAAGCGTTTCAACCGAATCGGTTTCGCGGCTACTGCCTCAGCCTGAAAACCCGCCCGGAACGATCACCCTTCACGAAACGAGACAACCATGACTGCCACGATCGCCGAGTCGAACTCGAAGGTTCCCGAGGATTTCGTCTCCGGTCTCGAAGGTGTCGTCGCGTTCACCTCCGACATCGCCGAACCCGACAAGGACGGCGGCGCACTGCGCTACCGCGGCGTCGACATCGAAGAACTCGTCGCCCAGAACGTCACCTTCGGCGACGTCTGGGCCCTGCTCGTCGACGGCGCATTCGGCCGCGGACTCCCACCCGCCGAACCCTTCCCCCTGCCGATCCACACCGGCGACGTCCGCGTCGACGTCCAAGCCGGCCTGGCGATGCTCGCACCCATCTGGGGCTACCAACCCCTGCTCGACATCGACGACACCACCGCCCGCGACAACCTCGCCCGCGCCTCGGTGATGGCCCTGTCCTACGTCGCCCAATCCGCCCGCGGCATCTACCAGCCCGCAATACCGCAGACCCGCATCGACCAGGCCGCGACCGTCACCGAACGATTCATGGTCCGCTGGAAAGGCGAACCCGACCCCGCTCACGTCGCTGCCATCGACGCCTACTGGGTCTCGGCCGCCGAACACGGCATGAACGCCTCCACCTTCACCGCCCGCGTCATCGCCTCCACCGGAGCCGACGTCGCCGCCTGCCTGTCCGGTGCCATCGGCGCGATGTCCGGGCCCCTGCACGGCGGCGCACCCGCCCGCGTCCTGCCGATGATCGAACAAGTCGAAAAGACCGGTGACGCGCGCGCGTTGATCACCGGCATCCTGGACCGCAAAGAAAAGCTCATGGGCTTCGGGCACCGCGTCTACCGCGCCGAGGACCCCCGCGCCCGCGTGCTGCGCGCCACCGCCAAGAGACTGAACGCACCGCGCTACGAGGTCGCTGCCGCACTCGAACAAGCCGCACTGACCGAACTGCGCGAACGCCGCCCCGACCGCGCCATCGAGACCAACGTCGAATTCTGGGCCGCGGTGATCCTCGACTTCGCCGAGGTGCCCGCGCACATGATGCCCGCGATGTTCACCTGCGGACGTACCGCAGGCTGGTGCGCACACATCCTCGAACAGAAGCGCCTGGGCAAGCTCGTCCGACCGGCCGCCCTCTACACCGGCCCCGAACCCCGCACCCCCGAGTCCGTCGACGGCTGGGTGGCGCGAAACCCGTCCTGAGCGGGAAGTTGGTGGTGTGGCGCTATCGTCGTGCTGATGGCTGGGAACGTGCGGAATCCCGGGTCCTCTGTGGCCTCGCGACTGTTGGCGTTGCTGGCCGTGTTCGACGAGAAGACCCCTGCGCTGACACTGACCGAACTGGCCGAGGGTGCCGATCTGCCCGTTGCCACCGCGCATCGTCTGGTGCGTGAACTGGTCGATTGGGGCGCGCTCGTCCGCGGCGACGACGGCCGCTACGTGGTGGGACGCCGACTGTGGACGTTGGGATTGCTGGCGCGGGATCAAGCCGATCTGCGAGAGGTCGCCTCGCCGTTTCTGCACGACATCTACGGCGCGACCCTCGCCACGGTGCATCTGGCCATCCGCGACGGCGACGAAGTGCTCTATCTCGACAGGTTGGCCGGACACGCGTCGGTACCAGCGGTCAGCCGGGTCGGAGCTCGCCTGCCTCTGTATGCGACCGGAGTCGGCAAGGTGTTGTTGGCCTACGCCCCACGCGAGGTGCACGATCGCGTGCTGAGGAACCTGGCCCGCATCACCCCGTACACCGTCACTCATCCGGGGAAGTTGGACGTCGAACTACGCCGAGTGCATCGTGAGGGGTATGCGCAGACGGTCGAGGAGATGACGTTGGGGGCGTGTTCGGTGGCCGTACCGGTCCGCGGCGAGGGCGAGAGTGTGGTGGCTGCGCTGGGCATCGTGGTTCCGAGCATCGGCCGTGATCGAGCCAGAATGGTTGCCGCTCTGCAGGTTGCCGCCCGAGGAATCGAGAGAAGCCTGCGGGGGTGAGAGGCAGGTTTTCACTGAGTGGAAACACCGCCTTGTTCGCGGCCAGAACGCGCGGTGTACTCGACTCATGCGTACACAGGTCGCCATCATCGGTGCAGGGCCCGCGGGTCTGCTGCTGTCCCACCTGCTCGGGGAGCAGGGAATCGACTCCGTTCTGATGGAGTCGCGCACACAGGAATACGTGCTCTCCCGAATTCGCGCCGGCATTCTCGAACATTCGACGGTCCAGTTGCTCGACGACCACGGCCTCGGTGAACGGTTGCATCGCGAAGGCCACGAGCACCGCGGAATCTACCTGCAGTGGCCGGAAGAGCGGCACCACATCGACTTTCGCACCCTCGTCGATCGAAGCGTATGGGTGTACGGGCAGACCGAGGTGACCAAGGACCTCGTCGCCGCGCGCGAGAAGGCCGGTCAGCAGATCTTCTACGACGTCTCCGATACCGCGTTGCACGACGTCGAGTCCGACGCACCGTTCGTGACGTTCACCGACGCGTCGGGAACATCGATGCGGATCGACGCCGACGTCATCGCCGGCTGCGACGGTTCCTTCGGGCCGAGTCGCGCAGCGATGCCGGATTCGGTGCGCAACACCTGGGAACGGGTGTATCCGTACTCCTGGCTCGGCGTCCTGGCCGACGTCGCGCCGTCGACGGACGAGCTGATCTACGCCTGGCATCAGGACGGATTCGCGATGCACTCCATGCGATCGTCGACGGTCAGCCGGCTGTATCTGCAGGTGCCCAACGGTACCGATATCGACACGTGGTCCGACGATCGAATCTGGGATGCGTTGGCCACCAGGCTCGGTCACGGCCAGGACGGGTGGACGCTGAACCCGGGGCCGATTACCGAGAAGAGTGTGCTGCCGATGCGTAGTTACGTGCAGACCCCGATGCGACACGGGAATCTGTTCCTCGCCGGAGACGCCGCGCACATCGTTCCGCCCACGGGCGCAAAGGGTCTCAACCTCGCGGTGGCGGATGTGGCAATGCTTGCGCCTGCATTGGCGGCATTGCTGAAACAGGGCGACGCCGACAAAGCGAATGCCTACAGCGACACCGCCCTTCGTCGCGTCTGGCGCTGCACGCACTTCTCCTGGTGGATGACGACGATGCTGCATACCGGCGACGACCCCTTCGATGCGCAACTGCAACTCTCGCAATTGAAGTGGGTGGCCTCCAGCGAAGCGGGTGCGATGGGACTGGCCGAGAACTACGCCGGATTACCGATCGGATTCTGACCCCTTTGGCGGGAAACTCACTTGCGACGATCCAGGGCGTAGGTGACCGCGACACCGGCGACCAATCCCCAGAACGGAGCACCGAGGCCTCCGACGTCGGTGCCGGAGATGGTGACCAGCAGGGTGATCAGGGGCGCGAGCACCGGGCGACCGGTCGGGTCGGAGAATGCAGCCGTGAATGCACCGCGCAGTGCTTCGAGCATGGCGAGGCCTGCAAGTGCGGCGATGAATGTTGCGGGTACCACGGCCAGGCCACGCACCAGTAGCGGAGCGAGCACACCCACCACGATGGCCAAAGCGCCGCAGGTGATTCCGGCGATGTACTGCCGCGACCGTTCGCCGACGGCAACGAGCAGCGCGTTGGTCGGGCCGGCAAGACATGTCGACACCGCACCCAGCGGAGCCACCAGAAGTGACCAGACGCCGCAGGCGATGGTGACGACGGTCATCGGGGGCCGATGGCCCGCAGAGTTCAGGACGGCAGCGCCCTGACCGTTCTGCACTGCGACCACGGTGATGGCAAGCGGTATGACCAACTGCGCCATTGCTGCCCCACTGAACGAGGGCGCAACGAGTTCGGGCAGACCGATCAGGGGTAGTTCTGCTGCGGGGCCGCTCACCCGGATATAGCCGCCGGTGACCGCAAGAGCGGCGAGACCGGCGACCAATGCCGCGAGCACCGGGGGTATTCGTTTCGACCACGTATCGGATCGCGTCAGGGCCAACCACGCCGCGACCATGCTGCCTGCGACGAGCACGTGGGACGAAACAGACTGCACGAGTCCGGTTCCGAACGACAGGAATGCGCCGGCCACCATCGCCATCACCACGCTGTGCGGTAGAAACGCCATCAGCTTCGAGACGACGCCGGTGGCCCCGAGCACGATGATGAGAACCCCGGTCGCGAGATACGCCCCGACGACTTCCGGCCAGGTCAGCGAGGCCAACGACTGACCGACCAGAACGGTGCCCGGAATGGTCCAGAAGAAGCTCAGCGGCATCCGGTAGGCCCAGCTCGCCACCACGGTCAGGATGCCGTTGAGCACAAACACCCCGAACACCCATGACGCCGTCTGCGCGGCGGTGAGCGAACCGGCTGTCGCGGCACCGATGATGACCGCAACGGGCCCGGTCGCGCTGAACAGAACACCGGTTGCACCCGCGCCGACGTACTGCCCGCCGAAGTCGGCGCGCAGAGCACGCAGACCGGGCGGGCGACGGTCGGGCAGTTCGTTCGAGGTGAGACGCTCGAAAATGTCGGTCATTCAGCCACTTTCACTGGCTCGCTCGGTTGTGGATCGGATCGGCGCAGGGACCGAACAGCGGGAACGGCGGTGGTGACGAGAGCTCCGAGCACGGCCACGACCGCAAAGATGTAGAACGCCGTGGACGACGCGATGCCGGCACCGAGCAAGATGCCGCCGAGCAGGGGCCCGAGGATGCCGCCGAGACGCCCGAATCCGGCGCACCATGCAACACCTGCGGCGCGGGCGGTGGTGGGGTAGTAGTTCGAGACGAATCCGTAGATCAACACCTGGGTACCGATGGCACCGATGCCTGCACCTGCCACGGCGACGAGCAGGACTCCGAGTGGGAAGTTCAGCGTCAGCAGAACCAACGACAGCGCGGCGAGACAGAACGTGACCGCAATGACGCGTTGCGGTCCGGTCCGGTCGGCGACACGGGATGCAATCAGACCGCCGACGATGGCACCGCCGTTGAGGACCAACAGGAACGACAGTGATCCCTTCGCGTTGTATCCGGCCTCGGACATGATCTGTGGCAGCCAGGTGTTGAGGCCGTAGGTCAGCAGAAGACCGGAGAAGCTCATCAGTCCGAGGAGGGCCGTCGGGCGCAGCAGTGGTTTGCGGGCCAGTGCGGCGAACCCGACGCGATCGCCGGCGACGACAGGCTCGGCCTCGGGCATCGGAATGCCGGTCCGAGCGCAGATCTGCTGCGCATCGTCGACGCGTCCGTGTGCCAGGAGCCACCGTGGGGACTCCGGCATCCGCAGCAGGGCGAGGGGGAGCAGTACGACCAACGGGAGTGCGCCGATCCAGAACAGCCCGCGCCAGCCGATCGAATCCTGCAGGGTGATCGCGGCCAGTGATGCCAGCACACCGCCGGCCGGAATGCCGCTGTAGACGATGGCATTGAACAGGTTTCGTCGTCCGGGCGGTGCGAATTCGGCAATCATGGCACCGACGGTGGCGACGAGTCCGCCGACTCCGATGCCGGTCAGGAACCGGAGAATGCCGAACATCGTGATGTTCTGCGCCAGTGCGGTTGCCGCCATCCCGACCGAGAACCAGACGATGCACGTCAACATCGTTCTGCGGCGACCTATCCGATCACCGAAGGCACCGGCTGTCAGTGCCCCGACCATGACTCCGATCAAGGCATAGGAGCCGAGTGCGCCTGCGGTTTCCGGATCCAGCGCGCCCAGCTGGGCGGAATCGGCGAGCAGAGTCGGCAGTACGGTGCCGTAGACGACGAGGTCGTAGCCGTCGAAAACAATTGCTGCAGTGGACAGTGCGACGATCCACAGCACGCTTCGGCGGTGTCGGTCGCTGGCCCAACTGGTGGTGGCGGTGGAGTCCGGTGCAGTCATCGGGGATCCTTTTCGGTCAGGGAGTACCGCAGGGAAGCTGAATCGGCGCTGACGGCCGAGCGGGTGAGACAACTGTCGCAAACTGTGTGCCGTGTCACACCAGGGCTTTGCCTAGTGCTTACCTCGACATTGCGAAACTTGTTGTGCTCCAATCATGTTGTCGAGGATTCGTCGGTCGAACGGGCAGCGGCCAATTCGGCCCTGGAACGGATGCCCATCTTGGCGTACACCCTGGTCAGGTGAAACTGAACGGTCTTGACCGACAGGAACAACTCGGCTGCTACCTCACGATTGGTCATTCCTGTGGCGACCAGGCCGGAGACAGCGTCTTCCTGCGGGGTCAGAGCATCGTGTGCGCGGTTCTTCAGAACAGCATGCACGCCACCGGCTTTGAGTTCACGGTCGCACCGTCGAACGTACGTGGTGGCACCCAGTGCGAGATAACCCTCGCGTGCCGCGCTGACGACGGCATCGGCCTCGCGCCTCTTGCCGGCCCTGCGCAGGGTCTGCCCGTAGGCGTAGTTGACTCGCGCGCGGTCGTACGTCAGGGGCAGCGGTGCCAACGAGGCGAGTGCATCCTCGAACGATGCTCGGGCAGAGTCGAGATCGCCCATCGCGCCGTGCAGCCGGCCACGAGCGCACGCCAGGCGCGCGTGTGCCGAGCGATGACCACGATCGCGCACTCTCGCCTCGTGCGGAATCAAGAATTCGTCGGCCTGCTCCAGTCGGCCCTCGACTATCAGCGCATTGGCGTACACGTCGGGCCACGCCCAGAAACCGGGCTCGGACACATCGGCGTGAGCCCACTGCTCGGTCAACGGGGCAAGGGCGCGGAGAACTCCGGCGTAGTCGGCTTGCGCCTCCGCGATGGCGGCTCGGCCGAGAGCCGCTGGCACGCGCATGATCTCGTAGTCACGAGCGCCGGAATCGCCGCGGTGTGCGCTGGTCGCAGCGGCCTCCCAGTCTCCGCGGAGTGCGTGGATCTGCGAGGCGGTCCACTGGAGCAGAGGAACGATCAATGCGGCTCCGGAACGGTCGGCCAGGTCGGAACCCGCTGCGACCAACCGCAGGGCCGCATCCCACTCGCCGGTGACGAAGTAGGTGCGCGCCAGCCAACCGTGTGCCCACAACGAGATTCGGGTCGAACCACCGAGAAAGTCGGTCGGTGCTGCGGCTTCGAGTTCGGAGCGTGCGAGATCGATGTGGTCCGTCGCGAAGTGCAACCAGCCTGCGCCCATCTGCACCCGTTGTCCGACGGCCCCGGTGCTCGCGTGGCCCCACAGATCCCGATAGCTGCTCAGTGCTTCGGCGACCCGGCCGGTGCCCGCCAGGCCGAGACCACGAATGGATTGCGCCTCCACCGCTGTTGCGTGGTCGGCTCCGACGAGTTCGACTGCGCGATCGGCCCACAGCACGAGGTTGGCACCGTCGCAGCGCGCCAGATTGTGCAGTACCTGCCGATGGCAGATGACGGCAGCGACCTCGGGCTCGTGCCGCGTCCGTACCAGCTGCCAGGCCCGGGTGAGTCGAGCTTCGGCCTCGTTGGGGCGGCCGCGCAGTATTGCCAGATAGCCGAGAACGGCATTGCGAGTCGGGGTCTCGCGCAGGCTTTCGATCTCGGCGAGGTAATCCGAGGCAGTGCGCATGTCCCCGGCACCGATCAGTGCATCCACCGCGCGAACCAGACGATCCTCGCGTGCGTGCGGTTCCTGGGTGGACCTACTCGACAGCAGGTAAAGGCGTGCTGCCGTTGCCCATTCGCCTATCCCGGCACGGGTCGCGGCCAGGGCGTCCAAGCGGTCCGACAGCAGCGGATCGGGTAGTGGCGACGCTTCGACCAGGTGCGCCAGCCGATCGGCCGGGTCGGCCTCGGCTGCGGCGGCAGCTCGATGTACCTGTGCGCGCTCGACTCTGCTCATCGTCGCGAGCACCGCGGCTCGGACCGCTGGATCGTGAACCTCGAGGATGGTCGCCGCGGAGCTGCGTCGGACGGTCACCAGTGCGAACTGTTCTGCGAGATCGACAGCAGGCCAGGGATCGTCGATGCCGGCGACCTCGCACACCGTGGTCAACGGTCGGCCGTCTTCGAGAACGGCGACGGCCGACACCAGACGTCGAGCTTCGTCCGTGCAGAGAGCGAGAGTGGTCCGAACGTCTGCCTCGACGAAGGCGGGCGCAGGGAGGTCGGGTCGAACACCCTTCCAGCTCTCGCGCGGCACCTCGTCCAGCAGCGCCAAGACGTGTCGAGGACGTCCACCGGTGTGACGTGTCAGGTGAGCAGTCGAGGACGGTGACAGGATGATCCCCTGTAGTGCGGCGAGTTCGGCAACGGCCGACACCGTCATTGCCGGTACGGCCAACGAGAGGTCGGCGGCGCGATCGAGAACCCGATGGGCCTCGATGTTGCCCTGGGGCAGTGGTTTTCGGGTACACACCACCGCCAGGCCCGCTGCTCGGTGGTGTCGGACCGCGGAGGCGAGCGCACGGAGCGAGTCCGCGTCGGCGTCCTGCGCATCGTCGATCAACAGAAGTGTCGGACGATCCGGAGGCAACGCGTCGGCGATTCGATTGCCCCACTCGACCGCGTCGGAACTGTCGGCACGGCTTCCGGGTACGAGTTGGGTGACGAGGCCGAACGGGAGCTGTGCTTCCCACGGCACCGCACCGGTGCGCTGCACTTCGGCGTCGACTGTCCGCTCCAGCTCGCGCAGAATCGACGATGCGCCGATGCCCGCCGGGCCGTTCAGCACCACAAGAGCCGATGCCGTCGCGGAGGCGTCGACCGCCCGAACCAGGACGTCCAGCAGTTCACCGCGGCCGATCAACGGTGAGGGGGACATGACGTCACCGTATCCGCGGCGGAAGAGTGCGTCCGGCGATCGAGCCAACACGGTCATCACTCAGCCCGGGTCGCCGCCGGCCACCGGGAGCACGGTGCCGGTGATGTACGACGCCTCGTCGGAGGCGAGGAAGCAGATTGCTGCGGCTTGCTCGTCGAGTGTTCCGTAGCGCTTGAGCAGAGAGGACTCCACGGTCTGATCGACGATGGCCTGGTACCAGTTCTTTTCCTGCTCGGTCGAGGGCGCAGGGCCACGGGCGACTCGTCGCGCCGGTGCTTCGGTACCCCCGGGGGCGGTGGCAACCACTCGAACACCGTGCGGCGCTGCCTCGAGGGCGAGCGTGGCGGTGATCGCGTTGACGCCGCCCTTCGCTGCGGCGTAGGGGACCCGGTGGATGCCGCGGGTGGCGACCGAGGAGACATTGACGATGGTGCCGCCGCCGCGTTCGATCATGTGTGGGATCACGGCGCGGCATGACCACAGCGTCGGGAACAGTGACCGGGAGATCTCCTTCTCGATCTGTTCGGGCGGGTATTCGGCGAACGGTTTGGCCCAGATGGTGCCGCCGACGACGTGAATGGACACGTCGACGCGTCCATGTGCCGCGAGTGCGGCGTCGACCACCGATGACGCGCCCTCCCAGGTTTCGAGGTCGGCGATAACGGGTGTGGCGTCGACACCGTCGTGCCGAAACTCCTCGGTGAGCGATTCGACCAACTCGGACCGGTCGGCCAGGATCAGTGATCCGCCTTCGGCTCCGATGCGCCGGGCGACGCATTCGCCGATGCCCTGGGCTGCGCCGGTGATCAGCACGACCTTGCCGGCGAACCGACCAGGGCTGACGAACCTGGGGCGCTTGTTCGACCGGGATTCGTGCATGGCGCGTTTCATCGTCGCTTTCGAGCGGTCGGCGTGATCGGCGATCAGCGTTCGGGCGCGCTCACGGTCCCCGGCCTCGAACGCGTCGACGATGTCGAGGTGATCTTGGGCGCACAGCGGATCACACCAGGTCGCGTTGCGCAGCACCTCCTCCATCGCAGCCTTGACCCCGAGGGCCCGATAGGCCTGCAGCAGATGCTCGTTGCCCGTCTGGGTGAAGAGGTAATCGTGAAAAGCGGCATTGGTCTCGGTGTACGCGGCGGCATCGACGAACCGATCGCCGTCGACGTAGCGGGTGGTGGTCTCGGCCAACAGTCGGTATCCGGAGATCTGCTGCGAGGACAGTCGCCCGATCACGAGTTCGAGGGCACCGAGTTCGAGGGCGCGCCTGGCCTCGAACACCGCGTCCGACTCGTGCACGGAGGGATGTTCCTCGCCGATCTCGTACCCCGAACTCGAAGCAGACACCGGGGGAGCTTCGGAACTCCGCACGACGAGCGGCTGGATATCTCGTGAGGACCAGATGCGTTGCGCTGCAACGGAGTGTGCCTCCGGAGTCAGGACCAGGTCTGAGCCCTCGTCCAACCCGCCCTGGTCGGCCGTCGAGCCGACCACGGCGACGCGCTGACCTGCGATCGCGCGCATGGTTTCCGCCTCGTCGGACGCAGAGAAGCCCGTGTCCCGCTTGTGCAGGGGTTCCTTCACGCGACTTCCGAACACCGCTCGTCCGAAGATGCTCCTGCCATCGAGAGCGGGTTCGAGATCCGCCGACGCCGCAGGAACGACGTCGGCATCGGCCGTGGCGACTGCCGCATCGATGGTCGATGTCCGGTCGTCGTTCGCCAGAACCTCTGTCGCAGAATCGGTGTCGTCGTCGAGACTCTCCTTCGCAGCTGCCGAGGACGGCGCGAACTTCTCGTAGTAGAAGCCGGTCGGTTCGATTCCGGCCTCGGTGAAATGCGTTCTGACGGCCTCGACCATGGGAGGCGGACCGCACAGGTAGACCGCGACATCGCCGCCGTTGAGGTGTGCGTCGTTCAACAGGGTAGTGACGTACCCCTTGTTCGCAGCGGTGGTCGAGGGGTCCGAGACACAGTGATCCCACGTGAATGCGTCCAATGTCGAGGCCAGGCCAGCGAGCTCGTCCAGCTGGACGACGTCGTCGTCGGTGCCGACGCCGTACACGAGATGCACGGAACGAGTGCTGGATTCGGCCGCCATGGTGCGCAGTATCGACAGGATCGGAGCCAACCCGGTGCCGCCGGCCAGCAGCAGTGCAGGTCGCTGGGCCTCGCGCAGAAAGAAGCTACCGTGTGGGCCGGTGAACGAGATCTTGTCGCCCACGGCCGCCGTGTCGCTCAGGTAGGTGGACATCAGTCCACCCGGGGTGAGCTTGACCAGGAATTCCAACTCGTCCGATCCGGAGACGCAGCTGAAGGAGTAGGACCGGGTTTCCTCGGAGCCGGGGACGGTGATGTTGACGTACTGGCCGGGAAGGAAGGCGAGCGTGCCACCTGCCGGTGCCTCGACAGCGAGCCTGACCGTCGTGGGAGTGAGTTTCTCCACGGCGGTCACGACCGTGTCATGGCTTGCCGCTCGGGTTTTCGCCACCGCCGAGGTGCTGGCGATCTGCAGCACCAGATCGGACGTGGGCTTCATGCTGCAGGGCAGGCAGTAGCCCTCGTCCGATTCCGACTGCGAGAGCGCGTCGTCGAGGTAGGTACCGCCGTCGTACTCACCCGATTCGCACAGAGCCTTGCAGGTTCCGCACGCGCCGTCCCGGCAGTCGAGAGGGATGTTGATCCGCGAGCGGTACGCGGCGTCGGCGACGGTCTGTTCGTCCTCGCACGTGATGAAGCGGGTGACGCCGTCCTCGAAGGACAGTGCGACGGAATGACTCACGATGGAACTCCTCGGGATTACGGCAGGTCGATCAGAAGTGATAGATGTCGACGACGTGGTGGATGTAGTCGTTCTTCAGCACCACGGTCTTGCGCCGGATGAGTGGCGAGTCGCCGGAGAAGTCGATCGTGTAGAACGAGGTTCCGTAATACGGATCGATGGTCTTGTACCGGAAATACATGGTGTGCCAGTTGAATCGGACGTCGACGATATCTCCTCGACGTTCGATGACCTCGACGTTGCTGATGTTGTGACTGGTCCGCGGCTCGGGTATCGATGTGGCACTGGAACGTTCGGTACGGATGCGGAACACGCGGTCTTCCAGGCCACCCTTGTTCTCGTAGTAGATCAGCGAGATGTCGGTCTGAGGATCCTCGGTGAGCAGGTCGTTGTCGTCCCAGCAGGGCATCCAGTATTCGACGTCGTCCGCGTAGCATGTGAGCCACTTCTCGAACTCGCGATCGTCGAGGTAGCGCGCTTCGCGGTAGAGGAACTGCTCGATGGAGGACTGGGTGATCAGCCGAGCCGGGGCGGTCTGCCGGCTGTCGGTGTTGTCGACGGTGGCAGTCATGTCAGACCTCCTGTGCTGCAGTGGGTGCGGAATCGGCTGCGCGCTGCTTGTCGAGAGCAGCGAGCAGTGTCGTGCGCCAGTAGCCGTGTTGAACGGGGAACAGGCCCTCGTCTTCGTTCTTGACACCCGCCGAGATGACACCGGGCATGTCGAGTGCCTCGGCCACCGGATCGGGTCCGGTGAGCCAGTGCTCCGCGCCGCGGCTCATGTCGTTCCACGGCGCATTGGTCGCCTGGAACGTCAGCTGGCACGAGCGGAACTCTTCCAGGTCGTCGGGGGTCGCCATGCCGGAGGCGTTGAAGAAGTCCTCGTACTGCCGGATGCGATGTGCGCGAGCCTCTTTGCTCTCACCCTTGGGTGCGATGCAGTAGATGGTGACCTCGGTCTTGTTGGGCGCGATCGGCCGGAAGTGCCGGATCTGCGTGCTGAACTGATCCATCAGGTAGACGTTCGGGTACAGGCACAGGTTGCGTGAACCCTTCACCATGAATTCGCCCTTGGCGTCGCCGAACTTCTCCTTCAGCGAGTCCATCTGGTCCCACAGCGGGCGGTCCTGAGGGTTGGCCGCCCAGGTCCACAGGCAGAGATGGCCGTTGGGGTAGGACCAGTAGCCGCCGCCGGACTTGCCCCAGCCACCTGCGTCGAGCGCCTTGGTGGTGTTCTTCGATTCGCCGTTGTTGCGGCGCGAGGTGGTCGCGGCGTAGTTCCAGTGCACGGCGCTGACGTGATAACCGTCGGCACCGTTCTCCGCCTGCACTTTCCAGTTTCCGTCGAAGGTGTACGACGAGGACCCGCGCAGAACTTCGAGGCCCTCGGGAGACTGGTCGACCAGCATGTCGATGACCTTCGTCGTGTCACCGAGGTGCTCGGCGAGGGTCGAGACATCGTCGTTGAGGCTGGCGAAGAGGAAGCCGCGGTAGCTCTCGAAGCGAGGGACCTTGGTGAGGTTGTGCGAACCGTCGACGTCGAACGTGTCGGGGTAGCCGGCACCGTCGGGATCCTTGACCTTGAGCAGAGTGCCGTCGTTACGGAACGTCCAGCCGTGGAAGGGGCAGGTGAGCGTGGTGCGGTTGTCGGTCTTGCGTCGGCACAGCATCGCACCGCGGTGCGCGCAGGCGTTGATGAGGCAGTGCAGTTCACCGTCCTTGTCGCGGGTGATCACGACGGGTTGACGGCCCATGTGCACGGTGAAGTAGTCGCCGTTGTTCGGGAGCTGACTCTCGTGGGCGAGGTAGATCCAGTTGCCCTCGAAGATGTGCTTCATCTCGAGCTCGAAGACCTCCTCGTCGGTGAAGATGCTGCGGTTGGCGCGGTAGATGCCCGCCGCGACGTCGTCGATCACCGCGCTGTCGATCGTGTTCTGTACGTGATCCAGCATGTCGGTCATATCGGGTTCCTCCAGGCGCTTCGAGTTCGATTACAAGCGACTGTGTCAGGGAGTGGTCGCCGTCACACCAGGGCTTTGCCTAGGCCCAACCTGGGTGACCATTGATCGCTGTTGCTTATCAATCAGTCGAAAATAGGTCTTTGTCAACGATGGATTCCATCCCTACTGTGGTCAGGGTCACCCACCATGCACAGAGAGGCTCGGTCATGGAACTTCGGCACCTCTACCACTTCGTAGCCGTTGCCGAGACTCGGCACTTCGGGCAAGCCGCTACGAGGTTGCACCTGGCTCAGCCGGCGCTGTCGCAATCGGTGCGTCAGTTGGAGGCCGAGTTGGGTGTGACGCTGCTGGCCAGGACGACCCGTCAGGTGAGCCTGACTCCGGCCGGGGAGTTCTTCTATCGAGAGACGCTGCGCAACCTGGACAATCTCGAGCAGAGTGCGCGGGGAGTGCGCAGGATCGCCGACGGCCGATACGGACTGGTGCGCATAGGTTTCACCGGCACAGCTGCCTTCGACCAACTGCCGCCGATCGCACGCGCGATCAAGCAGAGGCTGCCCGGCATTGCCCTGGAAATTCACGGGGACCTACTCACCCCGGCGCAGGTGGACGGTCTGCGCTCGGAACATCTGGACATAGCGGTGCTACGTCCTCCCGTTGCGGGTGACGATCTGGTGTTGCGCACGATCACCACGGAATCGTTGGTGCTCGCGTTGCCCGTCGATCACCGGTTCTCCACCGAACCGGCGCTCGACGTCGCCGATCTCGCCTACGAGGACTTCGTCATGTACGCCGACACGCATTCGGTGGTCAACGAAGCCGTGGTGACGAGCTGTCGCGCTGCGGGCTTCAGCCCGAGGCGCGAGCACGAGGCCCCGGACACCTCGGTGTTGCTCGCGCTCGTCGCGGCCGGATTGGGCGTGGCGTTGGTTCCCGAATCCGTCCGCGCTCTGCAGTTGAACGGCGTCGTGTTCCGCGACATCGCCGGCGCGAGCACTATCGATCTGGCGTTGGCCTGGTGCCGAGATCGGCCGTCGGCACTCGTCGATGCGCTTGTCGGTGCCCTCGAGGACGCAGGAGTGCTCCCTCGACTCGAACCATCCGTACCGTTTGCTCAGCCGAAGGACATGTCATGAAGATCGTCGCAGTCGAGGCTGTCCCGTATTCGATCCCCTACCGGAAGCCGCTGAAGTTCGCCAGCGGTGAGGTTCACGCGGCCGAGCACGTACTCGTTCGGGTTCACACCGACGACGGTGTGGTCGGTATCGCCGACGCTCCGCCCCGGCCCTTCACCTACGGCGAGACCCAGCGTGGAGTGGCTGCGGTGATCGAGACCCTCTTCGCGCCCGCAATCGTCGGCCTCACCCTCGTCGAGCGCGAGGTGGTGCACGCGAAAATGGCTCGTACCGTTGGCAATCCGGTTGCGAAGTCGGCAGTGGACATGGCCATCTGGGATGCCCTGGGGCAGACCCTCGACCTACCCGTCACCGAATTGCTCGGCGGATACACCGACCGGATGCGAGTGAGCCACATGCTCGGGTTCGATACGCCGGCTGCGATGGTCGACGAAGCCACCAGGATGCGGGAGACATACGGAATCGAGGTCTTCAAGGTCAAGGTCGGCCGTCGGCCCGTCGACCTCGACACAGCAGTCGTCCGTGCTCTGCGAGAAGGACTGGGCGACGGCGTCGAACTCTACGTGGACGGCAATCGAGGCTGGACCGCCGCCGAATCGGCGCGTGCCATGAAAGAGATGTCGGATCTGGGGCTCACTCTCGCCGAGGAACTGTGCCCGGCCGACGACGTCCTCGGCCGCCGCTGGCTCGTCCAGCAACTCGACATCCCCTTCGTAGCAGACGAATCCGCGACCACCCCGGCCGAAGTCACCCGCGAAATTCTCGGCGGATCGGCGACCGCGGTGAGCATCAAGACCGCCCGCACCGGATTCACCACGTCGCAGCGGACCCACCACCTGTGCGAGGGCCTCGGCGTCGACGTGGTGATGGGGAACCAGATCGACGGACAGCTCGGCACGGCCTGCACGGTTGCCTTCGGCGCGGCGTTCGACCTGACATCGCGTCGAGCCGGCGAGCTGTCCAACTTCCTCGACATGAGCGACGACCTGCTCACCGAGAGTCTCGAGATTCGCGACGGTGCGCTCGGTGTCTTGCCGGGATCGGGACTTGGCGTGCGCATCGACCCGGACAAACTCGCGAAATACCGCACCGACCAGTGATTTTCAGCCTCCGATAACACGTACCAGACACAAGGAGTTCACCATGAGCATCGACCACGCAGCAACGACAGACCTCCCCGCCGAGGTGGCAACAGCTGCCGCGTCGGGTGCGAACGCCACCCAGCGCTTCACCTCCGACAAGCAGGCCGCTGCCGACACCCCGCCCGAACGCGTGAGTCTGCTCGCCCGTCAGGTGATTTCGGCAATCCACGACACGGTCCGCGAACACAAGGTCACCTACGAGGAGTACAACGCCCTCAAGGCATGGCTGATCAACGTCGGTGAGACCGGGGAGTGGCCGCTCTTCCTCGACGTGTGGGTCGAACACGTCGTCGAGGAGGTGGCCGGAGAGTCGCGTGAGGGCAGCAAGGGCACGATCGAGGGCCCCTACTACGTTCCCGATGCCCCCGAACTCGGTTCCGCGGCGATCCTGCCCACCCGCGATGGGGAGAAAGGCACCCCACTCCTGTTCAAGGGGCAGGTGCGCGGCGTCGACGGTGCCGCGCTGCCGCATGCGGTCATCGAGATCTGGCATGCCGACGCCGACGGCTTCTACTCTCAGTTCGCACCCGGCATCCCGGAGTGGAACCTGCGCGGCACGGTCACTGCAGATGATCAGGGACAGTTCTGGATTCACACCATGAAGCCCGCGCCGTACCAGATTCCGACCGACGGAGCGTGTGGAAATCTGATCTCCGCGGCCGGGTGGCACCCGTGGCGTCCGGCGCACCTGCACCTCAAGGTCGCGGCAGCAGGACACCAGCAGATCACCACCCAACTCTATTTCCCCGGTGACGCACACAACGACGACGACGTCGCGAGTGCGGTCAAGCCCGAGCTCATTCTCGACCCGAGCGATGTCGACGGCGGACAGGAAGTCACGTACGACTTCGTTCTCGACAAGGCCTGAGCGGCATGCTTTTTGCAGTGAAGATGGACGTCGCGCTCCCGCAGAATCTCGATGCGGACGTGCGAACCGACACTCTCGCACGGGAGAAGGCCTACTCGCAGCAGTTGCAGCGCGACGGCGAATGGGTGAGCATCTGGCGACTGGTGGGCCAGTACTCGAATCTGAGCATCTTCGACGTGCGAGACAACGAGCGACTTCACGAGATTCTGTGGAATCTACCGCTGTTTCCGTACATGAGCATCGACGTGACTCCGCTCGCCGGGCACCCTTCGGACATCTCCACGGGGTGAATCGTGTCCTGGCAGGGTGAGCAGTGGCGGTACGAGCTCGGCGATGTGTTCGCCGGGCTCGTACCCGAGCATATCGACGATCGCCCGTTGACCGGGTCGATCGAGGGCGTCACGATCGGTGAGCTGGGCACGTTCGAGGTCGGCGGTTCGCCGCAGACGGTGCGACGAACGCGATCGGCTGTGCGCAGACGACCCACCGATGCGGTGAAAGTCTGTGTGCAGCTGCAGGGTCGGGCTCTGGTTCGCCAAGGCGACAACGAACTGGCTCTTCGTCCTGGACAGTTCGGTCTCTACGACACCCGAAAAGCGTACGATCTTCGACTCGAGGGCGAGTGGCGTTGTGCGGTGATGGTGTTCCCTCCCGACGCGCTTCGGCTACCGCAGAAGTTGATCGATGCCGCGATGCAGCGCCCGCACGACATCGGTGCCGGTCCCGGCGCTGTACTCGAGTCCTTCGTACGAGCGGCACTGGGACAGACGGAGAAGGACTCGGTCGATCCCGGCTCGGCTCTGCGCTTCGCCGATGCCGGTCTCAGCCTCATCGGCAGTGCCCTGACCGTCGACGCGCACATCGACGTCGAGGGACCGGGAGAGCAGGCGAGGAAACTCGCCGTCCTGACCTACATCGAGCAGCATCTCCTCGACCCCGGTCTGTGTCATCACTCCGTCGCGGCCGCGCTGGCGATGTCCTCGCGTAGCCTCGACAGGCTCTTCGTCGGCGAAACCACAACTGTCACAGCAACTATTCGGGAGATGAGGCTCGACGGTGCCAGGCGAGACCTCCTCGCGTCCCGAGCAGTGAGGTCTACCGTCGGCGCTGTGGCCGGCCGCTGGTGCTTCTCCGATGCAGCGCACTTCAGTCGCCTGTACAAGCGCAGATTCGGCATCAGTCCAGCTGCGGAACGTTCCGCACTTCGCTGACCTCGATTCTGCGAACATATCTGTCCAACAACGGATCCGGCGATATTCGGCGGATATCGACAAGAACTGTGTCGGAAATCGTCAATCGCGTCGTCGGCTCGCTGCGCACACTGGAGGCCTACCGGTGTGGGGCCGGTCACTTCGAAGGGATTGAAGACGATGGACGAAGCATTCGATTACGTGATCGTCGGTGGCGGATCCGCCGGCTGTGTACTCGCGTCACGACTCAGTGAAAACCCGGATGTGACAGTGTTGTTGCTCGAGAGCGGTGGCCGCGACGATCACCCGGACCTCACGGTGCCGCCCGCCTGGCCGTCACTGTGGGGAACCGATGTCGACTACGCCTACGACACGGTTCCGCAGCCGTGCGCCGGAGGCGCTGCGCACAATTGGCCCCGCGGGCACACCCTCGGCGGCAGCAGTTCCATCAACGCCATGGTCCACCTCCGAGGTCACCGCAACGACTTCGACACCTGGGCACAGGTCGCGGGTGAATCATGGTCCTACGATGCAGTGCTGCCGTACTTCATGAAGTCCGAGACGGTGATCGGCGCGGACGCCAAGGTTCGCGGCGACAAGGGTCCGTTGCGTCCCGCACCGTCGTCCTCGCCGAACCCGGTGTCGCAGACCTTTCTCGATGCGGCGGCCGAGGCCGGCCATCCGATCACCGACGACTTCAACGGTACCGAGCAGGAAGGTGCAGGGTGGCACGATCTGGCCATCTCGGACGGTGCTCGTCTCAGCGTGGCTTCGGCCTATCTGGCACCCGTCGAAGCGCATCGACCCAACCTGACCGTATCGACCGGATCGAGGGCGCAGTCCCTCGTCGTCGAGGACGGCCGCTGCGTCGCGGTGAGGTACCGACGTGACGGGGAGTCGATGACGGCGTCGGCTCGGCACGAGATCGTTCTGAGCGCCGGTGCCGTGGATTCACCACGATTGCTGCTGCTGTCCGGAATCGGACCGGCCGAGGAACTTCACGAGCTGGGCATCGCCGTCGTCCATGATCTGCCCGGTGTGGGACGGAACTTGCACGACCATCCCCTGTGCAGCGTCGTCTACGAAGCAGCGCAACCGATTCCGCCTGCGTCGACCAATCACGCCGAGGTGTCCATGCTGTGGCGCAGCGACGACGTACTCGACGGTCCGGACATGCAGTTGATGTTCATCCACGTGCCGTTCCATCAGCCGTCCCTGGTCGCTCCGGAGAACAGCATCACGTTCGGTGTCACCACTGTGCCCGACAGTCGCGGCAGTGTCCGATTGGCATCGGCGGATCCGGACGATCTGCCCCTGATCGACCCGGCCTATCTGGCCGAGACCTCGGACGTGGATCGTCTGGTCGACGCCATTGCGGTGGCCCGCACGATCGCGGCGACCGACGCATTCGCCGCGTGGGGTCTGACCGAGGTACTTCCCGGTGCCGAAGTCGAATCCGATGCAGCACTACGGGATTACATCGCCCGTGGCACGGGGACCTACTACCACCCGGTGGGTACCTGCGCCATGGGAACAGGCCCGGATTCCGTCGTCGGTCCGGACCTTCGGGTACACGGTATCGACGGCCTGCGCGTCGTCGATGCATCCGTGATCCCGAGGGTCGTGTGCGTCAACACCAATGCTGCGACGGTCATGGTCGCCGAGAAGGCTGCCGATCTGATCGGCTGAGCTGCAGAGTATTTCGAGACAACGAGTACGAGAGAGAAGAGAATGGGCATGAGCAACACTCTGTTGGGTACCGACTGGAACGGCCAGATCTACAGCGGCGGTTGGCGTACCGGTGGTGGCGGGACCACGACCACCGTCGAGCCGGCGACCGGTGCGAGTTTGGGCGAGATCGGTCTGGCGAATGCCGCCGACGTCGACGACGCCGTGGCCAGGGCTCGCGCTGCGCAACCGGCGTGGGCGGCAACACCGGGACACGAGCGTGCGGCCGTGATCCGAGAGGTCGCCAAGGTGCTGGAGGCCCACCGCGGCGAGTTCGAGGAATGGCTCATCCGTGAGGGCGGGTCGGTACCGGGGAAGGCCGCCTTCGAGGTCGGACTAGTGTTGAGCGAACTGTGGGAAGCGGCGGCGCTGCCCACCCAGCCCTACGGCCATCTGTTGCCCACCAGCGAGGCCGGGCGTTCGAGCGTCGGCCGTCGCGTGCCGATCGGCGTCGTCGGTGTCATCAGCCCGTGGAATTTTCCGCAGATCCTGTCGATTCGCGCCGTGGCTCCTGCTCTGGCCCTCGGCAATGCCGTCGTCCTCAAGCCCGACGTGCAGACCGCGGTATCCGGCGGGGTACTGTTCGCGCGGCTGTTCGAGGAGGCCGGAGTTCCGGAGGGCCTGTTCCACGTGCTGCCGGGTGACGCCGAGCCCGGGGCCGCGGTGGCCGAGCATCCGGGCATCGGCATGGTCTCGTTCACCGGATCCACGGCTGTCGGCCGAAAAGTCGGTGAGGCAGCAGGCCGCACGCTCAAGCGCGTCTCCCTCGAACTCGGTGGCAACAACGCACTGATCGTCCTGGACGACGCCGATCTGGAAGCAGCCAGTTCCGCAGGCGCGTGGGGATCGTTCCTGCACCAGGGGCAGGTGTGTATGACAGCAGGCCGACATATCGTGCTCGAGTCCGTCGCAGACGAGTACCTCGATCGCCTTGCCGCTCGGGCGAAGAACCTTCCGGTGGGTAACCCGTTCACCGAGCAGGTAGCACTCGGACCGCTGATCAACGAGACGCAGCTGAAGAACGTCGACCGCATCGTCTCCGAGACCGTGGCGGCCGGAGCGGAGGTTCGCGCCGGCGGCAAGCATCGCGAATTGTTCTACGAGCCAACCGTTCTCGCGGGAGTCACGTCGTCGATGGCGGCCTTCCGGGAAGAGATATTCGGGCCGGTGGCCCCCGTCGTCGTGGTGCGCGACGAGGACGAGGCGGTTGCCGTCGCCAACGACACCGAATACGGTCTGGTGGCCGCGATCCAGACCGGATCGGCCGATCGGGGCAGGCATCTGGCCGACCGCCTGACCACAGGAATCGTCCACGTCAACGATCAAACCCTCAACAACGACGCGTACGCGCCCTTCGGGGGAACCGGGGCCTCGGGCAACGGCGCTCGATTCGGAACTCAGAGCAGTTGGGACGAGTTCACGCAGTGGCAGTGGCTCACCGTGCGAGACCACGCGCATACGTTCCCGTTCTGAGACCTGCCGAACTCGCAGTTGTGGAGAGGATAGGCCCGGAATCCATCCATAACTGCGAGTTCGACACCCGGTGGCGGTGCTGGGAATTAGGCTGACTTCATGCGCATCGACGAGTATCGACAGCACGACGGTCTCGGCCTGGCGAAACTGGTGGCCGACGGCGAGGTGACGCCCCGGCAGTTGCTCGATTGTGCTCTGGCGCAGGCCGAATCGGTCGATCCATCGCTCAATTCCATCGTGCGACTCATGTCGGAGCAGGCGAACGAGCAGGTAACAGGAACGCTCGAGGGTCCGTTCGCGGGCGTACCGTTTCTGATCAAGGATCTCTCGCAGGACTATGCCGGGTTGCCCACTGCGAGTGGATCTCGTGCGTTGCGGGATCTGCCGATGCCCGAGCACTCAACTGTGGTGCAGCGCTGGCTCGATGCCGGCCTCGTCATCTTCGGCAAGACCAACACACCGGAGTTCGGCGCGAAGGGAATCACCGAGCCGACGGTGTTCGGTCCGGCGCGAAATCCGTGGGATCGCAGCAGAACTCCCGGTGGTTCCTCGGGCGGGTCGGCCGCCGCGGTCGCTGCCGGCATCGCCGCGGTGGCAGGGGCGAGCGACGGCGGGGGTTCCATTCGCATTCCGTCGTCGTGCTGTGGACTCGTCGGACTCAAGCCCGGCCGTGGGCTGGTGCCGTCGGGTCCCACCTTCGGCGAGGCGATGCACGGAGCAGCCGTGAACGGAGTGGTGTCCAGATCGGTACGCGACACCGCCGCGATGCTCGACGTGCTGGCAGGCGGGGAGGCGACGTCCGGCTACCTGCCGGCCCGTCCGGAGGGCAGCTTCCTGTCTCTGACGAGCAAGGACCCGAAGCCTTTACGTATAGGTATGTATGCGGTGACGTCGGTGAATCCGACGCCGGATCCGCAGGCCGTTGCCGCGATGGAATCGGCTGCGAGAACCCTGACCGACCTGGGCCACACCGTCGAACTTCTCGACGCCCCGCCGTACGACGACGCGAGCCTCAACCGAGAATTCCTGTTGGCCTGGTTCACCTACCTGGCCTACGAGTTGGATGAGGTCAAGCGTCGAACCGGTTGCGGTGACGACTCTTTCGAGCGCGATACGCGGATCATGGCGGCTCTGGGGAGATCTGCAGGAGGCGTCGACTACCTCCAGGCGGTGGAAGGTCGCCACGTGCACGTACGGGCACTGGCCACCTACTTCGAGACCTATGACCTGCTGTTGACGCCCACCGTTGCGGAACTACCGCCGAAAGTGGGCGCATTCGACCTTGCGAAGCCGCTGGAGTTTGCGTCGGACTTGTTGTTGCGCAGTAGAACCGCTGGCTTGCTTCGGCACACCGGCATCGTCGATCAGATGATCGACGACAACATCTCGTGGATTCCGTACACCCAATTGGCCAACGTCACAGGGCGTCCCGCGCTGTCACTACCCGGGTACTGGACGCCGAGCGGTCTTCCGATGGGTGCACACTTCACCGCTCCGCTCGGCGGCGAGGGGTTGCTCGTCCAACTCGCGGGTCAGTGGGAACGAGCAGCGCCCTGGTCGCACCACTACGACACCCTCGGGTAGCTCCGCTTCCACGGCCGTTGTTTCGAATCTTTCGAGAACTCCGTGGCTTACCATTGCCGCACAGCGCGGCACGTCCTCGACTCGGGCCGCTCGCACGCCGACGGAAGGCGATCGAATCCGATGCCTGAGCAGAGCCGTCGCGGTGTCGGAGAAGCCGAGTTCGCGTTCGCTACCCGCGCGCTGGAATCGACCGGCCAGCTGCGAGTGCTCAGATATGCGATCTGTGCGCTGTGCATGTCCATGGTGATTCTCGGTGTCATCGTGCAAGTGCATCCGCTCGGGCCCGAGGGACTCCTGGCGCGGTCGGTCCACGGCGCAGTCATGGCGTCCGCAGCGGTGGTGGGGGCGTGGTGGTTCCTGCGGCCGTGGCCTGGCTACCGCGCTGCCATCGCATTCGTCGCATGGGCGGACGTCAGCGTAGTCGTGGCCGCCGCACTGACCACGGGGTCTCCCGCTCGGTTGTGCGCCACCATCCACATGGGTTTGGTCGGCGTGTTCATCGCATTTCTACTGGGTTGGCGCATCTTGGCGGCGCACTGTGCTTTCGCCGGCGTCGTTATCGCAGGCTTCACGGTCTGGGGCGTGCAGACCGAAGATGTGGGCGTTTTCGATCTCTACATCTACTTCGCCCCTGCGCTGTCTTCGGTTGTGGTCCTTCCGCTGGTGATCCAGGCGATCCTCGAGACCGCTCGACGATCGATACGCGCGACCGCCGTCCACGCGCGCCTCGACCCGCTGACCCGACTGCTCAACCGACGAGGCATGTACTCGGCTGTCGACGAGAGACTTGCCGAAACTCCCACGCCACCCCTGATCGGAGTGGCGGTGATCGACGTCGACCGGTTCAAACTGCTCAACGACCGTGGTGGACACAGCCTGGGCGACGCGGCCCTACGGTCGGTCGCCGACCGGCTCAGGACGGCGATCGGACCGACGGACGTGGCCGCACGCCTCGGTGGGGACGAGTTCGTGGCAGTCGTCTTCCCCGCGGATCGCGACGAGCTCGACACTTTCGTCTCGGGCTGCTCGGTGTTGAGGTCGTTCGACCTCGATGGCATCGGCATCAGTACGAGTATCGGAATCGCCTGGACGCCGACCACCGATCGCCGGCTTCGTCTCGACGAACTACTGCACCGAGCCGATGCCGCCATGTACGACGCGAAAGAACGCGGGGGAGAAGTGTCGGTCGTCGATTTCGCCTAGTCGACCTACTCTCCCGAGCGCGTCTACCGGGTCGCCCCCAGCTGAGCCTTTCCCAGAATTCCCGACGGCCGTTGCCGCACACGGCCGTCCACGATGTCGACGACTCCGCCTGCCCACTCGGGATCGGTGTCGGCGGCAGCCTGGGGATCCGCGTGGGCATCGGTGCCCTCCTCGGCGGTCACGGTGATCGAACGCTCCAGGGCCTCCCGGACGCTCATCAGTGACGTGCCGGGCTCGGCGAACACCTCCGTTGCCGCGTTCCCACGGCGCACCACCATGTCGTGGGTGAGGCTGTCCACCAACGAGATCACCGTGCCAGGAGGCATGGCGGTGATGGTGGCGACGGCGCGCCCCACCAGGCCGGTCGGCAACAGCGGAACCGGAATCTGTACGCGACGCAGACCGGCAACGCTGCCGTACGCCTTCAGCAACTCCGGGTAGCTCATCGTCTCGGTTCCGCCGATGTCGAACGTTCCCGGGCGTGCGGTGTCGCCGAGGGCACGGGCGATGATGGCGACCACATCGACGACGGCGATGGGCTGCACCTGCCTGCGCATCCACGTCGGGATGGGCGTGAGGGGCAGACGCTCGGTCATCCGTCGCACCAGCTCGAAGGAGGTCGATCCCGAACCGAGAATGATCGCCGCCCGCAGCACGGTGGCGTCGACGGAACTGTCGAGGAACGTCTCCTCGACCTGGAGGCGAGAGCGCAGATGATCGGACAACGGGGTGCCGTCGTCGGGGATGAGGCCGGAGAGGTAGACGATGCGGCGCAGGCCGTTGCGCTCCGCGGCGGCGGCCATGGACTGCGCGGCGTGGCGATCCTTCTCGACGAAATCGCCCTCGTCCATCGAGTGCACCAGATAGACGACGGCGTCCACATTCTCGGTCGCGGTGTCGAAGGTCTCGTGATCGTCGAGGTCGAAGTGCACCGCGGTGACGTGAGCGCCCCACGCGAAGCGCGACTTCTTACTCGGATCGCGCATGGCAGCGTGCACGTCGTGCCCCTGCTCGAGGAGCACGGGGATCAGCCGAGACCCGATGTATCCGGTTGCGCCGGTGACCAGCACTCGCATGAGATTCTCGTTTCTGTAGACAGAGGCCATACCCCGTCGGAGCAGTCTCACTCCCCGGCGTCGGAGGCAGATGACACACTGTGCGGGTGAGTGCGCGCATCAGGAACAACGTTCGGGTCGTCGGGGCTGCCGACGGCCCTGTGGTGATGCTCGCTCACGGGTTCGGTTGCGACCAGACTCTGTGGCGTTCGGTGACCGATATTCTGGCTCCGGATTTCTCGGTCGTGCTCTTCGATCACGTCGGGTCCGGAGCGTCGGACCCCTCGGCGTGGGATGCCGACAAGTACGCGCCGTTGGATGCCTACGCCCGCGACATCGTCGACATCGTCGAGGAACTCGATCTTCGTGACGTGACGTTCGTCGGTCACTCGGTGGCGTCGATGATGGGTGTTCTCGCGGTCCAGGCGGCTCCCGAAAGATTCAGAAAGCTCTTTCTCCTGACGCCGTCCCCCCGGTACATCGACGACGGTGACTACCGCGGTGGGTTCAGCCGTGAGGACATCGACGAGTTGCTCGAGTCGTTGGACAGCAACTATCTCGGCTGGTCCGCATCGATGGCACCGATCGTGGTGAATGCGCCGGATCGACCGGATCTCGAGAACATGTGGACGGCGAGCTTCTGCCGAACCGATCCCGAGTGCGCACGGGTGTTCGCCCGCACCACCTTCCTGTCCGACAATCGCGCTGATCTGGCCGGGGTTGCCCTGCCCACGATGATCGTCGACTGTGCGCGGGATTCGCTGGCCCCGCCTCAGGTCGGCCGATACGTTCACGAACACATCGCCGGCAGCACTCTGCAGACCCTCGACGCCAGCGGGCACTGCCCGCACGTCACCGAACCCGAGCAGACCGCCGAGGCGATTGCGACCTTCGTGAGATCGTCGTGATCAACGAGCTCGACATCGAGGACCTGTACGAGAACGCGCCCTGCGGCTATCTGTCGGTTCTTCCGGACATGCGGATCGTGAGACTGAACTCGACGCTGGCGAACTGGCTCGGCTTCGACGTCGACGCCCTGATCGGGACCGACTTCACCCAACTTCTCACCGCCGGTGGCCGGATCCACTACGAGACCCATTTCGGTCCGATTCTGCGGATGTCCGGCCAGCTCGACGGCATTGCGATCGATTTCGTGACCTCCGATCGGCGTCGGCTGCCCGTGTTCATGACCGCGAACGTCAAGACCGACGAGACGGACACGCCGGTACTGATTCGCATCACCGCGCTCGACGCCAGGGACCGTCGCACCTACGAGCGCGAGTTGCTCGAGTCCCGAACGCGAGCGGAGCTGCTGGCGAAGACACTGCAGCGGTCGCTGCTGCCGCCAGCGCTGCTGCCGCCGTCGGGAATGACCGCTGCCGCGCACTATCACGCGGCATCGAGCGACGAGGTGGGTGGAGATTTCTACGATCTGTTCCCGCTGTCGGACGATCGCTGGGGATTTTTCCTCGGCGACGTGTGCGGCAAGGGTGCGTCGGCCGCAGCCGTGACGTCGTTGACGCGGTACACCCTGCGCGCGGCTGCGGTGTACGACCACGACCCGGTCGCGGTACTGCACAACCTGGACTCGGTTCTGCGGCAGGAGTTCCGCGAGAACAATGCGCAGTTCTGCACAGCAGTGTTCGGGGTGCTCAGCCGCTCGGCCGGAGGATTCGAGGTGTCGATGGCCAGTGGTGGTCATCCGCCTCCGCTGGTGATGCGCGCCGACGGCAGCGCACAGTACGTCCACATGACGGGTGGGCAACTGGTCGGAATTCTGCGTCACGCGCGCTTCGTGCCTGCCACCGTGACGTTGAGCGCGGGCGACACCCTGATGCTCTACACCGACGGGCTCACCGAGGCCCGGGTGGGCACAGGTCGATACGACGACGAGGGCGCGCTGCTCGAGTTCGCCAGTGCCCACGCCCCGGCGACGCCCGCGATGATCGTCGAGGATCTACGGGTCCTGCTGAACAGCTTCGGCACCGGCTTGGCCGACGACGCAGCCGTGATGGCGCTTGGAGTGTCGTCAGTCGAGAGCGGCGAGGGCTGACGCCAGATCGGCGTGCAGTGCGAATTCCTGATCGAGGCCCATCAGTTTGATCGGGCGGCTGGTTGTCGGCCCGTCGGCGACGACCGAGAAGACAAGAGTGTCCCCGTGATCCTTCTGCGTCGACGCCAGCACGGTCATGGCAGCCGAGGCCAGGAACGAGACCTTGCTCAGATCGACGATCAGTGCGGCAGGCGTGGTGGAAACCTGCGCGTCGATCGCGGTCGACAGCGCGGGGGCCGTGGTGACGTCGAGTTCACCGGCGACAGCGATGACGGCCGCGTGCCCGTCGTTGCTGGACTGGATGGAAAATCCGGCGGTGTTCGTATCGGCTGGCATGTGTACTCCTGAATCGTTACCCGCCGCGCTCGTCGACGGGGCATGCGGACCATTCAATCAGTAGGTCCTAGCTGAACGTGACCTGCGTTCCTCTGAGCGCGGGAGCGCCGACCGTCGTGGTCCAGGACGGCACTGCGTCGGGCGAGATCCCCGTGGCCCCGCCGTAGACGACGGCCAGAGTCTGCTGCTCGGTGACCGAGTTCGCGTACGACGCGGGCACGGGGGAGAACTGAGGAACCGGAAGTGACGGAATGTCCTGTTCGCCGGGGTTTCTCGACGGCACCTGGTACGAGCCGTCGTTGGAGGAGCCGCCCGAATATTGGGGAAAGTATTCGCCGGTCGAGCGATCGAGGGGCGTAGGGCAGCTCGGGGGCCGGTTCTGCTCGAACAGTCGCGGCTCGTCCTGGTTCGGTAGGTACCGACCCTTCGGGTTGACGAACGGCATCGAGACGTTGATGCCGGGATACTCGTCGCCGACCCCGGTGACGATCCTGCCGCGTCGTGCGCCCTCGGCGAACTGGGCGACGGTGCAGCCGAGAGCCGGGGAGAACTCGGCGAACACCTCGAGTGCTTCGCGGGAATTCGCGGCCAGCCCGATGAGATCGGCAGAGTTGGCATCGAGGAAATCCGCGGTCGTGCTCGAGGCCGACGTGATCGAGGAGTACAGCGTTTCGAGGGCCGGCCGCTTCTCGACGACGGTGTTGCCGGTGGTCCGTAGGTTGTCCAACGCGTTGATCAACTCGGGAGCCGCATCGGAGTAGGTCTGCGAGAAGTCGGCGAGCCCGCGCAGGTCCTCCTGAATCGCGGGCAATTCGGTGTTGAGCCCGGCAAAGATGTTCTCGAGTCTGTCGATCGTGAGCCCGAGTTTCTCACCGCGACCGCTCAGACCCTGTGCGAGTGCGCCGAGGGTGTTCGACAGGTCCTCCGGCGGCACTGCCTGGAGCAGCGGCAACAGGCCGTCGAGCACCTGTCCGACCTCGATCGCGTTGCCGCTGCGATCCTGCTTCAACACCGTGCCCTCGGTGATCGGCGACCCGGGCCTGCCGTCCGGCAGAACCAACGCGACGTACCGTTCGCCGAACAGTGTCTTCGGCAGCAGTCGCGCCGTGGCGTTCGACGGAATCATCTCGGCCATGTCCGGCTCGATGGCCAACTCCGAGGTGACGACGCCACCGGCCGTCGTCGCCGATCGCACTTCGCCGACGATCATTCCGCGAACCTTGACGTCGGCGTTGCTGGGAAGTGCGTTGCCGACGGAATCGGTCTCGAGGGATACCGTCACGACGTCCTTGAACGTCTTGTTGTACGAGGTGACACTCCACCCGACGAACATGACGATGAGTACGACGAGACCGATTCCGAGGAGTCGGTTCTGGACCGGCGAGGGGGAGCCGGTCATGGATGAGTCGCAACGACGACAGCAGTCATGTCGCGAACCTTAGTGGTACACAACGTCACACTTACTACCGAAGATTGGTTTGTGAGATGGACCTAGCACTTCGGCAATAATGTGATGTGCGCCATAACGTGTCAGTCGGCAATCAGCCGGGGGGAATGGAACCAGCCGCCCTGCCCACCTTCACGCTGACGGCCGATGACGTATCGACCCGGAGCAATTCCGGTGGCTCCGTGTTCGGGGTGAATGAGGTACGCCGTCTGCGAGTTGGTCAGGATGCCCAGAGCCAGGCCCCGGACGTCGTGAACGGGACTCGCCCACGAGCACCATCCGCCGTCGGCGACCAGGCTGTGCGGGTTGCCGCCTGCGGCGCTGCGCAGTAGTTCGATTCCCGTCAGTGGCACGTTCTCGCGCCGGGTCTGTTCGGTGGGGACGACTATGCCGTCGAGCAGTGCGTACGGTACGACGATCAGATCGCCTTGTGCTTGCAGGCCGTCGATGACGGGCACGGATATCTCCTTGTCGAGATAGTCGAAAACGTCGAGACCGGTGAGGTCGGTCAGTGCGGACAGGGTGATGTTCGAGTTCATGTGTTTCACCTTGGGTGTGTTGAAAGGGGTGTGGTGTCGAGATGTGGTGTCAGGTTCTGCGGAGCAGTCGGCCGTAGTCGGCTCCGGCCAGACCGTAGGTCCAGCCCGCGGCGTCGACCGCGGACGAGAACGCGCCGGGGACGCGAAGGCCGTAGCGACGGCGTTCGCCGTCCCGTTCGCGAGAGCCGTTGACGGCAAGCAGTATTCGCCCCTCGTCGCCCCATCCTGCGGGTGTGGCGAACAGTTGCAGGGTGCAACCGGGATTGCCCGGATCGTCGTCGGTGTCGACCAGTCGCAAACCGGCTCGATCCAGATAGGCATCCCAGCCCATTCGTTCGATGGCGCTGCGTCGGATCTCGACGTTGCGTTCGACGGTGATGCGCTCGACCGTCGGATCGTGGATCACCCACGCGGGAACCACGGTCCCGTTCAGGACATGGACACCGCTGCCGTCGACGAACTCGACCGCTGGAGAGGACGAATTGTGCAGTCGCACTTCACCGTGCACCGGATCGGGAAGCGGTTCGGCGTGCAGAACCGTCGGGCGTTCGGACATCACCGCGATGTCGTCGAACGCCCACCACCATCCCGTGGATTCGACGAGGGCGGATTGAACGTCGAGAAGTTCGTTGTCCTCGCGCCCGAACGTCATGAGGTCGAAGGAGCGATAGATGTCGTAGTAGGCGACGCGATGGGCTTCCTGTTGGCCGTACCAGGTGATACTGCCGAAGGGGTGCGGCGCGAGGGATCGGACGGCCGTGGCCACGCCGTCGAAGAGGCTGGTGTGCAACGAGTTCCGCACGGTTCGGCGGATGATCGGATCGGGACTGATGCCGGCGCGGGCCGCATCCTCCGGACTTCGGGTGGCGATGGTGATTCGCGCCTCTCGATCGCCCCGCACATTCGGATTCTGGTGGAAATACCACCGCGGCCATTCGATTCTTCGTCGATCGATTCGCTGGTCCATCCGGTGTCGGGAATCGGACAGAACGGTTGCGATCCGGGCTGCCACACTTGCATTCTTCGTCAATGTCCTGGCGGTGATCAGCGCTGCAGCAGCTGGAGGAGAGGGCACCCAGACGAACTTCGGCTCCTGGTATCCTGATCGTCGATACAGTTGTGCCACAGCTGATTCCGCGGCTGTTCTGTCGGAGGGGCCGGCCTTCAGGCCGTAGTCGAGCCATCGATCGCGCTGCGCACAGATCGCACGAATGCTCTCGGCATAATCATCGGGATTGTCACTGAATGTGCCTCGACGGGGAAATGTCGACGGCATCGGCACGGCGCTCACGTGAGGGAGGCGGTGTCCGCCTTTCCGGTTGTCATGAAGAAAAGAGTGACACGAGAATGGGATGAGCGCAAGAGGGTCAGCCGCGCGAGCGGAGGATCAACTGGGCCGCACTGATGTCGTCGATGACGAGGTCGGTGATCAATCCGCCGCGCAGCGCGGCGGTGAGGGCGTCGAGTTTGGACGCTCCTGCGACGATGCAGACTCGGCGCGGTACCACCTTGAGTCGGTCCAGGCTCGGTCCACTCGATCTGTCGTTCAACGCAATTCGATCGTGGCTACCGTCGGAGCGCAGGAACACGGTGGCGATGTCTCCGACGACGCCGTCGCGTTGGAGTTCGGCTCTGTCCTCGCGTTCGAGGTAGCCGGCGCTGTAGACGTGACTCGGAACGGCGCCGCTCATGACGCCGATACTGAACACGGCGAGGTTCATCCGATCCTGCAGTTCGAGTACTCGCTTGATGCTGCGTTCGCGCCACAGGTGTCTGCGGGTTTCGGGGTAGTCGAAGAATGCGGGCACCGGAAATCCCTGCGCCACAGCACCGTAGGCGTCGGCGAAGGTTCGGACGATGTCGGTGGCGTAGGAGACGCCGGTGGTGCGGGTGTTCGCTGCACCGTTGAGCTGCACGACGGTCGAGTTGTGGGTTCGTTTGGGTGCGAGCTTGCGACTGACGGCGCTGACGGTGGTTCCCCAGGCGACGCCCATCACCATGTCGGACTCGAAGAACGATGTCAGCAATCGGCCTGCGAAGGTGGCGACGCGATCGAGGCGCTGTAGTTCGTCGACGGTTTCCGACACGGGGACGACATGTGCACGAATGTCGTACAGATCGGCGAATGCGCGCTCGATTCGTGGTGCCTGGCCGAGGGGGGTGGAGATCTTGATTTCCACCAGTCCCGATGCCCGCGCGAACGTGATGAGTCGCGAGACTGTCGACCGAGATACGCCCAGCTCACGGCCGATCGCCGCCATCGTCATGTCCTGGAAGTAGTAGAGGCGCGCCGCCTGGGTGGCATGGCCGGTCCGCAGATCCGATTCGGGCGCACTGCGTTGGTCCGTCACCATCGCAGTATACGACCGCTTTGCACATATGTGCATCAGCTGTGCAACGCAGTGCAGGCCGTCTACCGTGGCAAACAGCACGCAATGTGGCGTGCATCACCAACTTTGCGGAGGCTACACAATGGCTCGTAAGGAACCGGAATGGGGACTGCCGGCGCACATGGCTGCCGAGTTCGCCGGAACCATGATTCTCATTCTGTTCGGCGTCGGCGTCGTCGCGCAGGTCGTTTCGGGGGGTGAATCGGGAAGTCTCGGAGACCACGACTCGATCGCCTGGGCATGGGGGCTGGGCGTGATGTTCGGCATCTACGTCGCGGGCCGTATCACCGGCGCACACCTCAACCCCGCGGTCACGATCACGTTCGCACTCTTCCGCGGATTCAGCTGGAAGATGGTTGCGCCCTACATCCTCGCGCAGACCGCAGGGGCCTTCGTGGCCGCGCTGCTGGTGCGCTGGAACTACAACGACATGATCAACGCAGTGGACCCCGGGCACACCACCGCCACCCAGACGATCTTCTCGACGCTTCCCGGAAACGGAACGTTGCCCGTCAGCGTGTCCTCGGCACTGATCGATCAGATCATCGGCACCGCGATCCTGCTGTTCCTCATTGTGGCCGTGACCGATTCGCTCGGCACCGCACCGATGGCCAACATGGCTCCACTGATCGTCGGCCTCATCGTCGTCGCCATCGGCTTCGCATGGGCCACCAACGCCGGATACGCGATCAACCCGGCCCGAGATTTCGGACCTCGCCTGGCGTCGTACATCACCGGTTACGGTGGAGCCTGGCGTGATCAGTACGGCGGCCTGTACTTCTGGGTCCCGATCGTCGGACCTCTCGTAGGCGGACCGATAGGAGTGTTCCTGTACGACCTGCTCATCGGAAAGAACCTACGCAAACAAGAAGGTTCGACGCCCGAGCCGCCATCACGACTCCCAGCAGACACCCAGACCACAGGAGAGAAGCCATGACCGAGTTCGCAGGAAAGTACGTCGCCGCGATCGATCAGGGAACCACGTCTTCACGCTGCATGATCTTCGATCACGCGGGCACCGTCGTCGCGGTCGATCAGAAGGAACACCAGCAGATCTTTCCGCAGGCCGGTTGGGTCGAGCACGACGCATCGGAGATCTGGGACAACGTGCGCGCCGTCGCGGCCGGTGCCATGGCCGCAGCGGATCTGACGCGTGAGGACATCGCCGCAGTCGGTATCACCAACCAGCGTGAGACTGCGCTGGTGTGGGATCGCAAGACGGGCAAGCCGATCTACAACGCCATCGTCTGGCAGGACACCCGTACCGACCGCATCGCCACCGCCCTCGGCGGCGGCGACGCCAACAAGTACACAGCCAAGACCGGCCTGCCCCTGGCCACCTACTTCTCCGGGCCGAAGATCAAGTGGATCCTCGACAACGTCGACGGTGCACGGGCCAAAGCCGAAGCGGGAGAGCTGTGTTTCGGCAACATGGACACCTGGGTGCTGTGGAACATGACCGGCGGTGTCGACGGCGGGTTGCACTACACCGATCCGACCAATGCCTCGCGCACCTTGCTGATGGACCTGGACACCCTGCAGTGGGACGAGAGCATTTGCGCGGACATGGACATCCCGATGTCGATGATGCCCGAGATCCGCTCGAGCTCCGAGGTGTACGGCACCGGCCGTGAGCGCGGACCGTTCAGTGGAGTGCCGATCGCAGGCATCCTCGGCGATCAGCAGGCAGCGACCTTCGGGCAGGCCTGCCTGTCTCCCGGTGAAGCCAAGAACACCTACGGCACAGGCAATTTCGTACTTCTCAACACCGGTACCGAAAAGGTCATGAGCAAGAACGGCTTGCTGACCACGGTCTGCTACAAGATCGGCGACCAGCCGACGGTGTACGCACTCGAAGGTTCCATCGCCGTGACGGGCTCGCTCGTGCAGTGGCTTCGTGACAACCTGGGCATGATCTCCTCGGCCGCGGACATCGAGACCGACGCACGGTCGGTGGACGACAACGGCGGCGCGTACTTCGTACCCGCATTCTCCGGACTCTTCGCCCCGCACTGGCGATCGGACGCCCGCGGTGCCATCGTGGGATTGACGCGGTTCGTCAACAAGGGTCATCTGGCCCGTGCCGTCCTCGAAGCCACCGCGTACCAGACGCGTGAGGTGATCGAGGCCATGAACGCCGACTCCGGTGTCGATCTCGAGGTACTCAAGGTCGACGGCGGCATGGTCGTCAACGAGCTGCTTATGCAGTTCCAGTCCGACATCCTGAATGTCGACGTGGTGCGTCCCGTCGTGGCCGAAACCACCGCTCTCGGAGCGGCGTACGCGGCAGGCCTCGCCGTCGGATACTGGGCGAGCGAGGACGACATTCGTCAGAACTGGGCCGAGGACAAGACATGGACTCCGTCCATGGACGAAGACCAGCGGGCGAAGCTCTACGCCGGCTGGAAGAAGGCAGTAACACGTACTCTCGATTGGGTTGATGAAGAATGAGTTCCACCACAACGGCTTTGAGTCCACAGTCGCGCGCAGACGCGCTGGCGAGGATGGAAGCCGAAGAGCTCGACATCCTGGTGATCGGCGGCGGCGTCGTCGGCGCGGGAACAGCGTTGGACGCAGTGACCCGCGGATTGAAGGTGGGCCTGCTCGAAGCGCGGGACTACGCGGCCGGCACGTCCAGCCGCTCGAGCAAGCTGTTCCACGGCGGTCTGCGCTACCTCGAGCAGTTCAACTTCGCGTTGGTGTTCGAGGCGCTGAAGGAGCGTTCGCTGGTACTGAACAAGCTGTGCCCGCACCTCGCTCGTCCGGTGCCGTTCATCTATCCGCTCGAGAAGGTGATCGACCGTCCGTACGTCGGTCTCGGCATCGGCGTGTACGACGTCATGGGTGCCGGACGCGGTGTCCCGAGCCACCACAAGCACCTCGGCAAGAAGAAGACGCTCGAGTCCTTCCCGTCCGGTAAGCGTTCGGCGATCCGCGGTGCGGTGAAGTTCTACGAGGGTCAGGTCGACGACGCGCGGCACACGATGATGCTCGCTCGTACCGCGGCTGCCTACGGTGCGTTGTGCGCCAACAGCACTCGCGTCACGGGGTTCCTGCGGGAGGACGACAAGGTCGTCGGCGTCGTGGCGAGCGACCTCGAGACGGGCCGGTCCTTCGAGGTCCGGGCCAAGCAGGTCATCAACGCCGCGGGTGTCTGGACCGACGAGGTGCAGCAGATGGTCGGTGGGCGTGGACAATTCCAGGTCCGCGCCTCCAAGGGCGTGCACCTGGTGGTGCCGCGCAATCGCATCAACAGTGCCACCGGCATCATCACGCGTACCGAGAAGAGTCTGCTGTTCGTCATTCCCTGGGGCAGTCACTGGATCATCGGTACCACCGATACCGACTGGAAGCTCGACCTGGCTCATCCGGCCGCGAGCCAGAGCGATATCGACTACATCCTGGGCCACGTGAACAAGTTGCTCGCCGATCCGCTGGATCGCACGGACGTCGTCGGCGTGTACGCGGGATTGCGTCCGTTGCTGTTCGGCGAATCCGATTCCACCAGCACTCTTTCGCGCGAGCATGCGGTGTCCAGCCCGGTACGCGGACTGACCGTCATCGCCGGTGGCAAGTACACCACCTACCGCGTGATGGCCAAGGATGCAGTCGATTCCGCGGTGCACGGGCTCGAGCGGACGGTACCGAAGTGCGTCACCGAGGACATTCCTCTCGTCGGTGCCGACGGTTACCTCGGTGCGTTCAACTCCCGCGCGCTGACGGCCGAACGCACCGGGATGCGCGTCTCACGCGTCGAGCATCTGCTCGGTCGGTACGGCACTCTGATGGGTGAGTTGTTGGATCTCATCGACGCCGATCCCGAGCTCGGTAAGCCTCTCGAGAATGCACCGGAGTACCTGAAGGCCGAGGCCGTCTATGCCGCGAGTCATGAAGGCGCGCGGCACCTCGAGGATATTCTGACGCGTCGTACTCGCATCTCCATCGAGGTTCCCGATCGCGGGGAGGCAGCGGCCGAGGAAGTGGCGCATCTCGTCGCGCCGATCCTCGGGTGGGACGCGCAGCATGTCGCCGAGGAGATCGAGCACTACCGGCTTCGTGTTCTCGCAGAACGGGATTCGCAGGAGCAGCCCGATGACGACACTGCCGATGCAGCACGGCTCGGGGCACCGGACGTGCGCGCCGGGGTGAGCTGAACCGAGTAATGGCGGCGGTCCTCGTGAAGAGGACCGCCGCCATCGCTTGTCGGTACCGGGTCAGCCCTGCAGCAACGTGAACGAATGTTCTCGGATCAGGATGGACGGGCCGCCGGCCTCGTAGGCCTGGTCCGGGTCACTCGAGGTCGACTGAGTCCACGTGACCTTCGGCAGGGTGAATTCCACGGTCCCGGGTGAGGCGTTGACCATCCACGCGAACGACGCATCTCCCTCGCCTGCGCGCATCAACACCAGGATGCTGTGCGCATTACCGTCCGACCAATCCTCGTCGGACAGCTTCTCGCCGTCGGCGCGGTAGAAGTCGACGGTGTCCGGGCCCGCTCCCTCTTCCTCGGAATCGCTGTCGTGGCGGAACCAGGTGGGACGCAGGGCCGGGTGCTCGGTGCGGAGCGCGATGAGATGGGTGGTGAAGTCGATGAGGTCCTGATCGGCTGTGCTCCAGTCGAACCAGGAGACCTCGTTGTCCTGGCAGTAGGCGTTGTTGTTGCCGTTCTGCGTTCGGCCGAGCTCGTCGCCGCCGAGGATCATCGGAACTCCGGCCGAGAGCAGCAGCGTGGCCAGGTGGTTACGTTGCTGGCGGGCCCGCAGCGCGTTGACGCCCTCGTCGTCGGTCGGGCCCTCGGCTCCGCAGCCCCACGAGCGGTTGTCGGACTCGCCGTCCTGGCTGTCCTCGCCGTTCTCCTCGTTGTGCTTGTCGTCGTAGGAATTCAAGTCGGCCAACGTGAAACCGTCGTGTGCGGTGATGAAGTTGACGCTGGCCAACGTGGGTCGACGGGTGCTCTCGTAGACGTCAGGGCTGCCGGTGACGCGCTGAGCCAGTGCGGGAAGCGCACCGCCCTCGCCGCGCCAGAAGTCACGGACGTCGTCGCGGAACTTACCGTTCCACTCCGACCAGCGGGCCGGGAATCCGCCCACCTGATAGCCCTGGGTGTCCCACGGTTCGGCGATGAGCTTGACCGGGGCCAGCGTCGGGTCCTGATGCACCAGGCTCAGGAATGCGCTGTGCACGTTCAGGTCCGAGTCCTGGCGAGTCAGGGTGCTGGCGAGGTCGAAGCGGAAGCCGTCCACGTGCATCTCGGTCACCCAGTACCGCAGCGAGTCCAGGATCAGCGCCAGGGCTGCGGGATGGCCGACGTTGAGACTGTTGCCGGTACCCGTGGTGTCGTAGTACGCGCTCCGGTCGTCGTCGACCAGTCGGTAGTGCGAGCCGTTGTCGATTCCCTTGAGCGAGAGCGTCGGTCCGAGATGGTTGCCCTCGGCGGTGTGGTTGTAGACGACGTCGAGAATGACCTCGATGCCGTTCTCGTGCATGGCCTTGACCAATGCCTTGAACTCGTCCACCTGGCCGCCGGTGTCCCCGCTGCTGCTGTATTCGTTGTGCGGCGCGAAGAAGCCGATGGAGTTGTATCCCCAGTAGTTCCGCCGCCCTTCCTCGAGCAGATGCGAATCCTGGACGAACTGGTGGATCGGCAGCAACTCCACCGCGGTGACGCCGATGCGCTTGAGATGCGCGATCGCGGCGGGGTGCGCCAGGCCGGCGTACGTTCCTCGAATATCCTCGGGTACATCGGGATTGGTGGCGGTGAATCCCTTCACATGAACCTCGTAGACGACCGTCTTGTCCAAGGGTGTGCGCGGTGACTCGTCGCCGGACCAATCGAAATTCGACTGCACCGCAACGGAATACGGCATGTGAGGCCCCGAGTCCTCGTTGTTGCGGGTCTCCGGCTCGGCATGCAGATGCGAGAAGACCGACTCGTTCCAATCGACCTGACCGGTGATGGCGGTTGCATACGGGTCGAGGAGCAACTTCGCCGAGTTGTGCCGCAGCCCCGACGCGGGATCCCACGGGCCGTCGACGCGCAGTCCGTAGCGGGCACCCGGCGTGACATCGGGAACCAGATCGTGGAAGACGTGGCCGGTGAGCTGCGTCAAAGGCGTTGTACTGCGCTCTGTTCCGTCGTCGTTCAGCACGACCACGGACACCGAATCCGCTGTTTCGGAGTAGACGGCAAGGTTGGCACCGTCGGTGGACAGTTGCGAGACACCCAGGGGATACGGGAGGCTTGATGAGGAGGGCATGCTGGCCGCTGTACCCCCAGGAAGGACGAGCGAAACGCCTGCATACCGGCCGTTCGGCTACTATCGATGCCGAGATTGCGCCCGTAGAATGTCCGCGGAACGCAGGTTACGAAGGACGAGGCGATGAATTCCCCACAACCCGACGGCAGTTCGGCCCAGCTGGACGAGCTGTTTCCGGGTGACAACGCCACCGACGCGCGTTTTCGCGAGCTGGATTGGACGGCGACCGATCTGGGACCGGTGGAGAGCTGGCCGCAGGAGTTGGTGACGGCCGTACGAACCGTCATGCCGTCGACGATCCCGATGCTGATCTGGTGGGGTCCGCAGCTGGTGCAGATCTTCAACCACACGTACACCGATTTCCTCGGGGCGAAGTTCCCGGACGCTGCGGGTCAGCGAGCCAGTGACTGTTGGTCCGAAATGTGGGACTACGTCGGCGGATTGTGCACGCAGGTGATCGATGACCGGAAGCCGGTTCACGGTGTTCGGCAGATGTTCCTGATGAATCGTCACGGCTACCCCGAGGAGACGTACTGGACTTTCTCGTACAGCCCGATCTTCGGAGCGGGCCGTACGGTACTCGGCGTGTTCGTCGCCACGACCGAGGTGACCATGCAGGTGCTCGGCGAACGCCGGATGCGTGCGCTGCTCGCCCTGGGGTCGCTGACCGGTGACGACATCGGCGGTCCCGTGGAGATCTGCCGGCGCGCCGTCGAGGCATTGGGCAACGAGGCACGTGAGTTCCCCCTCGTGGCGGCCTACCTGCGCCGCGGCTTGTCCGACGACGGAGAACTCGACCACATCGCGACGTCGGGTGCGGTCGGATGCGAAGCCGCAACCTGGGACCTCGCAGACGTCGTCGACGTCTCGGACGGACGGCTGATCCATTCGACCGTCGACGTCGACGGGGCCGTCACGAGCGCTGTGGTCGTTCCGTTGGCCCTGGCAGGATCGGTTCGGCCCGTCGGAGCCCTGCTGATCGGAGTCGACGAATACCTCGCTCAGGACGACTCCGTCGAGTCCTTCCTCGTCGCGGTGGCCGAGCGAGTGTCGACCGCACTGACCGCCTCGCACGCCTTCGAGATGGAGAGACGACGCGTTGCGGCACTGGCGGAGGCCGACGAAGCGAAGACGCGTCTGCTCGAGAACGTCGGACACGAGTTCCGCACTCCCTTGACCTTGCTCACCGGTCCGCTGGATGCGGTACGGGGGAGTGTGGCGTCGACGCTGACGGAGTCCGACCGAGAGTCCCTCGATGTCGTTCACCGTGCGTCGATGCGACTGCGCAGGCTCGTCGACGATCTGTTGGACGTGGTCAGCGCGGATGCCGGTCAACTCGTCGCGCATCCCGAGCCGACCGACCTCGCCGCGGTGACGCGCGATTGCGTGTCCATGTTCGCGTCGGTCGCCTCGGATCGAGGACTCGAGCTCGTCTCCGACGCAGGGGAGGACGTGGTCGTCCTGATCGACTGCGAGATGTGGTCGAAGATCGTGTTCAATCTTGTCGCGAACGCCGTGAAGTACACCCAGTCCGGTCGGATCTCCGTACGACTGAGGGGCGACACCGACACCGTTCGCCTCGTCGTGGCCGATACCGGGCTCGGCATCCCCGCCGACGATCTGCCGCGCATCTTCGAGCGGTTCCACCGCGTCGAACGATCCGGCGCACACAGTATCGAAGGCTCCGGCATCGGGCTGGCCCTCGTATCGGACCTTCTCACCGCCCTCGGCGGGCGTATCGACGTCGACAGCGAGGTGGGCCGCGGCAGTGTCTTCACCGTTGTGGTGCCGCGCCTACCGGTGGAGGCCGCCGCAGCCGTCGAGCGGCCCGCAGCCGCTGCCGATTCGGTGTCGGCGATCTTCGCCTCGAACGACTCGGCGACGGTGACCGCCGACCGAGCGGACATCCTGCTCGTCGAAGACAACGTCGACTTGCGCAACTATCTCGTCCGCCTGCTGATCGCCGAGGGCTGGTCCGTCACGACCGCGGGCGACATCGAGACCGCACTCGACAGCGCCCGATCGACGAAGCCGGGGCTCGTACTGTCCGATGTGATGCTTCCCGGTCGCAGCGGTCTGGAACTGGTGGACGAGATCCGCCGCGACGACGACCTGCAGCGGGTGCCGGTGATCCTGCTGACCGCCCGAGCGGGAACCGACTTCGTACTCGACGGCCTCGGGCGCGGTGCCGAGGACTACATCGTCAAACCGTTCCACGACCGCGAGTTGGTGGCCCGCGTTCGAGTGCACCTCGAACTGTCCCGCATGCGCGAGCAGTTGCTCGAAGAAAGCGACAACCAGGCCGCGACGCTGCGCAGTGCCCTCGACACCCGTGCGGCCATCGGCCGTGCCGTCGGAATCCTGATGTCGGTGTACCGCATCGACGCCGACGCGGCCTTCGCGCAACTGACCGAACTGTCGCAGAACTCGAACCGCAAAACTCGCGACCTGGCAACCATGATCGCCGACGACTTCACCGCTGGGCTCAGCCGCGAAGGTCAGTGATTGCGGCGGTAGTTCTCGCGTTCCCGTTCGAGTTCGGCCGTTTTCTTCTCGCTCTTCAGGTCTGCCGGTAGCCCGTGGATCTCGAGGCGTCGGGCGCGGTTCTGGTCCATGTACGCCGCCGTGTAGAACAGCGCGAGCAGCAGGCTGAGCAGCACCATCGAGGCGCGCAGCCAGATCGCTCCTGGGAAGAGGACGAAGAATCCGATGAAGATCGGTAGGAACGGAATCATCGACCGCAGGATGTGACGCGGCGTTGCTCCCGGCCCGACGAGATCGTGTCGAACCCAGTCCTGCATGGAATCGGGGAGTTTGCGGCCGAGGACGGCGTAGCCCAGCCATTGGCCGAAGCGGGGACGGGTGCGGGTCGGGCGAGTGTTCACGACAGTGCTCCTGCTGCGATGGCCGCGTCGTTGACGCGGGTGAGGACGCGTCGCAGTTCGTCGAGCTCGGCGAGTGACGCGCCGAGCTTCGCCACGACGGCGGGTGGGATCTTCTCGGCCTTCTTGCGGAGCGCGGCCCCGGCCGCAGTGAGCGCGACGAGCAGAACGCGCTCGTCCTCGGCGCTTCGATTACGGGTGAGCAACCCCATCGACTCCAGACGCTTGAGAAGCGGCGAGAGGGTGGGCGAGTCGAGCTGCAGTGCCGATCCGATGGCTTTGACCGACATCGGCGACTCGCCCCACAACGCCAGCATCACCAGATACTGCGGATGCGTCAGTCCCATCGGCTCGAGCAGTGGCCGATACACCGACAGCACGGCACGGTTGGCGACGGCGAGCGCAAAGCAGACCTGGCGATCGAGCGCGAGTGGATCTTCGGTGGTCGTCACGCCGTCGAGGCTACCAGAATTACTTAGTGCATTAACCATTAGTGGGCGACCCAATACTGAAACTGAGAACTCGATGCCCGAAAGATGTTGCAAAAAGGGGCGAATGCTCGTGCGGTGATGTGTTGTCAGAGTCCCGGTCGGTCCGAATCGGATGAGTTCTCGTTCGGCATTTCATCCGGTCGGTTGCTGTGCAATGCTCCATGCACTTCGCCATTTCTTTGTGACAAATCCCGCCCTGTGACAAATCTCGAGAGGATCGCCATGCGTCGTCGACGCATCTTCACCCCGTTCGTCGTCGCCGCAATGCTGTCCGTGTCCTCGGTCGGCGTCGCGACGGCCGATCCCGTCGAGCCTGTGGCTCGGATCGTCGACACATCGATCGCGTCCGACACCCTACGAACTCTGAGCGTGGAATCGCCCGCGATGGGGGCCGTCGTCGAGGTCCAGGTGCTCACTCCGGCAGTGAAGACCGGATCCCGGCCGACGCTGTACATGCTCAGCGGCATCGGCGAAGAGGACCCCGACAACAGCATGTGGCTCCGCAAGGGCGGAGCGGCCGAATTCTTCGCCGACAAGAACGTCAACGTCGTGCTGCCTCTGGCCGGCCCCGGCAGCTTCTACACCGACTGGCAGCGCGACGACCCGAAGCTGGGTCGATACCAGTGGGAGACGTTCCTGACCCAGGAGCTGCCGCCGCTGATCGACGCAGCCGTGGACGGCAACGGACGCAACGCGATCGCCGGACTGTCGATGGGCGCGCAGTCGGCCATGATGCTGGCTGCACGTAACCCGGATGTCTACTCCGGGGTGGCGTCGTACAGCGGTTGTTTCGCCTCCTCGGAGCCCATGGGGCAGGCGAGTATCCGCGCGATCGTCGGAGCATTCGGCGGAAACGCCGACAACATGTGGGGTGGCCCGCTCGATCCCGCCTGGGCACAACATGATTCGGTGGTCAACGCCGAAAGCCTGCGCGGCACCGACGTGTACGTGTCGGTGGGAACGGGAGCGCCAGGGCCGCACGAGAGCTTCGACAGCGCGTCGGCACTCGACGTGGTGGTGGTCGGTGGTCTCATCGAGGTGGGCGCGAACTACTGCACCCATCGACTTGCGGATCGACTCGGCCAGTTGAACATCCCCGCCACGTTCGACTTCACCGAGACCGGAACCCATTCGTGGCCCTACTGGGTGGAGCAACTGCCCAAGAGCTGGCCCACGCTGGCGGGATCACTCGGGATCTGAGCTCACCCGCGGTTGGTGTCGCGAAAGTCCTTGGGAGTGCAGCCGAAGCGGGCCCGGAAGGCGCGGCTGAAGTGGGCCGGGTCGGTGAATCCCCAGGACGCCGCCAGGGCTCCGATGGTCGTGCGGGAATTCTGGGGTTCGCACAGAGCGCGTTTGACGCCGTCGAGTCGCTGCATCCAGATCCACTCGCTGGCGGTACAGGGCTCACCGGCGAACGCTCGATGCACCGTACTCAGCGACAAGTGCAGGGACGCAGCCACTTCTGTCACGGTGAGGTCAGGATCCCGCAGCCGCGCGGTCATCGCACGTTTGATCTCACCGAGTCTCTCCGAGGCCGCATACGGCGCCGGCTTCTCGACCCCGGTGAGTCCGACCAGGCCTGCGACCAGGATGTACTCGACGCTCTGCGACACGGCCTCGGCCGAGGCGGTACTCATGTCGGCGTCGTCCATGATCGACGAGATCATGCTGACGAGCAGTTTCCCTGCTCCGTGTCGTCCCGACACCGCCCGCGCGGTCAACGAACCCGTATCCCGGACGAGCGTCCTCAGCGTCGCTCCGGGGAGCATCAGGACGTACTGGGAAAACGGGTCGTCGAAGCGAAGACTGTACGGCCGGGTGGTGTCGTAGAGCGCGAAGTCTCCCGGTTGCAGGACCGCAGTTCGGTCGTCCTGGACGACGAACCCGGTCCCCGACGTCTGGACACTGACCAGGAAGTAGTCGTCACTGGTTCGGGAGATACCTGCAGGCGTTCGCAGCACGCTCTGAGCTGTCGCCGACACTCGCGACAACCCGAGAGTCGCAAGTCCGGTGGACTCGATATGCCCGGTGATGGCCGACGCGTTCTCGGGAATCGTGCACTCGAGATCGACGTACGTCCGACTCACCGCAGCGGTCCAGAAATCGACGCTGTCGGCCAGGTCGACGGAGTCGGTGCGCAGCGGATCGGCCATGTCAGGTACCTCCCGTCTCGTCACAGAGTAGAACGCTCCGCAGCGGTACGCAGCAGACCCGTGCGGTCGTGGCAGCCGAAGTACTCGAAGTACTGCTCGTCCGCCGCTGCCACGGTGACCTCGTGATAGAGCCTCAGCGACGCCGCGGGCCCCATCGTCGACAGATACTTCAGCGCAGCACCGAAGATCGCCACGTGCGTCGGATGCGACTCGGCCCACGCTTCGAGGTCGCTCAGACTGCGCCACCAACTCATCCCGAACGATTTGTCGGTATCGGTGCCGTCGTCGGTCACGACGGTCATGTACCGGTTGGCGAAGCAGCCGATGGCCAGTCCGTCGTCGCGGAGAAAGTCCATGCCGGCCCGCAACACCGGTTCGACGTCCCGCAGGTACATCTCTCGTTCGGACCCGGCCGTATCGGCCCAATCCTGCCCGGATCGGATGAGGCAGAGGTTCTCCTGCGGCACAATCGTGACTCTGTCGCCGTCGCGTACGACCTGAGGCTCCCCGCTGGGGGCAAGTGAGTCGCTCTGCGACAACGGGATTCGATCCCTTACCCCGCCCCAGTAGGCATGCTCTTCGATGGTTCCACTGAGTGAATCCGTCAGAGTGGCAACACCTTCCATGCGGCCGGTGGAAGAGAAGAGTGTCTCGTAGCGGTCGACGGTCGGTCTGATGATTTCGACGAAGCGGCCTCTGACGCTCGTCCAGTGCCGACCGACGGAGTCGAACCAGCGATCGAACACTGCGACGTCGTCCCAGTAGCCGATGAACACCGTCGTGTCGATGCCTTCCTCGTCGGTGTAGCGCGCCCGGTCCGTTCGGGAAGGACCCTCGTCACCCCACGGGGAGGCGTCGGGCAGGCCTTGTATTCCGAAGTAGCCCATCACTACTCGTTCGGTGGATACCGGAAAGCGCGCGACGTACGACGGGAAGGGCGGCTGGTAGCCCTCGGGTGTTCGACGCGGACACGACCGTGGAACGACGAGATGATCGGGGATCGCGGATTCGAGTTCAGACACGGGCCGCGTCCTCGTCGCGAGCGAGCTGTTCGGTGATCTCCAGACGTACCTCGGCGGCGACGTCCTCGGTGAAGTCGTACCGCGCGTTCGCGACAGGCTGCGCACCCGACACGACGCGGTCGCCGGGAGTCTTGTCGAGCCACAGTCTCGTCACGTCCGGACGCGAATAGTGGCCGGCCGGGTCGGCGGCCGCCTTGGCGATCGAAATGAGGCTGGTATCGATGTCGGCGTAGACGATGCCTTCGGCGTCGGGTGCGAGTGGCTCGTGCATCAGTTGGCCGTCTGGCGCGAAGATGCGGGCATGACCGCCGCCTGCGGTGAGCATCGCGCGCTTGGCGTCATCGGTGCACATGATGTCGATCATCTCGGGGGAGACGGTCGCGCAGGGGCTGATGACGAAGCAGCCGCCTTCGACGGCGTAGATGCGGCTGGCAGCGGTGTTGACCTCGGGCCCGAGGGCGTAGGCCGCGCCGGTGTAGAGCGAGAAGCTGGGCCAGGCTCCGATGTGCACCTGCTCGTTCTGGGCGTACATCGCGTACTTCGACAACGGTTGCAGGTGCTCCCAGCAGCACAGTGCGCCGACGCGTCCGAGGTCGGTGTCGTATACCGACAGGTCGGAGCCGTCACCTTCGCCGTACACGGTGCGTTCGACGTGCGTCGGCTTGAGCTTGCGGCGCATCGCGACGGTCTTGCCCTCGGCGTCGATGATCCACTGGGCGATGTAGAGACTGGCCTTGTATCGCTCGCTCAGGCCCATCACGACCATGATGTGGTTGTCTCTGGCGGCCTGCGCAATTCGAGCTGCCTGGGGTGTTCCGTACTCCAGTGAGTTGTCGAAGTAGCGCTGCGTGAACTGAAAACCCCATGCCGGTGCGTCGAGCCAGATGTACCAGGGATAGCCGGGCAGGTAGGTCTCGGGAAACGCGATGAGCTCGGCTCCGGCGCGGGACGCGTCCTCGATCAGGCCGATGGCCTTGTCGATCGATGCGTCGAGATCGAGAAATACCGGCGCGGCCTGGACTGCTGCGGCGCGAAACTGGTGGTGTGTCATTGCGGGCCTTTCGTGTGGGAGGGCACCAGTTTTGCCTGCTGAGAGGCCGATGGATGGCCTCGATGTGTCGGAATAATTGACTCTCCGTCGCACGCCAGGGCGGTGAAACACGGCGGTAACCGGGGCCCGGTGTGTCGACACATATTCGTCATCCCGGCCCGCTGGCTCGGGGCTGAGGACGGTGCGCATCTGCCGCACAATGTGTGCGCGATCACACAAGACCTTCTCGCCTGTCCGGGCGCAGTCTGGACCGGACACGCCACAGGTGCCGCTATCGGCACCCGAGAAGGAGCCAACAAACATGACTGCAGTCCAGGATTCGGCCGCACCGACGTTGCCGACCGACACCGCCACCGAGCTCTACATCGCGGGGCAGTGGCACGGCGCTTCCGACGGAGGCACGTTCACCGACATCAACCCCACGACGGAACAGACACTGGCCGAGGTTGCGGCGGCCACCGCGTCGGATGTCGATGCAGCGGTGCGTGCCGCCCGTGCCCAGCTCGGTGGCGAGTGGGGCGCGACTCCCGGAGCAGTGCGCGGGAAGCTGCTCAATCGGATTGCCGATCTCATCGAACGTGACGGGGACCTGCTGGCGCGGCTCGAGGCTCTCGACGTGGGCAAGCCCGTGGGCCAACCGGCGATGCTCGACATTCCCAATGCCGCAGCCACGTTCCGGCACTTCGCCGGCTGGGCCGACAAGATCACCGGCAGCTCCATCCCCACTGCGGGATACTTCGGGCAGCCGACGCACTCGTACACCGTCCGTGAGCCGGTGGGCGTCATCGGCATGATCGTTCCCTGGAACACCCCGCTGATGATCGCCGCGTGGAAGCTCGCGCCCGCTCTGGCCGCCGGAAACACCGTGGTGATCAAGCCGCCGGAGGATGCGCCACTGTCCATCCTGCATCTGGCTCGTCTGATCCACGAGGCGGGCGTACCTGCCGGAGTGGTCAATGTCGTTCCAGGACTGGGGGAAGTGACCGGAGACGCTTTGGTCGGGCATCCGGACGTCGACAAGATCAGCTTCACCGGCAGTCCTCGGGTCGGCAAGCTCATCGCCAAGAAGGCTGCCGATACGTTCAAGCGGACCACGCTCGAACTCGGCGGAAAGTCCCCGCAGATCATTCTCGAGGACGCGGATCTCGAGGCGGCGATCAACGGAACCGCGATGGGACTGTTCTTCAACCAGGGCCAGGTGTGTGCTGCCGGAACCCGAGTGCTCGTGCATCGCTCGCTGTACTCTCAGGTGGTGGATGGTTTGGCCGCTGCGGCGTCGGCTCAGGTGTTGGGTGATCCGTTCGATCCGACGACGACGATGGGCGCACTGGTCAATTCCACCCAACGCGACAGTGTCCTCGGGTACATCCAGGCCGGACGCGACGGCGGAGCACGGGTGGCGGCGGGCGGCGGGCGGCCCGACGGCGCAGGGTATTTCGTCGAGCCGACGATCTTCGCCGACGCGGACAACAACATGAAGATCGCGCAGGAGGAGATCTTCGGGCCCGTCGGAACGGTGATTCCGTTCGACACCGTCGACGAGGCCATCGCCATCGCCAACGGCACGGTGTACGGGCTGGCCGCCTCGATCTGGACCCGCGACGTGTCGAGGGCGCACACGCTGGCCGCGCAGGTTCGTTCCGGCGCGGTGTGGGTGAATGGTTGGGCGGCAATCGATCCCGCGCTCCCCTGGGGCGGCATGAAATCCAGTGGCACGGGCCGTGAACTCGGGTGGGCCGGTATCGAGGCCAACACAGAGGAGAAGGTCGTCACGATCGTTCTCTAGAGCTTGCGCAGGTGAGCGGGAGTGGAGCCTGCGGAACGACCCAGGTGAGCGGGAGTGGAGCCTGCGGAACGACCCAGGTGAGCGGAACTTCGTAGCAGGGGTCGAGGTTCCGCTCACGTGGGGTAACGCGGTGTTTACCGACGGAAGCGCGATTCGTAACGAGCAGGTCGCAAGATTTAGTTCAACGGACGTAGAACAACGTCCGAACGGATCGGAAGGCGATGATGACGATGCCCGAACCCTAGGTCCGAGCAGGGAGCCGCTACCGTAGGGCTGTGCCGAAGCTCGTGGACCACGACGAACGCCGCCGCGCGATCACCGCGGCAACCTGGCGTTTGATCGCTGCCAAGGGGATCGATGCCGCGAACATGCGGGACATCGCGACCGAGGCGGGATACACGAACGGCGCGCTGAGCCACTACTTCGCGGGTAAGGACGAGATACTCCGCACCGCATTCGAGCACGTCTTCGAGGCAACGAACCGCCGCATCGACGAAGCGCTCGGCGATGCAACGGGATTCGAAGCCCTCCGCATCTTCTGTCGAGAAGTGATGCCGACGACCGAAGAGACTCTGCTCGAGGCGAGAATTGCAGTCTCGCTGTGGCAGCGCGCGATGTACGACGAGCACATGGACGACACGAACCATCGATCCCTGGTGTCGTGGCGGGCGCGGATGGCGGAGTTTCTCGAGCAGGCTCGCGCAGAAGGCGACGCCGGCGACTTCGATGTCGATCTCGCTGTCGAAATGCTGCTCAACATGATGATGGGTATGCAGATTCTCGGCGTGCTCACCCCCGATGACACCACTGCCGGCCGGCAGTTCGAGATGCTCGACCGGTTCATAGCTCAGCTGTAACCACCCTGTGTGCGGGCGACTCATGGTCCCGCATGCCTTCGTTATTCAACGTCTGTAGAACCAACACCCGACCTCGAGGAACATCCATGCCAACCCTCACGCCCCACGCAATCGACCACGCCTTGTCGATGCCCACCGAAGACGAGATCGCACAGGTTCGAGGCATCGTCGACGCCGCCGGATTCGTCACCGCCGCAACGCGGTTCGTCTACGTCGGACTGGACGAACCGGACAAGGCCGAGTTGTATGTCGCCGAACCGTCCACCCGACGCACCTTTCGGGTGCTGTTGCACGACATCTCGACACCCGATGCCGTCGACCTTCTCGTCTCCATCGATGAGCGTCAGGTGATCGGCTCCACCCGGCTCGACGCGATTCGTGACGGCCAGATGCCGGTGCTCGACGAGGAATTCGAGCTCGTCGAGAGTGTGCTCTCCACCGACCCGGACTGGCTTGCCGCGTTGGCCGCCCGCGGACTGGACGTGGCAAACGTTCGAGTGGCACCCCTGTCGGCAGGCGTATTCGACTACCCGGGCGAGCATGGCCGACGCATACTGCGCGGCTTGGCCTTTCGTCAGGACCACCCCGCGGATCACGCGTGGGCGCATCCCATCGACGGGCTGGTCGCGTTCGTCGACGTGATGAACCGGACGGTGGACAAGGTCGTCGATCTCGGTGCGGTCCCCATCCCTGAGGAATCGGGAAACTTCGACGATCTGTCCGTCACCGGCCTGCTGCGCACTACACAGAAGCCGATCGAGATCACTCAACCCGAGGGTCCTAGCTTCACGGTACGAGGCAATCTTGTCGACTGGGAGAAGTGGTCGTTCCGCGTCGGTTTCGACGTCCGAGAAGGTTTGGTACTGCACCAGATCGGCTTCGAGGACGGGGGTACCGTTCGCCCGATCATCCATCGCGCATCGATCGCTGAAATGGTTGTCCCTTATGGCGATCCATCGCCCGTTCGGTCGTGGCAGAACTACTTCGACACCGGTGAGTATCTGGTGGGACGGTATGCGAATTCACTCGAACTCGGCTGCGACTGCGTCGGGGACATCACGTATTTCGATGCTGTGATCGCAAACGAATTCGGCAATCCGAAGACGCTGACCAATGCCGTGTGTATGCACGAGGAGGACTTCGGGGTGCTGTGGAAGCACACCGATCTGTGGTCGGGCTCGCACGAGACCCGCCGCCAGCGCCGACTTGTGATCTCCTTCTTCACCACCATCGGTAACTACGACTACGGCTTCTTCTGGTACCTGTACCTCGACGGCACCATCGAATTCGAGGTCAAGGCAACCGGAATCGTCTTCACCTCCGGGCATCCCGGTGGTGACTACCCCTACGCAACAGAGATCGCCCCTGGACTCGGAGCGCCGTGCCACCAGCACCTGTTCAGTGCGCGACTCGACATGATGGTCGACGGCATCGGCAACTCCGTCGAGGAGATCGAGACCCGCCGGGTGCCGATGGGGCCGGACAACCTGCACGGCAATGCCTTTGCCCTGCAACACACCCCGCTCGGCACCGAATCCGAGGCCCAACGCGTCGCCGACGGCACGGTCGGCCGCGTCTGGCACGTCACCAATCCCACCTCGTTGAGCCGGCTCGGAAAGCCCGTCGGATACACGCTGCACCCCGAGGGTCAGCCGCTGCTGCTGGCCGATGACAACTCGTCGATCGCACGACGGGCCACGTTCGCCACCAAGCATCTGTGGGTGACGCAGTTCGACCGGAGCGAACGTTATGCCGCAGGTGACTTCGTCAACCAGCATCATGGGGGAGCCGGGCTGCCGGCATTCGTAGCATCGAACCGTAGCCTCGTCGACGAGGACATCGTGCTGTGGCACACGTTCGGGCTCACCCACTTCCCGAGACCGGAGGACTGGCCGATCATGCCGGTGGACTACACCGGGTTCAAGCTCAAGCCCTCGGGGTTCTTCGACCGCAACCCCACCCTCGATGTGCCGCGCTCGACGTCTACGCACTGTGCCGTCTCCAGTTGCGCAGGCGGTGAGCAGAATGTCTGAAACACAGTCGAATTCGGCAGGCGCACTGCGCGGTTCCATCGGCGTCGTCGGGATCGTGTTCTTGGTCATCGCCGCTGCGGCACCGTTGACCGCCATCGGTGGTGCTCTGCCGGTCATGATCGCGACGGGCAACGGTGCAGGCGCTCCGCTCGCCTACATCGTCGCGGCGATCGTCCTGCTGATCTTCAGCGTCGGCTACGCGGCCATGAGCCGACACATGGTGGACACCGGTGCGTTCTACGCCTACGTGGAGAAGGGGCTGGGGAGAACCATGGGCCTCGGTGCCGCGGGTCTGGCGCTGCTGACGTACACCGCCATTCAGGCGGGCATCTACGGCCTCGCTGCATCGACCGTCGACAGCCTGGTCGTGAAGTACGGCGGTCCCGACCTGCCGTGGTGGTTGTGGGCGCTCGGGCTCGTCGCGATCGTGGCGCTGCTCGGCTACCGCAGCATCGATCTCGGTGCCAAGGTGCTCGGGGTCCTGCTGGTGCTCGAGATCGGCATCATCGTGATCCTGTCGATCGCGGTGTTCGCCAAGGGCGGTGCCGCCGGCATCGACGTCGAATCCTTCACGCCCTCGGCCTTCTTCAGCGGATCCCCGGGAATCGCCCTGATGTTCGCCATTGCGTCGTTCATCGGTTTCGAGGCCACCGCGATCTACGGTGAGGAGGCACGTAACCCCACTCGGACCGTTCCGATCGCGACCTACGCCGCCGTCGTCACCATCGGATTGGTGTATGCGGTGTCGAGTTGGGCCGTGGTACTCGCCTTCGGCAGTGCGTCCGTCGCGCAGGCCGCTGCCGACGACACGGCGGGATTGACCTTCACGGCTGCAGCCCAGTACTTGGGCCCGATGTCGGCGGACATCATGGAAATAATGTTGGTCACCAGTCTCTTCGCCGCCCTTCTCGCGTTCCACAACGCCATCGGCCGGTACGTCTTCGCGCTCGCTCGCAAAGGTGTCGCCCCGTCGATGCTGGCGCGCACGCACTCTCGGCACGGCTCGCCGCACATGGGGTCGCTGTTCCAAACTGTCTCGGCGACGGTGGTTCTTGTTGTCTTCGCGGCCGCAGGAGCCGACCCGGTGTTGCAGCTGTTCACCTGGATGTCTGGACTGGCGACCGTGAGCATCCTGGTTCTGATGATCCTGACGGGTGCCGCGATCATCGCGTTCTTCCGTCGATCGAGCGTGGATGCGCGCACCTGGCACACCCTTGTCGCCCCGGCGCTCGGAACCCTGGGGCTCGCGGCGATCCTCGGTCTCGTGTTGGACAATTTCACGCTGTTGATCGGTGGTTCCGAAGTGCTGGCCGCCTTGCTGTTGATCGTCGTTGCGGTGTTCTTCGTCGGCGGGCTCCTCGTGGCTCGGCTGGCTGGATCTCGCGCCCTCGATCTCGAGCCGACGGGCTGACACCGATGGTCATGACGGTGCTGATGGCGTTCGGTGCAGTGGGTGCTGTTCTTCCGCTGCTCGGACGCGGCAACCACACGGGGCGGGTGCGGTGGGCACACCTGTGCATGGGCACCGTCATGGCGGCCATGGTGGCGTTCGGTATGGATTCCACCATCGCAATGGTGGCGAGTCTTGCACTCATCGTGGCGGCTCTGTATGTGACCACAGGCATTTCGCGGCCGTCGCCGTCGGGTCCATGCGTCGTCGACCTGACCTGTATGGCTGTCCTGCTGTTGCTCATGCCCTCGGTCCATACCCATTCGGCAGCCGAGGCGGCCCCGGCGGCTCCGATGCATCGCCATGGACCAGGTCTCGATCCGGGTCTCGTCGTAGTGGCCCTACTCGCAGTGTGGATCGGATCGACGCTCTACATGTTTCACCGGAACCGCTCGGGCCGACGGGCCGCGGCCGGTTCCCTTCTCATGATCATCGGAATGGCACCCGTAGCTATCTGATTCCACTATCCAGGAGACAACAATGACTACAGCAGACATCGTCTATCGCAACGGCGCAGTGTTCGTCGTGGACACGGATTTCACGATCGCGAGTGCGCTCGCGATCGCCGACGGCGTTGTTCTGGCCGCCGGAACCGATACCGACATAGAGGCGTTCGTCGGGCCGCGAACCGTGACAGTCGATCTCGCAGGCAAGACCGTTCTGCCGGGCATCAACGATTCGCACCTGCACGCGGTGGCGTTCGGACTGGACACCCCACCGCTGTCGCTCGACCTGAGCTTTCCGACCGTTCGATCGATCGCCGACGTGGTCGACGCGGTGGCCGGCGCGGTGGCGAAAGCGGAGCCCGGAGAGTGGATCGTCGGAACAGGCTGGGACGAAGGCTATCTGGAGGAGTGCGTAGCCGACTCCGCAGTGCGACCGACGCGATTCGATCTCGACTCTGTCTCGCCCGACAACCCGGTGTTCCTGCAGGACTTCTCCCGGCACGTCTCGTGGGTGAACACCGTCGCTCTCCAACACGCGGGGGTGGACGAGAAGACGGCCGTGCCGGACGGGGGAGTGATGCCGACGGACGCATCGGGCCGACTGATCGGCATCCTGCAGGAGGGGGCGCAGAGTCTCGTTCAGTCTGCCCTGCCGAAGCTGACACGCGAACGGCGAACGGAAGCAGTACGATCCGCGATCTCCATCCTGCAGCGGGAAGGAATCACCAGCTTCACCGACCCAGCTCTCGGGCCGGGCGGCGAAGATCTGGCCGGCGGTGCGATGGGTGAGGAGGGCCTGTCGATCTACGCCGACCTCGCCGCGGCAGGTGACCTCGGCATTCGCGTCTCGGCGCTGATGCTGCCCACCGGAATGAGCGGAACTGCAGAAGAATTCGAGAAGAACCTCAGCACCATCGAACCGCCGTCGACCGCGGATCCGCGCATGTTTCGGATCCTCGGCGTGAAGGTGTTCGCCGACGGTATCCCGCCCAGCAAGACGGCGTGGATGCACGAGGAGTACGTCGGTGGCGGGTGCGGATCACTCTGCGTGGGTGGTGACACCGACGAGCGTCGGGTGCACGAGGTGACCGAGATGATCCGGATCGGGCACGAGGCCGGTCATCAGATCGGCGTGCACGTCACCGGTGACAGAGCCATCGACACGGTCGCCGACGCATTGATCGCGGCGCAATCGTCCCATCCGCGTGACGACGCGCGGCACTACCTCATCCACGGCGATTTCATCAGTGCACAGACTCTTGCCCGGCTGGCCGAGCACAACATCGGCGTCAACATGAATCCGACGATCAAGTGGACGATCGCGGACTTGGAGGAGGGCGTCGTCGGGGTCGAGAGAGCAGCGTACGAGTGGCCGTACCGCAGTGCGATCGAGTCGGGCGTGGCCCTTATGAGCTCGTCGGATGCGCCGGTCACCACACCGGACTGGCGTCAGGGCATCTCGACGATGATGCTGCGGGAGAGCCGGGCATCCGGCCGGGTCAGTGGGCCGGAGCAGACCATCGGATTGGCCGACGCCGTGCGGACCTACACGATCAACCCGGCGTGGCAGGACTTCGCGGAGGACTGGAAGGGCTCACTCGAGCCGGGAAAAGTAGCCGACCTGTGCATTCTGGACGGTGATCTGACGGTCATGGATCCGCACGATATTCCCTCGGTCGAGGTTGTCTCGACCGTGGTCGGAGGTGTGGAGGTATTCCGCAGCTCCACCTGGCTCGACCACTGAGCGAGGGCGCGTCTGGCCCAGAATGTGTGCGCTCAGCTACATGTTTCCGTCGCGGTGATCGGCGATTGTTGTGTCGACGGTCACAACAGAAAGAAGCAGCGCATGTCGACGAATTCGACGGATTACATCGTAGTGGGAGCAGGTTCGGCGGGAAGTGTCATCGCTAGGAGGCTTCTCGACGCGGGACATACCGTCCACGTGATCGAGGCAGGTCCCGTGGATACCGACCCGGCGATCCACTCACCTCAGGGCTGGCCGACGCTGCTGGGCGGGTCGCAGGACTGGGGGCTGTTCACCACCCCGCAGAAGCACGCCAACGATCGCCGGATCTTCTGGCCCCGCGGGCGGGTACTCGGCGGCAGCTCGTCCCTCAACGGAATGATCTACGTGCGTGGGCATTCCAGCGACTACGATGGCTGGGCCGCCGCCACCGGTGACACCGGATGGTCGTGGGAGAACGTGCTGCCGCTGTTCAAGCGCTCGGAGTCACACGAACTCGGTGCCAACGAGTTCCACGGCGGCGACGGCCCGCTGCCGGTGTCGATCATGGGAACCCCGCACCCGCTGGCAGCGGCCTTCGTCGACGCGGCCGTCGAACACGGACACAAGCTGATCGACGACTTCAACGCCGACGAGATGGTGGGTGCCGGCTACAACCACACCACCACTCGCGACGGGGAGCGGATGAGTGCGTGGAAGAGCTTCGTCGGCCCGGTGCTCGACAATCCCGATCTGACCGTCACCACCGGAGCGCTCGTTCATCGCGTGGTGCTCGAGAACGGCCGAGCTGTGGGAATCGAGTTCAGCCGAGGCGATGCCGAACCACAGCGAGCGTTCGCCGATCACGAGGTCGTCCTGTGCGGCGGTGCCCTCGGCTCTCCGAAGGCATTGCTGCTCAGTGGAATCGGTCCAGCCTCGCACCTCGCGGCACTCGGAATCGACACGGTCGTCGACCTGCCGGGTGTGGGTGAGAATCTGCACGATCACCTGCTGCTCAGCAACATCTACGAGTCGATCGAGCCGCTCGCCGCCGGAACCAACAACCTGCTCGAGGCACAGCTGTATGCCCGCAGCACCGGATGGGCCGGCGCTGCCCCCGATCTGCAGCCGCTGTTCATGCACATTCCGTACCCCGCCGACGGGTACCCGGTGCCCGAGAACGGTTACACGATCGCCCCCGGAATCGTGGCTCCGCGCTCGCGCGGCACGCTCCGGCTGGCGTCCTCCGATCCGAGCGAGCTACCGCTGGCGGATCCGAACATTCTGGCCGATCCGTACGACCTCGAAGCGATGGTCGACGCGGTGGAGATCTGCCGCGAGATCGGTGCGTCCGACGCGTTCGCGCCGTGGCGGAAGGCCGAGGTGGTTCCGGGACCGAGTGCGCGTACACGCGACGACCTGCGGGCATATGTTCGCCAAACCGCCGGTACCTATCACCACCAGGTCGGCACCTGCAAGATGGGTGCGGACTCGGATGCCAATGCTGTTGTCGGAGCGGATCTTCGAGTTCGTGGCGTCGACGGACTGCGGGTCGCGGACGCGTCGATCATGCCCACGGTGCCGTCGGGCAACACCAACGCGCCATCCATCATGGTGGGAGAGAGGGCCTCGGATCTGATCCTGGGAAGCTAGGGGACCGGACAGGCTTGTTGCACCCGCGAAACGTGGAGGTGACGTCACCGAAGTGCAGTGACGTCACCATGGATGGTGCATGCCTCGTGCGGAGGTCATCGGTATTCGAGCGGAGTCGACATGGTCGTGCACGATTTGTCCACCCACCGTCGAAGCGATCGATTCGAGGTGTGGCGGGAGGTGATCTGCCGTGAGTTCACTCCGCTCACACCCGAGACCGAGTCGATCGTCGACGGCGGTTTTGATGCCCGCGTCGAATTGAGGCCACTCGGGTCGACCAATCGCGCCGTGCTCGAGTCCGTAGGGCAACGCATCGCGCACGGAGAGAAGGAAGTAGCGCACACCGGTGAGGGCGTCTACTTCGTGAACGTCCAATTGGCCGGTACCTGTCGGGTTCGCACGGAATCTGCAGGTGCCGTCAATGTCGTGCCCGGTCAATTCACCGTTGTGGACACCACTCGTCCGTACTGGTTCGACTACGAGGGTCCCTGGCGCGTCATGTCCTACCAGGTCCCGCACAGCTGCCTGGCGCAGTCGGGCCTACCGCAGGCACCGACGATCGGACGTCCGTTGGATACGTGTGCGGGTACCGGCCTGGCACTGACGTCGATAATGAAAGCTCTGTGGGAGCTCGCCCCGGATGAGTCGACGTCGTCAGGCTTACATCTCGAGCGCGCTTTCTATGCCACTGTTGCGGCAGTTCTCGGTGAAACGTGGGGGACTGCCGCAGACTCGTCGAGCGCGATCACAGCGGCGGCGACCGAATACATCCGCACGCATCTGGGTGACCCAGAGTTGTCCGTTTCGGTTGTCGCGCGCGCGTTGTCGGTGTCGCCGCGGACCGTCCACTACGCCTTTTCCAAGGGAGCGTCGTTTGCCACGGTGTTGCGTGAGCACCGACTGGCTGCGATCGCCGCTGTGCTGAGAGATCCGAACAACTCGGCCGGTATCTCGCGGATTGCGATTCGCCACGGCATGGTCGATGCGAGCTCGTTCAGTAGGGCCTTCCGACAGCAGTACTCGATGTCTGCACGCGACTATCGGGCACAGGCGCGCCGCTCGGCGTGAGGACCCGGGGACGTTGCGCACACAGCACATAGTCTTGCGCTGCACAGCAAGACCATCGGAGTGCTCCGGCGGTGAAATGGGAGTCTGCAACTCGCCGACTGGAAGAGGACGCCCCATGCCCATCAGTTTCGATCTCACCGACCAGCAGGAAGCACTGAAGAAGGGCGCGCGTCAGTTCGCCGACACCTATCTCCACGACCTGTCCGCACAGGTGCGATCCACGCCGGACCCACTCGAACGCGCTCTGTTGGCCCGACCGGTATTCGAGAAAGCGGTGGAAGCGGGATTTCTGAAAGGCTTGATTCCGATTCCGTTCGGTGGACTCGCCTCGAGCGGTGTGGACGCAGCGCTGTTCGTCGAAGAATTCGCCTCTGCCAGTCCAGATTTCACGATCAGTCTGGCGGGTCCCCTGATAGCTCTGGCTCCGGTGTACGAGGCCGGGACCCCGGAGCAGATCGCCCGTTTCGTCGCGCCGTTCCTGGTCGACGCCGGCAGCCCGGTGGCTGCCATGGCGTACAGCGAACCCGGTGGCAGTGCCAATTTCGACGCGCCGCCGCCTGCCGAAGGGACCCGGACAACCGCAATTCTCGACGGCGATCACTGGGTTCTCGACGGCGAGAAGGTCTGGGCGTCACATCTGGGAGGGTGGGACGGATCGGGACCCGACATCATGACGGTCGTGTGTCGGACTCCCGGTGGCGTCTCGATCATCGTCGTCGAGCGCGAACAGCTCGCGACCGGTTTCTCGGTGGAAGAGGTGTACGACCTACCCGGCCTCAAGGGGTGCCTGACCTCACGCGTCAGATTCGACAACGTCCGCGTCCCGAAGTCCAACCTGATCGGGGAGGAAGGGCAGGGAGTGCAACTGACTCGCAACGCATTCTTGGCGAGCGGTGCATCGATCGGAACGTTCTCCGTCGCCGCCATGCGCCAGGCCTTCGCTGCGGCATTTGCGTTCGCCACGTCGGAGAAGAGGGGCGGGCCGGTGCCGATCATCGACCATCAAGCGGTCGCCGACGTGCTCACCGACGCGAAAGGCAAGATCGAAGCGGTTCGACTGCTGTCGTGGCGCGCGCTCGACGCGGTGATGTCACAACATCCGAGCGCACTCGAAATGGCTCTGCACGCCAAGATCTTCGGATCCGAGACCGCGGTCGCGGTCATCAACGACCTGGTCAAGATCGTCGGCGTCGAGGCGTACAACCCGAGCTTCCCGATACTGCGGTATCTGGCGGACGCCACTGCGTACCCGATCATCGAGGGCAGTAATACCGGTGTACGTCGTCGGCAGATGCACGACGTGATGCGAACTGTTGGATGGGACCCACTCGCTGCGTCCGGGATGGCGTGAGGGCTCCCGCTCACCCGGCGCGATACGCGCGCGGCGACATGCCGTAGGTCTCCTTGAACAGTTTCGAGAAGTTGGAGGAATCGATCAAACCGTGACGCGCGCAGATGGTTCCGATACTGTCTGCGGCGAAACGGGGGTCGCGGAGATCGCGGTGGCACCGATCGAGTCGCCTGGATCTGATCCAGCCCGCCACCGTGCGACCGTCGGCCTCGAAGAGTTTCTGTAGGTACCGTACCGAGATGTGCAGTCGCGCAGCGAGAGTGGCGGTGGAGAGCGTCGGATCGTCGAGATGTGACTCGACGAGACTCTTGGCCTCGAGCAGCAGCGTGGAACCCGGTGCGTAGTCGGGTGCAGCATCGTCGAGGGCGGCGCACAGCAGATCGAGTACCGCGTTCTCGAGCATCGGTGCCGTCGGCAGTGTTCCGTCGACGGTGGTGCGGCGCAGCCCGTGCAGGAACGGCGACACCAGCGCGCCCACACCGTGATCGCCGTCGATTCGACGGGCGGCGACGGTCGTCAACTCGCGAGAGGCCAGGTGCAGTGCCTCGCGTGGGAACATCACCACGAACATCGCGAAGTCCCCGGCGAAATGCAGATCGTACGGCGCGCTGGTGTCGTACACCGCGAAGTCGCCCGGATGCAGTACGGCCTCCCGATCGTTCTGCACGATCGTCCCGGATCCGCTCAGCTGAAGGCCGACCTTGATCAAGCCGGGATCGGCACGCTTGATGGTGGCACGAGTGCGCCGGACATCGACCTCACGGCCCGCAACCTCACTCAGTTGCAGCGATCCCAGAGTCGACGACACCAGAGTGCCCTCGAACGACGACGGCCCGGTGGACACAGCGTCGAGCGGCACGAACGCCGTGGAGACGTTCTCGCGCCAGTGCTCGAAATCCTGTGCCACCGGGCTCATGTCATACGGCCGGGCGGTTGTCGATCAGCCTGCGGGCCTTGCCGATGGACCGTTCGAGGGCGGCCGGTGCCACGACGTCGACTCCAACGCTGACGCCGATGCGATCCTTGACGAGCTTCTTCAGCGTTGCCGCCGCCATCGGATGCGTGTCGAGCGCGGCGTCGGGGCGGGCTTCGACGAGGACGGTCAGGGTGTCCATGCGTCCGGCGCGTTCGAGCACGCACTGGAACTGCGGAGCGAGGGCGGGAACGGTGAGAATCAGCTCCTCGATCTGAGTCGGGAAGAGATTGACGCCACGCAGAATGATCATGTCGTCGGTGCGGCCGGTGACCTTCTGCATCCGACGCATCGTGCGAGCCGTACCTGGCAGCAGTCGCGTCAGATCGCGGGTGCGGTACCGGATGATCGGCATCGCCTCCTTGGACAAGGACGTGAACACCAATTCACCCTCCTCACCGTCGGGCAGAACCTCGCCGGTCACCGGGTCGATGACCTCCGGGTAGAAATGATCCTCCCAGATGTGGAGTCCGTCCTTGGTTTCGACGCATTCCATTGCGACGCCCGGTCCCATGACCTCGGACAGGCCGTAGATGTCGACGGCGTCCATGTCGAGAGTCTTCTCGATCTCCTTGCGCATCTCCTCGGTCCAGGGTTCCGCGCCGAAGACGCCGGTCTTCAGCGAGGTCTTGGCCGGGTCGATGCCCTTCTTGACCATCGCGTCCACGATCGTGAGCATGTACGACGGTGTCACCATGATGGCGTCGGGCTCGAAGTCCTCGATCAGCTGGATCTGACGATCGGTCATGCCACCGGACATCGGAATCACTGTGCAGCCCAGTCGTTCTGCACCGTAGTGTGCGCCGAGACCGCCGGTGAAGAGGCCGTAGCCGTAGGCGACGTGCACCTTGTCCGACGGCTTGACGCCACCGGCCCGGAGACTGCGGGCGATCAGGTCGGCCCAGTTGCTGATGTCGTTCGCGGTGTAGCCGACGACCGTGGCTTTGCCGGTTGTTCCCGAGGACGCGTGGATGCGCGAAACCTTGTCCTGCGGCACCGCGAACATCCCGAACGGGTAGTTCTCGCGTAGATCCTTCTTGGCGGTGAAGGGGAACTTCGCGAGATCCGACAGATCCTTCAGATCAGTCGGGTGCACACCGGCGTCGTCGAAGGCCTTCTTGTAATGAGCAACGTTGTCGTACGCATGCTGCAGCGACCACTGCAGGCGCTCCAGCTGAAGGGTGGATATCCGGTCTCGCGAGGCGAACTCGATGTCGGGGGTGTCGGTGGGGGTGGACAGCACACTGGTCATGAGGGTTCTCTCGGTCTCAGGCGTCGAAGTCGACGGTCACGGTGTCGCTGACGGGGAAGGTCTGGCAGGTGAGCACGAAGCCGGCGTCGACTTCGTTGTCCTCAAGCGCGTAGTTGCGGCGCATGTCGACGTCGCCGAAGGTGACCTTCGCGCGGCAGGTGCCGCACACGCCGCCCTTGCACGCGAAGGGGAGATCGGAGCGCAGCTGCTCGGCCGAATCGAGGATCGACTCGTCCTGAGGCAGTGCACCTTTCACCTCACGTCCGTCGAGGATGATCGTGACCTCGCTGCTGGGCCCGGTGATGCCGGGCTCGCGGTGCTTCTCCTGCGGCGGGGGCACGTCGTCGACATAGAACAGCTCGGCGTGGATGCTGGTCTTCGCCACACCGAGGTCTCCGAGGACCTGTCGGGCATCGGTGACCATCCCGAACGGGCCACACAACCAGAAATGATCGATATCCGGTGTGGCGACGACGGTGTCGAGTATCTCGCGCAGTCGTTCGGCGTCGAGTCTTCCGCTGAACAGTTCGACCTCGCGCGGCTCCCTGGACAGGACGTGAATGACGTCGAACCGGCTGCCGTACTGGTCCTTCAGGTCCGCGATCTCCTCGGCGAACATCACCGTTCGCGTCCGCCGATTACCGTACAGCAGAACCACTTCGGCGTCGGGGTTGGTCAGGACCGAGGCTGCAATCGACAGCATCGGGGTGATGCCCGAGCCGGCCGCGATGAGAACGTGCCTGCCGGCCGTAGCCGGATCCGCGTGGAAATTGCCGGTGGGGCCCTGGACGTCGATACGGTCGCCGGCCTTGACCTCGTGGACGAGCCACGAGGAGAACAGGCCGTCGGAGACCTCACGGACGCCGACCCGGGGACGCGCGCCGGCCGGGGCGCAGATCGAATAAGAGCGACGGTGCTCGATACCGTCGACGGTCCGGCTGAGCATCAGCGACTGACCCGGCTTGAAATCGAACTCCGCACGCAGCTCATCGGGCACATCGAACGTGACGGCGACGGCGTCGTCGCAGAGCGATTCGACGTCGGCGACGGTCAACGTGTGGAAGGGCTTGTTGCGCAGGTTCTTCAGTTCCGGCTCGGCAGTGACGGTCATCAGATTTCCTTCACGTGGTCGAAGGGTTCGAGGCAGTCGTCGCACCGGTACTGGGCTTTGCACAGCGTTGCGCCGAATTCGGATGTGAGGCGGGTGTTCGCGGAACCGCACCGAGGGCAGTCGATTCGGCGCGGCTTCACGTTCAGGGTCAACGGAACCGGGCCGGAGGTACGAGCAGGAGCCGGTCCCGGTGTGGAGTAACCGGTCTCGCGAAGTTTGCGCAGGCCCTCCTCGGAGATCCAGTCGGTGCTCCATGCGGGGGAGAGGCTGGTGACGATCTCGACATCCGCGTAGCCGTGATCCTGGAGCTTGTGGGCGATGTCGTCGCGCATCGTCGCCATCGCGGGGCAGCCGGAGTACGTCGGGGTGATGGTGACGAGCACACTGCCGTTCTCGCGTACTTCGACGTCGCGCAGGACGCCGAGATCGTCGAGAGTGAGCAGTGGCATTTCGGGATCCATGACGGTCGCGGCGATCTCGCGTGCGGTTTTCTCGAGTGTGGTCACCAGACCCCCTCCGGATGCGCTCTCGCCACGACCTGCATCTCGGCGATCAGCGGCCCGAACGCTTCGGTGTGGATTCCGCGCCGGCCCCCGCGGCCACCGATGGTGCCCACGGACTTGCCCTCGGGGGCGTCCAGCTCTGCGGCGTGAAGTACCTGCGCCAGAATGGAATCGAACTCCTCGCGCACGTCACGGGGATCGACGGCGACACCGACCCCAGCCAGCGCGATTTCCTCGTCCGTCGGGACGAACAGTTCGGAGACGTACGGCCAGATTCGCGTCACGGCCTCGCGGACACGTCGCTTCGATTCATCGGTTCCGCAACCCAGGGTGACGACCCAGCGAGCCGCGTAATCACGGTGGTAGGTCAGCTCTTTGACGCCCTTGCTCGCAACCGCGGCGAGAACGGGATCCCGGGATTCCTGCAGGCGAGTGAAGACGGCGAGCCGCCACGTCGAGAACACCAGCAGGCGAACCTGGGATTTCGCGAAGTCTCCATTGTCGAGCTCGGTGAGTCGCACGTTCCGGAAGTCGGCGTCGTCGCGGAAGAACGAGAGTGCATCCTCGGCCGGTGCGGGCGAGGTGTCCGCGATGAACGGCACGACCGTCGGGTCGGCTTTGGCGGCGCGGGCCAGCAGTAGCCGGGCCTGGCCGAGGAGATCGAGGCCGACGTTGGCCAGTGCCACTTCTTCTTCGAGTTCCGGTGCGCGGGTGCTCCACTCGGCGAGGCGTTGCGAGCTGATCAGCGCATCGTCGCCGAGCATGAGGCAGTACGCGGCAAGGGCTTTCAGGTCGACGTCGTCGGGCACGGTGGTGTCGACTCCGGCGAGCGGGTCGTCGAAGCTCGTCCCGAATGCCCACTGCCCGTGCGAGTCCTCGTCGACGAGGCCCTCGTAGGCGCTGTCGTGATCAGTCATGAGTGCTTGTCCTCTTGAAGTGTGGGTCTCACATGTGGGGAACGTTGTCGGGGATCTCGTAGAACGTCGGGTGGCGGTACACCTTGTCGCCACTCGGTGCGAAGAACGGATCCTTCTCCGACGGAGACGACGCGACGATCGAGTTGGACGGAACGACCCAGATGCTGACGCCTTCGTTGCGTCGCGTGTAGACGTCGCGAGCATGCCGCAGCGCCATGTGGTCGTCGGCAGCGTGGAGCGATCCGACATGCACGTGGTTCAGGCCGCGCTTGCCGCGCAGGAACACTTCGTACAGGGGCCAATCTGCCTTGACGGCTTCCCTTTTCGGCTCGACCGGAACACCCTCGGTGGGCACCGCTCCGTGGCCGCCCTCGGCGGTGAATTCGGTCATGATGCTGCGTTCCTTTCGGCGAATGCGGTTGCGGCCTCACGGACCCAGGCTCCGCCGTCGTGAGCTGCGCGCCGGTTCGCGATGCGCTCGACGTTGGAGGCACCGTTGCCCTTGATCACCTGCATGAACTCGGACCAGTCGGGCTCGCCGAAATCGTGCGACTTGCGCTCCTCGTTCCACTTCAGGTCCGGGTCGGGGAACGTGACTCCGAGAGCCTTCGCCTGCGGGATGGACATGTCGACGAAGCGTTGGCGCAGTTCGTCGTTGGTGTGGCGCTTGATGCCCCACTTCATCGACTGCTCGGTGTTGGGGGACTCGTCGTCCGGCGGGCCGAACATCATCAGAGCCGGCCACCACCAGCGGTTGACCGATTCCTGAACCATGGCGCGCTGTTCGTCGGTGCCGCGCATCATCGTGGCGAGCAGTTCGTAGCCCTGGCGCTGGTGGAACGATTCTTCCTTGCAGACCCGGATCATCGCGCGTGCGTACGGACCGAAGCTGCTGCGGCACAGGGGAACCTGGTTACAGATCGCCGCACCGTCGACCAGCCAGCCGATGGTGCCCACGTCGGCGTACGTCAGGGTGGGGTAGTTGAAGATCGAGGAGTACTTCTGCTTGCCCTCGATGAGCTTGACCGTCAGGTCGGCGCGGTCCGCTCCGAGCGTTTCCGCGGCGGAGTAGAGGTAGAGACCGTGACCGGCCTCGTCCTGCACCTTGGCCATCAGGATCGCCTTGCGGCGCAGCGACGGCGCACGGGTGAGCCAGTTGCCCTCCGGCTGCATTCCGATGATCTCGGAGTGCGCGTGCTGAGCGATCTGGCGAATGAGCGACTTGCGGTAGCCGTCGGGCATCCAGTCACGAGGCTCGACGCGCTGCTCACGGGCGATGGTCTCGTCGAACCCGTCCTGCAGCGTCTCGGCGGACAGGGTGTTTGACGTGGTCATAAGTCCTACTTTCATTACCGAATGATCGGTTGGTAACCAGTATGCCTCGAGTGCAGCTCCGCGCACAAGAGCGGCTGCGCCGCAGGTGCGCGGAACTTCGTAGCAGGGATCGAGTTTCCGCTCACATGCCGACGAAGGAGGCTCTCTTCTTGACAAGGAACGCGTCGACAGCCGCTTTGTGGTCCTGCGTCTGGCCCAGGGCGGTCTGCGCCTGCGCCTCGCGGTCCAGTGCGTCGGACAGTCCGGATCGAGCGATCAGTGCCTTGACCTGTTTGTAGGCCTGGGTCGGTCCGGCTGCGAGTGACGCGGCCAGTGTGCGCGCTGTCTCGAGAACATCCGCATCGTCGACGACGCGATGCACAAGGCCCCAGTCGAGGGCCTGTGCGGCGGTGGCCTTGTCGCCGAGCAGCATCAGGCCCGCGGCTCGGCTCGATCCCAGTGCCTCGACCAACGTGTAGCTCAATCCCGAGTCGCTGGCCAAGCCGATGCCGGTGAATGCCGTCGCGAACGACGACTTGGTACCGGCCACTCGGATGTCCCCGGCCAGTGCGATCCCGAGGCCTGCGCCGACGCATGCGCCGGGGATCGCGACGACGATCGGAACTTCGAGGGCAGCGAGTCCTCGAATCACCGGGTTGTAGTGCTCGCCGACGGTGTCCATCGCCGTGGCCGGATCGGCTTCGAGTGCGGAGACGTGCTCACCGAGATCCTGGCCGACACAGAAGTTCTTGCCTTCGGCGGTGATCAGCACGGCGCGCACCTCGGGTGCAGCGGCGCTCTGAACGGCCTCCGCCAACGCGACCTTCGTCGCGACGTCGAGGGCGTTGTGCGCCTCGGGGCGAGCGAGGGTGATGGTCGCCAAGCCGTCGGCGACGTCGAACCGTACTGTCATGCGTTCGTCCAATCGTGAAAGCCGCGACCGGACTTGCGTCCGATGTCGCCGCGAGCAACCATGTCTCGCAACAACTGCGGGGGAGTGAACCTGTCGCCGAGGGTCGACGCCAGGTGTTCTGCGATCGCGAGCCGAACGTCCAACCCCACGAGGTCGGTCGATCGCAGCGGACCCATCGGGTGCTTGTAGCCGAGTTCCATGGCGCGATCGATGGATTCGGCGTCGGCGACGCCTTCCTCCAACATGCGAATGGCTTCGAGCCCGAGGCACACTCCGAGGCGCGAGGTAGCGAAGCCGGGTGAGTCGTTGACGAGCACCTCGGTCTTGCCCAGGAGCGACACCCACTGCTGTACTCGCTCCACCACGTCGGGGGAGGTGGCAGGCGCGCGCACGATCTCGACGAGAGTCGACGCCGGAACCGGGTTGAAGAAGTGCATCCCGATGAAGCGGCTCGGATCACTTAGTGCTGCGCCGAGTTCGGCGATGGAGATCGAGCTCGTGTTCGACGCGATGACCGTGTTGTCGGATGCGACTTTGTCTATCAGAGCCAACACCTCGACCTTGAGCGACGGGATCTCGGGCACCGCTTCGACAATCAGGTCGAGGTCGGCCGGGAGTTCCGCGGGCCCGGCGACGGTGGAGACCCGGGCGAGAATCGCAGCGGGATCCTCGCTGAGTTTGCCGCGCTCGTGCGCCCGGTCGAGTCCGGTCGAGACTCGGCCGAGGGCTGCTTGTTGGTCGGCGGCTTCGGCGATGACGACGGTGGAACCGAGGGCCGCGAACACCTGCGCGATACCTGCACCCATGCGGCCGCCACCGACTACACCTACTGCGCGAGGAGCTGTCATTTCTTCTTCTCCAGAAATGCCGTCATTCGGCGTTGTTTGTCTTCGGTCTCGAACAGAACAGCCTGCGCGATGTCGTCGGCCCACGGGTGCGAACCGGGCGCATCGAGAATCTTCTTGGTCAGCTTCAGTGCCAGCGGTGCTTGCTTGGCAATGCGATCCGCGAGGGAATGCGCTGCGGCCAAAGGCTCGTCGACGACGTCCAGCACCAGGCCGGAGCGGAGTGCCACCTCTGCGTCGAGCGTCCGGCCACCGAGGAGTACCTGCTTGGCGACGGACACTCCCACCAGTGTCGGCAACCGGTAGCTGGCCCCGGCGGCAGCCATGATGCCCAGGCCCGGTTCGGGATTGCCGAACACGGCCGTCGGCGACGCGATACGGATGTCGCAGGCGTAGGACAGCTCGGCTCCGCCCCCGAGGGCGTAGCCGCGCACCGCAGCAATGGTCGGCAGGGGCAGTGCGGCGATGCGGTCGAACAGGTTGCGGTTGATGCCGCGCAATGCGTCGTCGCGGGTGCGGGCCCGCAGCTGATTGATGTCGGCACCGCCGGCGAAGTGCTCGCCCGCGCCGGTCAGGATGACGATTTTCGGATCCTGCTCCACGAGCCCGCACACCTCGTGCAGCTCGCCGATCATCTCGGAATCGATTGCGTTGCGCTGCTTCTCGCGATTCAGGGTGACGACAACGCGGTCAGTCAGCTCCTCCACGACAAGTGTGTTCACGGTGCCTCGATCAACATCGACACGCCTTGCCCGACGCCGACGCAGAGCGTCGCGAGCCCGCGGGACGCCTTCTCACGTTCCATGCGGCCCAACAGCGTCAACAGGATTCGGGCACCCGACGAGCCGAGGGGGTGGCCGAGGGCGATGGCCCCGCCGTCGGCATTGACGATGTCCTCGTTCAGTTTCAACTGGCGGATGACGCCGAGTGACTGCGCCGCGAAGGCCTCGTTGAGCTCGACGGCACCGAGGTCGTCGGCAGACCACCCGGCGCGAGCGAGTGCCTTCTGTGTGGACGGCACCGGCCCGAGTCCCATGATGTGCGGTGCGATGCCTGCGCTCGCACTGGTGACGATGCGGCCCCGTACCTCGAGGCCGTACTTGTTCACGGCCTCCTCGGAGGCCACCACCAGCGCCGACGCACCGTCGGTGAACGGTGAGGACGTTCCGGCGGTGACGATGCCGTTCTTGCGGAACACGGTCTTCAGCGTGCCGAGCTTCTCGAGTGTGGTTCCGCGTCGCGGTGTCTCGTCCTCGGTGACCTCGCCGTTCTTGGTCGTGACGGGCACGATCTCGTCGGCGAAGCGTCCGGCATCCTGGGCGGCGATGGCACGCTGCTGACTGCGGAATGCGAAGGCATCGGACTCCTCGCGGGTGATGCCCTCGCTGAGCGCGACCTCCTCGGCGGTTTCGCCCATCGACAGAGTGATCTTGGGATCGGTCCCCGCGTCGTGCGCGGCGAAGGTCGGATTGGTGAAGCGCCAGCCGAGGGAGGTATCGAAGATCTCGCCCGGCTTGGCCCACGCGGTTCCCGGCTTGGCCATGACCCAGGGTGCGCGGGTCATCGACTCGACGCCACCGGCGACGATGATGTCGGCCTCGCCGCTACGAATGGTGCTCGCGGCGTTGGCCACTGCCGTCAGTCCGCTCGCGCACAGTCGATTGACGGTGTAACCCGGCACCGTGTGGGGGAGTCCTGCGAGCAGAACCGCCATTCTCGCTACGTCTCGATTGTCCTCGCCTGCCTGGTTCGCGGCGCCCAGAATCACTTCATCGATCCGGTCGACGGGCACACCCGCTCGCCGGACCGCCTCGGCGACGACCAGCCCGGCCAGGTCGTCGGGACGCACCGAGGCAAGGGCTCCGCCATAGCGTCCGTGCGGGGTGCGTGCGCCGGCAACGAGAAATACTTCGCCCACTGGAGATCTCCTTCGTACGGTTGCGTCATTAATAACCGAACATTCGGTCGTTTGGCAAGGTTTGCTGCACACGGTGCTGTGGAATCGGGCGTCGACTGAGAAGATGTGGCAATGACAACCGCACGCGCGCCGCGCAAGACCGGACAGCCAGGGCGGCCGGGATATGACCTGGACTCGCTCTTGGCCGTGGCGGTCAAGGTCTTCAACGACCGTGGATACGACGGAACCAGCATGGAGGTTCTGGCGAAGCGGCTCGGCATCACCAAGTCCTCGATCTATCACCACGTGTCCGGCAAGTCCGAGTTGCTCGAACTCGCGCTGTCGCGGGCTCTCAATGCCCTGTTCGCCGTCACGACCGAGGATCGGGCCACGACAGGGCGATACATCGACCGCCTCGAATACCTGGTGCGACGCAGTGTGGACATCCTGTGCGCGGAACTGCCCTACGTGACGCTATTGCTCCGCGTGCGAGGCAACACCGACGTCGAGCGGCGCGCGCTCGCCCGCAGGCGTGAATTCGATTCCTTCGTCACCGGGCTCGTGGTGGCCGCGGCCGAAGAAGGCGACCTGCGTCCCGGTGTCGACCCGGCGCTGGCGTCGAAGCTGGTGTTCGGCACGGTCAACTCGCTCATCGAGTGGTACCGCCCGCGCACCGGCGGATCCGTGGAGGAATTGGCCGACGCGGTGGTGGTGCTGACCTTCGACGGGTTGCGTCGCACGTAGCAGAACGAGTCTTGACATCTCGGCGTTCGACGGCGATGGTAATTACCGACCGAACGTACGGTGAGATGGAGGCGTTGTGAGCAGACTTCTGGAAAGCTATGCCCAGGGCACGTGGTATTCCGCAACCGATGAGGGAGCACCGCTGCTGAGCGCCGTCGACGGCAGCGAGATCGCCCGGGTGTCGTCCAGCGGTCTGGATGTCGCAGGCATGGTGGACTACGCCCGCACCGTCGGAGGGCCCGCGCTCGCGGCACTGACGTTCCACGAACGCGCTGCGCTGCTCAAGCAGTTGGGCCTGACACTGCTGGCCGGCAAGGAGGAGTTCTACCAACTCTCCCGGCACACCGGAGCCACCACCCGCGATTCCGGCGTCGACATCGACGGCGGTTTCGGAACCGTGCTGAGCTACGCGAGCAAGGCCCGACGCGAACTCCCCAACGAGACGGTCTATCTCGACGGTGCGATCGAGCAACTCGGTAAGAAGGGCACCTTCCTCGGTCAGCACATCTACACCTCGCGGCGAGGTGTCGCCGTGCAGATCAATGCGTTCAACTTCCCCGTCTGGGGCTTCCTCGAGAAGCTGGCCCCCGCGTTCATCGCCGGTGTGCCGTCGATCGTCAAGCCCGCCAGCCAAACTGCATATCTCACCGAGCTGGTGTTCCGACGGATCATCGAGTCGGGACTCCTGCCCGAGGGATCGGTACAACTGCTGTGTGGCAGTGCCCGCGGAGTCCTCGACCACCTCGGCGGCCAGGACTCGGTGGCCTTCACCGGATCTGCCGATACCGCTGCGACCCTGCGCTCACACCCCAACGTCGTCGGCGAGGGACTGCACTTCACGGCCGAGGCGGATTCTCTCAATGCGTCCATTTTGGGTTCGGATGTGGCACAGAGCGATCCAGAGCTCGATCTCTTCGTCAAGGGTGTCTTCACGGAGATGACGTCGAAGGCCGGTCAGAAGTGCACGGCGATCCGGCGTGTGCTGGTTCCGCAGGACTCGGTCGAGCCCGTCATCGAGGCGCTGAAGGCGAAGCTGGAGAAGGTTGTCGTCGGTGATCCGGCCGACGAGGGCGTCACCATGGGTGCGCTCGCCAGCATCGATCAGCGCGACGAGGTGCTCAAATCCATTCGTGGACTGACCAAGTCGGCGACGGTCGTCTTCGGTGATCCGGACTCCGTGGATTCGCGGCCCGGCGCGTTCATGGCACCGGTGCTGCTGAAGGCCGGCGACAAGACCGCATCCGAACCGCACGAGATCGAGGCGTTCGGTCCCGTCTCGACCGTCATCGGTTACGAGAATGCTGCAGACCTGCTCGATCTCGTAGCCCGAGGAAAGGGCTCCCTGGTTGCATCTCTGGTGACCAAGGATTCGGCCATCGCGCGCGAGATCGTGCTGGGCAGCGCTCCGTATCACGGTCGCATCCTGGTCCTGAACTCCGAGGACGCCAAGGAATCGACCGGCCACGGCTCGCCGTTGCCGGTACTGGTGCACGGCGGACCCGGACGGGCCGGCGGCGGTGAAGAACTCGGCGGTATCCGCGGCGTGCTGCACCACATGCAGCGCACCGCAATTCAGGGAACACCGGACGTTCTGACTGCGGTGGGCAACAAGTGGGTGGCCGGTTCTGCGCGCATCACCGGCGATGTGCATCCGTTCCGCAAGAATCTGGGCGAGCTGAAGCTCGGTGACACCATCGTCGGTGGACCACGACAGGTCACGCGTGCGGACATCGATCATTTCGCCGAGTTCACCGGCGATACCTTCTATGCGCACACCGATCCCGAAGCGGCAGCGGCCAATCCGCTGTTCGGCGGCATCGTGGCGCACGGCTACCTGGTGGTCTCGCTTGCCGCAGGGCTGTTCGTCGACCCCGCACCGGGCCCCGTCCTGGCGAACTTCGGCGTCGACAGTCTGCGTTTCCTGACGCCCGTCAAGGCCGAGGATTCGTTGACGGTCACGTTGACGGCCAAGCTCATCACCCCGCGTCAGAGCGCCGACTACGGCGAGGTGCGATGGGACGCAGTGGTCGTCAACCAGGACGGCGATCCCGTAGCGACGTACGACGTGCTCACTCTCGTCGCGAAGCCCGAGGCTGCATCATGAGCGTACGAGTGGCCGTCTGTTACGGAATGCCCGAGGATCCTGCCGCATTCGATCGTCACTACGCCGAGGTGCACGTGCCCCTCGCGCGTGCAGTCCCCGGACTGGTCGACTTCACCTGGGGCACGCTCGACTCGCTCGACGATTCACCACCGCCGTACTACGCGATCGCCAGCCTGTACTTCGCGGACGAGGCATCGCTGAAGACCGGACTGGCCTCGCCCGAGATGAAGGCCGCAGGCAAGGATCTTCGCAACTTCGCGACCGGAGGTGTCACGATGTTCACCCAGAACGAGCAGTCGGTGTTGCAGCCGTGACAGATTCGATGATCGCGCGAGAGATGTTCGAGGTCGACGCCGCGTCCCGCAAGCTCGGCATCGAATTGATCGAGTTGTCACCTGGCCACGCGCGGATGTCGATGGTCGTGACCGAGGACATGGTCAACGGCTATGCCATCACCCACGGCGGCTACGTGTTCCTGTTGGCGGACACCACGTTCGCGATGGCCTGCAATTCGCAAGAGGACTCGGCCGTCGCGGCCCGCTGTGACATCCGCTATCTCCGTCCGACGAAGACCGGCGACGTCCTGGTCGCCGACGCCGTCGAACGGGCGAGGTTCGGCCGCAACGGTCTGTACGACGTGTCGGTGACGTGCCGAGGTGAGCTGATCGCCGAATTCCGAGGTGACAGTCGCACCATAGCGCGCTAAGGGTGCAGCACATGAAAGTACTGTGAATCGGTGACCACTGCAGACCTCTCGGCGCTGGCAGACGCAACTGCCACGGCAGTGGGCGGTGCAGTGTCGGTGATGGATCCGCAGGGCTACGTCGTTGCGTATTCATCCGTTCCAGGGCAGCCGATCGACGACGTGCGGCGCGACGGGATTCTGGGCAAGCAGGTCCCGGCCCGCTACATGGTGCACCACATCGATCCGCTCTTTCGGGGAAGTTCGACGGTCCATGTGGTCGACGTTCCTGGCGCGCTACCGCGACTGGCGGTGGCCGTCTCGGTGGACGGTGAGTACCTCGGCTCGATCTGGTGCATCGTCTCCACTGCTCCGTCCGGCCCACCCGACCGCGGCGCGGTCACCGCATTGACTCGCGCAGCCGCTGCCGCGGTGCCACTGCTCCTCGCTCGACGTCGTCCGGCCGAGCCCGGCAACCCCAGGGCACGTGCGTTGTTGACCGATCCCGCCGTCGTCACCTCGCCCGGTAGCCGCTTCGCGGTAGTGGCAGCGAAGGTGGACTCGGCGCAACCGGAGACCCTGCTCGTGCAGCTCGGGGGTCTGTTGGAACTCACGTTCGGCGGTGATGCGGATTCCGGGTTCGTCGTCGACGATCACGTCGTGTTCTTCGTCGTGGCGAGGGACGACGACGGTGGTGTCGCCGAGGAGGCCGAGGATGTCCGACGGCGCGCGGAGGTGGCATTCGGTGTGCCGGTGACATTCGCCGTCGGCGGGCCGCATGCTCGGCCTGCGGTGGCGCGTAGCCACGCGCACTGGGTGCTGGATGCGATCGAGAAGGGTTCGCACACCACGACATTCGAGGAGAGCAGGATACCCGTCACCCTGAACAGGGCGACCGACGCGCTCTCGGACGTGTCGCTCGCGATTCCTGCCGTCGAACGGATGCTCTCCTACGACGCTGCCGAAGGTACCGACTACGGCGCAACGGTACTGGCGCTACTCGCACACGAATCCAATGTCGCCGCAGCGTCGGCATCGCTGTATCTGCACGCCAACACCTTTCGCTACCGGCTGCGGCGGACGAAAGAACTCTTCGATCTCGATCTCGATGATCCCGATACTCGATTGCTCGTGTGGATGTCGCTCCGGCTCAGGGCCGGGCGGTGAGGACCTTCCCGGGGTTGAGCAGGTAGTGCGGGTCCAGTAATTCCTTGATGCCGCGCTGCAGTTCCGCTGCAACCGAATCGAGTTCGGTCTCGAGTAGATCGCGTTTGAGCAGGCCGACGCCGTGCTCACCGGTGATGGTCCCGCCGAGCGAGAGAGCGAATGCTGCGATCTCGTCGAACGCGCTGTGTGCCTTGGCCAACGATGACGGGTCGACGGGGTCGACGATGACCGTCGGATGGATGTTCCCATCACCGGCGTGGCCGACGACGCCGATGACGAGGCCGATGCGGTCGGCGACTCTTCCGACCTCGTCGATCATTGCGGCCAGATGCGAAATAGGAACGGACACATCGTCGACCAACGGTGAACCGAGACGCTCGAGCGCCGGGTACGCCAGCCGACGTGCTTGAACCAGTTGCTCCGACTCGACCTCGTCCTCGGCGACGGCTACGTCCACCGCGCCGGATGCGGTGCACAGCGCGGCTATAGCCTCGAGCTCCTGCACTGCACCGTCGCCGATGTCGGACTGCGCGATCAGCACTGCGGCGGCATCGGTTCCGAAATCCATCCGCGCGTATGCGTCGATTGCGGCAATGGTGGTGCGGTCCAACAGCTCGAACAGGCTCGGGGTGATGCCCGCTGCACGAATCCGCGACACTGCCTCTCCTGCAGCGACAGTGGACGGGAAGGTCGCAGCCATCGTGAGTGGTGTAGCGCTGGGGAAGTCGAGGCCGACGGTGGCCTCGGTGATGATGCCGAGGGTTCCTTCCGATCCGACGAACAGATCCGCCAGAGAGAGCCCGGCCACGCCCTTGACGGTGCGTCGACCGACGAACGTGGCGCGGCCGTCGGCGAGTACGACGCGTAGCCCACGGACGAATCGCGCTGTGACGCCGTATTTCACGCAGCACAGGCCGCCGGCATTGGTGGCGATGTTGCCGCCGATCGTCGACGCCTCCCAGCTGGATGGATCAGGAAGGTACGTCAGTCCCTGCTGCAAGGCAGCATCTTTCAACTCTTTGTTGGTGACACCGGGTTGCACGACGGCCGTGCGGTTGACGACGTCCAACTCGACGATCTTGTTCATGCGTCGGGTATTGAGGGCAATGGCTCCGACGCTGGCGTTCGCGGCTCCCGCCAGGCCGGTCAATGCTCCCTGCGGCACAACGGGAATACGGTGTGCCGACGCGATTTCCATGACGGCCTGCACGTCCGATTCCGTGGTCGGCAGTACCGCCACCAGCGGCAGGGTGGATTCGCACAGAGCTGCGGCGTCGTGCCGGTAACTGGCGAGAATGTCGGGGTCGGTCACCACGGCGTCGACACCGAGGGCGCGCGTCAGTTCGTCGATGACCGGAGAGTGCTGAGCGAGAGTCGACGTGGGTGCAGCCATGAGTTCGAGTATGACGGGCGTCACTGCCCGCGTCTGCGTCGTTTCGGACGAACCGACAGGCCCCGATCGGTAGTTTCCGACGAAGTGCGTCCATCGCCTTGTTATGTACGCGAGCACCTTGACAAACTACGGTGGCGCCGGTCACAGTAATTACCGACCGAATGGACGGTGAGTTTTATCCGGTTCTGCGCTTGCGCATAGTTGCCGTCCTTCACCCATCGCAACCCCGCCCCACACCCCTCCGAACTGCCGCTCGATGCCCGAGCGCCGGAGCCCGAACGAAACGAGATCGTCGATGACAACACAGGTCGAGACGCCCACCGGGGTGTCGCGTGAGCATCGCCGCGCCGCGATGGCCAGCATGGTCGGAACCACCGTCGAGTGGTACGACTTCTTCATCTACGCGCAGGCCGCGTCGCTGATCTTCGCTCAGCTGTTCTTCGCGCCCATGGGCTCGTCCGGACAGCTGGTCGCCTACGTCACCATCGGTATCAGCTTCGTCTTCCGTCCTCTCGGGGCCATCGTCGCCGGCTACTTCGGCGACAAGATCGGCCGCAAGAAGGTCCTGATCGCGACCCTCACCCTGATGGGTGCGGCCACCGTCGGAATGGGTCTGCTGCCGACCTACGCGACAATCGGCATCTGGGCTCCGATCATCCTGATCGTGCTGCGCATCCTGCAGGGATTCTCCACCGGCGGTGAGTGGGGCGGCGCTGCGCTGATGGCCGTCGAGCACGCACCGAAGGGCAAGCGCGGAATCTACGGTGCCGCAACCCAGATGGGTGTTCCGCTCGGCATGCTCATCGCGGTCGGCACACTGGCGCTGTGCACCGGTCTGCTCAGTGAAGAGCAGTTCGAGGCCTGGGGCTGGCGCATCCCGTTCCTCATCAGCTTCGTGCTCATTCTCGTCGGTTTCTACATCCGACGCCGGGTCGAGGAGACTCCGGTATTCAAGGAGCTCTCGGAACGCAAGGAGCGCAACCACACTCCTGTTCGTGCACTGTGGCGTACCAACAAGAAGCAGGTCATGCTGGCCGCGCTGTCGTTCATCGGCACCAACGGCAACGGCTACATCATCGTCGGCGGATTCATCGTCGCGTACTCGACCCGTGAACACGGACTCGCTCGCGTGGATGTGTTGGTGGCGAGCTTGTTCGCAGCCATCGTCTGGGGCGTATTCACTCTGCTCGGCGCGCATCTGTCCGATCGCTACGCCCGCACCACCATCATGAACCTCGGAAACGCGGCAATGGTGCTGTGCGCCATCCCGTTCTTCCTGCTCGTCGACACCGGTGAACTGCACTGGATCTACCTGGCCCTCGGACTGTTTGCCGTCGGACTCGGACTCTCGTACGGTCCGCAGCCGGCCCTGTACGCCGAGATGTTCCCGGCCGCAGTCCGATTCAGTGGTGCGTCCATCGGCTACGCGATCGGCACGGTGCTCGGTGGAGCCTTCGTTCCGACGATCTCCGAGGCATTGTTCAAGGGAACGGGCACCTCGATGTCGATCTCGATCTACCTGATGATCCTGGCGGCGATCTCCTTCGTGGCAACCTCGCGAATCAAGAACCGCAAAGACGAGGATCTGAACGTCTGACACACGTACGACGAAAGCCCCGAAACCACTGCGGTTTCGGGGCTTTCGTCATCTGTTCTTCAGACCACTGCTGCAGTGCTGGTCAGGGGCCATCCAGGCTTGGTTCTTCCGCCTCCATCAGTTCGACGTCCTCGGGCGACAGAATTTCGTTGGGGTCGTAATTCTTGGTCAGTTGACTATCTTCAGCCGAGTTCGGATCTGTGCCGAGGACAATCTGCAAGCCCAGTGCCAACGGTTCGGTCATCTCGGAAGGTCCGATGGTCTCGGCGAAAGCCGCGCCGACCGCGTCTGCGGCAAGAATCTCACCGAGGACCGACGAGGACAGGTCGATATCGTGCCCGGCGACGTCGGATGACGTCGTGCACGACTGAAAGTAGATGGGGACTATCGATTGTGCCGTCTCCCACTGGCTCTCCAGACCGACATCAACGGCGGCTGCCCGCAGCTGCGCTCGTATTGCCGCTGCGTCCGATACCCGCATCGGTGGTGCGTTCCGAACCGCCTCGACGTACTGTTCGTACCCGTCGCCGGCGAATTCTTCGACCACCTCGATGACGGATGACCAATTCGGTCCGAGCATCCGATTCAGACTCTGTTCGGTGACCTCGAACGTCGAGATGCGTTGCGCGTCTGCGGAGTAGTACTCCGCGGTGTCGCGAATGGGGTCCAAGCCCGTATCCGGGCTGGGTGCCGCTATCCAGAGTGCTTCGGCGACGGACGCGTCACCGGGGACAGTACTTGCACGGTCTGCGGCCTGACTGGACGTCAGCTGCCCATCGACTGCAAGGTCAGGCCCGGGTGCGATACCGTTGACCATCAGAAGCTCTCCCGCCGTCCGGGAGAGCTGCGTCAGCCGAGTAGCCGGGGCGACGTTCTCGTCCGCGGGACTTTCAGGTGCGCAGGTGTTCCCGCGGAGAAACGGATCGGCGACGGCTTCTGCTGGGGGTTGTTCATCTGCACTGTCGTCAGTTCCGCAAGCACCCCCTGCTGCGAAAACCAAAGCCCCACAAGCGAGCGCAACGAGCCTGGAGCGACGAAAGACCATGAGCGAAGCATATGGCCAACAAGGGCCTAGTGCGTCGTGTTCCGGCCAAGGGGACGAAATACAATGCAGTAGAGAAGTATCGCTCGATCAAGAGTCAGCTATGCGCGTGCAACGGCCTCCCCGAAAGCGCCATCATTGCCTCACCGAGTGCCTCGTTTTGCGTGGGGTGAGCGTGGACGAAGCTGCCGACCTCGGACGGCAGTGCCTCCCATGCCACCGCGAGTTGCGCCTCGCCGATCAGTTCGCCCACTCGATCGCCGACGAGGTGGACACCCACGACAGAGCCGCCGTTGCGCGCGCGAATCACTTTGACTCCGCCGGCAGTGGAAAGTATACGGCTCTTGCCGTTGCCGCCGAGGTCGTAGACCACCGACGTCACCGAGCCGTACTTCTCCTCCGCAGCCTTCTCGGTGAGACCGACCGACGCAACCTCGGGATGCGAATAGGTCACGCGCGGAACGAGATCACCGTCGATACGTACCGGTGCGAGGCCGGCAATGTGCTCGGCGACGAACATGCCGTGTTGAAATCCTCGGTGAGCCAACTGATAGCCCGCCACGATGTCGCCGACGGCATAGACGCCGTCTGTGGTGGTGAGCAGATTGTCGTCGACAGTGACGAAGCCGCGTTCGGTGGCGATGCCCTGGTCGTCCAGACCGAGACCGTCGGTACGGGGCCCGCGGCCGACGGACACCAGGACGACATCGGCAGAGAGGGTGTCGCCGGACGACAGGGCCACCGAGACGTCGTCGGAAGATTCGGTGACGGTCTCCACCTTGGTTCCGGTGCGAATGTCGATGCCGCGCTTGCGCAGCGCCTTGGTCAACTGCTTCGAGGACCACTCGTCTTCACCGGGCACGATGCGATCGAGGGCCTCGACGACGGTGACCTTGGCGCCGAAAGAGGCCCAGATGCTGGCGAATTCGATGCCGATGACTCCGCCGCCCAGTACGACGACAGACTCGGGGATACGGTTGAGCGCCAATGCGTCGTCGCTGGTGAGAACTCGAGGTCCAAGCTCGATGCCCGGGATGGTGCGCGAATACGATCCGGTTGCGAGGACCAGCGAAGACCCGGTGATGCGTCGACCCTCCACCTCGACGGTACGAGGACCGACCACCTGGCCGCGACCGGACACGATTTCGATGCCCGGCCGCTTCAATAGCCCTTGCAGTCCGGAGTACAGGCCGGCGACCACGCTGCGCTGATAGTCCAGTGCCGCTGGCATATCTACGCCCGCAAACGATGCGGTGACGCCGACATGTGACGAACCGCGGACCGCGTCGGCCACCTCGGCGGTGTGCAGCAGAGCCTTGGTGGGGATACATCCGCGGTGCAGGCACGTGCCGCCGAGCTTGTCCTCCTCGATCAGCGCGACCGACAGGCCGAGCTGTTCGGCCCGCAGGGCGCAGGAGTACCCGCCGGATCCACCGCCGAGGATGAGAACATCGACGTCGCTCATCGGACGGATCCCAATGCCGCGACGGGGTTCTCGACGAAATCGGCCACGGTACGCAAGAACCCGCCGGCCACTCCGCCGTCGCACACGCGGTGATCGAATGCCAACGACAGCTGCGCCACCTTGCGGACGGCGAGTGCGCCGTCGACCACCCACGGGCGGTCGATGATGCGTCCGATCCCCAGAATCGCGGCCTCGGGGTGGTTGATAATCGCGGCCGAGCCGTCGACACCGAATACTCCGTAGTTGTTGAGCGTGAACGTTCCGCCGCTCAAGCGAGCTGCAGGGAGAGAACCGGTACGTGCCAGTTCGGTCAGCTCGGCCAACCGCTCGGAGAGCTCCTTCAGATCGGCCTTATCGGACTGTGGCACAACAGGAACCATCAATCCGCGATCGGTCTGTGCGGCGATGCCGAGTCCGACGTTCTCGTAGCGCAGGATTTCACCCGCAGCGGTATCGACCGTGCTGTTGAGCTCAGGGAACTTGGCCAGCGCGATCATCGTCAGCTTAGCCAGCACCGCCAGCAGCGTGACCTTGACTCCGTCGATGGAGGCGTCGAGGTCGCGTCTGGCCTGCAGCAGTGCCGTCGCGTCGACGTCGACCCAGACGGTGGCTTCGGGAATCTCCGAGCGACTACGAGAGAGTTTGTCGGCGATGGTCTTACGAATACCGGTGATCGGAATTCGCGTGACGCCCTCGGTGCTGGGAGTGCTCGAGGACAGTGCCCGTTCCACATCCGCGCGGGTGATGACTCCATGACTGCCGGCGGTATCGATCCTCGTCAGATCAAGCCCACCCTGCAGCGCCATGCTCCGGACGATGGGGGAGAGCACCTTCGGTGCAGTGGTGCGGTTGAGTGCCCCCTGGGTCGAGTTTCCGCTCACATGCGGCGCAGCCGCTCTCCGACGACGACCGGTCGGGCCGTGGCCGGTGCCGTAGCCGATCAGCACATTGCCCGAGCCAGCCTTTTCCTCTTCGCGGTAACGCTCATGGGCCGCGGACACATCGGCGACGGCACCACCGGTGATGCTGATCAGGGGAGCGCCGACGGCCAGCGAGGTGCCCTCGGCCGCATGCAGTTCGCCGACAACACCCTCGAACGGGCAGGGCACCTCGACGGACGCTTTCGCGGTCTCTACTTCGACGACGACCTGATCGATGGTGACCGTATCGCCGGGCTTGACCTTCCACTCGACAATCTCGGCCTCGGTCAGTCCTTCGCCGAGATCGGGGAGCAGGAATACCTGCATGCTCATACCGTGACCGCCTTGCTGAGGTCGGGAGCATCGTTCCACTGCAGTCGGTCCATGGCATCGAGAACGCGGTCGGCGGACGGCAGGTGGAAGTGCTCGAGTTTCGGTGCAGGGTAGGGAATGTCGAGTCCCGTCACTCGAAGTATCGGAGCGTGCAGGTGATGGAAGCAACGCTCGGATACGCGCGATGCGATCTCCGCCGCGACACCGGAGAAGCCCTGTGCTTCCTGAATCACGATGCACCGTCCGGTTTTACGCACCGAGGCCGCGACGGTCTCGTCGTCGAACGGATTGAGCGATCGCAGATCGATGACCTCGACGCTTCGGCCGTCCTCCGCCGCAAACTCCGCGGCCTGCATGGCCACGGACACGGTGGGTCCGTAGGCGAGAAGCGTGACGTCGGTACCGGCACGGCGCACGACGGCCGTGCCGATCGGCTCGGTCTTGGTCAGCTCGATGTCGTCCTTGGAGAAGTACAGCCGCTTCGGCTCGAGGAAGATCACCGGGTCCGGGTCCGCGATGGCGTCGCGCATCAGTGAGTACGCGTCGGCGACGGTGGACGGGGAGACCACCTTCAGGCCCGGGGTGTGGGCGTAGTAGGCCTCGGACGAGTCGCAGTGATGCTCGACGCCGCCGATACCACCGGCGAACGGAATCCGAATGACCATCGGCGCAGTGAGCGATCCACGAGTTCTGTTGCGCAGCTTGGCAACATGCGACACGATCTGCTCGAAAGCCGGGTAGGCGAAGGCGTCGAACTGCATCTCGACGACGGGCTTGTAGCCCGACATGGCCATTCCGATCGCGAATCCCACGATGCCCGACTCGGCAAGTGGGGTGTCGAAGCAGCGATCGTCACCGAAGTCTCGGGTCAGTCCGTCGGTGACGCGAAAGACGCCGCCGAGCGTGCCGACATCCTCGCCGAAGACGACGACCTTCTCGTCCTCGGTCAACGCGTCGCGCAGGGCAGCGTTGAGTGCTCCGGCCATGGTCATCGTGGTCATGACAGTTCTCCTGCAGCGATTTCGGCGGCGACCTGATTGCGTTGTTCGGTCAGGCCGGGGGTGGGGGAGGAGTAGACGAACCGGAACAGATCCTCGGGGTCGACGTCCTGCTCGACGTTCATGCCGGCACGCAAGGCTGCAGCATCGGCGTCGGCCGATACCGTCATCTGCTCGCGCAGCTCGTCGGTGAGAAGCCCCTGGGTTTCGAGGTAGGAATCGAGGCGCGAGAGTGGATCTCGGGCCAACCATCCCTCGACCTCGTCTGCCTTGCGGTAACGAGTGGCGTCGTCGGCGTTCGTGTGGGCATCCATGCGGTAGGTATGCGCCTCGACGACCACCGGTCCCTTGCCTGCTCGGACGTACTTCACGGCCTCGTCCATCACGGCCATCATCGCGATCGGGTCGTTGCCGTCCACCTGCTCGCTACCGATGCCGTAGCCGACTCCCTTGTGCGACAACGACGGAGCTGCAGTCTGACGCGCGAGCGGAACGCTGATGGCGAAGCCGTTGTTCTGCACCAGGAAGATCACCGGGGCGCGGAACACCGCAGCGAAGTTGAGGGCTTCGTGGAAGTCACCCTCACTGGTGGCTCCGTCGCCGCAGAACGCGAGGGCGATGGTGTCGCGACCCTGCTTGGCCTCGGCGTAGGCGGAACCGGTTGCATGGAGCAATTGTGTTGCCAGAGGGGTGCATTGGGGAGCGACCTTGTAGGCGGTCGGGTCGTAGCCGCAGTGCCAGTAGCCGGCGAGCATGCCGAGCAACTCCACCTGGTCGACGCCTCGCGCCGCGAGAGCCATCGAGTCACGGTACGTCGGGAACATCCAGTCCTGCTCACCCAGGCACAAGGCGGCGGCGATCTGGCAGGCTTCCTGTCCGCGCGAGGACGGATAGACCGCGAGCCGGCCCTGCTTGGTCAATGCCGTTGCCTGCTGGTCGAATCGGCGACCGTGGACCATCGAGCGGTACATCTCGAGCAGGCGCTCGTTGGACGGGTGTGCGTAGCGGGCGGCACTGTCCACGCCCGTCCCATCGGGTGCGAGATATTGCACGGGACGGTCGGCAGGCATGAACTGTTGGTAGGACGTTGCCGGAACCTTCTCGACGGTCGTCATGTCGCACTCTCCTGAAATCGGCTTGTACGGCGATTCTGGCCGATTCGGTGAGGAAGAAGTCCTATGGCCGTAGGATTGCAGACATATGGCTGCCGATCTTGTCGCAGGAATCGAAAGTGTCCGATCGGCGCAACGAACCACGAGGTAGGAGCGGACGAATGGACGACGTCTCGAGACGCGTGGAATTGGACGACACGGATCGTCGCATCCTCGCCGAGTTGACCTCGGACGGCCGGGTCTCGATGCGGGTGCTGGCCGATCGGTTGAATCTCTCTCGTGCACATACCTATACGCGCGTCGACCGACTGAAGGATTCCGGTGTCATCGAGCGATTCACCGTGCAGGTCGATCACGGGGCGTCCGGGCTAGGGACCTCCGCGTTCATCGCGTTGTCCATCCGTCAGGATTCGTGGCGCAGTGTGTCCGAGGGGTTGCGGTCGATGGAGTTCGTAGACCACTTCAGTTTGCTCGGTGGCGATTTCGACGTGCTGGTACTCATCAGGACTCCCGACAACGAGAGTTTGCGGCAAGTGGTGCTGGAGGGGCTGCAGTCGCTCGACGGCGTCCGGGCGACGCGCACGTGGTTGATCTTCGACGAGGACCGAGGTGGTCTGGGACGAACTGCGCCGCCCACCGAACGCTGACAGTGGGCGGCGTCGAACAGATCTCGAGTCAGAAGTTGCCGCGAGCGTCCTGCTCACGTTCGATGGCCTCGAACAGTGCCTTGAAGTTGCCGATGCCGAAGCCGAGCGAGCCGTGGCGTTCGATCATCTCGAAGAACACCGTCGGGCGATCGACCAGCGGCTTGGTGAAGATCTGCAGCAGATACCCGTCCTCGTCTCGGTCGACCAGAATCCCGCGCTTCTGCAACTCTTCGATCGGCACTCGGACGTTACCGATACGGGCCCGCAGTTCCGGGTCCTCGTAGTACGAATCGGGTGTGGCGAGAAATTCGACGCCCGCCGCGCGGAGGGCATCGACCGAGGACAGGATGTCGTTGGTCGCGAGCGCCAGATGCTGTGCTCCGGGGCCTCGGTAGAAGTCGAGGTACTCGTCGATCTGTGAGCGCTTCTTGGCGATGGCCGGCTCGTTCAGTGGGAACTTCACGCGGTGATTGCCGTTGGAGACGACCTTGCTCATCAGCGCCGAGTAATCGGTGGCGATATCGGCCCCGACGAACTCGGCCATGTTCGTGAAACCCATGACGCGGTGGTAGAAGTCGACCCACTCGTCCATCTTTCCGAGTTCGACATTGCCGACCACGTGATCGAGAGCCTGGAAGATGCGCTTGGGAGCGCCTTCCGGTCGCTGCAACGTCGAAGGGCGTGGCACATAGCCGGGGAGGTAGGTGCCGGTATAGCGGGAGCGGTCCACCAACGTGTGCCGGGTGTCGCCGTAGGTTGCGATGGCCGCGGTGCGGACCGTGCCGTGCTCGTCGGACATGTCGGTCGGCTCTTGCAGTACTCGCGCGCCCTGGGCCCGCGCATGTTCGATGCACCGGTCCACGTCCGGCACGGCCAGCGAGATGTCGATGACGCCGTCGCCGTGGCGCGTGTGGTGTGCCACCAGATCACTGTCGGGGTCGACGGCTCCCTTGATGACGAAACGCACTGCGCCCGACTTGAGTACGTACGCATGGTGGTCACGTTGGCCGGTTGTCGGGCCCGCATACGCAACGAGCTCCATGCCGAACGCGGACTGGAAGAAGTGCGCGGTCTGCGTCGCGTTGCCGACCACCCACACGATGGCGTCCCAGCCGCTGACCGGGAAGGGGTCGCGCTTGTCGTCGTACTCGACCAGGCCGACGAGCTGGCGCAATTGCTCGGCGTCGAGATCGGCCAGTCTTTCGTCGTCGTTGAGGATGTTGTCGAGGCTCATGAAGTCTCCCGTTGGATCCGAGTGAGGGCGAACTGTTCCGATCAGCCCAACATTGAGGTGTGGGGGTGTCAATCGACAGTCTTCCGCCTATATGTGATGTACAGATAGAGCAGTGAAAGGGGGGATTTGCTATACGATTCGTATAGCAAATGGGAGGTGCATGGTGGAATACGCTTTGGACGAGTTGGACCGAGCGCTGCTCGCGGCGCTGTATGACAATTCGAGAATCGGCGTGCTCGAGCTGTCGCGAACGCTCGGTGTCGCACGTGCGACGGTGTCGGCCCGTCTGCAGCGCCTGGAGGACAGCGGCGTCATCACCGGTTATCAGCCGAGGATCGGTTTGGCCGCAGCAGGTTACGGGGTGCAGGCGTTCGTCACGTTGGAGATCGCCCAAGGCGCACTCGGCGACGTCGTCGCAGTTCTGGAGCAGATACCCGGGGTGTTGGAAGCATTCGCAACGACCGGTGCCGGCGACGTACTGTGCCGGGTCGCGGCCGCCTCGCACGACGATCTGCAGCGAACTCTGATCGTGCTCAACCAGTCTCGTACGATTGCACGGTCCACCAGTGTGGTCGTGCTGTCGGAACTGGTCGAGTTTCGAGCGATGCCGTTGCTGAACACGGCAGAACCCGATCGAGCGCCGAAGGCCCCTGCCTACCGACCCACTCGTAAGTGAGGTTGGCGGGCAGGGTCCTTCGGCTCGCCACTTCAATTGGACGGAGCGTCGGCGAGCAGCCGCCCATCCACGATTTCGACTACTTCGTCCATGTCGGACAGATGTGCGCGGTCATGGGTGACCACAACGGTCGCGGTGCCGTTGGTGCGGGTCAAGGTAGCGATCAAATCGAGAATCGCTGCTCCTCGCTCGTGATCGAGTGCGCTTGTGGGCTCGTCGACCAGCAGTACTGCAGGGTTGCTCATCAAGGCTCGGGCGATATTGACCCGCTGTCGTTGCCCACCGGAGAGTTGATGCGGCCTCTTGTGCGCGTGCTCGCCGAGGCCGACAGCGTCGAGGAGCGTGAGTGCGGATATTTCGGCACCGCGGGGGGAATGACCACCGAGGTGGGCGATGACCTGGAGTTGCTCCACGGCGGTCAACGACGGCAAGAGATTAGGCTGTTGAAATACAGTCCCGATCTTGTTGCGTCGCAATGTCGTCAACTCTTTGCGGGTCATGTCGGCAGTGGGTGTTCCGTCGATCACGACACGACCGCTGTCAGGGGTGATCAGTGTGGCCGCCACAGCGAGCAAGCTGGACTTGCCGGAGCCGGACGGGCCGATGACGGCGGTCATCGTGCCTTTCTCGACGTGCAGATCGACGCCGTCCAACGCAGTGAGCCGGGCGTCGCCGTCGGGGTAGGTGAGAGTGATACCGGTCAGATGCAGGCTCATCGTGCGCTCCCGAGTGCAGTGAGGGGGTCAACGGACGTAATTCGATTGATGGACAGAGCCGCGCCGACAGCGCCGAGGGCGACGATGATCAGCGCGGGTAGCACCACGGTGCCGGGGTCCAGGACGAACGGCACAGTGCCGCCGACGAGTGCGCCCACTCCTGCAGCCAGACCCGTCCCGACGACGGTGCCGGCGGTCAGCAGCACGACGGCCTGACCGAGGGCATCTCGGAGCAGGTATGCGGTAGATGCTCCGAGAGCCTTGAGAACTGCGATGTCCCCACAGCGTTGGATGGTCCACACGGTGAAGAACGCCCCGATGACAAGTGCGGAAATGGCGAACAGGAACGCGCGCATCAGTTGCAGCGAACCGTTTTCCGAGCTGTAGGAGCCGACGGCGGACTTGGCGTCCGCGGTGGGCACCGTGTGTGTTCCGATCCGTTCGTCGGCCGCAGCCAGGTCGACATCGGTGTCGATACTCAATCCGACCACGGTCGCGCGCAGTGGTCCTGCGGGGGCTCCACCGGACAATGTCTGCCAGGCCCCCAAATCCATGAAGATCACCGGGGTGTGGCTGTAGGAGGCGTCGCCGTCGACAGCAGCGACCGTCAGCCGCTGTCCACCGAGCACGAAGTCCTCGCCGATTCCGACGTCCAGTTCCTCTGCGGCCGACGTGGACAGCACTGCGCTGCCGGTGCGGATCAGGTCCGATTCCGGTGCCAGAGTCGAGCCCGGCTGCACGCCGAACGCAGAGATCGAGGCGCTGCGTGAGCCGACCTCGGCTTTGGAGGTCGTGATGCCGAGCGGTTCCGCTCGCTCCACCCCATCCACTGCTGCCCACTGCTGCCAGGTGGATTCGGTGACGGTGCTGTCGGTGAACGACACCGAGTTGCGTTCCGTCGGTGCCGAGAACGTCAGATGGTCAGCCGGCAGATCGGTGACCGCCGATGTGCTTTCTCTGCCCAAGCCCGCAGTGAGTCCGGACAACAGACCGACCAACATCGTGATCAGGACGATGACGGTTCCCATCAGGGCGAACCGCCCCTTGGCGAATCGTAGGTCTCTCCAGGCGACGAACACGTTTTCTGCCTTTCTCTGCGGACGACCGAATCAGGTATCCGGCAACTGTGTTCAACTCTCGCCCCAGCCTGGGCTCGCTTGCATCGACCGGGAGAGTGCAGTTCGCGAGTCGGAAGGATCACCGTCCGCTACACCTTTTGGCCGATGTCGGTCGGGTGCGAACCGCATAACCTGGACGTCGTTATGGATCCGTCGTCGCTCACCCCTGTCATGCGCATCCTGCGCGGGTGCTTACATCTGATGCTGGCGGCACTGCTCACGCTGTCGGTAGTACGTGCGGTCCAGGAGCGCGTACCGCACCTGACTGCGGTCATCGTGCTCGCGATCGCCCTGGGCGTGGTGTACGCGGTGGGGGCTACCTGGCCGAGAGTGCGTCACTCCGGTGCAACTGCCGCGGGATGGCTACTGGCGGTCGGGATGGTGTGGACGGCATTGCTCGTGGTGAGCCCCGAAGCCGTCTACCTCGCGTTCCCGTTGTTCTTTCTTCAGCTCCATCTTCTGCCGACGACGTGGGGCCTGACGGCGGTTGTGTGGACCACCCTCACGGCGATCGCTGGATTCTGCTGGCATCGAGGAGGTTTCGAGGTCGGGGCAGTAGTCGGGCCCTCGCTCGGTGCCGCAGTCGCGATCGCGGTCGTTCTCGGCTACGAAGCGCTCTACCGCGAGAGCGAACAGCGGCGCACGCTCATCGAGGAGCTGACCGCCGCGCGCGGAGAGCTGGCAGCAGCGGAGCACGAAGCCGGGGTTCTCGCCGAACGTGAACGGCTGGCCCGTGAAATCCACGACACCCTGGCTCAGGGGCTGTCGAGTATCCACTTGCTGCTCCGCGCGGCCGAACGTCTACTCCCCGAACGGCCGGACGAGGCGAACAGGCATGTTGTACACGCCCGAGAAACGGCGTCGAGCAACCTCGAGGAGGCTCGACGCTTCGTTCGTGCGCTGACCCCGCCGGATCTCGAGAACGGCTCGCTGCCTTCGGCGTTGGAACGATTGTGTGCTGGCACGTCTGCAGCTGCAGGGCTACCGGTCGACTGGCAGCTGTCCGGTCTACCGATACCCCTCCACACAGCACACGAGGTCGCGCTGCTGCGCATCGCTCAGTCCGCTCTGGCGAACGCCACGCAGCACGCCGACGCGACCCGGGTGACAGTAACTCTGAGCTTCATGGACACCGAGGTGGCGCTCGATGTCGTCGACGACGGTGTCGGCTTCGATCCCGACACCATCAGCGCTGGGGATCGCGGATTCGGACTACCGGGGATGAGGTCACGTGCTCGCTCGCTGCAGGGCACCCTGGTGGTGGAGTCGAGACCGGGCCAGGGCACTGCCGTCGCCGTCACTGTGCCGTTGGAGGTGCGAACATGATCCGTCTACTGATGGCCGACGACCATCCGATAGTGCGCGCAGGGTTGCGTGCGGTACTCGAGACCGAGTCGGACTTCGTGATCATCGCCGAGGCGACGACGGCCGAGCAGGCGATCGAACTCTCCGCCGAACTCGAGATCGACGTGGTTCTGATGGACCTGCAGTTCGGGCCCGGTATGCACGGCGTCGACGCTATTGCCGCCATTGCCGCCTCTCCCGGCGCACCGCACGTACTGGTACTGACGACCTACGACACCGACGCCGACATCCTCGCCGCTATCGAAGCCGGCGCGGTGGGCTACTTGCTCAAAGACGCACCGCCTGATGATCTTTGTGCAGCTGTGCGCACTGCAGCAGCGGGAGGGTCGGCGCTCGCGCCCGCGGTCGCATCTCGACTGATGGACCGGATGCGGACACCCGGCAGCACATTGACATTGCGTGAGATCGAAGTACTGCAATTGGTGGCAGACGGCCACTCGAACGTGCAGGTCAGTCAAAGGCTGTTCCTGAGCCAGGCGACCGTCAAGTCCCATCTGGCCCATATCTACACGAAGCTGGGCGTGGATTCACGAACCTCTGCCGTGGCAGCTGCAGCGTCCAAGGGGTTGATCCGGCATGGGCAACATTGAGTTCGGCTCGTCCTCGCCGACCGAAGGGGTGATCGAGATGTCCCCGCGCCGCAACTTGCTGCCGTTCGTGCGCTGGGTGCCGTTGGCGTTGGTGCCGTTGCTGCTGCTGGCCAGCAACTTTCCTGACCAGTACCAGGTGCCGCTCTGGTACTGGTCAGCGGCGCTGGCCGCTGCGGTCGTCTTTCTGTTGGGCGGCCGGTGGCCGCTACCGGTCTCGCTCGCGCTGTCAGCGCTGGCGGTGCCGATGTTTCTCGCTCACGCGTGGGGATTGTCGGAGCTGGTTCCCTATCTCGGCGCGGCCGGTCTGGCCGAGGTGGCGATGCGTTCGACACGATCCGCGCCGGTGGTCGTGGCCAGCGTGTGGTGGACGGTCGCGGTTCTGTGGGGGATTGCCGCCGGTGAGTCCTCGACCTTCTGGCGTCCTGCCACTGCGGTCGAAACTCTTGCCGTTGTCGGCTTGCCGTTGTTGTTCGGGCTGTATTTGCGGGCTCAGCGCCGCTTGGCCGCCACGTATCGGGCGCGAGCCGCCGACGCCGACATGCGAAGGCTGGAGGATTCGGCGCGGGCCCGCCTGGCCGAGCGCGCCGCGTTGGCCCGGGAGTTGCACGATCTGGTGGCCCATCACATGGCATCGATCGTGTTGCGGATCGGTGTCGCACAGCATGTCGTGGCCGAGGCCGACCCGCGCGTTCGAAGTGTGCTCGACGACGTCCACGCCACCGCGTCGGGTGCGCTGGACGACATCCGCAGACTTCTCGTAGCGCTTCGGGATCCCTCGCCCGGAGAGGTCGCGTCGGTGGAGGCCGATGCTGTATCCACCGAGATCGCTGCAGCAATCGAGCGCACCCGCGCCACGGGGATCACCGTCGACGCCGAGGTGGATACAGACCTCGGCGAGCTGGACACGATCGGAAGGCTCACCCTGCTCCGGGTCGTCCAGGAGTCGTTGACCAATGTCATGAAGCACGCGGATCCTGATCAACCCGTGACTGTCTCGGTCGTCCGCGAGCACGACGGCGTGATCGCGTCCGTAGTCAGCCGTCTCGACGACCCTGCCGGGGCCGTCGACCCTGCCGGGCACGGATTGACCGGCATGGCAGAGCGTGTCGCGCTCGCCGGGGGCACGCTCGCGGTCGGCGCCGAGGACGGGAGCTGGTCCGTCCGTGCCGGACTCACCTTCTCCGATTCGGAGCGTGGACGATGATCCGCCTACTCATCGTCGACGACCAACGCCTGGTCCGGGCCGGGCTGCGGATGCTCTGTGAGTCGACCGAGGATATCGATGTCGTCGGCGAAGGTGCCAACGGTGCGGAGGCGATTCGTCTGACCGCCGAAATGTCACCGGATGTCATCCTGATGGATCTGAGGATGCCGGGCCTCGACGGAATCGAGGCCACCAGACATATCCTGGGTTCCGGCTCGGCACCGAAGGTGCTGGTGCTCACCACCTTCGACGATGACGATCACCTCTACCCGGCTCTTGCGGCCGGCGCAGCAGGATTTCTCGTCAAGGACACCGAACCGGCCGAACTGTTGGACGCCATCCGTCGCGTCGCCGACGGCGAACTCCCGTTCTCCCCATATCTGTTGCGAAGGCTCGTGAACCGGGCAGTCGAGGAGGGGCGTGCTGTCGAGCGCACCGAGAACGTCGAGCTGAGCCCGCGGGAGATCGAGGTTCTCAGGCTTGTCAGTGAGGGCTTGGGAAATCAGGAGATCGCGGACTGTCTGCATCTGGGGGTCTCGACGGTCAAGACACACGTGGCGAATCTGATGGCAAAGACTGAGTGCAACAACAGAGTTCGGCTGGCGGTGTGGGCCTACCGGCGCAGTTGACATCGACAGTGCACGATCGGTCGACGGCGCTCAATGGCCGCCGTGCTGCATGGGTGTGTCTGCAGGCATCTGCATCGGGGTTGCAGTCTGGTTCGGTCCGAGGACCAGGAATTGGCCCATCATGCCCTGATCCTCGTGCCTCATCAGATGGCAGTGGAACATGTACGAAAACGTCGGGTCCGTGTACTCGGTGAACCGCAGTATCAACCGGATCGTGGTGCCGGGAGGAACGTAGACAGTGTCCTTCCACCCCGCCAGCGCAGGCAGAGGCTTCGCACCGTTGATGTCGAGGAGCTGAAACTGGACATCGTGCACGTGGAAGTTGTGCGGCCAGTTGTCCGCGTTGTGGATCGTCCACACCTCGGTGGTGTCGACGGCCGAGGTGAAATCGACGCGATTCATGTCCATCTGCTCGCCGTTGATCATGAACCACTGCAGTTCGAATCTACGCTCGGCGACCGCGGTGGCCGGTTCGAGGCGGGGGATGTCGGCGAGCACAGCCGGCAACGCCCGGGATCGTTCGGGGTTGGGGACCGGTCGGAGCTCGAGCACGTCGAAGGAATCGGTCAGTCCGTAGTCGGATGCGATGTCGCGGTCGATTTCTGGCTGGTCGTCGAACGGGAACGCGCGCAGCATCATCGGAGAACTACCGCCCGCCGCCACGACGATCTCGACTCGTTCTCCGGGGCTGAGTGTGATGCGGCTCAGCGGGAGCGGCTCGCTGAGCAGTCCACCGTCGCTGGCCACCATCGTGAAATCGCGGTCGTCGGCGAATCCGAGGTTGTACATTCGCCCTCCGGAACCGTTGAGGATTCGCAGTCGCACCAGTTCGGTGCTCACCTGCACGTGCGCGCCGGCGATTCCATTCGTGATGATCGTGTCGCCGAGGAGGCCAGCATCGGTCGGGTCGGACTCGTCGAGAGCACCGTCTGCAGTGAACCGGCGATCCTGGATGATCAATGGGAAGTCATCCACACCATAAGTTTTCGGCAGATCGAGAGAGTCGGCGTCCTCGTCGTCGACCAGGAAGATACCGGCCAGTCCCCGGTACGCATGTTTCTCGGTGGCACCGTGCGGGTGTGGGTGGTACCACAGCGTCGCCGCCGGCTGGTTCACAGTCCACGTCGGCTCCCAGCGTCCACCCGGTGTGATCGTCTGGTGGGGTCCGCCGTCGTATCGCGCCGGGACGTGCACACCGTGCCAGTGCACGGTGGTGTCCTCCGGCAGGGCGTTGTCGATGGTGAACGCGACGGTTTCGCCGCGCCGGGTCCGGATGGTCGGCCCCAGGATCGAACCGTCGAAACCCCATGTCGGGGTCTGCACACCCGGCAACATCTCGGTGCTGCCGGCCTGTGCGGTGAGCGTGAAGTGGCGGGCACCGGCGGCGTCGACGGTGGAGTCCGCCAGGGGCGGCACCGGTAGTGGCCGGCGGCCGCCATCGGACGTCGCGGCTTCTACACCGGACGGAGCGGACCCCGGAGTAGACCTACTCGCAGCGCATCCCGCCGACAGCGCGATCGGCGCAGACACCAACCCCACCAACAAGGTCCGTCGGCTCAACGTGTTTCGGACCATGACGTTCACTGCACTCCCGGGTTTCTTGCGGTGTTCGATTACCTCGCGACACAAGCAAGTTTCCGGGGTTCGGCAGTCGCGGGCATCCGCCCGAGGGCCACGGCTGGTGGAGAAGAAATCCACCGCGGGGGCCTACCGCTACTTCAGAATCTGTGGTAATTCCCTCGACTCCTGTCAGGCAGACACGATCCGACCTCGAACATCACCGAATCCGATACGGGCACCGTTCTCCCCTGGAGCACTCGCAGCGATGACGACCTCGTCGCCGTCTTCGAGGAAGGTGCGAGTCTCCGCGCCGAGTGACACCGGTTCTTTTCCGCCCCAGGTCAGTTCGATGAATGCGCCGCGTTGATTCTTCTCCGGTCCCGAGATGGTGCCCGACGCGAACAGGTCACCGGTTCGGCTGCGTGCGCCGTTGACGGTCTCGTGCGCGAGCATCTGAGCCGGCGACCAGTACATCGCACTGTACGGCGGACGGGATACGACCTGACCGTTCCACGAGACCGTCAGGTCGATATCGAGAGCCCAGGAACGGAATTCGCGGAGGTACTCGAGCGGCTCCGGGTCCTGCACCGGCGTCGAGGTTCGCGCGTGCTCCAATGCGAGCAAGGGCACCACCCAGGGCGAGATGGACGTCGCGAAACTCTTTCCGAGGTTGGGCCCGAGTGGCACGTACTCCCAGGCCTGAATGTCGCGAGCCGACCAGTCGTTGACGATGACTGCACCGAACACGTGCTCGGAGAACCGATCCGGCGAGATGGGACCGTCGGACGGTACGCCGACGACGAAGCCCATCTCGGCTTCGATGTCCAGTCGCCGACTCGGCCCGAAGGTGGGCGACGCCTCGTCGGGTGCCTTGCGTTGTCCGGAAGGCCTCTTGATGTCGGTGCCGGAGACGACAACCGTGCCTGCCCGACCGTGATACGCGACGGGTAGGTGCTTCCAATTCGGTAGCAGCGGTTCGGCATCGGGCCGGAAGAGCCGGCCGAGATTGGACGCGTGATGCTCGGAGGCGTAGAAGTCGACGTAGTCGGCCACCTCGAAGGGGAGATGCATCGTGACATCGGAAACGGGCACGATTGCTTCCGCGGGGGTCGTACCGCTGACGATCATGTCGGTGACGGCTTTGCGGACCTCGACCCACCGATTGCGTCCGCGAGCCATGAACGCATTCAGGCTCGTCGACGCGAAGTCTGCGTCACCCAGGGCTGCATGCAGGTCGATCACGTTGTTGCCGTAGCGGACTCCGACGCGGGCCTTCGTGCCCGGAGTGCTGACAATGCCGTAGGGGAGGTTGTCGATTCCGAACTCGGAATCGGCGGGGATGTCGATGTGCGTCATGAGCGGCGCTCCTGATGTACGGGGATGGGGTTCACTGAGGTGGGACGAGTCCGAGGCGGACGAGATCGTCCAGGGGTTCACGGATGCTGCAGGTGCCGAAGGAGGCGAATGCACGCTGTCCCTCGATCCCGGCGACGAGCCCGGCGAGGACGTCTGCGTCTCGAATCGCCAGTATCTTCTCGAGCTCACCGACGCGAGCGCCGCTGTGTGCGGCCTGCGCGGCGAGGAGCACGTTGAGGAAACCGTGCTGCTCGAATCCGTTGTGGGGATCGGTGTTACGGGCGGCATGGTGCAGACCTGCGGTGGCCTTGAAGTGGACCTCGCGCTGGGCCGCCCGGTAGATGGACGCGGCGAGTTCGTGTTCGTCCGGATATTTGTCGGCCGTGACGCCGCCGGTCCTGAATTTGGCGCGGTACCCGAACTCGTCGACGGCGTCGAAGATGTCGTCTTTTCGGGAGTCTCGGGGAATTTCGACATAGATGTCGATGTCTTGAGTGATGCCGCGCAGCACATCGATGTCGGTGCCGTGGGGCATGGCCACTTCGATGGACACGACCGTCACGCCGGCCGTGCGGTCGGCGTCCCGCAGGCCTGCCTCCACGCTGCCCGGGCCGGCAGGTGCGGTCAACGCCACCTCCATCCGAGCACCCAGGTCCAGCTCGTTCACCCGGTCCATCGGCACGACCAACGGGCCGACGAGGTCTGCGAAAGAACTGGCCCGGTATTCGAGGTGTTGTGCCACAGCAACATCGACAGGCGCGTTGCCGGGAGGGAAGACTGCGGCGTCGTCGCACAGGCGATGGAAGAACTTCGGGATCATCGGTTCGGTCCCCGGCCGGCCCAGGTCCAGGCGTACCCGGTGTCCTCGCATGCGAGAGCGCCTTCGCCGAGTTCGAGGGGGCGGAACGTGTCGACCATGACGGCCAGCTCGTCGAAGAACTCGGCACCGATGCTGCGTTCGTAGGCACCGGGTTGCGGTCCGTGAGCGTGACCGCCCGGATGTACCGAGATCGAACCCTGGCCGATTCCGGATCCCTTGCGGGCCTCGTAGTCGCCGCCGACGTAGAACATGATCTCGTCGGAGTCGACGTTGGAGTGGTAGTACGGCACCGGAATTGCCAACGGGTGGTAATCGACCTTGCGTGGAACGAAATTGCAGATCACGAAATTGGCCCCCTCGAATGCCTGATGCGCAGGCGGTGGTTGATGCACCCGGCCGGTGATCGGTTCGTAGTCCGAGATGTTGAACGTGTACGGATACAGGCAACCGTCCCACCCCACCACGTCGAACGGGTGGTTGGGGTAGACGTATCGGGTTCCGACGATGCCCGTCGAACCACGGTGTTTGACAAGCACTTCGACGTCGCTGCCGTCGGCCAGTAGGGGCTCGGTGGGGCCGCGGAGGTCACGTTCGCAGTAGGGAGCGTTCTCGAGCAGCTGGCCGTACTTGGACAGAAAGCGCTTGGGCGGTGCAATGTGACTGTTGGCCTCGATGGCGTAGGCGCGCAGGGTGCCGTCGGGAATCCAGCGGTGCGTCGTGGCACGCGGAATGAGCACGTAGTCGCCCTGCCGCGCCTCGAGGGTTCCGAACACGGTTTCTACGGTGGCTGAACCGGATTCGATGTAGACCATCTCGTCGCCGATCGAATTGCGATACAGCGGTGAGGTTTTCGATGCGACGACGTAGGAGAGTCGGACATCGGCGTTGCCGAGGACGAGCCGGCGACCGGTGACGACGTCGGTGTCGGCGACGACGGAGTCCGGAAAGAGCTCGTGCAACTTCAAGTGCCGCGGCATCAGTGGGTGATTCGGGGTCGTTGTCTGGTCGGGCAGATCCCAGACCGTGGCGTCGACGATGGCCGACGGAATGTGGCGGTGATAGAGCAGAGACGAGTCCGAAGAGAAGCCCTCCTCGCCCATCAGCTCCTCGAAGTAGAGGTTGCCGTCGGGAGTTCGGTGCTGGGTGTGCCGCTTCGGCGGTACCGATCCGAGCTGCCGGTAGTAGGCCACGTCATCGCTCCTGTGTTGTCTTCACCGCTTGTAGTAAACACATTAACTATTTTTACGTGATCTACGCAACCCTCAGTTGCGTCCCCGGACGTCGAATTGGCTGCGGTGGGTGATGAGTTTGGTCAACAGCATCACCAGGATCCGCTGCTCGGGTTCGGTGAGCGCGCTGGCCCACGCGTTCTCTCGTTCGTTCTGTTCGGCAAACGCCTCGACCATCTCGTCGTGCCCCCGGGCGGTGAGGGCGAGGCGCACCGAACGCCCGTCCTTCTCGTCGGGAGTGCTGGCGAGCAGTCCGCCGGCGATGAGGGTCTTGGACAGGTTGGATACGGCCGCGCGGCTCATACCCGTGAGCTCGGCCGCCCGCTTGGGCTCGATCGGGCCCGACAACCACGTGACGAACATCAGCCGAAACGACGACCACGACCAGCCTCGCGGGCGATGGACCGTCGCTTCGAGGTCGTAGGTGACGATGTTCGACGCTCGGTTGAGGGTCAGCAGCACCTCGGTCGCCAGCTGATGCTCGAACCCGTAGTCCCGGGCCAGCGTGGTGTTGGCGGTCTCGATGAACGACCAGAAGTCGGGCTCGGGTGAATCGGTCACCGATTCACTGTAGCCATGAACTCATCTGATCAACACCTTTATTACTTCGGCAGGCGCGATTCGTGTCCCATCCCGGAGGGGTCATGATGGACCCATGAGCTCGAAGAACCTGTTCGGTGGTCCACGGACCCTGCTGATCGTGGCAGCGGTGGTGATCGTGATCGCACTCGTCGCTGCGGCAGCGACGCTGATCGTCCGTGCCGTCCTCGGACCGCCCGAGGGCGAGAACAAGTTCGAGATTCAGGGCTACTCCGTCGTGCAGGTAGATCCCCAGGTCAACGACCTCGCGCTCGCCACACGCTAGCCGACTCCGCACCGACCCGCGGGTCGTGGGTCTGCTGGAAATTGCGGCCACCGCGCGCGAAGGTCTGCAGTGTCGCCGCGGGAACCTCGCGCTCGGGAACGGGTTCGTTCGTCCACTCGCAGTCCCGCACGAACATCATGTTCGACGCCACCGCGTCGGCGCTGCGATCTTCACGCATAGGGCCGGAGACGCGGCCGAGAAAGTACTCCCCACGCTCGGTTCGCGTCCAGATCCACGATCCGTCGGGTACCTGCTCGAAGCGTTCGACGCGTCGTAGTGAGCGTTCGTCGTCGGCCGACATTCCGCAGAGGCCGTAGGTGAGGGCACGCTCGACGCCGCCCGGCATGGGTGCGCGATAGACGGCGTCCGGCATGCAGCCGAGCCTAGGCCCCGAGGGGTTTACATACCATTTGGTCTGTTGCACGATGATCTCGGGACGCTGGGTGTAGCGGTAGCGACCTCGCGGACGTGGTGGACCGCATCATCGATACGGTGCGTCGACGCCTCACGGCACCGACGTGAGTGTCCACAATTCGCTCCCACAAACGGGAAACGGGCTGTTGCGAATTGAGCGCTTGTTGATGTTGCTGCGTGTTGAGTGGTAGCCGGAGTGGTCGGCTGGGAGAATGTGCTGGTGGCCAAAGGGTATCGCCCGGTGGATCGGGATCAGCAGTTCTTGTTGCCGGTGGATATGCGTGAGTGGTTACCGGTGTCGGATCCGGTGTTCACCGTGATCGATGTGGTC
>NZ_NOYU01000005.1:0-168187 GCF_002258915.1 Rhodococcus sp. 05-340-2
CGCTCACCCCCTCCCCAAGTCCACTCGATGTGACATTGACCCCCGAAAAGGCCACCGAATGTCACATTGAGTACCCACCAACGGGAACAATGGTGACGGAACACGGGAATCGATTGTCGACTTTGGGAGCAGCAATGACCGCGCTGGATGCAGTACGACGACGTTGGCCGAAGACGATGCCGTTGCAGCCGCTGCCGTCGGAGTCGTGGGCCAAGCAGGAGCCCACCTGGAAGGGTGCGAATCCGCAGGTCATCGAGTCTGCTTTGAAGCGTGCGAAGACACGGACCTCCGGCAACTGGTTCGTGTTCGCTGCCAGTCGCGACGTCAAGGCCGACAAGCCGTTCGGCCGTTATGTGGGCACCACGGAATTGGTGGCCTGGCGTGACTCTGCAGGCAAGGTCCACATCGGTCCTGGTGCGTGCCCGCATCTCGGTGCAGCGTTGGACACCGCGAAGATCGAGTGCGACACGCTGGTCTGCCGCTGGCACGGTCTCGCGCTCGGGCCGAAGGGCAAGCCCGGTTGGCGTCCGGTTCCCGCATTCGACGACGGGGTTCTGGTGTGGGTTCGGCTCGACGAGCTCGGCGGTGAGGAGCCGACGCCCGTGCCCGTGGTCCCGATCCGACCGCCTGCCTCGACCGCCATCGCCGGTGTGGTCACTCTCGTCGGCAAGTGCGAGCCCGACGACATCATCGCCAATCGACTCGACCCGTGGCACGGCGCGTGGTTCCACCCGTACTCGTTCGCTCGGCTGAAGGTGGTCAGCGCGCCGACCGAGATCGATGTACCCGAGGAAGACGATCGCTTTCTGGTCGACGTGACCTTCCGCGTCAGTCGCGGCATCGGAGTTCCGGTGCGGGCCGAGTTCGTCTGCCCCGGTCCCCGCACCATCGTCATGCGCATCCTCGACGGCGAAGGAGCGGGAAGCGTCGTCGAAACGCATGCGACGCCTCTGGCCCCCGCAGCCGACGGCACGCCCCGCACCGCCGTCATCGAGGCCACGATCGCGAGTTCGGATCGTCCGGGATTCCAGATGGCGCGCAAGGCATCCGGTCTCCTGCGGCCGGCGATGAACTTCACCGCTGCACGGTTGTGGAAGGACGATCTCGACTACGCCGAGCGACGCTACGAGTTGCGTTCGCAGGGCCGGGCCTGATCTAGCCTTCGACGAACTCGGCGAGTTGTGCGATGACGGTGCCCCAGCCGTCGTGGAAACCGTACTCCTCATGCATCTTTCGGTCTTCTTCGTTGCGGTGCATCACGTGGGCGTGGTACTCGGTTCCGTCGGGGTGGTCGGAGATGGTGATCACAGCGGTCATGAACAGCTGCGGCGCCGGCCGCCACCCTTCGACGAGCGAGTTGGTGAACACGATGCGCTCACCGTCGTCGACGGCCAGGAAGCAGCCGTCGATATGGGGCTCGTAGGGACCGCCGGATTCGCTCATCGAGGTCCGGAATGCGCCACCGGGCTTCGGATCCCAACCGTCGACGCGACACAGCGCAGGCGCGGGAATCCACCATTTCTCGAACTTCGACGGGTCGGTCCACGCACTCCAGACTGCTGCGCGTGGAGCCTTGATGACTCGGGAGATGGTCAGATCCAGAGCCGGATCGATCGATGTCATTGCGGTTCACTTTCATTCGAGGTATGGGTGACGAAGTCTTCGAGGCGATCCGTCCGGGATTCCCAGACGGCCCGTTGTTCCTGCAGCCAGTGACCGGCAGCATCCAGGTTGGATCGCTCGATCGTGCAGGCACGTACCCGGCCGACCTTGCGCGTACGGATCCAGCCACTGCGCTCGAGCAGATGAATGTGTTTCATGAACGACGGCAGAGTCATGTCGAACGGTTCGGCAAGCTCGCCCACGGTGGCCGGTCCGGATCCCAACCGGCTCAACACAGCCCGCCGGGTCGGGTCGGCCAGTGCCTGAAACACATCGTCGAGAACAGTCGAATACTGAGCCATAAGGCACACTATCTCGCAGGCAATACTAAGCGCAAGAGCTAAGTATGTGAACAAGCTGCTGCGATCACGACCCCTACTGCGCCGCAGCACTATTGGACCTGAAAAAATTCTGAGAACCTTCGAGAAACCTCTTGGCACTCTCGGGGTCGGAGTGCTAATTTCTGTTCTGCACAGTTGAGGAGCGACTCACCACAGGGGTGAGCGCATCTGGGTACAGGAGGTGGTTGCTGTGCTTCGTTTCGATCCGTTCCGTGATGTCGATTCCCTCACGTCGGCAATGCTGGGTGCCTCTTCCGGTTCGGACCGCGCCCCGCGATTCATGCCGATGGACCTCTACAAAGTCGACGACCACTACGTGCTCAGTGCCGATCTACCCGGCATCGACCCCGGATCCATCGATGTCGACGTCGACCGCGGTACGTTGACGCTCACCGCTCATCGATCCGCCCCGGAAAGCACTGGTGTGCAGTGGATTACCTCGGAGCGATTCGCCGGCACGTTCCGTCGCCAGGTCTCTCTCGGTGACGGCGTCGATACCGAGCGCATCTCCGCCGCGTACGACAACGGCGTTCTGTCCATCACCATTCCCCTGGCCGAACGCGCGAAACCGCGCAAGATCGACATCACACACGCCGAGCAGAAGTCCATCGAACACGAGACGGCCTGAATCGAACCGACCACGACACGGCAGTGGGGGTGATGCACTATGCAATCCGAGGCGGTGATGTGGACGGAATCGACCGACCGTGAGCGCTGGTGGCGCACGGTGGTGGGCGTCGAGACGAGCATGAGGGAATGCTCGACGGCAGATGTGCTCGATCAGTGTCGAGCCGAGCCTCTCGACGACGATCTCTACCCGCACACACAGCACGCAGCCTGACGAGAAGGGCCGGCACCGAACACTCGGTGCCGGCCCTTTTCATCGGAAGATCTACAGGGACAACGAAAAGAACGCACTCGATGGATCCACCACGTAGTCCGCGAACGGCGGGCACTCGGCGAATCCGTGTCGCACATACAACCTGCGGGCGGCGGCGAAGTAGTCCTGAGTTCCCGTTTCGAGGCTCACCCGCCCGTACCCGCGTCGACGCGCGTCGTCGAGAACATGAACGAGCAGACTCGACGCCACACCGCGGCCCCGCGCCGCCCCCGTGGTCCGCATCGACTTCAGCTCACCATGATCGGGTGAAAGCTCCTTCAAGGCAACGATTCCCAGCAGTGCGTCCGCCTCCCAGGCAGTCCACACGGTGACGTCCGATCCGCGCAAGCCCGACAGATCGAGGGCGTGCACACTCTCGGCAGGCGAGGTGGCGTGCATGTCCGCGAGATGCTCGGTGAGCAGCGCATGCACGTGCGGACGCGACAGATCGTCGACCTCGATCCGCATGCCCGAACTCACCTGTTCATGAGCCTCTCGATGGCGTCGAACATCTTGAATCGTCCACTCGTCGGAACTGTTTCGATGTCGTGACCGGTGATGCCCCAGCTCGCCAACAGTGTGTTCGCCGCCTGCAGCCCGGTGGTGGCTGCACGTTCCATGAGCGCGACCGGCAGATCGATACGGATGCCGTCGCCCGCCAGTACCAGTGCGGGTTCGGGAGTACGGACGGTCGGCCGCTCGGCGAACGCACCGAGGCCGAACATCGGGCAGTCGTCGCGCCACTCGGATCGCTCGGCAATCACCTCTGCAGCAGCGGTTTCCGGATAGATCTCGTGCATCCGATCCATCAGCTGCTGCCGGGTGACCTCCTCGGAGTCCTCGGCGGCGTAGGCGTGCAGTTCGACGACGGAGCCACCGGTGCGGGCAGCCCACTGCGCGGCCTCGTCCTCGAATCGTTCGAGCACGCTGATGTTGTCGATCGGGGGCATGCCTCCGGTGCCGATGAAGGCGGGGCGGTCGGCGTTGACGGCCTTGCTCAACCAGACTCGGTGAACCAGGAAGGGCGGTGTGTTCTGCAGCGCCGCAACCTGTTTGCGCCAATCGGGCGTACCCAGCTCGGGTGACTGCTCGATCACTCGCTGCAATCCGGCGATGTCGGTGGCGAGCACCACCGCGTCGGCGTCGATGATGCCGCCTGCGTCGACGCGGAACTTTCGCAACCCACCGCGGCTGATCTCGCCGCACGGAGTGGACGTTCTGATGTCGACTCCGAGCCCGGTGAGATACTCCCCCAGCGGGTCCCACAGAGCCTGCGGATACGGGTCACGTGGAACGTCGAAGATCAGGCCCTCGGAGGAGCCGAGGAAGTAGATGTGGAACATCATGGCCAGCTCGGCGGCAGACATCTTCTCGGGATCGGCGAAGAAGCTTCGGGAGAACACGCCGAACGCCAGGTGCCGCGCTGCCTCGGGAAAGTTGATGTTGCGCAGAAACTCTGCGGCCGGAGTGGTATCCAGCTCGTCGAACGTCTTCGGCACACTCACCGTCATCAACGGCAGTGCCGCGATGCCGTTGAGGTCGGTGAGGTCCTTCCACCGGAACGTCGGGCTGCGCTTGACGAACGCGAATGCATTGAGTGGCGGCGTATCGGGCAGGCCTTTGAATCCGTCGATCCGGCCGTCGCCATCGATCAGCGGGTAATCATCGACTGGGCGCAACCGCGCCAACTCGGGGTCCGTGCGACGCAACAGGTTTCGGAGGTTGTAGTACTGCCGAAAGAACGCGTGGAAGCCGCGGCTCATGGTGGCGGGCGAGCCGTCCTCGAGCGTCGTGTCCCAGCCGCCGACGCGGCCACCGAGGTAGCTTTCGCGTTCGACCACGTGCACCTTCACGCCGCGCTCGGCCAGTGCGGTCGCAGCACTCAGGCCCGCGATACCACCGCCGACCACCACCACGTGCGGGACGTCCGCCAGCTGACCGGCATCGGAATATCCCTGCGCCGCAGCATGGGTGACCTTCTTGGAGTCGGTCAACGCTCTTCCTCCGTGGGACGAGAGCCGAGGAACGTGTGCACCACACCGTTCTGCCAACCGGTCATGGTCTCTCTGGCTACGCCGGTGTAGCCGGCTCGCTGCATCCGACGCATGAAGGCCGAGGCACCGTCGAAGGTCACGACACTGCGCCACAGGTGCCGGTACAGGGTGGCGTCGCGCGTCGCCAGCCAGCCCAGCGGAATGATGATGCCCCAGCTCACCACGTTCCAGGAGATCCTGGCCCGTAGCGAATCGTGCACCGAGTACTCGTGGAACGCGATGGTCGAGCCCGGACGCAGCAGTGACAGAAGCGATTTGAGCTCCGTGTCGGGGGCGTCCACATTCCGGATGAGGTAGGCGGCGAGAATCGCGTCGAACGGACCGTCCACCCCGTTGATCGCCAGATCTTCGACGCGTGAGTGCACGAACGTCACGTTCGACGGCCAGTCCTTGCTCCGTGCGACCTCGAGCATCTCGGCGGACGCGTCGGCGGCGACGATCTCGGCGTGCGGCGCGGCTTCGAGCAGCGCTGCCGTGGATGCGCCGGTGCCGCAACCGATGTCGAGCAGACGCAGACCGGAACCGAGGTTCGGGATCCGTAGGCGCTTGGCCGACTTGAGCAGGTGTTCGTGGTAACCGGGGTTCGCTCCGACGAGTCGGTCGTACGCCTTGGCGCCGACATCGAATGCTCCGGGAACTTCGTTGCGCGGCAGTCCGCCCTTACCGACCTTCACAGTGCCTCTTCCTTGCTCACGCGGGCCGAGGGCCCACCCTGGACCGATACGACATCACCGTGCTGCAACTGCCGTCCGCGCCGCACATCCACGTCTCCGTTGACGCTCACCAGTCCGTCGGCGATGACGCCCTTCGCCTCGGCACCGGATTCGATGAGGTTGGCGAGCTTGAGGAACTGACCCAGTCTGATCGATTCGTCGCGGATGGGGACATCGTGTGCGTCGGACATGTCTCCATCCTGTACTAGCGAGCCGTTCGCTGCTACCAACCGGTCACATCGACGAACGGAACCGGCGCAACCGCAGGCTGTTGCTCACCACGAACACCGAGGACAACGCCATCGCGGCACCGGCGAGCATAGGGTTGAGCAGGCCCGCAGCGGCCAGCGGCACGGCAGCGACGTTGTAGGCGAAGGCCCAGAACAGGTTGCCCTTGATCGTGCTCAGCGTGCGTCGGGAGAGCCGGATGGCGTCGCCCACTGCCCGCAGATCACCGCGCACCAACGTCAGGTCGCTGGCCTCGATCGCCACATCGGTGCCGGTACCCATCGCAAGCCCCAGATCGGCCGTGGCCAGCGCGGCCGCGTCGTTGATGCCGTCGCCGACCATCGCCACGACCTTGCCCGACGCCTGCAACTCGCGGACGGCATCGACCTTGCCCGTCGGCAACACGCCTGCGATGACCTGGTCGATTCCCACCTCGGCGGCGATCGTGCGCGCAGCGGCCTCGTTGTCTCCGGTGAGCATGACGGGAGTCAGTCCGAGTGCCCGTAGTTCCGCGACGGCCTGCTTCGACGTCGGCTTGACCGAGTCGGAGACCACCAGCACTCCGCGAGCCCTGCCGTCCCAGCCGAGCGCGACGGCGGTGCGGCCCTGACGTTCCGCGGTCTCGAATGCATCGGCCAGTTCCGACGGCAGCGGCATCGACCAGTCGGCCAGCAGTGAACGACGGCCGATCACCGCAGCGCGACCGTCCACGACACCCTGCACTCCGAGGCCGTCGAGGCTGGTGAATTCCTCGACGCTCATGGACTGTGCCGAACCCGCGATGGCGCGGGCGATGGGGTGCTCCGAACCCGACTCCAATGACGCCGCCACGGCACGGACCACGTCCTCGTCCTCGCCGTCGGCCACGTGCACCGACTGCAGGGTCATCTCCCCGGTCGTGACGGTGCCGGTCTTGTCGAGGACGACGGTATCGACCCGGCGCGTGGATTCGAGGATCTCCGGGCCCTTGATCAGGATGCCGAGCTGCGCCGCCCGTCCGGTGCCGACCATCAGTGCGGTGGGGGTGGCCAATCCGAGCGCGCACGGGCACGCGATGATGAGCACCGCGACTGCAGCGGTGAACGCACCGGCTGCGGAACTGCCTGCACCGAGCCAGAATCCGAGTGTCGCGACCGAGATCGCGATGACGATCGGCACGAAGATCCCGGAGATGCGATCGGCCAAGCGCTGCGCCTGCGCCTTGCCGGTCTGGGCGTCCTCGACGGCCTTCGCCATCTGGGCGAGCTGAGTGTCGGCACCGATTCGCTGTGCTCGCACGGTGATTCGGCCGCCCACGTTGAGCGTCGCACCGACCACGGCGTCGCCGACGCCGACTTCCTCGGGCACGGATTCGCCGGTCAGCATCGATCGGTCGACGGCCGAGGATCCACTCTCGACGGTGCCGTCGGTGGCCACCTTCTCGCCAGGACGAACGACGAACACATCGCCGACGGCCAACTGCTCGATCGGAATCTGCTGTTCCTTATCGTCTTTCAGTACAGCAACTGTCTTGGCACCGAGGTCCATCAGGGCGCGCAACGCCGCACCGGCCTGGCGCTTGGATCGACTCTCGAACCATCGTCCGGCCAGAATGAAAGTGGTCACGCCCGCCGCGGCCTCGAGATAGATGTTGCTCGCCCCGTCCATTCGAGCGATCGTGAACTCGAACGGATGCGTCATGCCGGGCGTGCCTGCGGTACCGAAGAACAGTGCGTACAGCGACCACCCCAACGCCGCGAGGGTGCCCATGCTGACGAGGGTGTCCATGGTCGAGGTGCCGTGCCGCAGGTTGGTCCATGCGGCACGGTGGAACGGCAGCGCGCCCCACACGACCACGGGTGCGGCGAGGGTCAACGACAACCACTGCCAGTTGGTGAACTGCAACGCTGGAATCATCGCCATTGCGATCACCGGCACGCTGAGCACCGCCGAGACGATCAATCGCTGCTTCAGTGGGTCGGTCGGAAGCTCGTCGGCCGGTTCGGCCGCGGGCAGAGTGGCGGTGTAGCCGGCCGCCTCGACGGCCGCGATGAGGTCTTCGGTGGCCACGCCGTCACTGGTGACGCGCGCCTTCTCGGTGGCGTAGTTGACCGTCGCCGATACCCCGTCGAGCTTGTTGAGCTTGCGTTCGATGCGGTTGGCGCACGAAGCGCAGGTCATGCCGCCCAAGATCAGTTCGGTTTCCTGGCTCATGCCTGTCCCTCCTGTACCTCGATGGTGAATTCGGCTGTGTGCACGACGCCCCCGTGCTGGAAGTCCAGATAGAGCGCGTACGTCCCCGCGGTCGGCGCGGAGACGGTGAAGTCGACCGTCGGCCCCGGTGGCCCGTCCTCGGGGTGAACGTGCAGGTAGGCGAGGTCGTCGGCGCGTAGGGCCACCAGGTGTCCGTAGGCACCGAGGTACGGCTCGAGGTCGGTGACCTCGCGACCGTCCTGCTCGATCGTCAGGGAAACGGTGGAGTTCGTCCCCGCGGTGACCGCACCGGCGAGCGTCACGTCGTAACCGTCGACCCTCGATGTCACATTCGGTGTACTCAGGGGCTGCGGCCGATAGTCGCCGGGAACGGTGAGCTCCGCTCCCAGGGTGATGTTCTCGCCACCGGCCGGGGTGAAGTCGGCGAACAGACGATAAGGCCCGGGCCGGGTGAGATCGAGAGCCGTCGACCATGTTCCCGACGCGTTGCGCGTCGGATGTACGTGCTGGAACTCGGTCAGATCGCGCCGAACGACGATGAGGTGCAGTTCCTCGGTGTGCATGACGTCGTAGTCGATCAGCGCCGCCCCGTCCGGTCCGCTGATCGTGAAGGCGACCGGTACCTCGGGCCCGGACTCGGTGACGGAACGATCGAGAGACAGTGTGTAGCCGTCCTGGGTGGCCTGCAGCCCGGCAGGCACTGCGGCCGGGGCGGCCGTCTCGTCGTGCGCGTCGTGGCCGGTGTGTGACGCGGCTGCGGTCGCCTGGGCGTCGGGTCCGATCTTGTCCCCGACGAACAGCGCCGCCAGGAACAGGAACGCGATCCCGACGACAAATCCGACGAGTTTGGTGGGTGCGTCGAGTTCCTGCCGTTCCGAGTTCACAGCACTACCCTACCCCCCCAGGGTATCTAGGCGGTAGTTCCGAGTGCCAACTTGTAGCCGACGTGGGAGTCGACGAAGCCGAGACGGCTGTAGAAGCGATGGGCGTCCGTCCGACTGGCGTCGGACGTCAACTGCACCAGAGCACACCCACGCCGCTCGGCTTCCGCGATCGCCCACCTGATCAGCGCACCGCCGAGTCCCCGGCCACGCCACCGCGCGTGCACCCGAACCGCTTCGATCTGCGCCCGCAGTGCGCCTCCTCGTGCCAGCCCGGGAACGAGGGTCAACTGCAGCGTTGCCACCACCGCGTCACCGTGCACCACCACTACCTGCAGGTTTCGGGGATCCGAGTAGATGTCCTCGAACGCAGCGCGATACCGATCCATGTCGTCGGCGGACTCCCGCGTGACACCCAGCGGGTCGTCGACCAGCAAGGCCACGATCGATTCCAGGTCCGACGCCACCGCCTCACGCACAACGCACGTCGACCCGTCGGGCAGGTCGAATTCCATCGATGTCATTTGGGGTCGAAATGCCATGCGTACGACGGTAAATGACGCGGTTTGTAACGCGAACGACCCGACCGACGAAATCCCGGGTAACCCACTGGCAACTGCAGTCGGGAAAATCGGTTCGGGCCGTGAGCGATGGGGATCGAAAACATGAATGTTGGCAAGTCGAAGCGTGCGCGCGTTGCGTTGAGCGCGTTCGCGATCGGAGCCCTCGGTGCCGGAGTAGTCGTCGCCGCACCGTGGTCGACTCCGTCCACGACCACCGAAGCATCGATCGAACTGGTCTCGACGGCCACCTGCTACGACATGGTGAGCATCGCGATCGGCGGCCGCGGCGACACCCCGCGTGAGGGCGTCAAGTGGCTCACCACCCCCGAGGGCGAGCGGCTCCCCGCAGCGATGTCCGGTGACTACTCCAGCGACTGGATCGACCAGGCCGTGCGCGCCCCCAACAACGGCAACGTGGTTCCGGACTCCTACGCCGCGGTGTACGTCGAGTACCCGGCCGACCTGGCGAGCTACGAGAACGCCGTGCAGACCGGCGTCACCAACTCGCAGACCATCATGAGGACGATCTCGGCGTCCTGCCCCGACACCAGATTCGCCATCGTCGGCTACAGCGAGGGCGCAGACGTTGCCCGCCGCACCGCGATGGAGGTCGGCAACCAGGTTGTGTCCGCCGACGGCACCTACGGAATCGTCGACCCCAACCAGGTCGTCGGTGTCGTCATCTTCGCCGACGCAGGCCGCGTCGCCGGGGAGGGCCCGTTCCCCGGAGCCGAGAACCCGTTCGGTAACCCGGACGGCTTCGACACCCAGTACCAGAACGGCAACAACGCGGTCTCCGGCCAGGGCGCACTCCCCGGTACGTCCGGCGGATTCGGCGCACTCGACGGCCGAGTGGCGTCCTTCTGCTCCGACGGCGACCTCACCTGCGCACTTCCCGCCAACACGTCACTGATTCACCTGGCCGCCAACGTCGGTCGCCAGGTCAACGCCGACGCGCTGCAGAACGAGAACCTCACTCCCGCCACCGGTGCAGATCTCGCACTGGCCCTGGGACGCATCGCAGTCAACGCCTTCAACGAGATCGCATCGCAGCCCAACTGGATGCAGAGCGACGAGACGTTCCTCGACGTGCTGATCAAGGTCTCCGAGCCCGACTACAAGCCCGGCTCAGTGACGACCCCCGTCTCGGCGAAGGTCGACGGCGAACAGGAGCCGATCGAGACCGGTCAGATGGTCGACCTGGTGTACCTGCCGCAGAAGATCTTCAAGGAGATCACCGGCTTCATCTCCTCGAACCAGAACACGATCCCCGTGGTGATGAACGACCCGTACGGCCTCACCCTGGCACCCGGATCGGGACACCACTTCGACTACTGGCGCGACGCCGATGCCGCCAACGGCAAGCCGCTGACCTCGGTGCAGTACGCCGCGGCATGGCTGACCGAACTGGCGGAGGAAGCCAACCGGGGCGAGCCGGTGAAGACCAAGGCAGTCCAGGAGAAGGCCGGACGCGCAGCGATCGAAACGATCGTCGCACCGGTGACCACGTCGGCAACGGCAACTCCGAAGGCCACGACGACCGCCCCGGCAACCTCGACCCCCGTCGTGACGACCACCGTTCCGGCTGCACCCGCACCCGTCACCACCGCCGAGACGCCGGCACCCGCCGTCGTCACGACGACCCCCGAGTGCACGATCCCCGTCGAGGGTGAGACGCCGGTCGAGGGAGCACCGCCGGTCTGCGTCACCGCGACCGACACGGCTGCCGAGACAGCTCCGGAGACCGTCGTTCCGACCACGACGACGGCAGTCCCGGCACCCTAGGTGAACGGAACTTCGTAGCCCGCTACGAGGTTCCACTCACGACGGCAGGCCTGCGCATCAGAAGCGCGCAGGCACCCGTCACCACTGCTACGACCACAAGCCCGGCCACCGACAGCATCAGGTGGTCGGGCTCGCTTGTGCGCGAGATGACCGATTCGTCCATGGACAACGACGGTTCGTAGCTCGCGGAATACACCACGACCGGCAGAGTCATGGTGAACAGCGCAGGCAGCGAGAGCGCCAGAGAGCCCGGCGACGTCGCGAGAGCCGACACCACCACGTACGCGGCGACCAACGGCAGGGCGAATTCCGATCCCGTCGGCACCTCGGCATAGCCCCCGATCACGCCCGCAACGGCGATGACGAACAGCCCGCCCAGCCCGATGTACAGCTGCGGCCAGCGGTAGCCGAGGCCCGCTCCGACGATCAGCAGACCCACGCTCAGAGCCAACTGCGCACTGTCACCGGCAGCGAAGCCGAACGAGCCGATCCCAGCCGACGATGACGCGAACAAGACCAGCAGCAGCCGTCCGTCGCGCCCGGGCAGAAGGAACGACGCCACCAGCGCGACGGCCGTCATACCGGCAAGTGCACCGAGCCAGACGGCATCCCCACTGTCGTGGCCGCCGGCGAACCAACTCAGAACACCGGCAGCCACAGGCAGCGGAAGGCCGACCAGCAGAGTCCGCCGGGTCTCGTACGGCTGTAGTTCTTGATTGCGGTACGCCAGGAACAGTGCGATCGCCGCGGCCGAGGCCACGATCACCATGACGATCGCCCGCTCCGGAACCACTGCGTCCTCGGCACCGACGACATCCCACACGAACACGGGACCGTCGTCGGCTTGCAGCAGGGCATCGAGCGCTTTACCGAGAAGACCGGCTCCGACAGCGGCGACGACCAGCGATGCCTGCGCACCGCGATGTCGCCCCGCCAGCAGGGCGGACGCGCCGAGCAGTGCACCTGCTCCCACTGCGCCGGCCCAGTCTCCAAACATTCCGGTCACCATGCCGACTGTCCGGAACACGACGACCAGTACTGCTCCGATCGCCACGACGAGCACACCCCGTGCACTCGAACGCGCGAGCACGACGCTCACCAGGCAGGCGGTCAGTGCGAGGACAGTGAGCCCGTTGACGATCGTTGCCGGTGAACCGAATTCGGCCGTGCTGCTCAGCAGGGAGTCGAGCGGTCGGACATCACTGATCGCATAGCCGACGACGAAGCCGGCGAGGATCATCGACAGTACTTTCATACTGCCGATCATGCCGTCAGCCGAACTTCACTCCCTGCGCCAGGGGCAGTTCGTTGGAGTAGTTGACCGTGTTCGTGGCCCGCCGCATGTAGGCCTTCCATGCGTCCGAACCGGATTCGCGGCCCCCACCGGTTTCCTTCTCGCCGCCGAAGGCTCCGCCGATCTCGGCGCCGGAGGGTCCGATGTTGACGTTGGCGATGCCGCAGTCCGAGCCGGCAGCGGACAGGAAGCGCTCCGCCTCACGCAGGTCGGTGGTGAAGATCGACGACGAAAGACCCTGCGGCACATCGTTGTGCAGTGCGATGGCCTCGTCGAGGGTCTCGTACGTCAGCACGTACATGATGGGCGCGAACGTCTCGTGCTTGACGATGTCGGTCTGCGCGGGCATCGTCACGATAGCGGGCTGAACGTAGAACGAGTACTCGTCGACCACGTTCACTCGCTCGCCGCCGACCACGACCGTTCCGCCGTCGGACACCGCAGCCTCGAGAGCCTTCTGATACCCCGCGAACGCACCGGCATCGATGAGCGGACCCACCAGAGTGTCACTGGCCAAGGGAGATCCGATCGAGAGCGTCTCGTAGGCCGCGACCAGCTTGCCGACCAACTCGTCCGCGACGGAGGAATGCACGATGACGCGTCGGAGCGAGGTGCACCGCTGCCCTGCCGTCCCGGCGGCCGAGAACACCAGACCACGCGTGGTCAGATCGAGATCGGCCGACGGCGTCACGATCGCTGCGTTGTTTCCGCCGAGTTCGAGCAACACTCGCCCGAATCGCTCGGCGACACGAGGTGCGACGGCACGGCCCATCCTCGTCGAGCCGGTCGCCGAGACCAACGCAACCCGCGAATCGTCCACCAGCGCTTCGCCTGACGCGCGATCACCGATCACCAGCTGCGCGATCTTGGGGTCCACTCCGGCTGCGGCGGCGGCGCGCTCGAACAGCGCCTGCACTCCGACGGCCGTCAGCGGAGTCTTCTCCGACGGCTTCCAGATGACCGTGTCTCCCGCGACGAGAGCGAGAGCGGTGTTCCAACTCCACACCGCAACAGGGAAATTGAACGCGGTGATGACGCCTACGACACCGAGCGGATGCCACTGCTCCATCATGCGATGCCCTGGCCGTTCGGTGGCGATCGTGTTGCCGTACAGCTGACGCGAGAGTCCGACGGCGAAGTCGCAGATGTCGATCATCTCCTGCACCTCACCGAGGCCCTCGGAGACGATCTTTCCGGCCTCGATGGACACCAGCGCGCCCAGATCCTCCTTGTGTACGCGCAGCAGTTCACCGAGTTCCCGGATCACCTGACCACGTACGGGAGCCGGCACCTGCGACCACGACACGAACGCGGTGCGAGCGTCGGCGACGACGGTCTCGACATCGGCCGCCGAGGCCGACGCCAGCGACGCCAGGTTCCCACCGGTGATCGGCGAGCGCGCGATGATCGCGTCCGGTCCCGCGGGGGCGTCGAGCGCGATCGTGGCACCCAGCCGGTCGAGGATCGCGCGAGTGCGCACACTCAACTCGTCGTGGGTGATGGATGCAGACATGCGCGTACACCTTCCGTGAAGAGAACCGAACTGTCGGAGATGAGCCTACCGATGACGGTCACAACCGTATAATTTCCTGTCATATGGACTTGCTTACGGAATTTTAACGCGTATGTTCGACCACATGACGCAAGTATTACAGCGCACAGGCGCGACCATCGACGCCTCGACGGTCCGCGAGGTGATCGGCGAGCACCTACTGGCCGACGGTTTCGAGCTGGTTCTCGACCTCGACGCCTCGACCGGCTCCACACTGGTCGACGCCAGGGACGGCACCCGCTACCTCGACCTGTTCACGTTCTTCGCGTCCAACGCGCTGGGCATGAACCATCCCGCCCTGATCGACGACCCGGAGTTTCGGGCCGATCTGATGCAGGCGGCGATGAACAAGCCGAGCAACTCCGACATCTACACCGTGCCCATGGCCCGATTCGTCGACACGTTCGCGCGGGTCCTCGGTGACGCTCGCCTGCCCCACCTGTTCTTCGTGGAGGGCGGCGCATTGGCGGTGGAGAACGCGTTGAAGGTGGCGTTCGACTGGAAGTCACGCTGGAACGAAAGTCATGGTCTCGACCCGTCACTGGGCTCCCAGGTGATGCACTTCGAGCATGCGTTCCACGGGCGCTCGGGCTACACGATGTCGCTCACCAACACCGATCCGAACAAGGTTGCCCGCTTCCCGAAATTCGATTGGCCGCGCATCCCGTCCCCGTTCATCCGATCCGACGCGAACATGGACGAACTCGAGGACGCATCGTTGGCGGCGGCTCGGGTGGCGTTCGAGGCGAATCCGCACGACATTGCCTGTGCCATCATCGAACCCATCCAGGGCGAGGGTGGAGATCACCACTTCCGGCCTCGCTTCCTGCAGAAGCTGCGCGAGCTCTGTCACGAGTTCGACGCACTGTTCGTGATGGACGAAGTGCAGACCGGAGCTGGAATGACCGGCACCGCATGGGCATTCCAGCAGCTCGACGTCGTCCCCGATGTTGTCGCCTTCGGTAAGAAGGTTCAGGTCTGCGGGGTCATGGCCGGCGGTCGCGTCGACGACATCGACGACAACGTCTTCGCTGTCAGCTCCCGCATCAACTCCACGTGGGGTGGGAACCTCACCGACATGGTGCGGTCGCGTCGAATCCTGGAGGTCGTCGAGGCCGAGAAGCTCATCTCTCGTGCCGGTGAGCTCGGAGCTGTACTGCTGAACCGGTTGCAAGAGTTGGCAACTCGACACACGGTTGTATCCGAGGTCCGTGGCCGCGGTCTGATGTGCGCCTTCTCCCTACCCGACGCCTCCACCCGCGACCGCGTGATCGAGCTGTTGCGTACCGAGGAACGTGTACTGGCGCTCGGCTGCGGCGATGCGGCAGTGCGATTCCGACCTGCACTGACCATCACCGAAGCCGAACTGACACAGGCAGTCGACTCCATCGACCGGGTGCTGAGCATGCTCCAGCGCTCGGGGGAATGTCCGGCCTGAGCTACAACAGCATTCGTGCCGCGCCCGCTGCCACGGCGTCGGCCGCTCGCTGGAGTGCTGCAGAGGACAGCGACCATTGCTGCCAATAGAGCAGCACATCGTCGATTCCGTGGTCGTCGAAGCACTTCAGCGAGTCGCGGGCCTGCAGATCGGGGATCATGCCCCAGCCGAAGCCGAGGTCGACAGCCCGCGCGTAGTCGGCAGAAGCCGGTACCAAGTGCCGCGGCGGCTCGTGCGGTTCGATACCCAAACGCTGTAAGTAGTTGTCCTGCAACCGGTCGTCGGAATCGAACACGACCACCGGAGCGGAGCGCAAAGCCTCTGCCGTCACTCCCGCGGCGAACCATCGCTCGATGAACTCCGGGGTGGCCGACGGCCGGTAGCGCATCGCGCCGAGGCGTCGGACGGTACAGCCACGAACCGGCTCGGCCACTGATGTTATTGCGGCGGAGACGATCCCGTCGTGCAGCAACTGCGCGGTGCGGTCCTGATCCTGTCGATGCAGATCGAAGGTGGTGTTGCGCGCCAGTGGAGCGAGCGCGGGCAACACCCAGGTCGCCATCGAATCCGCATTGACGGCAAGCGAAAGGGGCGCAGCAACGCCGTCGTCACCCAGTTCTGCCCGAGTCTGCTCGGTGAGAGTGTCGATCTGACGCGCCAGACGCAGCACTGCGACGCCCGACTGGGTTGCCACCACCGGCTTGCTTCGCTGAACCAGAGTCCGACCGAGCGACTGTTCCAGTGACTTGATGCGCTGGCTCACCGCGGACGGCGTTACGTGCAGCGTGCGGGCCGCGGCCTCGAACGTTCCGCCGTCGACCACTGCTCGCAGCGCTCTGAGCTGCTCGATCTCCATCAGATGAAGCTACGCTAATCATTCCTCAAGTACATTCGCTGGACCTAACGGTGGTGCCCTCCTAACGTTGCCGGCATGACCTCGCTCGCCGCCGCACAATCGACCCTCACCGGATTGGGCGTCGGACTCTCCCTGATTGTCGCCATCGGAGCTCAGAACGCATTCGTACTACGTAAGGGCCTCCAACGCGCCCACGTACTGCCGGTGGTGGCAGTGTGCGCGTTGTCCGACGCGGTTCTCATCCTGGCCGGGGTGGCAGGAATCGGCGTTCTCGTCGACCGGTTTCCTGTCGCTCTACGCGTCGTGACCGTCCTCGGTGCACTGTTTCTGCTCGTCTACGGACTGATGGCACTGAACCGTGCCCGAAGGCCGTCCGCCATGACCGCGGAGGCGCACGGTGGCGGTTCGCTGATCGCCGCTGTCGCCACGTGCCTGGCTCTGACCTGGCTCAACCCTCACGTCTACCTCGATACTGTGGTGTTCCTCGGGTCGATCGGGAACCGTCAGCCGGGTGACCTGCGGTGGTGGTTCGCCGCCGGCGCGATGCTGGGCAGCGTGCTGTGGTTCACCGCCCTGGGATACGGATCGCGGGTGCTCAGTCCACTGTTCGCGAGGCCGGCGGCGTGGCGAGTACTCGACCTCGGGATCGGCATCATGATGCTGACACTGGCGGCGCTGCTGGTGCTCGGCTGAGTCACGACACCTGACGTCCCAGCACTTGATCCGCGGCACAACGAGTGATCTGATAGTCGCGAAAGACCGACCGCACGGTCTGACAACCCTGGAGGATTTCCCGTGCCGTACTTCGGCCTGCTGATCATGCTGCTGTCGATCTTCTGTTTGATCGACGTCATCACCGCCGACGACTCCGGCATCCGCCATCTTCCGAAAATGGTGTGGCTGCTGCTCGTCATCGTTCTGCCGCTCGCCGGATCGATTGCGTGGCTCGTCGTCGGCCGACCCGAGAACGGCGGCATCTGGGGTGGCAGCGGCGTGCCTCGTACCTCGTCGGCCTACCCCGAATACGACGCACGACCCGGACGCGCCGTTGCCCAATCGCAGGAGAGCGACGAGGAATTCCTGCGCCGTTGCCGCGCCCGAGCCGAGGAACAGCGCCGCATCGCCCGCGAGCAGCGCAGGAACGACTGAGCCAACATCGCTCAGTGTCCACAATTTTCGTCTGCGGACGGTTTTCCGCCTGCGAGCCGAATTGTGGACACTCAGCTCACTACCCGACGACCAGAGATGCAATGGCCAAGCTGACGACGTTTCCCGAACCGAACTCCGCCCTCTCCGATCCCGCCGACCTGTTTCGCGAATACCTGCGCTTCTATCGCGGCGAGTTGGTTCGGCGAATCACGGCCCTGAGCGGCGATTCCCTGACCACCACAGCCGTTCCCTCGGAGTGGACCCCACTGCAGATGCTGACCCATCTGGTGCACATGGAGCAGCGCTGGTTCGTCTGGGGATTCCTCGGCCGCGCAGTCGACGCACCGTGGGGAGACCAGAAGGACGGGTCGTGGCATGTGCCCTCCGATGTGGACGCCGACACCCTGCTGCGCAGACTCGCAGACGGTGCCCGCCTCACCGACGAGGTACTGAGCTCACATCGAATGGACGAATCGGCCAGCCTGGGTGGACGATTCACCGACGAGCAGCCGACGCTGATCTGGATCTGCTTCCACGTGCTCCAGGAATACGCACGCCATCTCGGTCATCTCGACATCGCTGTCGAACTGGCCGGCGGACCGACCGGCGAAGAACCCGAGAGCTGACGCCTCAGACGTTCGCGTACAGATCGACGGTGGTGCCGTCGGGGTCGTGCACGACGGCATAACGCTGTCCCCAGAACGCATCCCAGGGCTGCAGGTGGCCGGTGTACCCCGCCGCGGTCACCGCTGCCCACGCCGCGTCGACCCCGTCGGGCGTCCCGCAATCGAAGGCAAGGGCGACGCGGTGTCCCCCGCTGGGCGGCGTCCACGTCGGATCGAACGAGGTGATGGTCGACGGCAGGTCGAACAACAGGCGAACGCCGCCGAGGTCGACCTCCACATGCTGCTCGGAATCGGCCTCGGCCGGAATGTCCAGTCCCAGAACGCGGTAGAACGCCAGAGCCGAGGCCATGTCGGCGACGACGATTTCGATTCCTGCGAGGCGAGGGTTCACGGGAAGAAGGCTAGACCGGTCAGCCCCAGTTCGCGGCATTCGTCAGACAGAACGGATGCCCGGACGGGTCGAGCAGCACGCGCCAGGTCTCGCCCGGCTGGTCCTCGGGCAGCGTCGCACCCAGCTCCACTGCCGCACTCGCCGCTGCGTCGAGGTCTTCGACCGCGAGATCGAAGTGAAACTGCTTGCTGCCGTTGGCATTGGGCCAGACGGGAGGCCGATAGTCGTCGATGCGACCGAATCCGAGCGCACTGCTGGGCCCCTGCAGCATCGCGTATTCCCTCTCCGCATGGACGACGCTCCAGCCCAACAGCGACGACCAGAACGTGGCGCTGACCTCGGGGTCTGCGCAGTCCAGGGTGACCATCTTCAGGGTGGCAACGGGTGTCTCGGTCATGGTGTTCTCCTCCTCGTGTCGGACCAGACTCCTACACTGACGCGCGTGCCGGATAGGAAAAACGCGACAGCCACGCAGTCCGGCGTCCTGCGACCGGATCAGTTGGCGCAGCATGTCGACCTGGTTCGGCTGCCGTGTGCCCCGTCCCTCGAACCATGGGTCGAGAACTACTGGCAGCTGCGCTGGGATCTGCCGTCCGGTGTCTCCTATCGCAGCTCGACGCTCCCACACCCGGCCTGCACGCTGAGCGTCGAACACGGTTGGAGCCGCGAAGGCGTCGTCGATCCGGTCGTCGTGACGGGGGTGCTCACGCGCCGCTTCGACGTCGTCCTCGCCGAGTCCGGGTGGGTCTTCGGCGTCAAGTTCCGGCCCGGCGGCTACGCGAGTTTCACCGGAACCGTGGCACGAACCCTGCGCGACGTCTCGGTCGCGCCACCGACCCCGTTCCGGTCCGAGACCGTCGCTGCACTGGCCGAGCTGGGAGGACATCTGGATGCCGACCACTGCCGAACCGTCGTCGACTCGGTTCTCGCGCCCTACGCCGGTGACGTGGAACCGGAGTACGAGACCGTCCTGGACATCATCGCGGCGATGCTGCGCGACCGGACGCTGGTTCGCGTCGCACAGGTGGAACAGCGGTGCGGCATCGGCACTCGTCGATTGCAGCGGCTGTTCGAGCGTTATGTCGGCGCGACGCCCAAGTGGGTACTCGGGCGATATCGGATTCACGACGCCCTCAGCGAGCTCGACAGCGGCTACTCGGGTCCGCTGGCAGACCTGGCCGCGCGATACGGCTGGTTCGACCAGGCTCACTTCACTCGGGAGTTCACCGAACTGGTCGGAATGCCGCCGAGCGCCTACCAACCCTGAGTAACGCCTTCGTCACGCAATGCGACTTTTGCCGATTCGTTTGGCACAGTATCCCGCGGTGCTCGACAAGCATCGTGGTGGGGAACAGCAGCACAGAGGAAGAGTGGGCTTCAACGCATGATCAACATTCTCATCGCCGGTGGAATCGCGTTGGCGGTCTCGATTCTGTTGACTCCATTTCTCATCGCGCTGTTCACCCGGCAGGGCTTCGGCCAGGAGATTCGCGTCGAAGGTCCGGCGAGTCACCACGCCAAGCGAGGAACGCCGACGATGGGCGGCGTCGCGATCATCGTCGGCCTGTGGGCCGGTTACCTCGGCTCCCACCTGGTCACGATGGGCGGCGATGGACCGTCGGCATCGGCGCTGTTGATACTCGCTCTTGCGACCGCACTCGGTGTGGTCGGCTTTCTCGACGACTACATCAAACTCCGCATGAAGCGAAGCCTCGGCCTCAAGGCGACCGGAAAATACGTCGGGCAGATCAGTGCGGCGGTGATCTTCGCCGTGCTGGCGCTGCAGTTCCGGAATGGGAACGGGCTGACTCCGGGCAATGTCGAATTGTCGCTGGTACGCCAGTCCACCTTCTTCACCATGGCCCCGATCGTCTTTGTCCTCTTCTGCGTCTTCCTCGTCGTCGCGTGGTCCAATGCCGTCAACCTCACCGACGGGCTCGACGGTCTGGCGGCGGGGTCGATGACGCTCGTCCTCGGCGCGTACACCGTGATGACGTTCTGGCAGTACCGGCAATCCTGCGCCACCAATTCCGTCGCCGGGTGCTACGAGGTGCGCGATCCACTCGACCTCGCAGTCGTCTGCGCGGCCGCCGCGGGTGCCTGTATCGGATTCCTCTGGTGGAACGCAGCCCCGGCCAAGATCTTCATGGGCGACACCGGCTCACTCGCCCTCGGCGGACTGCTCGCCGGACTGTCGATCGTGAGCAAGACCGAACTGATCGCCCTCGTCTTCGGAGCCCTGTTCGTCGCCGAGAGTGCCTCCGTCGTCATCCAGGTCGCGTCGTTCAAGAGCACCGGCAAGCGGCCGTTCCGAATGGCACCGATCCACCACCACTTCGAACTGGCAGGCTGGGCGGAGACGACGGTCATCATCCGACTGTGGTTGTTCGCGGCCATCGCGTCGGCGCTGGGACTCGGTTTGTTCTACAGCGAGTTCCTCGCGGCCGTCGGCTGACCTCTACGATTCTGGGATGACTGACGAACTGTCTCCGGTTGCCAAGGTCGACGCTCTCGCCGCCGAGCTCGAACAACTCGATGCTCGACGCGTCGCCATCGGGGTCGAACTCGTCAACCTTCAATTCGGTCTCGACGGAGACGCCAAGATCCGCGCGACGGAGATCTTCCACAGCGACTACCTGGGCCGGCTGTTCACCTTGGTCGACGAACTGCGCACCGACGAATAAGGCTCGTCACACAGCATCCTGATCCGAACGCGACACCACGGTCAGGCGGAAGTCCCGCAGCGACAAGGACAATGCGGCCAACGCGGCAATCGCTACTCCACCGATCGGAAACACCAGCCACGGATCGCCGATGGTGGGGGTGAAGGTCGAGGGGACAAGGTCGTCACCGAGATACGGCACATACACTGCGTCGGTCACATATGTTTCGGCCATGTAGGTGTCCGTCGCTGTCCAGCCGAAGTCGGCTGCAGGAGGCGAGTTGATCTCGATACTCAACGGATGCTCCCACGACCAATTCGACGCGGCTTCGGTTGGTTGCGGTGGCCAATGCGTCCAGGCGAGTGCACTGCCCGCTCCCAGTGCCGCACCCACGACGATCAGCAACGCGAACAAGTCGATGCGACTGCGTTGGCGATCCTGGACGAGACGCAGACCCGAATCGACGAGGAACGAGGCAGCCACGAGACCGATTGCTACCCCTGCTGCGACGAGATAGAGCGTCACGGGAAACCAACTCGGGCGGGCATGGGTCACGCCCAGTTCCTGCGGATCGGCTACGGCGACATGCCAGACCACCGCTGCGGCAGCGCCTATCGACGCGCCGACGGCGGCAAGCACTGCGACGAGCGCTTTCCCGGATGGCCTGTCCACGATCGGGACTCTACCCACGAGATCCGAAGGAAACTCGATGGCATCGGGAGAGAACGCGCTACGCGGCCCCTTGCCGCCAGCGCCTTTTTTGGTGGCTATGGCCCTCGTCCTGCGCTCGGTCTTGACCTGAAGTTCGGTTCAGGTTTTAGGCTCGTTTTCATGACATCAAACAGACCCATGCAACCGCCCGAGCGTCAACCCATCGGATTCTGGACCGTGCGCGCCGGGGAGGCGATTCGCGCACGAATCCGCGGCGCGCTACACGATATCGGGTTGACGCAAGCCGAATGGTGGCTCCTGCACCAGATCTCGCTACATCCCGCGGGGGCTGATCGCGCCGAGACCATCGAGAAGATCGGGCACAACGACACGCCGGAAGCAATCGTCGAGGCCATCGAGTCCGCACGCGCCAAAGGTTTGGTCGTGGAATCGAATTCGCGCGTGACATTCACCCCGGAAGGTGAAGCGCTGTTTCGGCGAGCAGCAGACGTTCAACAGATGCTGCAGGACGAACGAATGCAGGGAATAGGCCAGGACGAGTTCGTCACCACCATTCGAGTCCTGCAACGAACGATCCAGAACGTCGGAGGTGAAGCCTGGCATTGGTGACGATCAGGCGCGGCGGCCTACGTGCCCTAGCACTCGTCGATATCTCGACCATCTCGGTCGTCTGCTCGGCGTCGATCGCCTTTTATGCCGCTGTGCAACTAGCATCTATCGGAGTCATCGAGCCCCGGCCGCTCTTCGAGATCATGGTCGTACCACCGGCCGTCGTCGCCGTCGCTAGGTTGCTTCTCGGTGCCGTGGTCGGTCTCGGAGTGCTGGTTCGTCCGTCGACACGGAAGCTTCCATCTGGTCTCATGGCCATCGGACACATAGCGGCCAGCGCCGGTGGAGTCGCCGTCACCATTCGCACTCGTATATCGTTCGCGAACAGCAATCCTAGGATCAGGGCTTCCTACGCGCCCTCGAAATCAGCACGCCTGCAACGAAACCGAATGCTGCGCCCAGAACGGGCAAACCGACGACGAGGGTGGCCAGCTGCCCGGGCATACCCAACAACTCCGAGTATTGCGAATCGTCGCCGACAAATGCATAGTTCACTCGACGCGGCGCATCGGCCCACAGGACGATACCGATAGAGGCGATGAGCCCGAGTGAGAAGCCGATCAGGATCGAGACCTTACGCATCCGAGCGGGCTTCGCGGGCCGCTGCTGCGAATGCGGCCATACTCGGGAACTTCATGTCGACACTGTATTCCCCGGATGGCTCCGGCGTTGCTCCCCATCCGGGACGATCGTGCCGCCGATCGATCCACACCGAGGCGATGCCGTGCCGCTTCGCCGGTACGTGATCGTGGAACAGGCTCTGCGCAACATGGAGTAGTCGAGATCGTGGGGCACCCAGCGTCTCGAGAACTCCGTCGAGCGCATCGAAGTGGTTGTCGGCCGGCTTGTAGGCCTTGACATCCTCGGCGGTGACGATGGCGTCGAACTGCACGCCGAGCCGACGATTGCTACCTGCGAAGCCGTCGCGGTGCACATTGGAGAGGATGACGAGCTTGTAGCTCTCCCCGAGGGACGACAACGCGTCGGCCGAATCCTCGAATGCCGGCCAGTCCGAAACGGAAGCCCCGAGCTTGTCCGCCCACTCGGCCGAGACCGGTATTCCCAGCGTGCCACCGGTCCGCGCGAAGGCTTCGGCAAGTATCCGAGGGTACAGGTCCGAGGGCGAATCCCGCTGCGCCTGAGACTCGTTGACACCGTACGCCGACAACAGCTCGTCGTCGGACAACGGCGAGCCGGCCTGCTGCGCCCATGGCCTGAGCACGTCGAGGATACCGGCTTCCCAATCGATCAACGTTCCGTAGCAATCGAAGCTCATGACGTCGTAGTCGGCGAGATTCATGTGGTTCGGTCTCCTTGCGAAAACTCGATGGCGGCCGACTGCTCGTGCCGATACCGTCTGCAGATCATGAACAGCCTACCGCCCGTCATCTGCTCTCGCTTGTCCGGCCGTCGATGTGCGCGCTGACCGACCGGGAATCAAACCTACTGCGCAACAATGTATATCGGGTAGCTCACCGTGGGCCTGTCGTGGGAAACGTCGGGCACTTCAACCTCCCTGCAGTGGCGTCACGCCCCGGCTAGAATTCCAGCGAGCCGACTCGAACGATGACGAAGGGCAGCCCCATGAGCATCGACAGTGACAGCATCGGCGTAGTCGACGAGGTATCCGCGCTGCTGTTCGAGAGAGCCGACACCGGCGATGCGGGCAGGGACCTGACCTCGCGGGTTCGAGAGTTGTGACACGGATTCTGTTGCGCCCCGCCGAGGAGTCCGACGCCGACTTCTTATTCTCTATGGCATCGAACCCTGAGGTCGTCCGTTGGGTCGGAGACGGAAAGCCCTGGAGTAGAGACCATTTCGATCGCCGATTCACGCAGGCACTGAACGCGACGGGCAGCCAACGGCCGGATGTGCAGCAGTGGTTCATCGGCACCGACGAGGATCGACACCCCGTCGGCTTGCTCAGCCTGATCAGACGATCCGACCACATCGAGGTCGGGTACTGGGTGCATCCGGAGCACTGGGGTCACCGATACGCAGGCGAGATGCTCCTCCACGCGCAGGAGCACGCGGCCGCGCTTCCACTGGCGGCGCAGGTGTACCGGGCGAACACGGCCTCCCGCCGGGTGCTCGAGCGTGCCGGGTTCACACTCGTCGACGACGGTGAGCCCATGATTTTTCGGTCTCCTCCGGTGCCATGATGTGCGGCTCACCACCGCCGATTCGGGCGGGGTCGAGTACTGGTGCGTCCGGTCGTGACGCCGCGCACCATCGGTCGTGTCAGAAACTCGTGCGGAAACCCGAGGTCTACAGCGCTGACTGCATGTAGCTTGTCGAGCTGGGATTCGTCGAAGACCACATCGAGAGCAGAGATGTTCTGGCTCAACTGTTCAACGGTCCGAGCCCCGATCAGAGAGCTGGTGACCGATGGATTCCGAAGCGTCCATGCCAGCGCCACCTGCGCAGCGGACACACCGAGTTGGTGTGCGACGTCGACAACTACTTTCGCGATGTCGAGGCCCCGTATGGTCAGCGTTCCGTTTGCCTTCGCGTGATCACGACGGGTTCCTGATGGGCTGTCGGAACCGGCCGTGGCAAGGTCCGCGGCAGAGTACTTACCCGTCAGCACTCCACCGCCGAGCGGAGCCCAAGGAATCACACCGAGTCCCAGATCGGCTGCCATAGGGAGTAATTCTCGCTCGGTAGTTCGCTCGATCAGGCTGTATTCCACCTGAAGTGACGCAAAAGACGGCCACCCACGAAGCTCTGCGGTGGTGTTCATACGAGCGACTTCCCACGCTGGAGTATCCGAAACACCCAGATACAGAACCTTTCCCGAGCGGACGAGTTCGCCGAGCGATGCGATGATCTCGTCACTCGGCGTCATTCCGTCCCACGCGTGCAAATACAGCAGGTCGATGTAATCGGTACCGAGGTTCTTCAGGCTCGCTTCGACGGACCCGCGAAGACTCTTTCTCCCGCCCCCACCGGCATTCGGATCCGACGGATCACGCGTCGCCGCGTATTTCGTCGCGACGACGACCGAATCGCGACGGCCACGGAGAAACCGGCCCAGGTACCGCTCCGATTGGCCGTCGGTGTAAATGTTGGCAGTGTCGACCATGTTTCCGCCCGCGTCGAGGTAGGCATCGAAGATTCTCCTCGAGTCGTCCTCGTCCGCACCCCAGCCCCAGGCATCGCCGAATGTCATGGCTCCCAGCGACAATGGTGATACTCGCAGACCGGAGCGTCCCAGCAGTCGGTACTCGTCCATGCGCGTCATAGATTGTTCCTCTCGTTCACGGTTCACTCCAGCTCACAGTCCCGGTCTCGTCTGGCAACGGGAAGGGCGTGATCATCCTGGGAAGGGCGGTACCAGGCTGATCACGCTGGAGTGACCTACCCTGAAGCGGGTGAGTACGCGGCTGGGTCGAGACGAACTGGCGGCATTTCTGCGTGCCCGACGCGAGGCACTCGTCCCGTCGGATGTCGGTCTGCCGCCACGAATCGGGGCTTCACGTACACCTGGTTTGCGACGCGAGGAGGTCGCTGCGCTGGCTGGGGTGAGCGTCGACTATCTCGTTCGACTCGAGCAGGCAAGGGATGTTCGACCATCCGCTCAGGTGGTTCGGTCACTGTCGAATGCGTTGAAGCTGTCGTTCGATCAGACCGGCTACCTGTTCACGCTCGCCGGACACCGGGCACCCGAGCGGGCCACTGCCCAGCAGATTCCCACCGGAATCCATCAGTTGCTCGGCGATATCGCCCCGCTGCCGGCGATGGTACTCAATCACCGACTCGACATCCTGGCCGCGAACGAAACAATGGCCGCGCTTCTGCTCGACATCGACGACCGTCCGGCCTCGGAACGCAACGTTCTACGAATGTGTTTCCTGGACAAACGATTCGACGGATTCTACGAGGCACGTGACGACGTCGTCCGGGGCGCAGTAACCGACCTACGTGCCGCGTGGGTGAACCACTCACACGACGAAGTGCTCGCCGCCTTGATCGACGAGCTCGAACGAGGGAGTAGCGAGTTCTCCCGGTTCTGGCAGTCTCGGGAAGTGGCCGTACGGAACCGGGGTGACAAACCGATGCGACATCCGCTCGTCGGGCCGGTGACCGTGACATTCGATGTTCTGACGCCACTCGGAGACCCGGACCTGCGGTTGATCGTCTACCGGCCCGCGGACGCGCGATCTCGTTCTGCGCTGAATGAACTCGGTCGGATGCGACGACGACGTGGCGAGCGGCATCTGCGCACCATCTGAATCCGACCTTTCGCGACACGGAAAGTCGAGACTCCATCGGTGCCGTGCTCCTATCGTTTTGGGCAGAACAAAGGAAGGTCATCGGCACATGCTCGAACGATGGAACTCAGCGCTCGACTACATCGAGAGCAATCTCGACCGCGAGATCGATCCGACCGAGCTCGCTCGGATCACCCTCACATCGGAATATCACTTTCGACGAGTGTTCTCGGCACTCGCTGGACTACCGCTGTCGCACTACATCCGACAACGGCGAATGACGCTGGCAGCAGCGGATATTCTCGACGGACAGGGCGTACTCGACGTTGCGACGAAGTACGGATACACCGCAGACGCATTCACCCGCGCCTTCCGAGACCTGCACGGCATCACACCATCTCGGGCACGCCGACCCGGAGCCGTCCTGCGTTCCAGACAAGCAGTGACATTTCACCTGACCATCGAAGGACGAAGCACCATGCGATACCGCATCACCGACCTGCCGGCGTTCCATATCGTCGGCAGAACCACCCGAATCCCACTCCGGTTCCACGGCGAGAACACCGCCATGACCGAATTCCATCGAAACCTGACACCGGGTACCGGCGAACAACTGCGCGAACTAGCCGACCTGCCCGAACTACCCGACATCCTCTTCGTCAGCGACGGCTTCGAGCCCGAACGCGAAGACGGCAGTCTCTTCGACTACTACTTCGCCGTTGCAAGCACCTTGCCTGGAACACCCGATTGGGACACCCGTGCTGTGCCCGCATCGACCTGGGCAGTATTCGAGACAAGCAGCGACACCGCACTCGCGCCCGCACTGCAACAACTCTGGGCCGACGCCTTCAGCGAATGGTTCCCCTCCAACCCCTACGAAACAATCCCGGGACCGGAGATCCTGACCGTCACCGAGACCTCCCCCGACTGGACCTCGGGAGCGGGAGAACTCTGGATTCCAGTCCAACGAAGTCGATAGCCGTCCTTCACTCCTCCCCCTGCCGTCGCGGCCAGCCATGGCTACTCAATGTGACATCCAGTGGCCTTTTTGGGGGTCAATGTCACATCGAGTGGACCGGAAAAGGTGTCAGGCGATCGATTGGCCGTAGACGTGTGTGACCGAGATGGTCACCAGTACTCGTCGGTCGGCGACCATTACTGCTCGATATTCGTTCCAATCGGGGTGCTCACCGGCGGCGGCGCGGAAGTAGTCCACCAGGGCATCGACTTCGCGGCTGTCGGGTGACGATCTCGGGCCGGTGAGGGTGACGGTTCCCTCCGCCGTCGCCCATGCTGTGCCGTCGGCGCTGGTCACTTCGAGCGCGGCACGAGGGTCTCGGCGTAGATTCGTCGTTTTCGCTCGCCCTTCGGTGACCGAGATCGTGATGGTGCCGGCTTCCCGGTCGTAGAACGGCGTCACCGGTGATAGCTGCGGTATTCCGCTCGCTTTGATGGTGGCGAGCACGCCGATTCTGCTCTGCTCGAGAAGCGCATGTGGATCGTAGGTGCTTCCGGTCATGGAGTCCCCATTTGGTCGTCGAAACGAGTATGCACGAACTTCAGCAGAGAACGCCGTCGACGAGGCGTCGGTTCCGTTCCGGTCTCACGGTTGTCTGTCGTCGAACAGCTCCGCCGCGTACGCCCCGATTGCTCGACGGTATCTCCCCAAAGCCGGGTCTGCGGCATGCAGTGCGTTCCGCAGAGCCTGCGCACCGTCGCCCCTGTCCCAGAGTGCGAGTGCCACGAAAGCATCTCGCGCAGAGGAGTATTCGGTTGAGAACTCGAACTCCTCCAGCACTCGCAACGCGTCGTCCTGCCGACCCACGTTGCGGAGCGAACTCGCCAGTTGAATCCGAGCCTGGTTCTCCCTGTCGATATCGAGCCCGTAGGACAACGACGCCTCGTACAGCGGCACAGCCGCGGATTCTTCGCCCAAGAAGTCCTCCAGGCAAGCTCGCTCGAACAATGCACGGGCGTCAGAACACTCTGAGGCTGAAAGCAATTGGTCGATCTGGATCCGCATACGAACGGGGTCTGTATCGTCCGCGTCGCGCCAGAATTCGGCAATTCGATCTTCCCAACTCAGCATGGAATCGATCGTCCACGATGCCGCGGCCCGACGCCACCGCTGTATCTCGGCACTTGCATTGTCTTCGCGACACAAGAAACGTAGTCCGGAGAATCGACGAGGCCGACTCCCCGACGTAGCGATGACACTCGACAACTATCGAGCTGCCAAGAATTCGATTCGATTGCCCACGCCGTCGCGGGTATGGAACCGCCGTCGACCCGGGATCTCCTCGGGATCGGCCCAATTCACCGGGTAGCCGGCAGACGTCAACGCTGCAGCAGTCGCATCGACATCGACCACGAAGGCCGGGTGCGCCTTCAGCGCCGGTCGAAAGTCGTCCTCGATACCGATGTGTACCTCACCATCGGGACCGCCCACTCCCGGCACGCGAAACCAACAGCCGCCGCGGACGGCCAACGGTGGCGGCTTCGCGATCTCCTGCCAGCCGAGAGCACCCGAGTAGAACTCCCGCTCGCGGTCTTCGCCGCCCGCCGGACAAGCGACCTGCACGTGGTGAATCATCGAACGAACGTACCGCCATCTCGATTGACACGCCGGTGAACGGTAGGCAAACGTATGGGCATGCAACTGAGATTTCTGGCCGGCATCTCGACGGCCTTCGCATTCAAGCTCCTGCTGATGCGAGCGCTGACACTCAAGCTGCAGCGAGACATCGAAGCACTGAACAACGGCGACTACCGCCCGCTACTGTCGTCATTCCACCGAGACGCCGTGCTCAAGTTTGCCGATGGTGACAGCCGCTGGTCGGGCACCCACCGCGGCCGCCCGGCCATCGAAAAATTCTTCCAAGACTTCGTCGCTGCCGGAATCAAAGGCCAGATCACGGAAATCTACAGCGGCGGCGCACCCTGGCGTATGACGCTGCTCGCCCGCTTCGACGACCAAGCCCACGCCGCCGACGGCACCCAGATCTACAGCAACCGCACTGTGCTCCTGGTCCGCACGAGCTGGGGAAAAATCATCTCCCAAGAAGACTTCTTCGAGGACACCACCCGCCTCGACGCATTCGAGAAGAAACTGCGGCAACTCTAGATCCGCCGGGCCAATCGCCTCGGCGGACCACTTCGGCTGGTACTCAATGTGACATTCAGTGGCCTTTTCGACGGTCAATGTCACATCGAGTGGACTCCGGGGTCGGATGGGGCGGGGCGGCGATAGGTCACCTGTGGGTAATTGTCGGCATTCGTGACGCTGGCGTGCACGTTGTATACCGTGCGCACCAGGTCTTCGGTGATCACTTCGTTCGGGGTTCCCGATGCCACGATGGCGCCGTTGTTCAGCACGATGATGCGGTTGCAGAACATGGCGGCGAGGTTGAGGTCGTGGAGGGCGATGTAGCTGCTCAGGGGTAGGCCTGCGACGAGGGTGAGGATGTCGAGTTGGTGTTGGATGTCGAGGTGATTGGTCGGCTCGTCGAGCAGTAGTTCGGTGGGTTGTTGGGCGAGGGCTCGGGCGATCTGGACTCGTTGGCGTTCGCCGCCGGAGAGGGTGTGCCATCGTCGGGTGGCTTTCGACGCCATGGCGGTGTCGGCGAGTGCCTGCGCTATCGCCGCGTCGTTGTCGGCTGCGTCGCCGCCGAGGATGCCGTGGTGGGGGATGCGGCCGAGACGGACGACGTCGCGGACACTGATGTCGACGTCGGTGTCGGAGTGTTGGTCGACCATCGCCACGCGTCTGGCGATGCGGCGTCGACGCAGTGTTCGCAGGTTGTCTCCGTCGAGCAGCACGTCGCCGCTGTCGGGGGCGACGATGCCGGCGAGGATTCGCAGTAGCGAGGATTTGCCCGACCCGTTGGGGCCGATCAGGCCGATGGTCTCGCCGGGTTCCGGCGCGAAGCTGATGCCGTCGAGGATCGGGTGTCCACCGCGGGTCCATCGAATGTCTCTGGCGTGCAGTGTCATCGGGACCTCCGTAGCCGGAAGAGAATGAGCGCGAAGGCCGGCACGCCGATCAGAGCGGTGACCACTCCGACAGGAATTTCCTGTGGTGCGAACACAGTTCGGGCGATGGTGTCGACCCAGACCATGAAGATTGCGCCCATCATCACCGTCGTCGGGAGCAGTCTTCGGTGGCGCGCGCCGACGAGGAAGCGGGCGGCATGCGGAAGTACCAGTCCTACGAATCCGATGGCTCCGGCGGCACTGACCAGAGCGGCCGTGATCAGTGCGGTGATGACCAGCAACAGGATTCGCACATACTTCACCGGAACGCCGAGGGACGCGGCGGCGTCGTGCCCGAAGGTGAAGGCATCGAGAGCCGAGGTGTTGAACAGGCACACCACCATTCCCAGCAGTGCGACACCGCCGCACAATGCCACGTCCGTCCAGTCGGCGCCGCTCAGGGAGCCGAGCAACCAGAACAGCACCCCGCGGGTCTGTTCGGCATCGGCCGAGGAGATGACGATGAACGACGTGAGAGCCGAGAACAGTTGCGTCCCTGCTACTCCCGCGAGTACGACGCGGTCGTTTCCGCCGCCCGCACCCGCGGCAAGCAGCATCACCAGGACGAACGACAGCAGTGCTCCGGCAAAAGCTCCGGTGGACAGCGACAGTGCGCCGCCGCCCACACCGAGCACCGCGACGGAGACGGCACCGGTGGATGCGCCCGACGAGATACCCAACACGAACGGGTCGGCCAGGGGATTGCGCAACAGCGATTGCATGATGGCTCCACACAGAGCGAGGCCTGCACCGCAGATGGCAGCGAGCAGCGTTCGGGGCAACCTCAACTGCCAGACGATGCCGTCCTCGATGCGACTCACTCCGGCGGTGCCGATCCCGATGTGCCCCAGTATCACTCGATACACATCGGACACCGACACACTGGCCGGGCCGATCGTCACGGCCACGCCGATCGAGAGCACCAACACCACGAAGCCACCGAGCAGCAGCGGGATCAGCAACCCGCGATCGGTCCGGCTCATGGGGTGGTCAGTCCCCAATTCTGCAGAGCCGCGGCAACTTTCTCGACCCCGTCGATCGTGCGGATCGACGGGTTGAGGTCGGCACCGTTGACGACGATGTACCGCTTGTCCTCGACGGCGGTGAGCCGACTGGTGACGGAGTTCGATTCCAGGAAGGCGATCTTGCTGTCGAGAGCATCACCGGCAATGCTCCGTCGACTCAGATCGGCGAGCACGAGCGCGGTGGGATCGCGATCGAGAACACTCTCCCAATTGACCTGCGGCCATTCGTCGGTGGTGTCGGCGTAGATGTTCTGGGCACCGACGGATCCGGTGATGATGCCCGACGACCCACAGCATCCGGCCATGTACGGGGTGTCGGTGTCGGCGAACCAGTACGCCAGCGTCACCCCCGAGGCGTCGACGGCTCCTGATGCCGTCGCGAAGCGATCCTGCAGCTCGCCGACGAAGCGTTCGCCGCGATCACGCACGTCGAAGATGGCTGCGAGGTCGCGAATTTCCTGGTAGACGGTCTCGATTTCGAGCGGTGATGTACGCGCACCGTCGGAGTTGACGCTGTCGTCGGTCTTGCCGTTGCAGTCGGTGGGAGAGAGATAGCTCGGCACACCGAGCTGCTCGAACTGGTCCCTGTCGGCGACGCCTCCCGGCCCGAGGGTGCCGCCGAACGACGCGGAGACGAAGTCGGGCTCGGCGTCCAGGACCACCTCCAGAGAGGGCTTGTTGTCCGCCAACCTGGGGACCTTCGCGTTCTCCGATTCGAGGTTCGCGCGGACGGGATCGGTCCAGGTGGCGGTGCCGACCATGCGGTCGGCGAGGCCGAGTGAGAGCAGAATTTCCGTCGAACCCTGATTCAGCGACACTGCCCGCTGCGGCGGGGCGTCGACGACGACGTCGCGGCCGCAGTTCTCGATGGTCAGCGGATAGTTTCCGGTGGTCGGGGTAGCCGCGTCGGTGGTCGCGGTGGACGAACAACCGGCGAGAACGAGGATCGAGACCGCGCCTAGGACGGCGAGAGTGGTGCGCATCGTGAGGAGCTTCCTGCTGAGGGCTCGTGTCGCGGAGCCGCGGGTGGAGGTGGATCGCGACGTCCGAGCATTCGGACTTCGAGCTCTCACTCGTCACCGTTGCGCGCCAGTCCCGGAATTGCACCGGATTCCCTCGTTCGTCGCTCGCTGACCCTATCGTGCGGGGCACCTCGAGGGTCAGCGTGCCGCTGCTGTCACCGGCTCCTGGGCATAGCTGCGCGGAAAGGTCCTGCGCGCCATGACGACAATCACCAGCGCTGCGGCCACCAGCGCCGTTGCAGCAGCGGTGACGGCCACGATGCCGCTGAGGTCGATCACCACACCACCCACCAGAGCACCGGTCGCGATCGCCAACTGGAAGGCAACGACATAGATCGCCGACGCCTTGTCCGCATCGGCCGGGGCCGCTCTGACCACTGCCGATTGGATGCACACCGGGAGGGTGGTGAATGCGAGTCCCCACAGGGCGATCGCACCGACGGCGAACACGGCCCAGCTACCGGGCGCTCCGCTCAGAGTGCACCAGAGAACTGCCACCGCCGCAGCGACCGCACCCAAGGCCCCGATGGTCGAGTGTCGGGGCCACCGGTCGTAGGTTCTGCCGATCACCCAGATGCCGATCACCCCGAACAGTCCGTACAGCATCAACATCAGAGTCAGAGTGGTACCCGCCGATCCGATGGCACGGTCGACGATCACCGAGAAGTAGGTGTACGCGGCGAAATGACCGAGGACGGCCAGAAACGTCACTCCACACAGAACGGCCAGGGTGCCGTCGAGCACCCGCGGTGTCTTTTTCGTCTCCGAAGCCGCCCGGGTGACCGGCAGTGCCGGGAGGACGAAGTACAGCGCCACGGCGATCGCTGCGGCCACGATACCGAGAATCGTTGCCGCCGTGCGCCATCCGAACCACTGACCCAGTGCGGCAGTGAGTGGATTGCCGGCCACCAGCGCCAGCGACGTACCGGCGTACACCGTGGCGATCGCCTTGCCCTGCTTGCCGGGTAGCGCGAGCGACGCCGCGACCGGGGCGACGACGGCCCAGAAGACTCCGTGTGTTGCCGCACAGAGCATTCGGGAGATCACCAACATCGGATATCCGACGGATACCGCCGAGAGGAGTTGCGAGAGTGCCAGTGCAGCAACGGTGATGACGACGACGCGCCGTCGGGGCCAGTCGCGCACGAACCGGATCAACGGCATCGTCATCACCGCGACGCCGTACGCGTAGAAGGTCAGCAGCAGACCCACGGCGGATTCGCCGACACCGAGGTCCCCGGAGATCTCGGGGAGCAACCCCACCGGCAGCGTTTCCGCCGTGACGTAGATGAATGCGGCTGCGGCGAGCACCAGCAGCTTCGGTAGCGGCGAAGACATGTTGTGTATCGTTACACACGGTCCGTGCGGCGCGCTACAGTGGCCCGGTGAACACTCGGGTGACCATGGCTGACGTCGCAGCGTCCGCAGGCGTTTCCACCATGAGCGTCTCGTACACCTACAACCGACCGAGCCGGGTTTCGGCGGCCACACGCGATCGCGTGCACGAGGCAGCAGCCACCCTCGGTTACACCGGTCCCAACCGCACCGCGCGGTCACTGCGCAGCGGCAGGCACAACAGCATCGGTGTCGTCCTCGGCGAGAAACTCACCTATGCCTTCGAGGATCCCCAGGCTCGACGCTTTCTGTCCGGGATCGCCGAAGCGTGTCTCGACGCCGACACCGCGCTGGTGATGCTGCCGAACCTGCACCGCGACACCGACAACGCACGCATCAGGGACGCACAGGTCGACGGGTACGTCGTGTGGACCACCGAGATCGGCGACCCCCTGCTCGACGTGCTCGTCGACACCGGCCGCCCGACGTGCATCCAGGGTGGGCCCGACCACCCCGGACTGAACTGGATCGCCATAGACGACAGAGCTGCAGCCGACGCCGTGGGCACCACCGCGTTGAACAGCCGATCTCGACCTGCCATCGTCGCCCTCAGACCCGATACCCGACGCGAATCGACGATCGTGCGTGGCGCGGACGCGTCGGACATCTCGATGCCGGTGACCCGAGCGCGGCTCGCAGGCTACCGAGACGCATGCCTGCGATCGGGGATCGACTGGTCGACGGTACCGACACTGTTCACCACCGACAACGCCCGCGCAGAAGGCGACAGAGCAGCGCGACTGCTGTTGCAGGACAATGCCATCGACACACTGCTCGTGATGAGCGACGAACTTGCCCTCGGGGTACTCGATGCTGCAACCGTGTCCGGAATCGACATTCCGGGGCGACTGGCCGTCACCGGGTGGGACGACTCCCCCGCCGCAGCCGAAGCCGGATTGACCACCGTCGCGCAGTCGCTGTTCGATCAGGGGCGGTCGGCGGCCCGGTGGGTGCTCGGACTCAGCGACAGTGTGGACGACGCGATCTGGAGAATCGAAGAACGAATATCGACAGGTCGCACAAACGGCACACAAACCGAGAACACCGTGATCTAATAGTCCATAAAAAGGGGATGTTCCCTGTTTATGGCGTCTAACCGGACTCTTGGGCTAGTATCACTCGTGGCTATCCGGCCATGAGGGGGAACAATGAGCCGAGAGCACGACGCGCCGCCCCGTCATGTCGCAGCCGTCTCCGGAACAGCAGCCCAACACGACGCTCTGACCGGCCTCCCGAACCGCATCGAGATCCTTGCCCTCATCACCACCGAGCTCGACCGACGCACCCCTGACCGCCAGTTCAGCGTCCTGCTGGTCGACATCGACGGATTCCGAGAATTCAACGACGCCCTCGGCCCCGCCCAAGGCGATGACCTGCTGTGCATGGTCGCCGACCGACTCCTTGCCTCCACCCGGCCCGGCGACACCATCGGCCGACTCACCGGCGACGAATTCGTCGTCATCGCACGAGGCTGCCACTCCATAGCCGCGCGCGCCATGGCCGCCGGATTCACGAGCATCTTCGAGCCCGCCTTCGAGCTCGGCGGCCACCAACTCACCCTCACCGCCAGCGTCGGAGTCGCCTCCAGCACCGACACCGACATCAGCGCCACCCAACTGGTCCACAACGCCGCCGCAGCCATGCACGCCGCCAAAGCCGTCGGACGCAACGAACACCACGTCTTCACCGACGAGCTCCACCAGACCAACCGCACCCGACTCGAACTCATCGAACGACTACGCGGCATCGCCATGGTCGAGCGCGAACTGACGATGGTCTACCAACCCATCGTCGAACTCGCGACAGGAACGGTCGTCGGGGCCGAAGCACTCATCCGATGGAACCACCCCGAACTCGGCCTGCTGATGCCCGACACCTTCATCCCCCTCGCCGAGGACGCCGACCTCATCGTCCCGCTGAGCCTGTGGATACTCGCCGAGGTCGCGCACACGATCGCCGACTGGCAGGCCCGCAACATCCACCTCCAGGTGGGCGTCAACATCAGCCCAGCCCACTTCGCCACAGGAACCCTCGCCACCGACGTCATCGACACCGTCGACACCTACGGCATCGAACCCGGACGGCTCGCACTCGAACTCTCCGAATCACAGACACTCCACGACCTCGACGCCGTCCACTACCAACTACGCGACGTCCAACGCCACGGCGTCCTCATCGCCATCGACGACTTCGGCTCCGGGTTCTCCTCCCTCGAACGACTCGCCACCCTCCCCGTCGACATCCTCAAGATCGACAAATCCCTCACCCAACACCTCGACAGCGACAACCTGCACCGACGCCGCGCCATGACCACGCTCTGCACCGCCCTCGTCGACGTCACCACCACCCTCGGCAAGGACACCGTCATCGAGGGAATCGAGACACCGGAACAACTCCAGATCTGCACCGACATGGGCGTAACCTTCGGCCAAGGACACCTACTCGGACGCCCCATGCCCGTTGCGGCACTCGAACAATTCATCACCCGACACAGCACCCACAGCGAATCCGCTTAACCCGAGGAACCGAACGTGAAGATCGACAACGAAGTCCAACGCTTCACCGACGCACCCCGAGCCCAACTCTCCACCATCAACCCCGACGGCACACCGCACCTCGTACCGATCGTCTTCGCCGTCGCGCCCACCGGCGACCGCATCTTCACCGCCATCGACTGGAAACCCAAGACAACCCGAAAACTCCAGCGACTCGACAACATCCGCGCCGACCCCGCCGTCAGCCTCATCGTCGACCACTACACCGACGACTGGTCCCAACTCTGGTGGATCCGCGCAGACGGATCCGCCCACATCGTCGAATCCTCCAGCACCGAAGGCACATCGGCCACCGACGCCTTGGTCGCGAAATACAGTCAATACAGAAACAACAGACCCGAGGGTCCAGTCATCATCATCGACAAACTGTCCTGGAGATCCTGGTCGGCTTCCTGACCCCGCCCCCTGCCCCCGCTTTGACCACTCAATGTGACCTTCAGTGGCCTTTTCGCCCGTCAATGGCACATCGAGTGGACTGCGGGCGGGTGGAAGTGCGGCGAAATTCGTTGGCAAGTCGGGTGCACTGTTGACACACTGCTGACCATGCTCGACGTGCCTCCCGATCGGATTGTCACCGACCGACTCGTCATTCGTCGCGAATCGGTCGACGATGCGGTTGCCATTGCCGATGCGATCGATCGCAATCTCGTTCGCCTCGTGCCCTGGATGGGTTGGGCGACCGAAGAAGCCACACAGCCTTCGGCTCAGTTAGCTCGTATCGCCGAGGCCGTCGAGCAGTGGGATGCCGGGGAGATGTTCGATTACGGAATTTTCGACCACGACGGCGGTGCGTTTCTGGGCAAAATCGGGATGCATCGCCGAATCGGCCCGCACGGAATCGAATTGGGTTACTGGCTCGATGCCCAGGCGGAGGGACGTGGGGTGATCAGCGAGGCCGTCGCTGCCCTCATGCGGGAGGCCTTGAAACTGGACAGAATCATCCGAGTCGAAATTCATTGTGATGCAGCAAATCTCAGAAGCCAGGCCGTACCCAGGCGGCTTGGATTCGTTCTGGACAGGATCGAGCATCAACCGATCGCAGCTGTTTCAGAGACCGGCGAGCACATGATCTGGGTGTATCAGCCCGACCGACGATAAGCCTGATCTGCTCGCGGCCGAACCGTGACGTTCGGTCGCGGTCGCGCCTTGGCCTGCTCGTAGCGCGCCCGAAGGTCGGACAGCACGCGTTCCGGATCGTCTCGAATATCGCTCGGCAGATGTGTCACCACGATGAGGCCGGCGTTCTGCGCTCGTTCACGACGCTCCACCGTCGCCCTGTGCGCCGCGGGCGAGAGGTGGTACTCCAGCGAATCGATCTCCCAATCCAATGCGACGTCATCGAGCCAGTTGTCGGCGATCAACAGGAACTTTCCCCGCTCGTCGTGGACGACCACATTGTGTTGCATCGCCGGAAGTCCGCTGCGCGCGTACAGCTTCTGGGCCTGGGCTTCTGCAACGGAATGCGCGCCGGCCGCCAACTCCCGCAGCACCCGTCGCGGCATCGCCGTCCCACGAGTACTGCCGGCGTCGAGCTCCTTCATGATCGCGTCCACGGTGGCCGCGCCTCGCTGCACGACGCTTGCAATCAGCGCCAGGCACTGCTCGGCATTCTTCATCCGCCGAACTGCATCGCACAAGCACCGAACGATCGGCGCGACGCGGAGCCCCGACCTGATCTCCGCCGTGGGCATTCGCCACGTTCGCTCCACCACTGCGAAGCTCACGGACTTGCGGTGTTGCGGCTCGGGAATCAGTGCAAATGTCTCGTCCAGCGAGCCCGACGTACCGAATCCATGCAACGCCAACCCTGCCCGACCACTGATGAGAGCATCTTTGCCGCAGTAGATCGCCACCGCGGTGGCGCGTTCCATCGGCGTCAGCGAGCGGTTCTTCAAGAACACCAACCCAGGCAGCGCCCGTGACCAGCTGCCGTCCGGCTGAGTGCGTCGAACAATGGTCTTCGACGCCACCCCGAGTTCGAGTAGATGCGCTGTCCTCATGAAGCCGCGATCCGATGCAGCCGCGATCACCTTCGCGTCGACTCGTGCTCCACCCCGCTTCATAACCAAGATGATGCACAGTCCGCACACCCCGAATCCATCACGACGACGGGAAACGAATTGCCCTGTGGACAACTCACGCCCTGTGGACAAACTGCCGACCCTCGTGCGCCGAGGCGACGCTGCACCACGATCCAATGCCCCCGAAGATTCGCTGCCCGCACTCGATTCGAGGTCCACTCGATGTGCCATTGACTGCCGAAAAGGCCACTGAACGTCACATTGAGTGGACGGGCGGGTCCGGCAATGGACAACTGACTCGGTCGGCGGGGATACCGTCTACGTTGCAAGTGCATTCTGACTTCGGGAGTGAGATATGACGGCGACAGCAGTTCCCTCGGAGCGGTCCGGGTCCATGGCTCCGCGGTCGTTCGTGCCACCCGCGCGTGGTCGGTTGAGTGAGGTGCCCCATATCGCGGGGTTGGTGCTCGGCGTGTTCGCGGTGTTGTTGTTTCTGTGGAGTCTGTCGCCGACTCTTCGCTTCCTGATTCATGTTCCTCGTGAATACGTGGACCGCTACTACTTCGATGCTCCCGATACGAGTTTGTCGTGGGCGTTGGTGGTCGGGTTGTTGGCGGCGGCGCTGGCGAGTCGCAAACGCATTGCGTGGTGGTTGTTGACGATCTATCTGGTGTTGTTGGCGATCACCAATGTCGTCGAGGGCATCACGGAGAAGGACGTCAGCTCGTGGATTGCACTGGCTGTGCATGTCGTGGTGACGGGGTTGTTGATCGCCGCGCGCAAGGAGTTCTACACGCGTGTGCGCCGCGGTGCGGTGTGGAAAGCGCTCGGCGTGCTCGTGCTGGGCGCCGCCATCGGGACGGTGATCGGGTGGGCGCTGGTGGCGTTGTTCCCCGGGTCGTTGCCGGAGAGTCAGACGTTCCTGTGGGCGTTCAATCGGGTCACGGCGTTGGCGACGGTGGACAACGAGCAGTTCGACGGCAGGCCGAACGGAATCGTCAACACGGCGTTGGGTCTGTTCGGAGCGTTGGCGTTGCTGGGGGCTGTCATCACGTTGTTTCGGTCTCAGCGGTCGAGCAATGCGCTCACCGGTCGCGACGAGTCCGCTCTCCGTGGCCTGCTCGACAAGTGGGGTGCCGACGATTCCCTCGGCTACTTCGCGACCCGACGCGACAAGGGCGTCATCTTCGCCACCAGTGGCAAGGCGGCGGTGACGTATCGCGTCGAGGTCGGTGTGTGTCTTGCCAGTGGTGACCCGATCGGCAACCCCGAGGCGTGGCCGCATGCGATATCCGAATGGTTGGACCTGGCCGAGAAGTACGGCTGGACCCCGGCTGTCATGGGAGCGAGCGAGATCGGCGCCACCGCGTACAAGCGGGCCGGCCTGAGCGTCCTCGAACTCGGCGACGAAGCAATCCTGAAAACCAAAGATTTCAACCTCAATGGACGCGAGATGCGCCCCGTGCGTCAGGCGGTCAACCGGGCTCGCAAGGCGGGTGTTGTGGTCACCGTGCGTCGTCATCGGGATATTTCGTCGGAGGAGATGTCGGAGATCATTGCCTGCGCGGATGCGTGGCGCGATACCGAAACCGAGCGTGGTTTCTCGATGGCGTTGGGCAGGCTGGGTGATCCGCTGGACGGCGATTGCCTTCTGGTGCAGGCAGTTCAGGGTGAGAAGGTGATCGGTGTTCTCTCGTTGGTCCCGTGGGGGCGTACCGGTGCATCGCTGGATCTGATGCGCCGGGATCCGGCGTCGCCCAACGGCGTGATCGAATTGATGGTGACCGAGCTCGCCACCGGCGCAGATCATTTCGGCATCAGCAAGATCTCGCTGAACTTCGCGGTGTTCCGCGCGGCGTTCGAGGAGGGCAGCCGGATCGGGGCCGGGCCGGTGTTGCGGATCTGGCGAAGCGTGCTGGTGTTCTTCTCCCGGTGGTGGCAGCTCGAGGCACTGTATCGCTCGAACGTGAAGTACCTTCCGGAATGGGAGCCGCGCTACCTCTGCTTCGCCGACAATCGGGTGTTGCCCAAGGTCGGCGTCGCGTCGGCCATCGCCGAAGGCTTCCTGACTCTTCCGACCTTCCGACGGGCCTCGAAGCACACCGGTTCCCACGTCGCGGTGCCCGCAGCTCTGGCCGACGCCGCCGACATTCATCCCGACGGCAGTGGACCCGACAGCGTTCCGGATGAGCCGACGCCGGGCCGGAAGCGTCCCGACCAGGTGCGCGTGCGCATGTCGAAGCTCGATCGCCTCGAACGCGAGGGCACCGAGGGCTATCCCGTCGCGTATCCCCCGACCCACACCGTCGAGGCAGCGGTGGCGTCGCCGCAGGGCACAACGGTGCGAATCGCCGGACGCATTCTGCGTATCCGTGACTACGGCAGCGTGTCCTTCGCCGTCATCCGTGACTGGTCGGCCGATATCCAGGTGCTGTTCGACCGCGAACGCGTCGGCGACAGAATCGAAGAATTCGATGCCGACTTCGACCTGGGTGACCTCATCGAGGTCAGCGGCACCATCGGGTACAGCAGGCGTGGTGAGCTCTCCCTGCTGGCCACCGAGTGGCGCATGAACGCCAAGTGCCTGCATCCGTTGCCGGACAAGTACCGCGGGCTCACCGATCCGGAAGCTCGGGTGCGGCAGCGTTACGTGGACCTGGCGATCAATCGGGATGCTCGAGCTCTGCTGATCGCACGCTCGAATGTGGTGAAATCCCTCCGTGATTCGCTGGCAGAGCGCGGGTACATGGAAGTCGAGACACCGATTCTGCAGCAGGTGCACGGCGGTGCGAACGCCGCGCCGTTCGTCACCCACATCAATGCCTACAACCTCGATCTCTACCTGCGAATCGCCCCGGAGCTGTATCTCAAGCGCCTGTGCGTCGGCGGCATGGAGAAGGTGTTCGAGATCGGGCGTGTGTTCCGCAACGAAGGAGCGGACTTCAAGCACAATCCCGAGTTCACGATCCTCGAGGCGTACGAGGCCCACAGCGACTACGAACGCGCAATGGTGTTGTGCCGCGAGTTGATTCAACGGGCTGCTGTTGCGGCGCACGGACGCGAGATCATCCTGCGTCCCGACGGCCCGAACGGAGAGATGATCGAGATCGACATCTCCGGCGAGTGGCCCGTCAAGACGCTGCACGGTGCCGTCGCCGAGAAGTTGGGCGTACCCGTCGAACCGTCGACCCCACTGGGCGAACTGCAACGCCTGTGCGACGAGAACGCCATCCCGTACGAGAAGACCTGGGATGCGGGAGCCGTCGCGCAGGGAATGTACGAGCATCTCGTCGAGGACTACACGGAATTCCCCACCTTCTACAAGGACTTCCCGACGTCGATGTCGCCGTTGACGAGGCCGCATCGGAGCATCCCCGGGGTCGCAGAGAAGTGGGATCTCGTCGCGTGGGGTGTCGAGCTGGGTACCGCGTACAGCGAACTGACGGACCCGGTCGATCAGCGGCAGCGACTGACCGAACAGTCTCTGCTCGCGGCCGGGGGCGACGAGGAGGCGATGAGCTTGGACGAGGACTTCCTGCAGGCACTCGAACACGGAATGCCGCCGACCGGTGGTCTCGGCATGGGCGTCGACCGGGTCGTCATGCTCATCACCGGAGGCAGCATCCGCGAAACGTTGGCGTTCCCGCTGGCCAAGCCGCGTCAATGACCTCCGCTACGACCCCATCCGCGAGGCCGAGTGGGAAAAACCGGGAAAATGATGGAAACTGGACGGTGAAACAGACGGCAGGTCGGCTGAGCATCGTGGGGAACCAAATATGGACAACGGGGATCGAGCCGAACGCAGTGCGTTGTTTCCCGTGAAACATCCGCCCGGTCGATACGTCGAGGTGGACGGACAACGTCTGCATCTGCTCGTACGCGGAACCGGACCCACGGTGGTCCTCTGCGGAGGCCTCGGCAGCAATTGGTTCGACTGGAACGACACCGTCGACATCTTGAGCGCCCACCATCACGTGGTCGTTCTCGACCGCCCCGGCTTCGGACTCAGCGACCCCCTACCCGTCGGTGCCACGCCCACCGTCCACGGAGAGGCAGACAGGATCATCGGCGTCCTCGACGCACTCGGAGTCACCGAGCCGGCCGTCGTCGCAGGTCATTCGATTGCCGGCTTCTACGCAGAAGCCGTCGCCCGGCTGTACCCGTCGCGCATCCGCGGGATTCTGTTGCTCGATTCCAGCGCAGAATCCGACCCCCGACGCTTCATCCCGGCTGCCGTGCGTGTCGAGGCCGCGCACGTGATCGCAACGATGCTCAGCAAGACCGGCGTGCAGAAACTGATCGGACCGCGTGTGCGCCGCATCCTCAACCAGGCGACACCGCCCGACGGCACACCGCAGGAGACATTCGACTGGGTCGACGACATCTATCGCAGACCCACCTACCTCGCCGCCGCGCTGGTGGAGGACGTCGTCTACCCGGATCTCTCCGTCGAACTGAACCGCATCCGCAAGCAGTTCCGACTCGGTGTGCCCGTCATCGTGGCGGCCGCACACACGGGCAGGCCGTCGCCGTGGGGCAAGAGATGGGTACGGACACAGCGCAAACTCGCTGCCTACCTGCAAGCGGATTTCACCGTCGTCATGCCCGCCCATCACCACGCCATGATCGACAAACCCGCCGAGGTCGCGGCCCTCATCGCCGAACTGGTGTGAACTCCTCGCGGCGACGCACGTAACGTGTGTCACCGAGCCCGCAGCCCAAGACCCGAGCCGAAGCTCGGCGATGGCGCGGTAGCACGAGAGGAAATTGAAGATGGGTGCGATCAGCACGACGCAGGGACGACAGTCGAAACTACTCGGACTCGGCGTTCACCGGCCCGAGCGAGTCGTGACCAACGACGAGATCTGCGAATTCATCGACTCGAGCGACGAGTGGATCCAGACGCGATCGGGAATCAAGAACCGGCGCTTCGCCGATCCCAAGGAAAACGTCGTAGAGATGTCCATCGCAGCAGGCCGCAAGGCCCTCGAGGCCAGCGGAATCACAGCCGACCAAGTCGACACCGTCATCGTCGCCACCTCGACGCATCTCGAACTGACACCCCAGGCAGCTGCGAAAGTAGCGCACGGACTCGGCACCAAGGGGCCGGCCGCATTCGACATCTGCGCCGGCTGCGCAGGCTTCTGCTACTCCCTCGCCGTCGCATCGGACCTGGTCAAGGCCGGAACCTCCAAGTACGTCCTCGTCATCGGTGCAGAACAGCTCAGCGTCACCACCGACCCCTACGACCGCACCACGCGATTCATCTTCGCCGACGGTGCCGGTGCCGTGGTCGTCGGACAGAGCGACGAAACCGAGATCGGGCCCGCCGTCTGGGGCTCGGACGGCTCGCAATCCGACGCCATCGTCCAGACAACCGACTGGTACGACTACATCACCGAGGAAGGCCTCGAACGACCCTGGATCCGGATGAACGGAATCTCCGTCTTCCGCTGGGCCGCATTCGAAATGGGCAAAGCCGCACAGCGGGTCCTCGACGTCGCAGGCATCAAGACCGACGAACTGCACGCCTTCATCCCCCACCAGGCAAACAGCCGCATCACCGAACTGCTGGCCAAGAGCCTGAACCTCGCCGACGGCACCCCGGTCGCCAACGACATCGCCGAAACCGGCAACACCTCGGCAGCCTCGATCCCCCTGGCCATGGAAGAACTCCTGCGCACCGGCAAAGCAAAAGCAGGAGACACCGCACTCCTACTCGCCTTCGGTGCCGGACTCTCCTACGCCGGACAGGTAGTCAAACTCCCCAACCTGTAGTCGCACATCCACACCGAGTGCACCCGATTCCCGAGTGCACCTTCAACCCCAGTCGGGGCGGTGTGGGCGGAAGCAAGACCGCAGCGGGGGTCGAGTCGTAAGGTTGTCGTATGCCGAAGCCCCCGTTGCCCGATGCTGCTGTGGAATTGCTGAAGAAGCCGAATCCCGCCGTCATGGCTGTGGTTCGCGCCGATGAAACGCCGATCACCGCACCCACCTGGTATTTGTGGGAGGACGGGAAGGTCGTGCTCAATTTCGACGCGTCTCGGAAGCGTCTCGAGCACATCAGGGCCAATCCGAAGGTCTCCATTTCGGTGTTGGACGAGGCCAGTTGGTACACCCATGTGACGGTGCACGGCTCGATCGAGTTGCAGGACGATCCCGATCTGGTGGATATCGATCGCATTTCGACGCATTACACCGGGAATCCGTATCCGGTTCGGGATCAGCCTCGGGTGACCGGTTACGTCACCGTCGACGCGTATGTGGGCTGGGGCAAGCTCGGCACGTAGCGTCGCCAGAGAACGGTTGCGACGGCTGTCTCGAGGTGCCACACTCCCGCCATGGGTTATCCGCAGGGTGAAGGCAGTGATTCGTTCGACGCGTCCAGGAAGGACGAGTCGTACGGGGATTCGCAGCAGTACCCTCCGTACCGAGACCCGAACGCGCAGCACCAGAACCAGCAGTACCCTCCGAACCCGCAGTACCAAAACCCCCAGTACCAAAACGCCCAGTACCAAAACCCGCAATACGCCAACTCCCACTACGGGAATGCGCCGTATGCCGGCGGGTATCAGGCTCCCGCGACCACGAACACGTTGGCGATCGTGTCGCTGGTGCTGGGCATTCTCGGTCTGACGTTCATTCCGTTGCTTGCGTCGGTGTGCGCGGTGGTGTGTGGCCACATTGCGCGCGGTCAGATCAAGCGCACCGGCGAAGGCGGGTCGGGGTTCGCGACCGCAGGGCTGATCATCGGTTACGTCTCGATCGCACTGTTCGTCGTCATCGTGGGTGCGATCGTCATTTTCGCCATCGCTGCCGCGAACACGTCAAGCTACTGATACCGGCTGCGCCAATCGGCCGTGCAGGCATGCGGCCCACACGCCTGCGATCAGTGCCAACGCAATGACGAACAGCGCCAACGCGTTCCATCCCAGCGACTGGAACACGACGCCGCCGATCCATCCGACCATGGACGATCCGCCGTAGTAGAAGAGGTTGTACAGCGAGGTCGCCTGCGCGCGGCCGTGGACGGCGCGTTGTCCGGTCCAGCCCGACGCGATGGCGTGGGCCGCAAAGAATCCCATGGTCAGGATCACCAGGCCGGTCAGAATGACGACGAGGTTCGACGCCATCGTCAGTGCCACTCCGGCGATCATCGTTGCGGTGGATCCGGCGAGCACCACCGACCTGCCGTGCTTCGTCGCGAGCTTGCCCGCTACCCGTGAGGACACGGTACCGCTGAGGTACGCCACGAAGATCAGGCTGATCAGAGACTGTGGGAGCCCGAAAGGCACGGCCTCCAAACGGAATCCGAGGTAGTTGTAGATCGCGACGAAGCCGCCCATCAGCAGGAATCCCTGGCCGTAGAGTGCCGCCATCCCCGGTTCGCGCAGGTTCACCAAGAGCCGTCCCGGCAGGTCACGAATCTGGCTGTGCACCAGCGTCGTTCGCGGTTTCGGTGCAAGCCACACGAACAGCGCGGCGGCGAGAGCCGCAATCAGCGAGACGGTCAGGGTGCCGATGCGCCAGTTGGTGTATTCCGCAACGGGTCCGGCGACGATGCGGCCGAGCAGTCCGCCGAGCGTCGTGCCGGACACGTACGTTGCCGCGGCCAAGGCAGTGTGACTGCGATGCACCTCTTCGCTGAGATATGCGATCGCTATGGCGGGGAGACCGCCCAGTGCGGCACCTTCGAAGAATCGAACGACCAGAAGGACTTCGAGCGACGGCGCGAGCGGTACCAGCAGTCCCAACGTCGTGGCGGTGAGGATCGACGCCGTCATGGCCCGGACTCGACCGATGCGGTCGGCCGCAACCGACCAGGGAATGACCGAGACCGCGACGCCGACCGTCGCGAGTCCGACGGCGAGCGAGGACAGCGACGGCGTGATGTCGAGATTGGCGGCGATGAGCGGCAGGATTCCCTGCACCGAGTACAGCTGGGCGAACGTCGCGACTCCGGCGAACAGCAGGGCCAGGACGAGTCGGCGGTATTCGCGCGAGCCCCTGGGGTGTCCCTCCCACCCGAGGACCTCGGGCTGCGTCGTAGTCATGCAGATCACGTTAGAAGCGCTCACGGTATTCGTCCAATGCATGAGACATGGCAAACCGATACACCAACGATATGATTCGTTTCATGCGTCGCGAAGCGATCGAACTGCTGCCGCTGCTGCCGACCCTCGTGGCGGTGGCCGACACCGAACACATCACCGACGCCGCGCACGTGCTGGGCCTTCCACAGCCCACCGTCAGTCGGCAGGTGGCCCGCGCGTCGGCGATCCTGGGCGTCGACATCGTCGAACGACGCGGCCGCGGAATCGTGCTGACCAGCACCGGCCGAGTGCTGATTCCGTACCTGCAGCGAGCGTTGAGCGATATCGATGCCGGCATCGACGCCATGACCGAGCACGACGCTCGGGCCCGCGGCCGTATCGCAGTGGCGTTTCAGAACACCCTGGGCGAGGACGTCGTACCGGCGCTGATCCGGCAGTTCCGCGTCGACCACCCGGCCGTCACGTTCGATCTGGATCAGGGTGCCCGCGCGCGCTGCCTCGACCGTCTCGAAGGTGGGGTCTCCGACCTGGCGTTCGTCTCTCTCAGCGCCGAGCACACCGACGACAATTCGTTCCAGCTCTACGACGAGAGGCTGATGCTCGTGGTCCCGTCCGATCATCGCCTGGCCACCCGCAGATCGGTCGATCTCGCCGACACCGCCGACGAGAACTACATCGCGATGGGCCACGGTTTCGGCATGCGGTCGATCTGCGACGAGTTGTGGGCGGACGCCGGTTTCAGCCCGCGCATCGCCTTCGAGGGGCAGGACACCCACACGGTGCGCGGACTCGTCGGGGCCGGACTCGGCATCGCCATCCTGCCGCGGATCCGAGCGCACGGCGGAGAAGGAGGAACCGTCGACATCGGGCTCACCCAGCCCGCGGCTCGTCGACGTATCGGCATGGTGTGGGATCCGCAGGCCGATTCGCCGCGTCAGGTCGCGGCCTTCCGATCGATGGTGCAGCGCAGCGGCCGCACACTCGTGATTAGGTGAGTCGATGCAACTGGTTCTGATGCGGCACGCGCTGCCACAACGGTCGGAGACCTCGGCCGATCCCGCTCTCGCCGACCTCGGCGTCGAACAATCTCTGCGGGTGCCGGGTGCAGTGGCCCGATTCCCGATCTCCCGAGTCGTGTCGAGTTCGCAGCTGCGCGCCGTCCAGACGGCGCAGCCTCTTGCCGATCGGCTCGGTCTGACCGTCGAGTCCGACGAGCGTGTGACCGAATACGATCGCGACTTCGGCGGCTACGTTCCGATCGAGTCGGCCAAGACCGAATTCCGGGAAGCATTCGATCGCATCAAGGCCGGGCATCTTCCCGAACAGGTCGACGAGCAGGCATTTCGGCAGCGAGTCCTGGCCGGTGTCGCCGATATCGTCTCGGCCGCCGCGCACACCGACACCGTGGCGCTCTTCGCCCACGGCGGCGTGATCAACATCCTGCTGCAGGACATTCTGCAGACCCCGAAGGTGCTCGGCTTCCCGATCGACTACTGCTCGGTGACGCGTGTGTTGTTCTCGCGCAGTGGCGCGAGGTCGGTCTCCTCGGTGAACGAGACCGAGCATGTGTGGGACCTGCTGCCCCGCAACCGGCAATCCACAGAGAGCTCTTAAACTCCCAGGTAGAGGGCATGAAACGCGGCGTCGACGGCCATCGAGTGGTCGGCGAGGCCGTACCTGGCAGTTAGCCTCGAACCCATCATGGGTGAATTGCGTATCTTCCGACGTCCTGCCGTTGCTCTCACTGCGCTGGCGTTTCCTCTGGTGGCGGTGGGTGCCTTCGCACTGGGCACCGGCTACGACCTCGGCGGCGAATCCACGGCCACCACCACCGCCGCCACAGAGCAGGCACCGGACCAGCAGACGGCGGACCAGCAGACGGCGGATCCTCTGGCCGCGGCCAGGAGCAGCCTCAACAGCGCTTCGCTGCCCATCACCTTTCTCTCCAGCGGTATCGGTCAGCTGACCGACGGCGGCACGCAGCTCAACGACGGCGTCGGACAGCTCGCCGACGGCATCACCCAGGCGCACGACGGAACCATCCAGCTCGCCGACGGGTTCGGGCAGTACCGCGACGGCATCGGTCAGCTCGGGGACGGCGCGTCGCAGATCAGCGGTGGCGTCGACCAGGTTGTCGACCAACTCACCGGCTTCGGCGCTCTGCAGGCCGATTTCACTGCGAAACTCGCCGCCACCGCAGACCAGGTCGATCGCTTCCCGCACCCAGGATCCGACGCCATCTCCGGCGAGATCCGCGGGGTCATCGACACCCTGAACACTCAGGCATTCGGGCCCGACACCCTCGCCCAGCTGCAGACCCTCAAGGGCGGTGCTCAGCAGCTATCCTCCGAACTCAACGACCCCAACAGTCAGTTCCTCGGTGCCACCGCACAACTCGGCGACGCCACGGTGCAGCTGCGGGACGGACTGGGCCAGCTCGACGACGGCGGCCAACAGCTCAAAGCGGGCACCGATCAGCTCGTGACGTCGGTCGAGCCGGTCGAGGGAATCGTCAACGGCATCGCCACCAACGTGCGCGACGCCTCCGCGGCACTCCCGCAGGGAACCGCTGCCACCACCACAGACGACGCCGCCGCCACGGACCAGAATCTCGCGGCCGCGACGACGTCCACCGGAACCGGTGCCACCCCGTATCTGATCGCAGCCCTGGTGGCTCTCGGAGCCCTGGGATGCGTCAGCCTCGTTCGAGTACTCGGCAAGGACAGCAGCCCACGACTGCTCTCGGTGGTTGCAGCCGTCGCCGCGGTCGGCGTCAGCGCCGCTGTGGCCTTCGCCTTCGCCACCGACGCGGCCCTCGGGCCGGTGCTCGGCGCAGGCGTCTTCCTGATCGTCTCCGCCGCGGCATATCTCGCCGCAGCGGGAGCGATTCAGCGAGTGCTCGGCGCCGTGGTCGGCCAGATCGTCAACGTCGTCGCGCTTGTTGTGCAGGTCGTCGTCTGCGGTTTCGCATACGCGTCGACCGCACCCATCTGGGGCGATCTGGCGGGGTTCATGCCGATGAGTTACACCGCGGCCGGTGCCCGCATCATCGCGTCGGGCGAGATGAGCGGGACCGGCTGGCTCGCGATCGGTGCCACGGCGGCTCTGCTGGCCGTCTCGGCGCTGGTGTATGCGAGCGCGCGGGGTGACTCAGCCGACGGGCCGGAGCGGATGGATGGCGGGCGGAGCCGCGAGATGGGCACCGAACTCGCTTAGCGCCTGCTGCAGATGCGGGGTCTGCATGTGACCGTCGAGGTCCTCCTGCGACTTCCATACCTCGATGGTGACGAACGTGCCCGGCTCCACTGCTGACTCGAACAGCTCGTAGGAGATGTTCCCGTCTTCCTTGCGTGTTTCGGCGACGAGGGCCACCAGTCCGTCGCGCACGGCGTCGACGGCATCGGGCTTGGCGATGATCGTCGCGACGACCTTCAGATCGTTGCTCATGAGGCGTTGCTTCCTTCGTTCGGCGAGAGAGACATTCCTTCACCGAACGTACCCCCGACCCGCCTAAGCTGAGGTGTCCATTCGGGAAGGGAAGTCACAGTGAGCCAGACGGCAACCGACCAGCGCGCCACCAAGAAGGATTGGCTCGGCCTCGCAGTGTTGGTGGTGCCGATTCTCGTCGTGTCGATGGACATGTCGGTGCTGTACCTCGCTCTGCCGTTCATGACGGCCGATCTCGAACCCACCGGCAACCAGACACTGTGGATCCTCGACATCTACGGGTTCCTGCTCGCCGGCCTCCTCATCACCATGGGCTCACTCGGCGATCGGATCGGCCGTCGCACCCTGCTCATGATCGGTGCCGTCGTGTTCGGGGCCGCGTCACTCGCCGCGACGTTCTCCACCTCCCCCGAGATGCTGCTCGTCGCGCGTGCACTACTGGGCATCGGTGGAGCCACCATCGCACCGAGCACATTGTCCTTGATACGCAACATGTTTCACGACCCGACGCAACGCAAGGAAGCCATCGGCCTGTGGACCGCCGGCTTCGCGGGCGGTGCCGCGGTGGGACCTGTCATCGGAGGTGTTCTGCTCGAGCACTTCTGGTGGGGTTCGGTGTTCCTGATCAACATCCCGATCATGGTCGTACTCTTCGTCGCGGCCCCACTTCTGGTCCCCGAGTTCAAGGACACCGACCCCGGCAGATTCGACCCGATCAGCGTGGTCCTCGCGATCTCCTCGATGCTCTCGATCGTCTTCGCCATCAAACACGGCGCGCAGGAGGGAATCGACCTCGCAGCAGCCGTGAGTGCGGTGGCCGGGCTGGCATTGGGCGCGGTGTTCGTTCTCCGGCAGCGCAGGGCCGCGAACCCGCTGATCGACGTCACGCTGTTCGCCGAACGAGCCTTCAGCGCAGCTGTTGTGGTGCAGTTCCTGGTCATCTTCGCGATGACCGGATTCAGCCTCTTCGCCTCCCAGTACCTACAGCTCGTCGTCGGTCTCGGACCGCTCGAAGCCGGCCTGTGGTTGCTCGTTCCCGCCGTCGCCGCCGCGGCCGGTGCCGTGCTCGCACCGACGCTCAGCAAGGTGATCCGGACGGGCACGATCATTGCGGGCGGACTGTTGTCCATCGCCATCGGTTGCACGGCAATGGCATTCGTGAACGCCGATTCCGGGCTACCGCTTTTGCTCACCGGTATGGCCGTGCTGACCTTCGGGATCGGCGCTGCCTCGACGCTCAACTCCGACATCGTGCTCACCGCCGCGGCTCCCGAAAAGGCCGGGGCCGCATCGGCATTGTCCGAAACCGGAGCCGAATTGGGCGGAGCCGTCGGTATCGCCATCCTCGGAACGATCGGCAGTACCGTCTACCGACACCGCATGGACGACGCCATCCCCGCGCAGACGCCCGCCGAGATCGCCGATCCGGCACGAGAGACCATCGGTGGTGCCGTCGCCGTCGCCGATTACCTACCGGAGCCGTTCGCCTCGCAACTGACTGCAGTGGCGAACTCGTCGTTCATCGACGGCTTCACTCTTGCGTCGGGTGCGAGCGCGGTCCTGATGGCCGTCAGTGCAGTCACCGTCTTCGTGCTGCTCCGCCGTCAGACCGCGTCGGTGAGGTAGCGCGCCAACCACCGCGTCGCGGACTGGCCGTTCTCGACGTCGTAGCTCTGGTACTCCTGGTGGATGCCGGAGCGGTAGAACGCCTCGATCTCCCGCTGACGCTGAGCGTTCGCCTGGTCGGTGAGCTGGCCCTGCAACACCGGCAGACCACCGGCCGCTGCGAGGTCCGCGATCAGGGACTGTGCTTCCTGCGAGTACTGATCGGCGACGTTCGGCGCGGGGTTGGACGACACTGCCAAGAATCCGGCCAACCGCGCGACGTAATCGTCCTTGGGCGTCGAGCAGTACAGATCGCCGACGGCACAGAACGTCCGCACCACGGGGCTGACGTAGCCGAATCCGCCGACCCGGGGTCCACCGACACCGGTTCCGACCACGGCCGGCCCCACCAGAGCGTCGGTATCGGAGCGCTTCGGGTCGGAGATCAAGCCCACCGCCACCACCTTGTCCGCGGGAACGACGCCGACTCCGGTGCCGATGGCCGCGGCGAGATCGCCCGCCGCGTCGGCTCCCTGGCTGTAGCCGATGATGCCGAGTTTCGTCGCACCGCAACGATCCGCCATCGCCTTCAGCATCCCGCCCGCGTTGGCGACGGCTGCGGCGCGGGACTGCCCGTACACCTCACCCTCCCAGGGGAACGCGGTGGCGGGATACGAGACGTAGTCGGTGCGGATGCCGCTACCGAGACGATCGGTGACGTCGGTGAGCATCCCCGGCTTCGGTGCGGCACCCGAGCTCGTCTCCCAGGTTCCCGGAATGGCCACGACGTACATCGTCGGGCAATCGGCAGGGTCTGCGGCGGCGGGCGATGCCGCTCCGACGACCAGCCCGGACGCAACAGCTGCAGCGACGCCGATACCGGCGCAGATCTTCTTGACACTCATGGGGAGGGGGCCTCACTGGGTGATCGAACGCTTCGTTTGTTCGATCACCACAATGACAGCGGCCTGTGACCATCAGATGCCCACATGGTTAACGGACGTAACCGTGTGGCCGGCGTCGTGAAACGCACACGAGCTCGACGTTGTGGACGGGATCGGACCGCAATCCGTCCACAACGTCGAGCTCGGCGGGAAAAGCGACTTACCGCTGCGGTGCCTGGGTGGGCACGATCGGCGACGGCAGTGCGGTTGCTCCCTGCAGGAAGGTGTCGACGGCGGCCGCGCAGGAGCGGCCCTCGGCGATGGCCCACACGATCAGCGACTGGCCACGACCCATGTCTCCGGCGACGAACACACCGGGGACGTTGGTGACCCACTCGTTGGTGCGCTCGACGTTGCCGCGCTGGTTGAAGTCGACGCCCAGGTCGGTCAGCAGACCGCCCTTGTCCGGTCCGACGAATCCCATGGCGAGCAGAACCAGATCGGCCTCGAGCGTGAATTCACTGCCCTCGACCTTCTCGAACTTGCCTGCCTTGAACTCGACCTCACAGGCTTCGAGTGCGGTGACCTTGCCGTCTTCGCCGACGAAACGCTCGGTGTTGACCGAGAAGACGCGTTCGCCACCCTCCTCGTGTGCCGAGGCAACCCGGTACATCAGCGGGTACGTCGGCCACGGGGTGGACGTCGCACGCTCCTCGGGCGGGCGGGCCATGATCTCGAACTGGTGGACGCTCTCGGCGCCCTGACGGTGCGAGGTACCGAGGCAGTCGGCGCCGGTGTCGCCGCCGCCGATGATGACGACCTTCTTGCCCTCGGCGCTGACGGGCGGCGCAGCGAAGTCGCCCTGCTGGACGCGATTGGCGTGCGGCAGGAACTCCATGGCCTGGTAGATGCCGTCGAGCTCGCGGCCCTCGATGGGCAGGTCACGCCATGCGGTGGCACCGCCGGAGAGGACCACGGCGTCGAACTGCTCGCGCAGTTCGTCGGCCGAGATATCCACGCCCACATCGACACCGGTGCGGAAGACGGTGCCCTCGGCCTCCATCTGCGCCAGCCGACGATCGATGTGGCGCTTCTCCATCTTGAACTCGGGGATGCCGTAGCGCAGCAGTCCACCGATGCGATCGGCACGCTCGAACACCGTGACGGTGTGGCCTGCGCGGGTGAGCTGCTGCGCTGCAGCGAGTCCCGCCGGGCCCGATCCGACGACGGCGACGGTCCTACCGGTCAGGTGAGTCGGGTAGACCGGCGTCACCCAGCCTTCTTCGAAGGCCTTGTCGATGATCTCGACCTCGACCTGCTTGATGGTGACCGGATCCTGGTTGATGCCAAGGACACACGACGCCTCGCACGGGGCGGGGCACAACCGTCCGGTGAATTCCGGGAAGTTGTTGGTGGCGTGCAACCGGTCGATGCTGTCGCGCCAGCGGTCCTTGAACACCAGGTCGTTCCACTCGGGAATCAGGTTCCCCAGCGGGCAACCGTTGTGGCAGAACGGGATACCGCAGTCCATGCATCGACTTGCCTGGGTGCGCAGGGTGTCCTTCGAGAAGTCTTCGTAGACCTCTTTCCAGTCCATCAGGCGCAGGTCGACGGGTCGCCGCTTGGGCACCTCGCGAACCGTGTTCTTCAGAAATCCCTGTGGGTCACCCACGAGCTGCCTCCATGATCGCTTCGTCCACGTCCGCGCCGTTCTTCTCGGCTTCGGAGATGGCCAGCAGTACCTTCTTGTAGTCGCGAGGCATGACCTTCACGAAATGGTTCACCTGCTGTGACCAATCCGCGAGGATCCGCTCGGCCACCTCGGAGCCGGTCTGCTCCTGATGGCGAGTGACGATGTCGCGGAGCCAGGTGAACTCGTCACCCTCGAGCTCCTCGATGTCGACCAGCTCGGTGTTGAGGTTGGCCTCGAACGTCTTGTTCGGATCGAAGACGAACGCGACGCCACCGGACATACCGGCGCCGAAGTTACGGCCCGTCGTGCCCAGAATGACGACCTTGCCGCCGGTCATGTACTCGCAGCCGTGATCGCCGACGCCTTCGACGACGGCTACGGCACCGGAGTTACGAACCGCGAAGCGCTCACCGACGACGCCGCGGATGAGAGCCTCACCGCTGGTGGCGCCGAACAGGAACACGTTTCCGCCGATGATGTTGTCCTCGGCGACGAAGCCCTTCGGGGCGTTCAACGACGGCCGCAGCACGAGATGTCCGCCGGACAGTCCCTTGCCGACGAAGTCGTTGGCGTCCCCGTTCAGGCGAAGCGTCATACCGGACGGGACGAACGCGCCGAAGCTGTTGCCTGCCGAACCGGTGAACGTGATCTCGATGGTGTCGTCCGGCAGTCCGACGCCGCCGTACGCCTTGGTGACCTCGTGCCCGAGCATCGTGCCGACGGTGCGGTTGACGTTGGTGATCTTGGACTCGAACGCGACCTTCTCGCCCTTGTCCAACGCATTGCGGCTGGCCGCGATGAGCTGCTGATCGAGTGCCTTGTCGAGACCGTGATCCTGGACGCCGGTGTTGTAGAGGTTCTGGTTCATGAACGCCGACTCGACCTCTTCGAGGATCGGCGACAGATCCAGCTTCGACGCCTTCCAGTGCTCCTTGGCCGCGGTGGTGTCCAGCAGACCCACCTGACCGACGGCCTCGTCGAGCGTGCGGAATCCGAGCTCGGCCATGAGCTCGCGAACCTCTTCGGCGATGAACATGAAGAAGTTCTCGACGAACTCCGGCTTGCCCGCGAAACGCTTGCGCAGCAACGGGTTCTGCGTCGCGACACCCACGGGGCAGGTGTCGAGGTGGCAGACGCGCATCATGATGCAGCCCGAGACGACGAGCGGAGCGGTGGCGAAACCGAACTCCTCGCCGCCGAGCAGAGCGGCAACCATGACGTCGCGGCCGGTCTTGAGCTGACCGTCCACCTGCACGACGATGCGGTCGCGAAGTCCGTTGAGCAGCAACGTCTGCTGGGTCTCGGCCAAACCGAGCTCCCACGGTCCACCCGCGTGCTTGACCGACGTCAGCGGCGTCGCGCCGGTGCCGCCGTCGTGGCCCGAGATGAGCACCACGTCGGCGTGCGCCTTGGAGACACCGGCCGCGACCGTTCCGACGCCGACCTCGGAGACCAGCTTCACGTGGATGCGGGCCTGCGGGTTGGCGTTCTTCAGGTCGTGGATCAGCTGCGCGAGATCCTCGATCGAGTAGATGTCGTGGTGCGGCGGCGGCGAGATCAGGCCGACGCCGGGCGTCGAATGCCGAACCTCGGCGACCCACGGGTACACCTTGTGCGCCGGAAGCTGGCCGCCCTCACCGGGCTTGGCTCCCTGCGCCATCTTGATCTGGATGTCGGTGCAATTGGTCAGGTAGTGCGAGGTGACGCCGAAGCGTCCCGACGCGACCTGCTTGATGGCACTGCGTCGCCAGTCGCCGTTCTCGTCCGGCTCGAACCGCGAGACGTCCTCGCCGCCCTCACCGGAGTTCGAGCGCCCGCCGAGACGGTTCATGGCGATGGCGAGGGTCTCGTGCGCCTCGGCCGAGATGGAGCCGTAGCTCATCGCACCAGTCGAGAAACGCTTGACGATCTCGCTGGCCGGCTCGACCTCGTCGATCGAAATAGCTTGCCGCTCTTCGGTCTTGAAGCGGAACAGACCACGCAGCGACGCGAGTCGCTCGGACTGGTCGTCGACCATCTTCGTGTATTCCTTGAAGATGTCGTACTGGCCGGTGCGGGTGGAGTGCTGCAGCTTGAACACCGTGTCCGGGTTGAAGAGGTGGTACTCCCCTTCGCGACGCCACTGGTACTCGCCACCGGTCTCGAGCTCGCGGTGCGCGCGCTCCTGACGGTTGTCGAGGTACGCGACGGCGTGCCGCGCTGCGACGTCGTCGGCGACCTGATCGAGATCGATGCCGCCGAGGTGGCTGTTGAGGCCGGTGAAGTACTCGTCGACCAGTTCCTGCGAGAGGCCGATGACCTGGAACAGCTGGGCTCCGGTGTACGACGCGAGGGTCGAGATGCCCATCTTGGACATCACCTTGAGCACACCCTTGCCCGCGGCCTTGATGTAGTTGGTGACGGCCTTGTCGAACTCGATGTCGGTGAGGGCACCGCGCTCGATCATGTCCTCGATGGACTCGAACGCCATGTACGGGTTGACCGCTGCGGCACCGAAACCGATGAGCAGGGCCATGTGGTGCACCTCGCGGGCGTCACCGGCCTCGATGATCAGGCCGACCTTGGTGCGGGTCCGCTCGCGGACCAGATGGTGGTGCACCGCGGCGGTGAGGAGCAGCGACGGAATCGGAGCGAGCTTCTCGCTGGACTCGCGGTCCGAGAGCACGATGATCCGGGCGCCACCCGAGATGGCTGCGGAAACCTGAGCGCGAATGGCCTCCAACGACTTTCGGAGGCCCTCACCGCCCTCGGCCACCGGGTAGAGACCGCGCACGACCACCGAGCGCAGCTCTTCCTGAGTGCCCTCGTCGTTGATGTGGACGAGCTTGGCGAGGTCGTCGTTGTGCAGGATCGGCTGCGGAAGCACGATCTGCTTGCAGCTGTCGGCACCCGGGTTGAGCAGATCGCCCTCGGGTCCGATGGTGCCGCCGAGGCTGGTGACGATCTCCTCGCGGATGGCATCGAGCGGCGGGTTGGTGACCTGCGCGAACAGCTGCGAGAAGTAGTCGAACAGCATCCGCGGGCGAGCCGACAGTACGGCGATCGGGGTGTCGGTACCCATGGAACCGATGGCCTCGGCACCGGACTTCGCCATGGGCGAGACCAGCACGTTCAGTTCCTCGGTGGTGTACCCGAAGATCTGCTGACGGATGAGCACGCGGTCGTGCGGCATGTGCACGTGCGGACGCTCGGGCAGATCGTCGATCGAGGTCAGGCCCTCGTCGAGCCACTGCTGGTACGGATGCTCGGCGGCGAGCTCGTCCTTGATCTCGTCGTCGGAGACGATGCGGCCCTGCGCAGTGTCCACCAGGAACATGCGGCCCGGCTGCAGGCGAACCTTGCGGACGACCTTCGACGGATCGATGTCGAGAACGCCGACCTCGGAGGCCATGACGACCAGACCGTCGTCGGTGACCCACAGCCGACTCGGGCGCAGGCCGTTGCGGTCCAGGACCGCGCCGATGACGGTGCCGTCGGTGAAGCACACCGACGCCGGTCCGTCCCAGGGCTCCATCAGCGAGGAGTGGTACTTGTAGAACGCCCGACGAGCGGGGTCCATGGACTCGTGCCGCTCCCACGCCTCGGGAATCATCATGAGCACGGCGTGCGGCAGACTGCGTCCACCGAGGTGCAGCAGCTCGAGCACCTCGTCGAAACGTGCTGTGTCACTTGCTCCGTGAGTGACCACGGGGAAGATCTTCTCGAGTGCCTCGGAGCCGCCGAACACGTCGGAGGTGATGAGCGCCTCGCGGGCACGCATCCAGTTCTCGTTACCGGTGGCGGTGTTGATCTCGCCGTTGTGGGCGACGCGTCGGAACGGATGCGCCAGCGGCCACGACGGGAACGTGTTGGTCGAGAAGCGCGAATGCACAAGTCCCAGTGCGCTTTCGACGCGCTCGTCCTGCAGGTCGAGGTAGAAGCCCTTGAGCTGAGGCGTGGTCAGCATGCCCTTGTAGACGAAGGTCTGCGAGGACAGTGACGGGAAGTACACGGTCTCGCGGCCGGGGCCGTCCTTGCCCGCGCCCTCTTCGCCCAGCTCGTGCTCGACGCGCTTGCGGATGACGAACGCACGACGCTCGAGTTCGAGGTCGGTGATCGACGCGTCGGGGGCAGCGAGGAACAGCTGACGGAAGGTCGGCATCGCGTCGCGTGCCAGAGCGCCGAGGGAGGAGTCGTCGGTGGGAACCTCACGCCAACCGAGGACCGTCAGGCCCTCGCTGACGACGATGCGCTCGACACCCTCGCAGGCGCGTGCTGCGTCGCTGCGGCCCTGCGGAAGAAATGCGACACCGGTTGCGTACGCGCCGGGCGCGGGGAGCTCGAAATCTACGACGGCGCGGAAGAACGCGTCCGGAACCTGGATCAGAATGCCCGCACCGTCACCGGTGTTCGGTTCGGAGCCGGCAGCACCGCGGTGCTCGAGGTTGACCAGGGCGGTGATCGCCTTCTCGACGATGTCGCGACTGCGTCGACCGTGCATGTCCACCACGAACGCGACACCACAGGAGTCGTGTTCGTTGGCGGGATCGTAGAGGCCTTGCGGGCCCGGAGTGTGCTTCATACCTAGCCTTCGGATAAGTCCAGCCTTGATACTCGTCGGCGACGGTGTGGTGTAACCGGCTGCACGAACGGCCTGCGGTGCGTCCTCGCCGTTGAAGCTGCACCTGTCGATCGTCGACGCTTTCCTCTGCACGAGCAGGTAGGCGCGTGGTAGAAAAGTGAGGTCGGGCGGATCCGGCCGTGGTGAGGCCGATCCAACTACGAACGATAAGTCAGTACCTGGGTGCCCCCGCAAATAAGGTAAGCCTATTATGGGCTCTCACCTGCGAATTTCCGTATACGAGACGTCCTCGGGACCGGCACTTCGACTCCACTGCCGACATCGGCCGAAAATCACACGCCTGTAAGACGATTCGATGCAGGACACCCGAAAAAAACTACTGGCCGCAGCGATCGAATCAGCTGCGGCCAGTGTGGTGGGCGGAGGGGGACTTGAACCCCCACGTCCCGAAGGACACTGGCACCTGAAGCCAGCGCGTCTGCCATTCCGCCACCCGCCCGGGTGACGGCGAGAACACTAACACGCACCATGCCGCGCTCGAAAATCGCCACTTCGAGCTGCCGGCAGCCGACGGCGGCGGGCAGTCCCCGTCGGCGGCACCGTATATCATGCTTGCAGCGCGACTTCGTGATGACACGCGGCCGTCGCGGCCTGCACACCAGCAGGCACCACACGGTGGAAGAACACAGTGAGAGGAGGGGTCACGATGGGCATCGTTCAACGTTTCGAGCGCAAGCTCCAAGGCGCTGTCGGCGACGTCTTCGCCCGCGTGTTCGGCGGAGGCGTCGTACCGGCGGAGGTGGAGGCAGCGCTTCAGCAGGAGGCGTCGGATCTGGTTCGGCCCCTCGAGGGCGGGCACCTCCTGGCACCCAACAGCTACGTCATCACCATCAACAGCTCGGACCACGACGAGCTCGCCGGTGACCGAGCACTCACGGTCAAGGCGTTCTCGCGCCACCTCGACGATTACATCCGCGATCAAGGCTGGCAGACCTACGGCGACGTGGTGGTTCGCTTCGAGCCGTCACCCACCCTTCACACCGGGCAGTTCCGTGCCAGTGGCTCGGTCGATCCCGATGTGGGACGATCGGCGACTGCTGCGCGGAACGAGTCCGCACAGCAGGGCGCGTCGGCACAAGCAGCACCGAGTCCCGTCCCTTCAGCTACGCAGCGACCGTCTGCCCCACCGATGTCGATACCAGGAGCCGGCCACATGACGCAGAACCCAGGCTACGACCCGCAGCGCGACCCCGCGGACGGTCATCGTCCCGATCCGCGCGCGCGCAACGGTTACGCCGGTGGCCAGGATCCGCGCTACCCCGCACGTGAGCAGAACGCACGTGAGCAGAACGGGTACGACGCTCAGGCCTACGCACCGGCCGATCACGACCCGCGCTACGACCAGCAGGCGTACAACGGCGGTTACGACGAGCAGCCGTACCCCGAGCAGGGTCAGGCCTACAGCGCAGCCGGCCAGGAACAGGGCTACGACCCCCACGCCTACGGCGCGCCCGGCGGCCAGGACCAGGGCTACGACGCACAGGCCTACAACGCGCAGGGGTACGACGGCCAGGCGTACGACGCACAGGGTTACAACGGCCAGGGCTACGACTACAACGCCGCCGAGCAGGGTGCTGCGTACTCCGAGGCCCCCTACCAGGAGCAGGCGTACAACGACCAGGCCGGTCGGTACGCCGAGCCCCAGGCCGCCGGATACCAGCAGCCGGGCTACCAGCAGCCCGGTTACGACTACCCGCCCGCTCCGGCCGCCTACGGTCGTGGCTACCCACAGGGCGCGGGCGACCGCGGCGACGGGTACGGCTACGACCAGCCCGCCTCGTACGCAGGTCAGAGTCAGGCGCTCGCCGCGACGCTGCAGCTCGAGGACGGCAGCGGCCGCTACTACCAGCTCCGTGACGGTCAGAACATCATCGGCCGGGGCCAGGACGCACAGTTCCGACTCCCCGACACCGGCGTCTCGCGTCGACACATCGAGATCCGGTGGGACGGCCGCGTGGCCATGCTCTCCGATCTCGGTTCCACCAACGGCACCACCGTCAACGGTGCCCCGGTGCAGGACTGGCAATTGGCCGACGGCGACGTCATTCGGGCCGGCCACTCCGAAATCCTGGTCCGGATCGTCTGACGATCCTCGTGGGCTCGGGTGGGGGTTCGACTCGCACTCTCGTCCACCCGTATGTCGTCCACACGAGCTGCTTCACCCTATGATGCTGCGAGGCAACCATGTCTGCCGCGCCGCGGCTCTGTGCGTGGGCGGGATGCAGGTCGATTGCGAAGGAGGAGGTGAATCGTCGTGCAGGGATTGATTCTGCAACTGACAAGGGCGGGCTTCCTGCTGTTGTTGTGGTTCTTCGTCTGGGCCGTCCTTCGCACCTTGCGCAGTGACATCTACGCGGCCGCAGGCATGCGAGTGCCTGCTCGCTACTCCGGCGGCTCGAAAGTTCTTCCGTCGTTCAACAAGCAGAAGGTGGCCAAGTACCTCGTGGTGACCCAGGGCGGTCTCGCCGGAACGCGCATCTCGCTCGGCACGCAGCCCGTCCTCATCGGACGCGCGGACGACTCCACTCTCGTTCTGACAGACGACTACTCGTCGACGCGGCATGCGCGCATCTCGCCCCGCGGCGGTGATTGGTACGTCGAGGACCTCGGTTCGACCAACGGCACCTACCTCGACCGCGCGAAGGTGACCACCGCCGTTCGCGTCCCCTTGGGAACCCCTGTCCGCGTCGGCAAGACCGTGATCGAGTTGCGCCCGTGACCCTCGTCCTTCGCTATGCCGCCCGCAGTGATCGCGGTCTGGTTCGATCCAACAACGAGGACTCCGTGTACGCCGGCGCTCGCCTACTGGCGCTGGCCGACGGAATGGGCGGTCACGCTGCCGGTGAAGTGGCCTCACAGTTGATGATCGCCGCACTGGCTCATCTCGACGACGACGAGCCGGGCGAGGATCTGCTGGGCAAGCTCGAAGCAGCAACCCGCGAAGGCAACGCGTCCATCGCAGATCAGGTCGAGGACGAACCCGAGCTCGACGGCATGGGAACCACGCTGACCGCAATCCTGTTCGCGGGCAAGCGAATCGGACTGGTACACATCGGCGATTCGCGCGCGTACATGCTGCGCGACGGCTCGCTCACCCAGATCACCCGAGACGACACCTTCGTTCAGTCCCTCGTCGACGAGGGCCGCATCACAGCCGAGCAGGCGCACACACACCCGCAGCGCTCCTTGATCATGCGTGCCCTCACCGGCAACGAGATCGAGCCGACGCTCACCGTTCGGGAAGTACGTGCGGGTGACCGATACCTGCTGTGCTCCGACGGCCTCTCGGACGTCGTCAGCGACGAGACCATCGAGAACACCATGAACGAGGGCGAGACGGGGCCCTGCGCAGATCGTCTCATCGAACTCGCGCTTCGCAGTGGCGGTCCGGACAACGTGACGGTCGTCGTGGCCGACGTGATCGACCTCGACTACGGACAGAGCCACCCCATCCTCGGCGGTGCCGCCAGCACCGAAGACGAGGAGGACGCCCCTCCGCCCAACACCGCAGCAGGGCGCGCCGCAGCGATGCGGCCACCGCGTACGACGCCCAAACGCGTCACCGCACCGGTCGTCACGCCCGAGAAGAAGTCGCACAAGCTGCGCTGGACGTTGATTGCCCTGACCCTGGTGGTGCTGGCGGGAATCGGTGCGCTGGTGGCCAATTCGATCATCAAGGGCAACTACTACGTCGGTGCCGACAACAGCAAGGTCACCGTGCTGCGCGGGCTTCCCGGCTCGGTACTCGGCTACTCGTTGCAGAGCGTCGAGCTGATCGGCTGCCTCGACGACGACGGAGCCGTCACGCTGACCGCGCCGGATGCCGCTCCGGCGGACTGCGTTCCGTTCGAGATCGACGATCTTCTGCCCGCCGCACGCGAGCAGGTCACGGCCGGCCTGCCGTCGGGATCTCTCGACGATGCGCGCGGCCAGGTCGAGCGGTTGGCCTCCGGGGACCTGCTTCAGGTCTGCGAGACCGAGCCGGTCGTCACCACGACCGTCGAACCGACTACGACGGCGATCATCCCGCCGCCCGCGGCACCGCTGCCGCCCACGGTCGAACCCACTGCGGAACCAGCACCGACGACCACAGCGGCACCGACACCGACGGTTCCGCAGATTCCCGGCCAGAACTGCAGGACCGGTACTCGATGAGTTCCAATCCGTCCGCGGGAGGGTCCTTTCCGAGTCCGCCCGAAGGATTCGCGCCAGCACCGATTCAATCGAACCGGCGCGGCGTCGAACTGCTTCTGCTCGGGGCCGCCGTCCTGATCACCACGATCTCGCTGGTACTGGTCGAAGCCAGTCAGGAACAGACCATCACCTGGGATCTGGCGAAATACGCGGTCGCGTATCTCGCGCTGATGACAGTGGCGCACCTGGCCGTGCGACGCTTCGCGCCCTACGCGGATCCGCTGCTGCTGCCGATCGTGGCGCTGCTCAACGGACTCGGTCTGGTGCTCATTCATCGCCTCGACCTGGCCGACGAGCAGCAGGCTCAATATCTCGGAAACCCCATTCCGTCGCCCGATGCCAATCAGCAGGTGCTGTGGACCACGCTGGCCATCGCCGGCTTCGTCGCCCTGCTGGTGCTGTTGCGCGATTACCGCACCCTGGCTCGCTACGGCTACACCGTCGGACTCGCGGGACTGGTTCTCCTGGCCATCCCGGCGATGCTGCCGTCGGCATTCTCCGAGGTCAACGGATCGAAGATCTGGATCAGGCTGCCCGGCTTCAGTATTCAGCCCGGCGAGTTCGCGAAGATCCTGCTGCTCATCTTCTTTGCATCGCTGCTGGTCGCCAAGCGTGAACTGTTCACCGTCGCAGGCAAGCACTTCCTCGGCATGGACTTCCCGCGAGCGCGCGATCTGGGGCCGATCCTGGTCGTCTGGATCGTCTCGGTCGGCGTGCTGGTGTTCGAGAAGGACCTCGGCACGTCGCTGCTGATCTTCGGAACCGTCCTGGTGATGATCTACATCGCCACCGAACGCGTCGGTTGGTTGATCATCGGTTTCGGGCTGCTGCTCGTCGGGTTCCTGTTCGCGTACCAGGTGTTCGGCCACGTCAAGATCCGCACCGACACCTGGCTGCACCCGTTCGACGACTACAACGACACCGGCTATCAGATCGTCCAGTCGATGTTCAGCTTCGCCACGGGCGGGTTGGCAGGCACCGGACTCGGTAGTGGTCGCCCGTCCCAGGTTCCGTTCGCCAAGACGGACTTCATCATCGCCACGGTCGGCGAAGAGCTGGGCCTCATCGGCCTGACCGCGGTCCTGATCCTGTACTTGCTGTTCATCATTCGCGGCATGCGTACCGCGCTGGCCGTTCGCGACAGCTTCGGCAAACTGCTGGCCGCGGGGTTGTCGTTCACCATTGCCATCCAGCTGTTCGTCGTCGTCGGCGGCGTCACCAAACTCATCCCACTCACCGGCCTCACCACGCCGTATCTGTCCTACGGAGGATCGTCGCTTCTCGCCAACTACCTGCTCCTCGCGCTGCTGATCAAGATCTCCGACGCAGCCCGTGAGCCGGCAAAGCCCAAGAAGAAGCCCGCCCCGGCGGCGCCCATCGCGGAGGCACCGACCGAGATGGTGAAGCGCGCATGAACACTCCCCTGCGCCGCGTGTCCATCGCCGTGATGGTCATGGTCGTCGCGTTGCTCGCCAACGCCACCTACCTTCAGGTCATCAAGGCCGACGATCTGCGCACCGACCCGAGAAACTCACGAGTGCTGCTCGACGAGTACTCACGCCAGCGCGGTCAGATCTCGGCAGGCGGCCAGGTGCTCGCATCCTCGGTCCCCACCGAAGACCGCTACAAGTACCTGCGCACCTACCCCCAGAATTCGATCTCCCCGGCCAGCCCGCAGGCCAACGCGCCGATCACCGGCTACTACTCGATGCTGTACTCGAGCAGCGGCCTCGAACGCGCCGAGGACCCCGTACTCAACGGATCCGACGACCGGCTCTTCGGCGGACGACTGTTCGACCTCATCTCCGGCCGAGATCCCCGCGGCGGCAACGTGGTCACCACCATCGATCCCGTCGTTCAGCAGGTCGCCTACGACCAGCTGACCGCCAAGGGATACACCGGCTCCGTCGTGGCCCTCGACCCGGCCACCGGCAACATCCTGGCCATGGCCAGCACCCCCAGCTACGACCCGAACCTGCTGGCCAGCCACGATGGCAGCACCACCACCGCGGCATGGGAGAACCTGAGCAACGATCCCGAGAAGCCGATGGTCAACCGGGCCATCTCGCAGACCTACCCACCCGGATCGACGTTCAAGGTGATCACCACCGCAGCCGCACTCGAAGCGGGCGCGACACCGGACGATCAACTCACGGCCGCGTCGAACATCACGCTGCCGGGAACCTCGACAACGCTGGAGAACTACAACGGTTCGACGTGCGGCGGCGGCCAGACGGCAACGCTGAGAGAAGCTTTCGCACGCTCGTGCAACACCGCCTTCGTCGAGCTCGGCATCGACACCGGGGTGGACAAGATGCGCGAGACCTCGGCGGCGTTCGGCATCGGTGAGAACACCACCATTCCGCTCACCGTCGCCGACAGCACCATCGGACCCATCGACGACGACGCCGCCCTCGGTCAATCCAGCATCGGCCAGCGCGACGTGGCGCTGACCCCGCTGCAGGACGCCGTCATCGCTGCCACCGTGGCCAACGACGGTGTGCGAATGGCCCCGAACCTGGTGCAGCAGCTGCAGTCTCCCGACCTGTCGGACCTGTCGAGCTACCAGCCCAAGGCCATGGGCCAGGCGATCAGCTCCACCACCGCGGCGACGCTGAAAGACCTGATGATCGGCTCCGAGAACAACACCAGCGGCGAGGGCAAGATCCCCGGGGTACAGATCGCATCGAAAACCGGTACCGCAGAACATGGTTCCGACCCGCGCAACACCCCGCCGCACGCGTGGTACATCGGATTCGCACCCGCCGACGACCCCAAGGTCGCCATCGCCGTCATCGTCGAGGATGGCGGCGACCGCGCCCTCGCCGCGACCGGTGGATCCGTGGCCGCACCCATCGGCCGCGCCGTCATCGCAGCCGCATTGCAGGGGAGGTGACATGACGTGCCATTGAGCAACGGAGCTGTCATCGCGCAGCGCTATCGACTGCTGCGACTCATCGCCACCGGCGGCATGGGTCAGGTGTGGGAAGCAATGGACAACCGCCTCGATCGCCGTGTCGCGGTCAAGGTACTCAAGGCCGAGTTCTCCGAGGACCCGGAGTTCCTGCAGCGCTTCAGGTTCGAGGCACGCACCACCGCGCAGCTGAACTACCCCGGAATCGCCGGGGTCTACGACTACGGCGAGACCCGCGACGGCGCGGGCGAATCACTGGCCTACCTGGTGATGGAACTGGTCAACGGTGAGCCGCTCAACGCCGTGTTGGGTCGGATGCCCCGGTTGCCGCTCGGCCATGCCCTCGACATGCTCGAGCAGACCGGCCGTTCCCTGCAGATTGCACACACCGCAGGCGTCGTCCACCGCGACGTCAAGCCGGGCAACATCCTGATCACCCCCACCGGGCAGGTCAAGATCACCGACTTCGGCATCGCCAAGGCCGTCGACGCATCCCCGGTGACCAAGACCGGAATGGTCATGGGCACAGCGCAGTACATCGCCCCCGAGCAAGCACTCGGCGAGGAGGCCACGTCGGCTTCGGACGTCTACTCGCTCGGAGTCGTCGGATACGAAGTACTCGCGGGCACGCGGCCCTTCGTGGGCGACGGAGCGCTGACCGTCGCCATGAAGCACGTCCGCGAGATGCCGGCCCCCATGCCGCTCGACCTGCCCCCCGCCGTGCGGGAACTCATCGAGATCACGATGGTCAAGGACCCGGCCGCGCGCTACGCCAACGGTGGCGAATTCGCCGACGCCGTCGCCGCGGTCCGGGCCGGCCGTCGCCCGCCTGCACCCGGAAACTCCCGCGGTACGGGCACCGGCAGGGTCATGATGCCGGGCGTCGTACCCAGCCCTGCGCCGTCGAGCACCCAGATGATGCCGACGTCGCAGCGCGAGTACCGCGGACCGGCCACCGGAACGGCTGCGGGCGCAGTGCCCGAGGCCACCGGAATGTCGTCGGCGCAGAAGGCCCTCGCCTGGGGCGGTGCCGGACTGCTGCTTCTCGCCATCCTCATCGGCGGATACGTGCTGTTGACCGGGGGCAGGGACGACTCGCCGACGCCGTTCGTGCCGCCGACCACCACCACCACGCAGCCGACCACCACCACGACCACAACGACCGAACCCACGACGACCACCGAAGAAACCACCACCACCGAAGAGACCACCACGACCACGACGACCACTACGCAGGAGCCGACGACCACCGAAGAAACCACGACGACCTCGGAACAGCCCACGCAGACGACCACGAGACGGCCGCTGATCGAGATTCCATCCCAGCAAGATCCTCGAGGACAACCATGACGACTCCCCGTACGCTCTCCTCTCGCTACGAGTTGGGCGAGATACTCGGTTTCGGCGGCATGTCCGAGGTTCATCTGGCACGTGACACTCGGCTCGACCGCGACGTCGCCATCAAGGTTCTGCGCGCCGATCTCGCTCGCGACCCCACGTTCTACCTGCGGTTTCGACGCGAAGCCCAGAACGCGGCCGCACTGAACCACCCCGCCATCGTCGCCGTGTACGACACCGGTGAAGCCGAGACCGAAGCCGGTCCGCTCCCGTTCATCGTCATGGAATACGTCGACGGCGACACCCTCCGCGACATCGTGCGCGCCGAAGGACCCATGGCGCCGCGTCGGGCCATGGAGGTCATCGCCGACGTCTGTGCCGCACTCGATTTCAGCCACCGCAACGGAATCGTGCACCGCGACGTCAAACCCGCGAACATCATGATCAACAACGCAGGCGCGGTGAAGGTGATGGACTTCGGCATCGCGCGCGCCATCGCAGATTCCTCGTCGCCGATGACCCAGACGGCAGCCGTCATCGGAACCGCTCAATATCTCTCGCCCGAGCAGGCACGCGGCGAACAGGTCGACGCTCGATCGGACGTCTACTCCCTCGGATGTGTGCTGTTCGAGATCCTCACCGGCGAGCCCCCGTTCAAGGGTGATTCACCGGTCGCCGTCGCCTACCAGCACGTGCGCGAGGATCCTCAGCTGCCGTCGCTGGTCAACGACACGGTGCCGCGCGAACTCGACTCGATCATCCTCAAGGCAATGGCCAAGAACCCCGCCAACCGCTACCAGAGCGCCGCCGAGATGCGTACCGACCTGGTCCGTGTCCTCGGAGGTCAACGGCCGAGCGCCCCGATGGTGATGAACGACGAGGACCGCACCACGATTCTCGGATCGGTCGATTCCCGGCAGGCAGACTTCTCCGGCGCGGACAAACCCGCCGCCGTCGCCGCCGCACCCGGTGCGTCGAGGCACGGCGAACCCGAGGATCGACCCAGGAACCGTCGAGGCCTCAAGATCGCGCTGATCTCCGCGGCGTCGATCATCGTCGTCGCGATCGTCGGAGCATTCCTGTGGTCCCTCGGTCCGGGAGCGGATCCCAAGTCCGTCACCGTGCCGTCCGTCGTCGGGCTGGCCTCGGACGAGGCGCAACGGGAGCTGGAGAATGTCGGCCTGCGCGTCACCGTGCAGGAGAAGCCCGACGCCTCGGTGCCGGAGGGATCGGCGATCGGGACCAACCCGGCCGCGGGGTCGCAGACCGAATCGCCCGGGGACATCCAGCTCGACGTCTCCTCGGGCCCCCAGCAGGTGCAGGTGCCGCGACTGACCGGACGGACGCAACAGGAGGCGTCGGACGCCTTGAACGAGGTGGGCCTCGAACTCGATCCCACCGTCGCCCGTGCGCCGTCGACGCCGGAGAACCTCGACAAGGTCGTCGAGCAGAACCCGTCCTCGGGCGTGAGCATGAACGCCGACTCGCAGGTTCGCATCACGCTCGGTTCGGGACCGGCGCAGGTACGGATGCCCAACGTCGTCGGCCAGCTCGTCGACGTCGCGCAGCCGAACGTCGAGGGTGCCGGGCTCCGCGTCCAGGTACAGAACATCGATTCCAGCCAGCCGGTGGGGCAGGTCGTCTCGACCGACCCCGCCGGTGGCGCCAACGTCGCCGAGAACACCGTCGTGACGCTGCGCGTCTCGAACGGGGACAAGATCCCGATGCCGGACCTCTCCGGCCTCACCGAAGCTCAGGCTCTGACAGCACTGGAATCGGCTGGATGGACCGGAACGGCGTCGAACCTGTCGACGTCGAGGCAGTCGACGCTCGATCCACTGATGGTCGGCCGGGTCGTCAACCAGACCCAGCCGGCGGGCTCGGAGATCAGCAAGACCGACACCATCACCGTGAGCATCGGGGCGTTGGGAATCCCCAGCGGCAACTAGCCGCCCCGAGGCCGGCTCAGGCGAAGGCTTCGGCGACCTGAGCTTCGAGCTTGGCGACGAGACCGGGGTCGGTGGGCATCCCGCAGACGGTGAGCCAGTTCGCCAGCATGCGGTGTCCGCCCTCGGTGAGGATGGACTCCGGGTGGAACTGGACGCCGTGAATCGGTAGCTCGGTGTGCCTCATCGCCATCACGAGACCGGATTCGGTGCGCCCGATGATCTCGAGTTCGGCCGGGATCGTGTCTTCCCGGACGGTCAGCGAGTGGTAGCGAGTGGCGGTGAAGGGCTCGTTCATGCCCTCGAGAACTCCGACGCCCGAATGGTGCACCAGACTGGTCTTGCCGTGCAGCAGTTCCGGAGCCTTCTCCACGGTTGCGCCGAACGCTGCGCCGATCGCCTGATGACCGAGACAGACCCCGAGCAGGGGCGTCTTCGTGCGAGCACTTGCCGAGACCAGATCCATCGTGGCACCTGCGCGCTGCGGCGTGCCCGGTCCCGGGCTGAGCAGAATTCCGTCGAACCGGCCCGCGACCGCATCGCGGTCGGTGAGGCGCTCGTCGTCGTTACGCCAGACCTCGACATCGGCGTTCAACTGGCCCAGGTACTGGACGAGGTTGAAGACGAAGCTGTCGTAGTTGTCGACGACGAGAATACGCATGCGGACAGCGTACTCAGCGAGGCTGTGCATACCGCATGCGCACCGATTCGGAGTACGCGGGCACCGAGAGGTCCTCGGACGCTGCGACGTCGTAACGGAGGCCGTATCGCAACGCGTACTGCTCGTACAACCGCACACCCGGCTCGTTCTTCAACGCCGCGCGCAGCCGATCCGAATCCCCGATCGCCGTCATCACGTACGGCGGACTGTACGTCCGCCCGCCGAGAAGAAGGGTGTTCCCGATGCAGCGCGGAGCCGACGAGGCCACCAGCCGTTGGTCCTGCATCGCGATCGCCGACGCGCCGCCTGCCCACAAGGCGTTGAGCACGCTCTGCACATCGACCTGATGAACAACCAGATCGTCGACCGACGCGTCGGACGCATACGAGCCGTCCGGACCACGAGGGGCGTCGGCCATCGTGACGGTCAGACCCCCGCCGGACGCGGGCTCGCGTCCCGCCGCGTCGGCCAGGGAATCGACACGCGCCAACGCGTCGGCGACCTCGGTGTCCCCCGTCGCAGTGCGCTGCTGAATGGACTCGAGCTGCTGCTCGAGCGTGTCCCGGCTCCGCTGGGCATCATCACTGCTGCGTTGAGCCGCGTCGACCAGATCTGCGAGCCTGGTGGTGTCCCCGCCGCGCAACTCGGTGCCGTCCGATACATGCCTGGTGGTGCCGAGCAGCAGACCGACGACAGCGCACACCGCAACGGCGAGCACCCACCAGCGGGTGTCGGCGGGGGCAGTCGATCGTCGTGTCACGGGTGCTCGCAATTTGTCCGGTGGGTCGGTGCTGGGCTCACCTGCGTTAGCGTGTACAGCAACCGGTCGGTGACCGTCACGGTCCTCGAGGTCACACTAGCCTGGGGATGCGCGGCATCCGCCGATCCACAGGTTCCGATCGTCAGTTGTCCACAGGTACGGCCGCAGTGCCACGGGCCGTCACGAACGCGAAGAGGAAGCAATGCCGAAGTCGAAGGTACGGAAGAAGAACGACTACACGATCAACCCGGCGAACCGCACGCCGGTCAAGGTCAACGCCGGGCCGTCACCGGTCTGGTACGTGGTGCTGATGCTGGGATTCATGCTGGTCGGGCTTCTGTGGCTGATCGTCTACTACCTGGCTTCCGAGGACATCGCCTTCATCGGAAACCTCGGTGCCTACAACTTCCTGATCGGCTTCGGGTTCATGGTCGTCGGACTCGTCATGACCATGCGGTGGCGCTGAGAGCCAACCGAGTTACATCGATGTCATTCATCCCCAATGTGGATAAACCCTGTGGATAACTCTACGAACGATCCACAGGGTGTGTACGAACAGCAGTGGGCGACGCCCCTCGTCGCCGTCGCAGCCCTGGTCGTGGGCGGAATCGCCCTCGGAATCGGCGCCGCATTTTCCTCCACCGACGCCGCCGGAACATTCCTCGTCGGCCTCGCAGCCGTCGGAATGTGGATCACCGCCGCACTCGCCGCCGCACAACGCCCGCGACTGGCCATCACCCACGACGGATCACTGGTGATGAAACGCCTCACCGGAACACGCACCTACACCCGCAACGACATCGTCCGCGTCAAAATCGTGCGATACCCCCGACTCGGCCGACGAGTACCGATGCTCGAACTCGACATCCGACCACCCGGCGAAGACGACGACAGACTGATCATCTTCGGCCGATGGGACCTCGGAACCGACCCGCGAGACGTATTCGACGCACTCGAAATCCACGGGCTGGTGCCACGCAACACCTGAGCGTCGGGCCCCTGTGGGTTACTCGATGTGACATTCGGTGGACTTTTGGGGGGTCGATGTCACATCGAGTGGACTTGCTAGAGGCCCATCTGGGCGCGCAGGTCGAGTACGCGGATCGCGATGATTCCCAGGGACACCAGAGCGACGGCGATGACCGACAGCCATGCCATGGACACGCCGGCCATGGTTCGTTGTTGTCCGGTGTCTGGGGTTCGGTTGGACAAGAACACCAGACCGGCGGTGGCGGCGGCTCCGGCGACGAGTCCGCCCATGTGTCCCCACAGCGAGATGCTGGGGATCGAGATGCTGATGAAGATGTTCACCGCGATGACGATGAGGATGGGTGCCGGGCTTCGCTTGAGCCGTAGCAGGATGACGGCCTGGGCACCCAGGAGACCGAAAACGGCTCCGGACGCGCCGACGGTGAGCGCCAGTGGGTTCTCCAGCAGCATCACCGACGCACTTCCTCCGAGGAGCGAGAGGAAGTAGACGACCAGGTAGCGGGTTCGGCCGAGCACGAGTTCGACGTCACGACCGATGATGTACAGCGCGAACATGTTCACGAGCAGGTGTATCGGCCCGTAGTGGACGAAGCCGCTGCCGATCAGCCGGAACACATCGCCGTTGGAGACGAGCAAGCTGTTGAGGGTCCAGCTGCGGGCGAGCGCGGATCCGGAGGTGTTGTTCATCGGATCGCCGGACTGCGCCACCGTGATGGCATAGACGATCACGTTGATGGCGATGAGAGCGTATGTCAGCGGGGTCTTGGCGGATCGTGCCATGGGTGCACCGGCGACGGTCTGGGCAGTGCGGATGTTCTTGTTGCCCTCGCGCACGCAATCGACGCAGTGCTGTCCGACGGCCGCGGCCTGCAGACACTGCGGGCATGCGGGCCTGCCGCAGCGCGAACAGGCCAGGCCGGTCGGGCGATCGGGATGTCGGACGCACACCGACTGGGGTGGGTTGGGCTGGTCGCCGTACGCGCCACCCCAGCCGGGGTTCGTCATCTTGTCGAAAGTCCTTCGGTCAGATCAGGCGATGGTGATGTTGTTGATGACAACCTCGTCCACCGGGCGATCTCCGCGGCCGACCGGCGTGCTCGAGATCGCGTCGACGACCTTCTTCGACGCCTCGTCGGTGACCTCACCGAAGATGGAGTGCTTGCGGTTGAGGTGCGGGGTCTTGCCGGTGGTGATGAAGAACTGCGAGCCGTTGGTGCCGGGGCCTGCGTTCGCCATGGCCAGCAGGTACGGGCGATCGAAGGACAGTTCCGGGTGGAACTCGTCCTCGAACTTGTAGCCCGGTCCACCGGTACCGGTGCCGGTGGGGTCGCCGCCCTGGATCATGAAGCCGTCGATGACGCGGTGGAAGACTGCGCCGTCGTAGAACGGTCCGGTCTTGGCACCCGACGCGTTCTGCGTCGTGTACTCCTTGGATCCGTCCGCGAGACCGACGAAGTTCGCGACGGTCTTGGGGGCGTGATTGCCGAACAGTTCGATGACGATATCGCCGCGGTTGGTGTGCAGCGTGGCCGTTTGGGTCTTGTTTGGTGAAGTCACGCCCTCCATCGTGCCATCTCGGGCGATCGGGCAGTTCACAACGGGCGTCGAGTCGGCTGGATCGCGAAGGTTCAGCGGGGGTCGTGTTGTGGAACAGTGAGGGTATGACGAGCACAACGAAGTCCGACCGGGTTCGGTCGTCCACCGGTACCGCAGCATCCGCCCTGCTCGGCGCCGCATCCGCCGCAAGCAAGGGCCCGGCCGGAGTCGGTCTGCTGTTGGCCAGACGAGGTTACGGGCTGGCCCGCAAGCAGGCTGCGCAGCGCCGGGCAGTGACCGCAGAACGCATTGCCGAAGCGAATCGCACCCGAGCGTTGGTCACGGTCGACTCGGGATCGCGTCGGACCAGGCGAATTCTCGTGTTCGGCGCCGCTGCTGCCGTCGTCGGTGGTGTCGTGTTCTTCCTCGGTCGCCGTCGCAACGAGGTGCCCCCGCCCGCCGATGTTCCGCCGAGCCTGGCCGACTACGACGACACGTCGTCATAGGTACAGAACTCTCTGCAGCAGATCGAGCAGACCCGGCCTCGCTCTGACCACGGCCTCCCCGCTGCGATCGGCGACGACCAGCGCGGTATTCCGGCCGCTGGTGGAGCCCTCGGTGAGATAGTCGCTGTGCCCGATCGAATCGTGGCCTCCGTCGGAACGCTCCGTGGACAGCACGGTGACTCCGTCCAGTGCGCCTGGATCGCGACCGAATGCACCCAGGTCGGCGACGATATCGCCCTCGGCCTCCGCCGCGAAGACGTGTCCGACGGGAAGCCGAAGATCTGCGACGCTGTGTGTGCCGAATCCCGGTGATCCGAGAGCGACGAAATCGTCGACCCCGGTGTCGTCCCGGAGGGCGGTCGCCGCGGTGAGGGATCCGTACGAGTGGGCCAATACCGACAGATGCGGGTCGCTCGCACGTGCGGCGTCGAGGCCGTCCAGGAACGGAACCAGTCGATCCGCTCCCGCCCGCGCCGCCGCACCCGAGGCCACGCTCCGGTCCGGATCGAGCAGGCTCCAACCGAGCTGCGGGGCCTGGTAGTCGAGCCAGGTCACCGCAGCCGCAGATTCCGAAACAAGCTGCTGCACAGTGTCTTTGACGTTCTCCATGTCGCCGTCGTAACGAAAAAGGTTGCCGTGCACGGTCGAGTCGAGACCGGGCACGAAGACGGCGACATGGGTGGCCGTGTCGACATCGCCCACCGCTACGGCCGCCATCGTCTCCTCGTACGAGGAATTGTCGAGGACCAGAAGCTGCCGAGCCCCCTGCGCCAGCGTCGCGTCGATCGCATCGAGTGATGCCAGCCGCGTGCGAGTCTGCTCGAGTCCGGCATCGGCGTCACTGAACATGCCGCCGAACACGTTGTCGGCCAACTCTTTCTGCAGTTCGACTTCGACGGCGCGGAGGCGGAGACGCTCGGCGGCCAACACTCGACGGTTCGCGCTGTCACGTACTCGTCCAGGCAGGCCGTCGAGATTGCCGATCAGCGCCGGCTGTTCGACCAGCAGCCTGGTGCGTGCCGCAGGCGAGAGCGCGCTCCAGAAGGCAGCATTGGCCGCCGGGGACCCGTCCCGCGGCACCGAAGCGGCAACTGCCGTCGCAACGGAGGCTGCGGAGGTTCCCCCGACGAGGCGTCGGGCAAGGACGTCGTCGAAGTCCGTGGCCGTACGAATCAGCTGTGCGATTCGCTCGGCGAGCTCCTCACGGCATCGACGTCGCTCTCGCATCGTCGACCACAGATCCAGGAGCGCAACCGAATACGACGCGCCGGCGTCGGACACCGAGCCGTCGGATCCGACCGCGAATCGCTCCTCCGCCGCCGTCTGCTCCACCGAGCGGAGCGCAGTGACCAGACTCTGCATGTCGATCGACGCATCCGCGGTGCATGTCGAGATCCGAAGCAACTCGGCTGCGGCGTCTCCCAGATCGGACCGGATGCGTCTCATCGCCTCCCGTGCCGCCTCGGCCGCTGGACCGTCCCACCCATTGCCCACAATTTCGTCCGTTACCGAATCGTGGACGGCAGCCACTTCTCGCCACCGCCGCATCAGGCTTTCGGACGCGGCGACCAGCACTCGGCTGTCCCATGACCTGAATTCGTCGAGAGTGACCATCGCGTATCCCCCGCAGCATCGTCGTTGCCGACGAGTCAACGCGAGAAGTACACCTCGCCGAGAAATCTATCCCCAGCCTGTGGATGAAATCTGGGGATCAACGATGCGTCGAGTGAGTGCTACTGCGCAATTCTGCGGATCGGGCCGCTGTAACCGGCGTCGGGATCGGACGGCCGACTGGTCCTCGGCGGCCTGCTTCGCTTCGCCCGGTACAGATCGGCGTCGGCTGCACGATAGATCTCGCCCCAGCGGCGTCCCGCGGGCATGCACGCCAATCCGACGCTCCATTCCGCGCGATGAGCGAGGCGCAGGCGCTCGATGATCTGCCAGGCCTCCTTTTCGAGAACTCCCGGCATGAACAGTACGAATTCGTCTCCGCCGAGCCGACCGAGAACATCCCGTTTGGTCAGCTGCCCCTTCCAGGCCTTCGAGACCCGAGTGAGCAGGACGTCACCGGCAATGTGGCCGTACTCGTCGTTGATCTCCTTGAAATTGTCGAGATCGAGCACGGCGAGACTGACCGACAATCCGCGAGCAGCACACGCCGGCAGCATCTTTTCGATCTTGGACTCGAACCCGAACCTGTTGAGCAGACCGGTCAGGGCGTCGTGTGTCGCGGAATAGCGCATTCGGCGCGCGAAGACACCGAACACCTCGGTCGCACCGACGATGCCGAGCGCCACGAGGATGTAACTGATGAACGGCGTTCCGTACGGCGCGATTGCCGCTCCGATGACCGCCGAAACAGCAAGCACTGCAACCCAAATGCCTGCGTTGCGTTCGGACCAGAACGCACCGATGTGCATACCGAGGAACATTGCGGCCTGCACGCAGATCAAGAACGCGGGCATGGTGTCGCTGCTCCCCAACGCACAGGCGAGTGCCATCACCGACAACGCGGTCGCGAATCCCACCGCCTGTTTGGGGCTCGGCACACCCGCCCTCGCCAGCACCACGATCGCAGCCGGACCCAGAAGCAGAGCCAACGCGGCCAGAACCTGCTGGGCACCGGTCAGATTCGACCACGACGCTATCGCGCTTGCAGCGTAGAGAACCGTGGTGACCGCCGCGAAGACGGCGAGCATGCGGCCGGACTCGTCGAACCTGGGCCTGCTCACCAGTCGATTCCAACCGTGCAAGACCATGATTCGGCCGTCTGGAGGCAGCATTCACCGATGGAGACACCACCACTCACCCGATACCCCCCAGGCACCATCGGCCCTCCCCACGCACTACGGCCATCGCCTCACATGACCCAACGATGCCCGGACTCTAACACCTCCGAGACGCGATCACGACTCTGGCCAGAGAAGACGTAGCAGGTCAGGACGCCTTCTCGGCGCGAGCAGCCTCCCTGGCAAGCAGTCGATCACGTGACTCCTCGAACTTGGTCGCCTTCTGCGCCAAGTCTTCGACGAACGCTGCCAGTCGATCGCGATCCCGCTCGCCCTCACCCGTGAAATCGTTGCGCTCGAAGATCTTCCATTTGCGCAGAACCGGCATCAGCACCTCGTCCAGATGCTGCCGGAGATCGTAGATCCCGTGCTTGGCCAAGGTCATCGCGTTCTTGCGGAAATTGGGCATGTTCAGGCCGGGCATCTGGAAGTCGGTCGCGACATCGGTGATGGCACGAACCATCTGATCGGGCACCAGATCCAGCGACGCCTCACCGAGGTTGCGATAGAAGATCATGTGCAGGTTCTCGTCCGCTGCAACACGAGCCAACATCCGATCCGCCACCGGATCTCCGCACGCCAACCCCGTGTTTCGGTGCGAGACCCGCGTGGCCAGCTCCTGAAACGTCACATACGCCACCGAGTGCAGAAAATTCGCGCCGTCCATCGGCGCATCGATACCCACCGTCATGTGATGCATGCGAGCCCGCTCCAACTCCACGGGATCGACCGCACGGGTCACGACCAGATAATCGCGCATGACGATGCCGTGACGGTTTTCCTCCGCAGTCCAGCGCCCCACCCATGTGCCCCACGCACCGTCCAACGAGAAGTTGTCCGCCAACCCCCGGTGATACGACGGCAAGTTGTCCTCGGTCAGCAAATTGGTGATCATCGCCGTACGAGCCACTTCCGACAGCGACGACTGCTCGAGAGACCAGTCCTGCCCACCCATCGCCGCAAAGTTCCGCCCCAGATCCCACGGAACGTAATCATGCGGATGCCATTCCTTCGCCATGGACAGATGGCGATTCAGATTGGCTTCCAGCGTGCCGTCGAGTTCGGTCAACAGCTCTTCATGATCGAGAACACGCGTCATCTGCGGGGCTCCTTCGAAATTCGAGATGCCCGAATCGCCAACCGATCCGAGACAGTGGCGAACACCGCCCGCCGAGATCGAACGACGGCACACCCCCCTGCGGTGCGCCGTCTCGACCGTTCACGTCGATCCGAGAACCGACGCCCTTGCACACCGACCACGCTAAGGACCGAACCATCGATGCGACACAGAACAGATGACTGTCTGGATATATGGGCGCCGAAGCACAGACCGCCTTGGGTCCGATCACAACCGGTCGGCTCATCCGCTGCGGACGTCTCGGTACTTGAGGGCACTCAATGTCACATTCAGTGGACTTTTGGGGGGTCGATGTCACATCGAGTGGACTTGGGACCGGGTGGAGAGAGACAAAAAAGGACGCCCACCGAAGTGGACGTCCTTTTTCTTGTGGAGCCTAGGAGATTCGAACTCCTGACATCTGCCTTGCAAAGGCAGCGCTCTACCAACTGAGCTAAGGCCCCGGGTGTTGCCGGTAATCGTGAACGAACCTTACACGTCCACTCCGAGCGATTGTCACGCGGTGGGGATGCTGTGCCAGACGCCGTCCGAGCTGCGCTGCGAGCGCACCCTGGATAGTGTCAGCACTGCGATCACCGCCGATGCGACCAGAAGAAGGATTTTCACGTCCTGCCTCTTTTCGTTCGTTCGGTGTGGGCCTAGGAGGACTTGAACCTCCGACCTCTTCCTTATCAGGGAAGCGCTCTAACCGCCTGAGCTATAGGCCCTCATCACTACTTCGGACCGAAGAAAACCTCTCCTCGAACCGAGGGATGAGATTACCGTATCGGGCCGCTGTCTTCCAAAACGGCCCGATACGACTCTCGATGGTGCAGGTCAGTCGCGGTCTGCCAGTGTCACTTCGACGCCACCGACCAGGTCCGAAGACAGGTTGTAGATGAAGGCGCCGATGGTGGTGAGAGCGGTGAAGAGTACGACATTGATCACACCGATCACCGCTGCGTAGCCGAACACCTGCCCGGCACTGACAAGTCCACCGTCGCCGGATTCGTTGACGATCTCGGTGAACGCACTGTTGAGACGTTCCCAGACGCCCATGCCGTCGAGCACGGCGTACAGCAGGCCGACGGACACCATCCACACGAAGAACAGAGATACTGCGATCACGAGGGCGATCTTGAGCGTCGACCACGGATCGATCTTGCGGATCTGAATGGTCGCCCGCAGGGGATCGCCGTCCGCACTGGGCACGGCCGTGATGGCCGCGGGTGCTGCGCGCTCGGACGGGGACGGCTCCGGGTGCCGGACGGCAGACAGATCCGGCATGTCCTTCGCTAGATCCTTGCGTTCGATGTGCCGTGTCGGCCCGTCGATGACCGCCGCTTTCGACCTGGCGGCTTCTCGCCGTTCGGTCTTGTCCTCGGTCGATTCGCGCTGGACCGGCTCGGCTGCCGTACGTGCGGACCGATCGAACTCTGCGTTCGGCGGCAGTGCGGCACCGCGTCCGGACAGGTTGGTCTGCGGCTGGTTCTGCGGCTGCTGCCGGTCGTCCGTTCCTTGCGATGCGGGACGCTGACCGACTCCGCGCTGCCAGGGCGGCGTTCCGGAGCCACCGTGTGGAGCGTCGCTCTGCTGGGCCGGCATCGCCTGAGTGGCTGCCGGACCGGCCTCCTGAACCCGAGCGGGCTCACGAGATGCTTCACCGGTAGCCGCCGACTCGGCGGACACCTCCGGAGAGCGCACGGTCTCGTCGGGCGCCGCCGAAGGCTGCGGGGCCGAGGGCTGCTGTCCCGAGGGCTGCGGGGCTGCCTGCCGTGGGGGTTGACCGGCCGGTGCCTGCCGCTGCGGTGGCTGACCGTTCGGCGGCGGACCACCATTGGGCCGGCCGGGTGCTTGCTGACCTGGACCGGGTTGACGGCCAGGAGCCTGGGGCGGCTGAGCCTGCGGCGGACCGGCAGGAGCCTGTCCCTGACGAGGGGCAGGCGGACCCTGTTTGCCGGATCCCGGGGGCGCCTGGGGCGGCGGTCCCTGAGGTGCGGGCGGTCGCTGTGGGGGCGGAGGTCCCTGAGCCGGACGTGCCGGGCCGTTCTGAGCACCGGGTGCCGGTCGCATCGGAGGTCGAGCACCCCCCTGCGGGGCCGGGCCACGGCCCGCGGCGGGCGCCGGACGAGCAGCCGGCTGCGGACGGTTGCCCGGGCGAGCTCCCTCGGGCGGCACCGGACGCGCGGGCTGCGCGGCCCGATCGCCGTCCCGGCTGTCCGGTCCACCACTGGGGCCGGGCCTGCTACCAGGCCGGTTGGGAGTGCTCACTTACGACTCCTTCGCTGCATCGTCTTCGGTGCCCAGAGCATCCGGTTCGATCTCGTCGGCGTTGCGCGCGATCGCGAGCAGGGTGTCGCCTTCACCGAGATTCATCAACCGCACGCCCTTGGTCTGTCGGCCGGCCTTCCGAACCTGCTTGGCAGCGGTTCGGATTACGCCACCACTGGACGTGATGGCGTACAGCTCGTCCTCGTCGTCGACGATGAGAGCTCCCACCAGCGTGCCACGCTTCGGGTCGTACTGGATTGTCAGCACTCCCTTTCCGCCGCGGCCTTGCTGGGGGTAATCCTCCATCGCGGTGCGCTTGGAGTAACCGCCCGACGTAGCGACCAGCAGGAACTTGTTCTCGCTGACGACGTTGAGCGAGAGCAGCGCGTCCTCGCCGTTGAAGCGCATACCCTGCACACCCGAGGTAGCACGGCCCATCGGGCGCAACACCTCGTCGGTGGCAGAGAACCGGATCGACTGACCCTGCGCCGAGACCAGCAGCAGATCGTCGTCCGAGGACGCGAGAACGGCTCCGACCAACTCGTCCTCACCACGCAGGTTGACCGCGACGATGCCGCCGCTGCGGTTGGAGTCGAAGTCGGTCAGTCGTGACTTCTTGACCAGACCGCCCTTGGTGGCGAGCACCAGGTACGGAGCATCCTCGTAGGTCTTGATCTGGATGACCTGCGCGATGCGCTCGTCCGGCTGGAAGGCGAGCAGGTTCGCGACGTGCTGACCGCGGGCGGTTCGGTTCGCCTCGGGCAGTTCGTAGGCCTTGGCCCGGTAGACGCGACCCTTGGTGGTGAAGAACAGGATCCAGTCGTGCGTGGAGCAGACGAAGAACTTGCTGACGATGTCGTCCTGCTTGAGCCCTGCGCCCATCACTCCCTTGCCACCGCGCTTCTGCGAGCGGTAGAGGTCGGTCTTGGTGCGCTTGGCGTATCCGGTCTCGGTGATCGTGACGACCACGTTCTCCCGCGCGATCAGGTCCTCGTCGTTGACGTCCCCGTCGGCGGCGATGATGCGCGTACGACGGTCGTCGCCGAACTTCTCGACGATCTCGGCGAGCTCGTCTCGCACGATCTGTCGCTGCCGCTCCGGCTTGGCCAGAATGTCCTGCAGGTCGGCGATCGTACGTTCGAGTTCTGCCAACTCGTCGATGATCTTCTGACGCTCGAGGGCTGCGAGGCGTCGCAGCTGCATGTCGAGGATGGCCTGGGCCTGGATCTCGTCGATGTCGAGCAGGTCGATCAAGCCCTGTTTGGCCAGATCCACCGTCTGCGACGCGCGGATCAGCGCGATGACCTCGTCGAGTGCGTCGAGAGCCTTGACGAGTCCACGCAGAATGTGGGCCCGCTCCTCCGCTCTGCGTAGCCGGTACCGAGTACGCCGAACGATCACGTCGAGTTGGTGAGTGACGTAGTACCTGATCATCTGGTCCAGGCGCAGTGTGCGCGGGACGCCGTCGACGATCGAGAGCATGTTCGCGCCGAAGCTCGTCTGCAGCTGCGAGTGCTTGTAGAGGTTGTTCAGCACCACCTTCGCGACCGCGTCGCGCTTGATGGTGACCACGATGCGCATACCGACACGGTCGGAGGACTCGTCGTCGATCTTGGAGATGCCCGAGAGTTTGCCGTCCCGCACCTGCTCGGCGATCGAGGTGATCAGGTTGTCCGGGTTGACCTGGTACGGCAACTCGGTGATGACGATCGTGGTGCGGCCGTTGGAATCTTCTTCGATCTCGACGACGCCGCGCATCCGGATGGAGCCGCGGCCGGTGGAGTACGCATCCTGGATGCCCTGGCCACCGACGATGAGTCCGTGCGTCGGGAAGTCGGGGCCCTTGACGCGCTCCATGCAGGCCGCGAGCGTTGCTTCCTCGTCGGCCTCGAAGTTGTCGAGTGCCCAGAACACCGCGTCGCCCAGTTCACGCAGGTTGTGCGGCGGAATGTTGGTGGCCATACCGACGGCGATGCCGTTGGAGCCGTTCATCAACAGGTTCGGTACCCGCGACGGAAGTACTGTCGGCTCTTGGGTTTTGCCGTCGTAGTTGGGGATGAAGTCGACGGTTTCCTCGTCGATGTCGCGCAGCATCTCCATCGCGAGCGGGGTCAGCCGCGCCTCGGTGTAACGCATGGCTGCGGCGCCGTCGTTACCGCGCGAACCGAAGTTGCCCTGGCCGTCGACCAGGGGGTACCGCATCGACCACGGCTGGGCCAGACGCACCAGTGCGTCGTAGATCGAGGTGTCACCGTGTGGGTGGTAGTTACCCATCGTTTCGGCAACGGGGCGTGCGGATTTGACGTAGCTGCGGTCGGGTCGGAAGCCCGAGTCGTACATCGCGTACAGGACGCGGCGGTGCACCGGCTTGAGTCCGTCACGCACCTCGGGCAGGGCACGCCCGACGATGACGCTCATGGCGTAATCGATGTAGCTGCGCTGCATTTCCTGCTGGATGTCGACCGGATCGATCCGGTCGCCGCCCTCGGCGTTGGTGGTCGATCCCGGCGGGGGTCCTACCGGCGGTTCGGTGATGTCAGACATGCAATTCTCCTCGAGAAACGGTCACCTTCACGCACCGAGAGAACACATCGGTGTGTGAAGGGAAGTGACTAGACGTCAAGAAAGCGAACATCTTTCGCGTTACGGGCGATGAAGCTACGACGCGCGGAGACGTCCTCGCCCATCAGAACGCTGAACAGTTCGTCGGCGGCGGCCGCGTCGTCGAGCGTCACCAGACGCAGGACGCGGACCGACGGATCCATCGTGGTCTCCCACAGTTCCTTGGCGTTCATCTCGCCGAGGCCCTTGTAGCGCTGGACGCCGTCCTCGATGTTGATCTTGCGCTTGTTGGCGATGCCGGCCTCGAGCAGACCGTCGCGCTCGCGGTCCGAGTAGGCGAAGTCCGGTTCACCGCGGCTCCACTTCAGCTTGTACAGCGGCGGCATGGCGAGGTAGACGTGGCCGTGCTCGATCAGCGGTCGCATGAAGCGGAACAGCAGCGTCATCAGCAGGGTGGAGATGTGCTGGCCGTCGACGTCGGCGTCGGCCATCAGCACGATCTTGTGATACCGCAGCTTGGTGATGTCGAACTCGTCGTGGATGCCGGTACCGAACGCGGTGATGATCGACTGGACCTCGTTGTTCTTGAGGACGCGGTCGATGCGAGCCTTCTCGACGTTGATGATCTTTCCGCGCAGCGGCAGGATCGCCTGGAACATCGAGTCGCGCCCCGACTTGGCCGAGCCGCCTGCGGAGTCGCCCTCCACGATGTAGATCTCGGACTTGCTCGGATCGTTCGAGCGGCAGTCGGCGAGCTTGCCGGGAAGGCCACCGATATCGGTTGCGCTCTTGCGGCGCACCAACTCTCGGGCCTTACGTGCGGCCATCCGGGCCTGCGCAGACGAGACCGCCTTGTTGATGATGGTCTTGGCGTCGGCCGGGTTTGATTCGAACCAGTGCGCCAGGTGCTCGTTGCATGCCTTCTGTACGAACGACCGAATCTCGGTGTTGCCGAGCTTGGTCTTGGTCTGCCCCTCGAACTGCGGTTCGCCGACCCGCACCGAGATGACTGCGGCAAGACCCTCGCGGATGTCGTCGCCGGTGAGCTTGACGTCCTTCTCCTTGACGAGCTTCTTCTCCAGCGCGTACTTGTTCACCGTCGAGGTCAGAGCGGTTCGGAAACCCTCTTCGTGGGTGCCGCCCTCGTGCGTGTTGATGGTGTTGGCGAAGGTGTGCACCGACTCGGAGTAACCGGCGTTCCACTGCATGGCGATCTCGACCTCGTGGCCCTCACCCTTGCCGGTGAAGCCGACGACCGAGTTGTGGATCGCGGTCTTGGTCCTGTTGATGTGCTTGACGAAGTCGACCAGACCGTCGGGGTAGTGGTAGGTGCGCTTGCGCACCTTGGCCGGCTTGGCTGCTGCGGCGTCGGCCTGCTCTTCCTCCGCCGTCTTGGGAGCCTCGGCCGTCTCACCGAGTTCTTCCTCGGTCGCGTCGGTTGCCGCCACTCGCTCGTCGGTGAAGTTGATGGTCAGTCCCTTGTTCAGGAACGCCATCTCCTGCAGGCGGCGGTGCACGGTCTCGAAGCTGTAGTCGAGGGTCTCGAAGATCTTGCCATCGGCCCAGAAACGCACGGTGGTACCGGTCTCACCGGTGTCGCCGACGGTCTCGAGGGGACTGGGCTTGGCGTAGTCGTAGGTCTGCTTGTAGCGATGACCGTCGCGCGCGATCTGCAGCTCGACCTTGGTGGAGAGCGCGTTCACCACCGAGATGCCGACGCCGTGCAGTCCACCGGACACTGCGTAGGAGTCGGAGTCGAACTTGCCGCCTGCGTGCAGCTGCGTCATGACGACCTCGACGGTGGGTACACCGGAGGAGTGCATGGCGACGGGGATTCCTCGACCGTCGTCCTTGACCTCGACGCTGCCGTCCTCGTGGATGGTGACGTCGACGGTGGAGGCATAGCCGGCCATGGCCTCGTCGACGGAGTTGTCGACGACCTCCCAGATCAGGTGATGCAGGCCTCGTTCACCGGTGGAACCGATGTACATACCGGGCCTCTTACGAACCGCTTCCAGGCCCTCGAGGACCGTGATGGACGAAGCGCCGTAATCCTTGCTGTTCTCGTTGTTACCTGACTTCTGGGCAGCCACGGTTAGCTGGTTCTCCTTCTACGCGTCCACTACCCCGCTCACACCCCGTCAGGGTGCTACCGCAGGGACGAGCGCAGTCGCTTCCGGCCGCGCCCGGGTCCATGCGTTTGTTCCGGGCTTGATGTCGTACCGGTCCATAGTACTGGTTGCCTACGACAGCATGGGCACGATGACACCCCTAAAAGGCCCCTGATTGCTTCACAGGCGCATTTTCTCGATGCCGGACGACAAATATGAAGGGTGAATCCAGCTGCTCCGCTAGAGATCGAGCACGATCCGTTCGCCCTCGGATCGCGAAACGCAGATCAACATCTCGTGCTGCTGCTCCTCGACCGTGAGTCGATTCTCTCGATGCTGCGGTGTTCCGCTCAGTACTCGAACCCGACACGTCCCGCAGAATCCCTGTTGGCAGGAGTACGCGACGTCCGGGCGCAGACGCCGAATGGCATGCAGCGCAGTCTCGTCCGGACCCACTGCGATGACCTGCCCGGAATCGACGAGCTGGACCTCGAACTCGGCGCCGTTCTTCACCGGCGGAGGCGAGAACCGCTCGAAGTGCAGATGAGTGGCGGGCAGCGAGTCGAACGAGGCCCGAACCAGATCGATCATCGGCGGAGGTCCACACACGTAGACCGAACCGCCGGGTGCCGTGGCACCGAGCAGATCCATGCTCGACGGCATGCCGTCCACATCGTCGGTCCGCACCGTCACGCGATCGGCATCCCAGCCGGCGATCTCGTCGAGAAACGGCATCGATTCGCGCGAGCGGCCGCAGTAGACGAGGTGCCAGTCCATCCCCGTCTCACGAGCACGACGCACCATCGAGATGATGGCGGTGATGCCGATTCCACCGGCCACGAACACTGCATGCTCGGACTGGACGAACGGAAAACCGTTGCGCGGCCCACGAATTGACACCTCGGTGCCGACCGGGAGATCGTGCATCTCACGCGACCCGCCGCCGCCGTCGGGCACCAAGCGCACCGCGATGGAGTAGGAGTCGGTATTCGGTTGTCCGCACAGCGAGTACTGCCGACGGCGTCCGGACGGGAGATAGAAATCCAGATGCATTCCCGGTGCCCAAGCAGGCAGCGCCGCGCCGTCGGCGGCCGAGAACGTCAGTTGGACCACCTGCTCGTCGACGCACAGCACCTCGCGTGAATCCAACGTCAGTAGCCGGGTGCGTGCGACGGCCGGCGCCGCGAACGACGCGTCGTAGTCGTCACCGTCGAGCAGAGCGAACCATTTGTCGAGCGCATCGGTCACCAATGACACGGTCTGATCGGGCTCGTCGCGGCCGTACAGATTCTTCGGAATGGTGCGTCCCGCTCGAAACGAGTCGACCATCTGTGCCATTGCGCCGAGCTTGCTCCGCAACGTGCGTTTGGTCATCGATCGGCGGACCGAGCTGCCGGTGAGGTGGCCAGATACTGCACTGCCTGCGGCGTCGACCCTTCCTGAGAGGGGTGATAGGTGCGCTTGAAGTAGCGCAGCGATGCCTTCACCATCGACATCGGGGTCGGGAACAGACCGGCGTTGGCCACTCGGCGAAATTCTCGGAACGACGGTGTGCGCTGCTTGGGTGGAAGGTGCGCGAGCGTCGGATCCTGGCTCATCAGAAAGCGAACACCGCGGGTCCAGAACCACACGAGGGTGGGCGCGATGACGACGTACGTGCGAATTCGGCGGGCCGGGCGTACGTCGAAGTACCGCATCACCTCGTAGGCCACCGAACGATGTTCGACCTCCTCGGCTCCGTGCCACCGCAGCAGATCCAGCATGATCGGATCGACGTCGGCCTCGTCCAACTCCGAGGCATTGAGCACCCAATCGCCCAGGAAGGCGGTGAGATGCTCTGCGGCGGCGATGAGGGCGAGACGTTCGACCAAACTGTTCTGGCCGTGACCGGACCTGTTGCCGAGGGCGCGGCCGAAGAGAAACTTCATCTGATCGACGTAGGGATCGACATCGATGCCGTGCGCCCGGAGCTGGTCGTGGACATCGGTGTGCGCCTGCGCGTGCATGGCTTCCTGACCGATGAATCCGATCACGTCGTCGCGCAGCTGATCGTCGTGGATGAGCGGCAGCGCTTCCTTGAACGTGCGCACGAACCATTCCTCGCCCTCGGGCAGAAGCAGATGCATCACGTTGATCAGGTGGGTCGCGAGTGGATTGCCGTCCATGTAGTGCAACGGCAGAGAATTCCAGTCGAACTCGACTTTTCTGGCATGTAGAACGACTCGGTCTTCGGGGGTTCCGTCCACATCGACGGCCGCTGTCGATGCCTTCTTGGTTGGTGCAGACACAACTTCTCCTCGTCCGATGGCCGTGCAGAACATCTTCATCGATCCCCCGACCGCTGAGTGTCGCGAATCACGCTACGCACATCGACCATGTCACAGCAACACTGGCCCCAACATCTGTTGAGGATCACCTGGACCAGCCGGTTCGGAAAGCCATCGTTGGGATGTATCACTATCCGTACGTGTCGCGCGGGCCCCGTCCGCGCACGTGACGTTCTCCCTTCCTCCAGCTCTGCGTCGTCGGACCGGTGATACGCAGAGACGTCACCACGCCGTGACCGACGGCGGCTGCGATCTTGGCCAGAATCTGCGACTGCATCAGCCTCAACTGCGTCGCCCACGCCGTGGACTCCGCCGAAATACTCAACACTCCGTCCTTGAGACCGGTGGGGTCCGCATGAGCCGAGATGTCCTCGCCGACCACGCTCGGCCACCGGCCCAGCACCGCTCCCTCGGACACCTTGGCCGACCACCCACGCTTGGACGCGATCGAATTCGCCAACGCGCCGAAGGCCTGAGGATCACGGTCGTCCGGTCCGGCACCCGACCAACCGCGTCTACGACGCCCCCGCAGCGCTCGAACTCCGCCGGTGGGCGACGACCGTCCCTGTCCAACCGATTTGCCACTGGCCTTGGCTGCGGCCCGCGCGTCCTCGAGTGCTCGACGCGCCAGATCGACGCCTTTCAGTTCCGGTACTTCACCGTTGTCTGTGGGCGATGCCTCGTCGTCGGTCATGGAACCTCACCTTCCGAACGTGCGATGCCGTTGTCTTCCGACAGGTCCGAGATTCGCGAGATACGCCCTGCTGCACCGGAATCCGAACTCTGCGTCGCCTCGACCCCGTACCGTCGAGCATCGAGTTCGGGAGGGACGTCCTCCGGTACCGCCGCCGTGATGAGGACCTGCTCTGCGCCGGCGGCCACCGTCGCCAACGCCGTGCGCCTCTTGCGGTCGAGCTCGGCGAACACGTCGTCGAGCATCAGAACCGGGTCGGTGCCGTCCTCTCGCAACAGCGCAAAGGACCCGAGCCGCAACGACAGTGCATACGACCACGATTCACCATGGCTGGCAAAGCCTTTGGTCGGTTGATCACCGAGCATCAATTCCAGGTCGTCGCGGTGCGGTCCCACCAGACACACCCCACGTTCGATCTCGCGCTGTCTCATCACCGAAAGTTGGTGAAGGAAAGCAGCTTCCAGCACATCGATGTCATCGGGCTCGGGTGCGCGATCGGCATCGGAGAATTCCGGTGGGAGGGCATCGGCAAGACTGCAACGGTAGGCAATGGCAGCCAACCGCGATTCCGGTGCGATCGAACTGTAGGCCTGTTGCACGAAAGGCATCAGCTCGTGCACCAAAGCTATTCTGGCAGCGAGCAATCGAGCGCCATGAGCCGCGAGATGACCATCCCAGACGTCCAGGGTGGCAAGGGCACTCGCGCCGTCGCCGGACGACGCTCCGCGGCGCAACGATCCACTAGCAGTCTTCAGCAGAGCCGATCGTTGCCGCAGAACCTTGTCGTAATCGGCACGGACAGTGGCCATTCGAGGAATGCGACTGGTGAGCAGCTCGTCGAGATAGCGTCGTCGCTCGCCGGGATCGCCGCGGACCAGCGACAGATCCTCGGGAGCGAACAGCACACTCTGCAACACGCCCAGAATCTCGCGTGGGCGGCGCAGTGGTGACCTGTTCATCCGAGCCTTGTTGGCTCTACCTTCGAGAAGCTCGACATCGATGATCAGTTCGCGACCGTGATTGACCACGGCACTGCCCACGAACGCCTTGGCGGCGCCTGCCCTGATCATCGGAGCGTCCGACGACACGCGATGGGAGGACAACGTCGACAGATAGTTGATCGACTCGAGCAGATTGGTCTTGCCGTGTCCGTTCGGCCCCACGAACACGGTCGAGCCCGGTCCGAGGTCGACGGTGAGGTCGTCCCAGGATCGGAAATCGTGTAGCTGCAGAGACCGGACGAACACTTACTCGGTGTTCTTCGGCGCCGGGGCGCGCAGGGTCTCGTCGGCGTCGGCCTTCTTGACCGCATGCCCGCCGAACTGATTCCGCAGTGCCGAAACAGCCTTCATGGCAGGCGAATCCTCTTGCCGCGACGCAAATCTCGCGAACAACGCCGCAGAGATCACAGGCGCGGGGACAGCGTGACGAATGGCTTCCTCGACGGTCCAGCGGCCCTCACCGGAATCCTCGGTGTACCCGGAGATCTCACTGAACTCCGGATCCTGACCGAGGGCTTCGACCAGTAGATCGAGCAGCCACGACCGCACGACCGTGCCCTTGCTCCAGGCCCGCAGCACTCCTTGCACGTCCTGCACGAGTTCTTCGGCTTCGAGGATCTCGTAACCCTCGGCATACGCCTGCATCAGCCCGTACTCGATGCCGTTGTGCACCATCTTCGAGTAGTGACCGGCACCGACCGGACCGGCGTGAACGAAACCGTCCGCGCGCTCGCCGTCGGGACGCAGTGCATCGAAGATCGGCATCGCACGGGCGACATGCTGGTCCTGGCCACCGACCATCAGGCCGTAGCCGTTCTTCAGGCCCCAGACGCCACCGGATACTCCGGCATCGATGTAGCCGATTCCCTTGGCGTCCAACAACTCTGCGTTGGGCTTGTCGTCGGTGAACCGAGAGTTGCCGCCGTCGATCACCAGATCGCCCGGCTCGAGCACATCGGCCAGACCGGTGACGGTATCGCGGGTGATCTTGCCCGACGGAACCATCACCCACACCACGCGGGGCGCCGTCAACGCCTGCGCCAGACCGGCCAGTGACGGGGTATCGGTCACCTCGGGTCGAGGGTCGTAACCGACGACCTCGTGACCGTGCTCACGCAGTCTCTCGCGCATGTTGAAGCCCATTTTTCCGAGACCGACCAAGCCCAGCTGCATGATGAGGCGTCCTTGTCTGTGTCAGGTGCGAAAGTTCCCGCGGGTTCAACAGTAACGAGGCTGGATCAGCCCGGCAGCCTGACCGGCATCAGCAAGTACGTGTACTCGGACTGCGGCGCCGCGAACTTGCCTGCGTCATCGGGCACGAGTTCTTCGTCCGAGGTCGGCCGCAGCACTGCGGGCCGGCTCGGCGTGGTGAATCCGAAGGTGACCTTCTCGCTGTGCAACGACGACAGTCCGTCGATGAGGTAGCCGGGGTTGAACGCGATGGTCAGTGCCTCGCCCTGGAAATCGGCAGGCAGTGCCTCCTCGGCGCGGCCTGCATCGTCGCCACCTGCAGAGAGCAACACGCCCTCGGCGTTGAATTCGAGGCGCACCTGCGCGCCACGCTCGGCAACGAGAGCCACACGCTTGATGGCCTCGATGAGCGATGCGATCTCGAGGGTCGCCACCGCAGTGTGCTCGGCCGGCAGCAACTGACGGAACTTCGGGAATTCGGCATCGAGCAGACGCGTGGTGGTGCGGCGCCCGTCGCTGACGATGCCCAGCAAACCGTCGCTACCGATGGACGAGCCGGAACCGAGGGCCAGCTCGACCGGTGAGCCGGAGTTACCACCGAGCGTTTTTGCCGACTCGGACAAAGTCTTGGCCGGGATGAGCACCGCGGTGGTGGTGTCGGCCCCGGCGGGAGCCCATTCCACCTCACGAACCGCCAACCGGAAACGGTCGGTGGCCGCGAGAACGACGTTGGTGCCGTCGATCTCCACGCGGATACCGGTGAGCATGGGAAGCGTGTCGTCCTTGCCCGCCGCAATCGCGACCTGGGCAATCGCCTCGGAGAAGACATCACCGGCCAGCGAACCGGTGTTGCTGGGCAACTCGGGGAGCTGCGGGTAATCCTCCACCGGCATCGTCGGCAGCGAGAACTTGGCGCTTCCGCAGTTGACCAGAACGCGGGTGCCGTCGACCGTGACGTCGACCGGCTTGTTCGGCAGCGACTTGGTGATATCGGCAAGTAGCTTGCCCGACACCAGGACTCGGCCGGCAGTGGCAACTTCGGCCGACACTTTGACCTGAGCGGAGACCTCGTAGTCGAATCCGGAAACCGTCAGACCCTGCTCGTCGGCAGCGAGAAGAACTCCACCGAGAACGGGAACGGGCGGCCGAGACGGCAGGCTACGGGCTACCCACGCGACGGAATCGGAAAAATCTTCACGAGCAACGCGAAACTTCAAACTTCCAAGCTCCATCGCTCGGCATTTCCTCTCGTTCGGTGGTGTTCGTCGTCATGGCCGGAGCGGTGCAACCACGATGGTTGCGGCTCGAACCGATGCAAGGACGAGTGTGGCACATCCAGCGCAAGCACACCGTATGCCCTCCGAACCGAAGACGGAAGCGCGAGGGTCACGCCGAACGTGGGATTCGGGTGATCTCGGGGGGCCTGTGAACGGATCGTTCCCCAACACCTGTTTTCAAAGAAGTTCTTTCAAGGAGAAAACAGAAGTATTAATAGGTCCTGTGGAATCTGTGCACGGACCATTCGATCCGCTGGTGGCCGAGCGTGGTGTCGTGGGGATGAACTCGGGACCAATACGTGGTTGACGACCGGCTGCCTGTGGACGAATCACATCGGTGCACAGGCGCCCACACTCCATCCCCAGAACTTCGATGTTGTCCACATGGTTATCCACAGGTGTGAATCAATGGTCGGCGCCTCCAGAAATCGTGGAATCTGCGTCGAGAATCGCTCCGGCGAACGACGGGAAAACAGCGACGGCACCGAACCCGCGATGGGATTCGGTGCCGTCTTCCGGGATCGTTCGTTGCCGGTTGCCTACCGCTTCGAGCGCTGCTTGATCCGCGCGGTCAGCTCCTGAACCTGGTCGTACACCTTGCGACGCTCGGTCATCTCCTTGCGAATCTTCTTGTCCGCGTACATCACCGTCGTGTGGTCCCGGCCGAACGTCTGGCCGATCTTGGGCAACGACAGATCGGTGAGCTCCCGGCAGAGATACATCGCGATCTGCCTGGCCATGGCCAGTGCTCTGGCCTTACCCGGCCCACACAGGTCCTCGATGGAGGTGTTGAAGTACTCCGCGGTCACGGCCATGATCGTGGCCGCATTGATCTCCAGACTCGACGAATCGGGGATGAGATCGCGGAGAACCACCTCGGCCAGAGTGAGGTCGAGTGCTTGTCCGTTGAGCGATGCGAACGCCGTCACTCGGATGAGGGCGCCTTCGAGCTCACGAATATTGCGCTCGATTCGGCTGGCGATGAGCTCGAGCACGTCGTGCGGCACATCGAGCCGGTCCATCCGAGCCTTCTTGCTCAGAATGGCGATCCGCGTCTCGAGCTCGGGCGGCTGCACATCGGTGATCAGGCCCCACTCGAAGCGGGTACGAAGCCGCTCCTCGAGCGTGGCCAACTGCTTCGGTGGGCGGTCGGACGAGACGACGATCTGTTTGTTCGCGTTGTGCAGGGTGTTGAAGGTGTGGAAGAACTCCTCCTGGATGCCTTCCTTGCCCTCGATGAACTGGATGTCGTCGACGAGCAGTACGTCGGTCTCCCGGTAGCGGCGCTTGAACGCCACCTTGCGGTCGTCACGAAGACTGTTGATGAAGTCGTTGGTGAATTCCTCGGTCGAGACGTACTTCACGCGCATGCCCGGGAACAGGCGCTGCGCATAGTGCCCGGCCGCGTGCAGGAGGTGAGTCTTGCCCAGACCCGACGCCCCCCACACGAACAGCGGGTTGTAGGCGCGAGCAGGTGCTTCGGCAATCGCCACCGCGGCTGCGTGAGCGAATCGATTGGAGGCGCCGATGACGAAGGTGTCGAAGGTGTACTTCGAGTTGAGGCTGTTGGCACCCGAAGACGGAGGCGTCGACTCGGGAGGTTTCGTGAAGTACGTCGGCCACGAGTTCTGGACGCTTGCGAGAGCCTCGCGTTCGTCGTCGACCTCTTCGTAGTCGGCCGTCTCGGAGTCCGACGGCTCGTCGTCTCTGCTGGTCAGGACGCGGCGCCGATAGGTCGGAGAACTGGGGGCATCGGGGTACGGCGATCGCTCGGAGTCGATCTTCTCGTCCTCGGGAGCGGAGATACGCACTCCGAGTCCCTCGACACCCTGTCCCAGGTGACGCCCGAGAGCGCCGAGGATGGGTTCGCGAAGATCTCGTTCGATCGCTTCCTGCGCAAAAGTCGACGGAACTGCGAGCAGTGCGAAGCCCTGCGTCAATGTCAGCGGTTTGACCAGCGCGAGCCAGGCCTTCTGGCCTTTGGTCAGCGGCGACCCACTGTGTCGGTCGGATGTGAGCTCCGCGACCACCTCGGGCCAGATGCGCGCGAGCGCATCCGGATCGTCGTTCACGTTGGGCCCTCCGTCGTCGAGCATTGGTCTCGGGCGGTGTTCGACGCGTGAATTCGCGCGTCGTTTCGTACCCGCGCGGCAACGTCGTCGGATAGCGTCGTCGTTCGTGCGTCGCTGCGGCCGAGACCAGGGTCCGTGGGTGGACCCCGCAAGGTACGAATATGCCACCTGAACTGTGTTTCCACACAATTATCCACAGGTGTGGATAAACGACACCGATGTGACCCCAGAACGCGTTCGGGCTCGTGGTATGGCAATTGCGCCAGTCTGACCTGCACCGATGCCGACTGTCTGTAGTGCGATCGAACGAATTGTGTCGCAGCGTGTGGTCGTCTGGCGGCGATTTCGACGCACATCACACCATCGGTGGCCGGAAACCGGCACTGCCTGTGTATGAACGACGGCGCTCGTGGCTCGAGAGCGAGTTTGACCGGCGGTGACTCGATCAGTACTCTCGAACAGTCACCCAATAGCGAGGTGGCCGATGCTTGCTGGCTGCTCACAGTCTGTCTTCACTCGGATTTCTCGCTCGGGAGGCAAGCAAGTTCATCCGGACTCGCTGAGAACCTTTCCAGCAGGCGCCGACAGACCGGCGTTTCAATCTCGAGGAGTGTTGACCGTGGCCAAGGGCAAGCGGACGTTCCAGCCGAACAATCGCCGCCGCGCGCGCGTTCATGGCTTCCGTCTTCGTATGCGTACCCGTGCGGGTCGTGCGATCGTTTCCGCACGTCGCGGCAAGGGCCGTAAAGAACTCACAGCCTGATATCTGTTCGTCCGAAGCTTGGAGCTCGGGATGCTTCCTGAGCCGAATCGACTACACCGAGCACGTGATTTCTCCGTAGCGGTGCGTCGAGGACGCCGAATGGGTAGATCGGATCTTGTGGTTCACGCCGTAGTGCGTGACGAACAGGACATCGCATCGACCGTTCGCGGGCCACGTTTCGGATTGATCGTCAGCAAGGCAGTCGGGCCGGCCGTAACTCGTCATCGAGTTGCGCGCCGGCTTCGGCATATCTGTACCGACGTCATCGGTGAGCTCCCCGAGACCACCGACGTGGTGATCCGTGCACTGCCCGGAGCTGCGAGGGCGTCCTCGGCAGATCTACTGGTTCAACTGCGTTCAGGATTGAAGAAGCTCGGTCTTCTCGAAGCTCCGAAGGGTCCGCCGTCATGACATTCATGGGCAACCTTCGTTCCATTCCTGCTCGAACACTCGTCTATTTCATCGGGTTGTACCGGACCTACGTGTCCCCGATGAGACCTCCCACCTGTCGCTTCTCCCCCACCTGCAGCGAATACGCCATCGAGGCGCTCCAGGTACACGGGATGACGAAGGGCTCGTTGCTGGCAGTCGTCCGCCTCCTCAAATGTGCTCCCTGGCACTCTGGAGGTTGGGACCCGGTACCCGAACCCGGTAGGTGGCGCGCGATCGTCACCGAACCGACCGAAACCGAAGAACACCACGATCTCGCGCGAGTGGAAGAACAGAGGAGTACATAGAGCCGTGCTCGACTTCATTTACTACCCGGTTGCCTGGATTCTCTGGGTGTGGCACAAGGTGTTCGGCTTTGTGTTCCAGGATCCCAGCAATGGGTTCGCCTGGGCACTGTCCGTCGTCTTCCTGGTCTTCACCCTCCGCCTGATTCTGTACAAGCCCTTCGTCAAGCAGGTCCGCACCACGCGGCAGATGCAGGAGCTACAGCCGCAGATCAAGGCTCTGCAGAAGAAGTACGGCAAAGACAAGCAGAAGATGGCCGTGGAGATGCAGAAGCTCCAGAAGGAACACGGCTTCAATCCGCTGATGGGTTGCCTGCCCGTGCTGGCGCAGGCACCGGTGTTCATCGGCCTGTTCCACGTGCTGCGCTCGTTCAACCGCACCGGTACCGGCTTCGGCCAGCTCGGGTTGACCCCCGAGGAGAACCGCGAGCTGTCCAACTACGCGTTCAACGTGGCCGACGTGCAGTCCTTCTTGGACGCCCGTCTGTTCGGCGCTCCGATCTCGGCGTGGATCACCATGCCGCAGGATCAGCTCAACGCATTCGCCGTGGGTCCCGACGCCACCATTCCGTCCACGTGGGTCATCGCCGCTGTGTCGATCCCGCTGATGATCATCGCGGCGATCATGACGCACATGAACTCCCGTGCCTCGGTTGCACGCCAGAGCGCAGCCGCTGCTGCGAACCCGCAGTCCGCGATCATGAACAAGCTCGCGCTCTACGTCTTCCCGCTCGGCGTTCTGGTGTTCGGCGCCCTGCTTCCCGTCGCGATCCTGCTGTACTGGGTCAGCAACAACACCTGGACGTACGTGCAGCAGCATCTGGTGTTCGGAAAGATCGACAAGGAAGAAGCATCCAAGGCCGCAGTTGCGATGGAGAAGCGTTCCGAGAACGCGCCGAAGCCGGGTGTGAAGCCGGTGTCCACCACCAAGCCGAAGCCCGGTGCTCGCCCCAAGCTCTCGAAGATGACGCCGACGAGCGATTCGTCGACGGCCGAGACCGGCGAGGGCATTGCCGATTCGACCACCGGTGCTGCATCACCGGCGAAACCGAGACCGCAGGCGAACCGGAACAAGTCGACCAAGCGCAAGCGGCGCTGACCGACACGTCGAGAGAAGGACGAACATGGCAGCGGACGTAGAAGAAGCTCAGAACGACGAAGTACAGAACACAGTCGGTGCGGTATCCGGGGATGGAGCAAGTGACGTGGCGGTCGAGGCCGATCAGGTGAGTGCAGTCGACGTGGAGTCGAACGAGACTCCTGTGGTCGAGAAGTCCGAGGATTCGAGCGTCGTCGAGGACAAGTCCGACGATGCGTCGGACGAGGACGATGAGGACGACGAGGACTACCTGGTCGAAGAAGGCGAAATCGCCGGCGATTACCTCGAGCAGTTGCTCGACGTCCTGGACTTCGACGGCGATATCGATCTCGACGTGGAGGGTGACCGCGCCATCGTCAGCATCGACGGTGGCGACGATCTCGCCAAGCTCGTCGGCCGCAAGGGTGAAGTTCTCGATGCACTGCAGGAGCTGACTCGTCTCGCCGTTCAGCAGTCGACGGGTGAGCGCAGCAAGCTGATGCTCGACGTCGCCGGCTGGCGTGCGAATCGGCGGACCGAACTCGGCAACCTCGGTGCCGAAGCAGCGCGTCGTGTACTCGAATCCGGAGAGCGTGAAGAGCTGACCCCGATGACCCCGTTCGAGCGAAAGATCGTGCACGACGCGGTCGCCAAGATCGACGGCGTCGCGAGCGAAAGCACCGGCGTCGAGCCGGCTCGACGAGTAGTCGTCGTCAAGGCGTAACAGAGCGTTCCAGTCGATGGCCCCCACTTCGGTGGGGGCCATCGTCGTATCCGGATGTTCTGGATCCGTCGGCGGAATCTCATCGATGTAATTTGCGCGGCGGCAGCCAACGGGTCGCGCGGTTGGGATCGATTTTCTCGCCGGATTCTCGTGATCAGGCATGCACTGCGCTTTCGTCACTGTGACGGCAAAGACGACGGTGATTCTTCTGCTCCGTTGCGCGTTGGTCGGGTTTGTTTCACGTGAAACACGCCGCATGCGAGGCGCGAACATTGGTGGCCGAAACTTCGATGGGGATGTAGCTCGCGGAGGGCTGTCGTTCGATCGCCCGCCCGGATAGATTCACGGCCGTCGATTTCAGTGAGTTGCGAATCCTGGCAACCGATCGAGATGGTCCGGATCTCGGGCGGTTTCACGTGAAACAAAGCGACGACGATCAGAGTCCATCGACTTCTGGTCAGCACAGGACACCCGGTCACAATGGATCTGGTGTCAGGGCCGAATCGATTCGATCCAGATCGGCCTTTGTCGGGTTCAGCGATCGAGTCCACTGAGCGGGTCTCTGCCGGTGGCCCTACCCATGATGTCGTGACCATCCCTCAGTGGCGCGACCTGTGCCAGTTGTGAGGGGCTGGAGTCGCACTCCACGAGATGTCGACGATCCATCGGTACTGGATCCATCCAAGGCAATCGGATTGCAGGGATGGCACCGCTAGTCGGAGGTTCGGGCTGTGACCATCCTCGGCAGGCCATCCAGGCGCGTGGGCCGAGGTTGTCATGAGCGGTGCCGATCGAGAAGCTCGATGTTCTCGATTCGGAGAGACGGGCCGGAGAGACGGGCCGGAGTGCGTTCGGGACTGCCGGACATCGACAGGACGCACGTGTGGGTCGTCGAGTCCGTGGGCGATGTGGATGACCGGTAGATGCAAATGATCTGTGGATGCGGCTGCGAGTTCGGAGGCGGCGTGTAGGTGCTCGAGTCGATCATGACGCGATCGGGAACATCTACGTCTCGGGGCCGCTCCCCGACTGTGGCCGTGACTGGAACCGCCGGTGCCCGGAACTGTGCTCGTCGCGGGACGAGATTCGTTCGTGTCCCGATCGTCCGCGGATCCACTCCCCCCGGACAACGCCGGCTCCAGCTGGTGCCCAGTTTCACGTGAAACATTGTCATCGTTGATCGGTTGCGTCACGGACGTGTTTGCAGACATGGACGCGATCGATGTCGGGTGTACATCAACGCGTGGGGTCAGGGATGGGCGGCCGACATTGATGTGGCCGACACTTCGCCCTGTGGATCCGTCGACTGTCGTGCGGACGCGCGCCAACCGATCGGCCGAGCCCGTTGTGTGTAGCGCCGGCAATCCGATCCAGTTGGGACGAGACAGCTCGCCGAGTCACGGGGGCGACGATGTCTACATCGATGCGTCGGGAAAGCAGTTTCACGTGAAACATGGCGTGCCGACTCGAGTGGCCTGTGAGGGCTAAGAAATGGCGCGGCGGCATGGGTCACACCATTCCGGTTCGTGTCGGCAGATTGGCCGCAAGACCGAGGACGGGACAGCTCCATCCGTTGGCCCGACTCGGCCGAACATCGGCATCCGCTTCGTTCGTGAATGGATGAGCGGCACCGTCCGAGTGTCGCCCGTCAGGTGCCCGCTCTGCGGCCGATTGTGAAGTGGAGAGCGTATTCGACCGAGTTACAGCAATGTCGTTTGGCGTTCCGTGCCCGGGCACGGGAAGATGTTTCACGTGGAACAAGAAGGATCGGATAGCAACCAGTTGATGGCCGTGGCGGAGCAGATCTTCGGTGATCGGCTCGAGTTGGCACGGAGGTATCACGACTCGTTGGCGACGGCCGGTGTCGAACGAGGCCTCATCGGACCCCGTGAAGTTCCACGGCTGTGGGAGCGACACATCCTCAACTGTGCAACGATCGGTGAGCTCATCGATGAAGGCGAGACCGTTGTCGATATCGGCAGCGGCGCGGGCTTGCCCGGAATTCCGCTGGCGATCGCGCGACCCGATCTGCGCGTGACCCTCGTCGAGCCCCTTCTTCGTCGAACCGTGTATCTCGCCGAATTCATCGACGAACACGATCTGAACATCTTGGTCGTGCGTGGCCGCGCGGAACAGCCCGGCGTCAAGAAGGAAGCCGGCGGTGCCGATGTGGTCACGTCGAGAGCGGTGGCACCGTTGGAGAAGCTGGCGAAGTGGTCACTCCCCCTGGTTCATGAGCACGGGCGCATGCTGGCTCTGAAGGGTTCGAGCGCCGCAGAAGAGATCGAACGCGACCGGACTTCCCTCACTCGGATGGGTGCTGGCAAGCTGGAGGTAGTGGAGTGTGGAGTGGGTCTGTTGCCCACTCCCACCATCGTCGTCAGAGCGGTGCGTGAGCCGCGGAGACTGAGTCGTCACTGATTTCGATCGTGGGCTCGTACGTCCCACGCTCGATCTGATCGATCGTATTGAATACAGTCAGTTCCGCACTAAGGAGCACATATGTCGGGTGGGTCCGATCCCGCTGTTTCACGTGAAACAGCGTCCAAGAAGAACGCGTCGAGCAACTCGGGGAACAAGTCGGGGGTGGCGGCCAACTCCGGGTTCGAGTACACAAACGCGATCTCACCGAACGACACTCCCATCGGCGCGGCGGCACATCGAGCCAGCCAAGTTCTGCATCCTGGATCGGTGTCGCTGCCGAAACCTGCGAAGCGACGCATGCTGACGATTGCCAATCAGAAGGGCGGCGTCGGGAAGACGACGACCGCCGTGAACCTGGCTGCCGCTCTCGCACTCCAAGGCCTGACAGTTCTGGTGGTCGATCTGGACCCTCAGGGCAACGCCAGCACGGCGTTGGGCGTCGAGCATCACTCCGGTGTGCCGTCCAGCTACGAGGTCCTCATCGGTGAGGTGAGCGCCAAGGACGCAGTGCAGAAGAGTCCGCACAGCGACAGGTTGTTCTGCATCCCGGCAACCATCGACCTTGCCGGAGCAGAGATCGAATTGGTGTCCATGGTCGCCCGTGAGGGGCGCCTCAAGACGGCGCTGTCGGTGGAGGAGCTCGCCGGTATCGACGCCGACTTCATCCTGATCGATTGCCCCCCGTCGCTCGGTCTGCTGACGGTCAACGCGCTCGTCGCTGCGACCGAGGTGCTCATCCCCATTCAATGCGAGTACTACGCGCTCGAAGGTGTGGGCCAGCTCCTTCGCAATATCGAGCTGGTGCAGTCGCATCTGAATCCCGAACTCCACGTCTCCACCGTGATCCTGACGATGTACGACGGGCGCACCAAGTTGGCAGACCAGGTCGCGGAAGAGGTTCGCAAGCACTTCGGCGACGCCGTCCTGCGCGCCGTCATACCTCGCAGCGTGAAGGTATCCGAGGCTCCCGGGTACGGCATGACGGTGTTGGATTACGACCCCGGTTCACGAGGTGCGATGAGCTACCTGGACGCCGGACGAGAGCTCGCTGCCCGATCGGCCGGCATCGACGAAGCACGAAAGAAGTAACCAGATGAGCTCAACGCGCAAAGGTGGTCTGGGCCGCGGCCTGGCCTCACTGATCCCCACCGGACCTGACGCCGGCCCACGTCTGGGCAACGCTGCAGCAGACGTGATAATCGGGGCCGATCGCAACGCGAAGGACCGTCCGGACACGTCCACCAAGCCGAAACGAACCGCACCGGCCGACGAGCCCACCGAGACCGCGACGGCACCCACACCGACACCGCCGGTGCTGAGTGGAGACGACCTCTCCCCCGTCGGCGCCGTCTACCGCGAGATCGCACCGGATCGAATCGAAGCCAATCCGAAGCAGCCGAGGCACGTCTTCGACGACGACTCGTTGGCCGAATTGGTTCACTCGATCCGCGAATTCGGGCTCATGCAGCCCATCGTGGTTCGCCTCGTATCGGGTTCCGCTGCCGCCGGAGACGCGAAATATCAGCTCGTCATGGGCGAGCGTCGGTGGCGAGCAAGCCAAGAAGCCGGCCTCGAGTCGATCCCCGCGATCGTTCGGGAAACCGCAGACGACGCCATGTTGCGCGATGCCTTGCTCGAGAACATCCATCGGGTGCAGCTCAATCCGCTCGAAGAAGCGGCCGCGTATCAACAGCTGCTCGAAGAATTCGACGTCACGCACGAGGAATTGGCCGCGAAAATCGGTCGGTCACGTCCGGTCGTCACCAACATGATTCGTCTGTTGAAGTTGCCGATTCCCGTGCAACGACGAGTCGCTGCCGGAGTTCTGTCGGCCGGCCACGCCCGCGCCTTGCTGTCGCTGGACGCTGGGTCGGATGCGCAGGAGTCGTTGGCGGCGCGAATCGTCGCCGAAGGTCTGTCCGTTCGCGCGACCGAAGAGGCCGTCACCCTTGCCAATCGGGAGGACGGAAAGAGCCCGGAACCGGCACCCCGGCGCAAGCCGATTCAGATGCCAGGCCTCCAGGACGTCGCCGATCGCCTCTCGGATTCGTTCGATACACGGGTGACGGTCAGCCTCGGCAAGCGAAAAGGGAAGATCGTGGTCGAATTCGGTTCGGTCGACGACCTTCAGAGGATCGTCGAGATGATGGAAGCGCAGAAGAAAAAGTAGCGGCGATTTTTCAGGACCAGTCATACGCGGTCGAAACGTCACTGTGACGTAGCTCGGTCGGAGGCGGTCCCGAAATCTCGAAATCTGCCCGAAAAATACTGTGATACAACACATTTGAATGATCGGCTCCACCCGACGGGTTAAACGAATCAATCGCCTATCCTGATCGAGGAGCGGATCGGCTCCGATCGAGAATTCTCGCGGTGAACGAGAGCACGAAGGCTGAGGTAAGCGGTGTCGGCGATGGTGACCGGAGTGACGCTCGGTTCGTTCGAGCACTTACCGACGCATTCGCGGCGATGCAGCTTCTGGGTCCTCGACCCCGCGTCGGAGAGTTCCTCGGTCGACCTCGAATTCGAGAACGAAGTATGGCTGTCGACCATCATGCTCGAGTGGGGATCGTGCGGGCAGTTGCTGTCCGTCGACGGCAGGACGATCGGATGCGCCCTCTACTGTCCACCCCGCGCAGTTCCGCGGGCGACGACGTTCCCGACATCGCCGGTCAGTCACGATGCAGTTCTACTGACCCAACTCCGGATCGATTCGCCGGACGACGCGGACCTGCATTCGGCCACGCTGATTCAGGCGGTCGTGGGCGATCTCGTCAATCGTGGAGTTCGCGCTCTGGAGGCGTTCGGTATTCGGCGCAACGCCGACGATGCTGCGCCGGCGGTTCCGAACGCCACGGCGCAGCTGACGTGTTCGGCGTCGACGTGCATGATCGAAGCGGACTTCCTCGAGAAGGTCGGGTTCGAGGTCATTGCTCCCCACCACAGATTTCCGAGACTGAGGCTCGAGCTCGATCGCGATCACGGGTGGAAGCAGGATGTCGAGTCTGCACTCGAGCAGCTACTGATCGCGGCCAGCATCTCCGTCGTCGATATCGAGCAGAAGTCGACGGTCGGGGCGCGCTGACCGTTCACCGACCGACGCGTTCGCGCGCGGTAGGTCAGGGGCGATCGGAGGCAGCGAGCTCTTCGGCGAGCAACTCGGCGAAGGTGAACGTTCCGGTCGGCTGATCGTCCTGACCGAGTAGGTACAGGCGCTTCACGGCGATCAGAATCGCTTCGGCGATGATGTCGCGGAACCGCGGGTCGCTGAGAACTTCGACGTCGGATTCGTTGGTGAGGTAGCCGAGGTCGATCTGGATGGTCGGCATGTTGGTCAGGCGCAACAGATCCCACGTGCGGCCATGGCTGCGGCAGTCGAGAAGCGGTGTGCGGGCGACGATTTCACGCTGCACGTAGCTGGTCAGTACTTGACCGATCATCGAGGTGGATCCGTGCGAGTTACCGAAGTGGAAGCTCGCGACGCCGTTGGCCACGGGGCTGGTGCTCGATGCGCAGCGCAACGAGATCATCAGATCGGCACCCCAGGCGTTGGCCGTCTCGGCGCGGTCGGCGACCGAAGGATTGGTCCCGCGCGCACGGGAGAGGAAGGTTTCCATTCCGGTCGCGGCCATGCGGCCTTCGAGTCGACTCGCCAGATCCCAGAGAATCTCCGATTCGGAGACGCGGCCGAAGGCTCCGTCGACGATGCGTCCGGTGTCGGCTCCACCGAGATCGGGATCGATCACGATGCGCTTGCCGGTCAACTGCGGTCCGGACTTGCGAACGAGTTCTTCCTCGCTCATGGCGTGAGGGGATCCACCGGTGACGCGAGTTCCGAGAAGGTCGAGAGAGCGCAGGGTCGCCGGTCCACAGATGCCGTCCGGGGAGAGTCCGATCTCGCGCTGGAACGAAGACAGGCCCTCGTGTGTGCGGGGGCCGAAGAAGCCGTCGACGCGTTCGTTGTAGAAGCCGAGATCCTGCAGCCTCGTTTGCAACGAGGCGACATCGTCGCCGTACAGCGGAGCGGACAGCTGGTAGATGAGGGTTCGAGCGCCGAGATGGTACGACGCTTCTTTCAGCGCGCGATACGTGGCCGGGCCGACCACACCGTCGACCAGCAGACCGCGATGCTGCTGGAATGCGCGTACTGCTCCACCGAGGGCACCGTCGAAGACGGAACCGGGAGCCGTCCAGTGGCCGTCGTCCATCGGACCGGGGGGAACGACTGCTTCGTGAAGAAATCCGAGAGCCGACAGAGTGCCGCGGACCTCGGCGACGGCGGGTCCGGAATCGCCGTGACTGAGTTCCTGCATCCTCGACAAAGCCTCTCGATCGTTCCGACGGCACTCACACTTGCACCTGATGTGCCGATGCCGAAGCATCGGCACATCCGATGATTGTCGCAGAAAGACTGGCTTCCGCTGCAATCCACACTGTGTGTGGGTGAGTCAGATAACGCCTTCGAGGTCCTTGAGCAGCGCGGCCTTGCCCTTTGCGCCGACAATTTGCTTGACCGGCTTGCCACCCTGGAAGAGGATCAGCGTGGGAATCGACATGACCTTGAAGTCGCGAGCAGCCTGCGGGTTGGCGTCGATGTCGAGCTTGGCGATGGTGAGCTTGTCCTTGTGCTCGGCCGCGATTTCCTCGAGAACCGGGGCGACCATCTTGCACGGGCCGCACCAGGTGGCCCAGAAGTCGACCAGGACGGGCTTCTCACTGGTCAGAACATCGTCGACGAACGACGCGTCGGTGATCGTGACTGTGCTCTTGTCGTCGGACATTGTGTATCTCCTCGATGTTGGAAGTTCGGTGCCTGTCAGGCGTTGACTGCGTCGACCGGCTGGTCGGCGTGTTCGAGCGTGTTGCTGGTGATGTCGCCCTGCTCGGCCAACCAACGCTCGGCGTCGATCGACGCGGTGCAGCCCGTACCCGCAGCGGTGATGGCCTGCTGGTACACGTGATCGACGAGGTCTCCGGCAGCGAACACGCCTTCGACGGACGTGGCCGAAGTGGGCGACGCGACGGTGACGTAGCCGGCGTCGTCGAGCTCGACCTGGCCCTTGACCAGCTCGTTGCGGGGATCGTGGCCGATTGCCACGAACATTCCGGTCACGTCGAGGGTGGTCTTCTCGCCGGTTTCCGCGTGCTCGAGCGAAAGCCCGGTGACGCTGGTGTCGCCGAGGACCTCGAGCACCTTGGTATCGGTGAGGAAGCGAATCTTGTCGTTGTTCTTGGCGCGTTCGAGCATGATGCGCGACGCACGGAACTCGCTGCGGCGGTGCACGATCGTGACACTGCGGGCGAAGCGAGTGAGGAAGGTCGCTTCCTCCATGGCCGAGTCGCCACCACCGATGACGGCGATGTCCTGATCGCGGAAGAAGAAGCCGTCACAGGTGGCGCAGGCGCTGACGCCGCGTCCGAGCAACTTCTCCTCACCGGGGATGGACAGGTAGCGAGCTGCTGCGCCCATGGCGAGGATGATCGCGCGGGCACGGTAGGTCTCGCCGCCGGCGGAGACCGTCTTGATCGGGCCCGTCAGGTCGAGCTCCTCGACGTCCTCGGTTCGGATGTCGGCGCCGAATCGTTTCGCCTGCTCGCGCATCTGCTCCATCAGATCCGGGCCCATGATGCCCTCGCGGAACCCGGGAAAATTCTCGACCTCGGTGGTGGTCATCAACGCACCGCCGAACTGCGTTCCCTCGAACAGGATCGGTTCCAGTTCCGCCCGTGCGGCGTAGACACCGGCGGTGTAACCGGCCGGTCCCGAGCCGACGATGATGAGATCGTGAACCTTGGGGGTACTCAATGCAGACCTTCCGATCATGTGCGGGGTATACGTGCGGTCGACAACCGAGTGCTCAGCGCACACGCCGGTCGACGTACATCTGGTCAACACCACCCTAGAGGCAGTTGTTCCCCGGTGAGAGATCTGTCAGCCGATATCCCGACGCGTCAGTACGTCCGGGTTGGCGGTGCCACAGTCGTTACCCACCGCAAGGGCGATGAACTGTGCGGGCTGCGCTCCGGCGAGGACCAGCAGGGTTCCGTCTCGCCCGTCGACGCGCACTCGACTCGATCCGAGAACGGTGGTGGCCGGATCCACATCGTTGGATTGCAGACAGGCAGCGAGGTCGGCCGGATCGGCCAGTACCCCGGGATCACGCTTGCCGATGATGCTGAACGCGAAACCGGAGTCGAGGTCGGCAGAATCGAGAACCAGCGACGAATCCGGAGCCTGCGACGGGTCGGCAGTGATCGATTCGGGTTCGTCCGGTGTGAACAGGACCGCCGCGGCAGCAATCGATCCGGTCGCCAGAAGTATTGCGGCAGCGGCGGTTCCGAGAACGACACGGCGTCTGCGCGGACGCAGCGGAACGACGACGCCCACCGGGGACGCCGATTGCTCGACCGTGTGGAGGGTGCGATCGATCTGCCGAGCGACGTCGGGCGGAATCGGCATCGTCCCGGTGGGATCCTCGCCCACCTCGTGCAGTCGAGCCGAGACGGCGTCGAGACCGGCGAGTATCTGCATCGAATCCTCGTCGAGTCGAACCAGTGGCCACAGTTGCCTACTGACGTCCTCGGGAAGTGCATCCGCATGCAGATCGGCGAGTAGCTCCGGCGAGAACGGGGCTTGTAGAGCGTCGGTGCTCGACGGCACGTTCCTGCCTCCCTTCGCCTGGTCTGCTTTCCCTCTCACACGGTATAGACGCGAGGGGGTCAGATTCGGTTCCCCGCATCTTTCAAGTACGCGAGCTGCGTCGAGAGTTTGAGTCGACCGCGGGCGCATCGACTCTTGACGGTACCGGTGGGAACGCCGAGCAATGCGGCAGCGTCGGCCACCGAGTAGCCCTCCATGTCCACGATGACGACGGCTGCACGTTGGTCGGGCGGCAACGTCATCAGAGCCTGCCGAACGAGAATGCTCGTCTCCGTCTCGGAGATCCGATCCCTGGGCGACACCGGCTCGTGACTTTCGTTCTCGCTCAACGGAACCGACGGGCGAGCCTTGTTTCTACGGATACGGTCGAGGCAGGCATTGACGACGATCTTGTGCAGCCAACTCCGCACTGCGGCGTCGGCGCGAAACGACCCGGCCGTGCGATGGGCGGAGAGCAATGCCTCCTGCAGAGCATCGGAGGCGTCCTCGGGCGTGTAGCTCGTGCGGCGGGCCGTCAGCCACAGATGTTCGTGGTGTCGGTAGATGAGTGTGGCGAAGGCATTCGGCTCCCCGGCCGCATGGGCAGCAAGAAGCTCCGCATCCGTGCGCTCCCCTGGCGCCGAATCGAAACGTTCGGTCATACGAAAACGGCTCCCCCCGTGTTAACGCATTGGGGGGAGCCTAGGCCATCGAGACCGCGAAGTACGAAACGAACCCGTTTTGGTTACCGAATGCCCGATCTAGGAGTCGAAACCGATCCCGGAGATCGAGGTGGCGATGCGACCGCCCTGTTCACCGAGACTCGTGATCCAGACGAGCACGTTCCCGGTCGGCTCCGTGTCGCTGAGGGCGATGTCGGTTCGGCCGTTCTGCAGCGTGGCTTCACCGAGCAGCGTGGTGTCGCTCAGGCTGGGTGAGTCGTTCGGGGCCGACCGGATCTCCACGACGGTTCCTGGAGACGTCGATTCGATCCACGCGTTCTGCAGCGTCGAGGACGGGATGGACACGAGCAGCCCGACACCGTTCTTGAGGGCCGGGAACTGCTGGAAGTACGAGTCGGTCGTCCACGCGGTGTTGGGGTCGTTGTCGATCACGTTGGAGGCGGTACTCGGGTTGTCCGCGGAACCCTGGGGTGAGAACACGCTGACGCCGTTCATCGCCACCGGTCCACCGGCCTCGGCCGGAGGCGCAGCAGTCGCATCGCCCGCCGGTGGTGCGGTGGCCGGAGTGGTGAGACCGAAGTCCTGGGTGTCGAGCGGAGTGTCGGTGTCGTTGCCGGCAATCGAAGTGAACAGCCAGAAGCCGGCGAACGCGAGAACGACGACAGTCAGTGCGCCGAGCACCGCGATGGCGATGTTGGTACGCATCGACTTGGCCTTCTCGGCGGCGATCTCCTCGGGGTCGGCGAGCGAGTGCCCACTGGCACCGGGCGCTCGCTGGCCCAGTCGCAGCGCCGGCATCAGATCCGTCTTGTCGTTGACGACCGCTGCTTGATCGAGGACGTGCTGCACGGTGGCAGCGGTGCGGATTCCGCTGTTCTGTTCCAGTGCCCGCACTGCGACGGCGGAGATCTCGAACGGAACGTCCGGACGGACCTGTCGCGGCTCGAGCGGGGCACCCTTGTCGTCGCGGTCGGCCGGGCGCATGCCACCGACGCTGCGGGCCTGAGCCGCATCACCGGATACGACGGCACCGCCGGTGGTGTCGGACAGCGGCCACCTGGCGGTGATCAGCGCGTAGAGCATTGCGCCGAGTCCGCGGACGTCCGAACTCGGGTCGGCGTCGGCCAGTGTCGCGGGGAAGGCGAGGACGGCATTGCCGCTGGAGCTGATGCGCACGCGATCGGGGTGATCGATCGACAGGGCCCCGCCGCTGCGGTGTGCGGCCTCGGCCGCTGCGGCCAGGACCTTGATCGCGCGCGCAGCACCGGTGGGTGCAGGCACCGTATCGGCCATTTCGCGCAGCGACCGGCCGGGCGTCCACTCGGCGACGACGATGCCGCCGGAGCTGCCACGCACCACGTCGAGCACGCGGGCGAGGCCGGGCGAATTGATCCGGCCCAGACGGAGCGTGCGCGAGAGAATCGCCTGCGGTCCCTGGGTGCGGTCGTCGGTCGAGGCGGTGGATTGCTGATCGGCGTCGACGAACGTCAGTGCGACCTCGCGATCGAGCTTGACGTCGTGGGCCTGCCAGAACTTGAGTCCACGTGCGCCGCCGTGCGGTGCCAGCAGTCGGTACCGTCCTCCGGCCACAGAGGCACCGGGAATGAGTGTCGGGCCGCGGAGCGTGCGCTCGGGAGCGCTCGCCGGGGCTGTTGCAGCTGCGGCCTCGTCCGTGGTGGTCGAGTCGGCAGTGTCGGGCTTGGCCGGGGTTGCTGCGGTCTTCTCGGAATCCGCATCGGCCGCGGACTTCGACTGCTCGGGCTTCGACTGCTGCGTTGACTTCTTCTCGCTAGGAGTCTCGACCGGGAGATCGGCTTTGGAGATGGAGATGGTCTTGTCGGTCGGACGCGCCGCGAGAGCAGCCTTGGAGATGGAAATCGTCTGATCCACCGGCTTCGGAGCGGGCTTGTCGGCGGCGGGCTTGTCGGCAGCGGACTCGACGGGAGTTGCCTCGGCGGCGGTCTTCTCGACGTCCTGCTCGGGAGCCGCGGCCGCGCTCGGTGCCGTCGACTCGGCTGCAGTCTTCGCCGGTGTCTCGGCGGGCTTCGGAGTCTTGGCGGAAGAAGCAGACTCGGCCTTCACGGGCTCGGTGCGGTCCTGGGTGTCGACCTCGACGCCGCCGCTCGTTCGGTCGGCTTCGCTTGCTGGAGATTGTGCCGGCCCCCCAGCAACATCGTCGTCGGTCACAGTAACTCCTTCAGGCGAATATGCCCCGTGTTGATCTACGAACGGTCGACCCTCATGAGCGTCTGCCCCCGGGTGCCGATGACCAGGGTACGGGAGCCGATCCCGCGCAGTGTCCCATGTGGGCTCGGATCGAATAACCGGAATGACGCCGGTTTCTGCAGCAGCGAGATCTGCGTCCCGCGCTTCGGAACCGCCGCGGAATCTGCGGACGAGGCGGCTCAGGGCCACGGTGACCGCCAGAACTTCGGGAATCTTGCCGAACCAGAGGATCGAGAACGTGATGCCGAGCATGATGACGGCGTCGATCGCCACGCGGGCGAAGTTGCCGACCCAGCCGTTCATCATGGCGTCGAGCCCGAGGATCCGGTCGATCGCGAGCATGGCCGCGCCGCCGGCCAGTGAGGCGATGAGCACCAGCCAGACCGTCTTGCCGACGTTGGCCATCCGCAGGCTGCCCAGGCTCTTGTGGAGCAGGTATCCGCCGATGATCGCGCCGACGGTGTAGCCCAGGCCGGTCGCTGCACCGAGGAGCAGCACCACCTGCTCGGGCGAGGACGCGACGATCGGGGCGAGCAACGACAGGCCGATCTTGACGGCGGTGATGCCGAGGATGATCCACGTCGGTGTCCAGGCCTTCTCACGGGCGTAGAAGACCCGCAGGTGGATCAGCACCAGGGCGTACGGGATGAGGGAGAATGCCGACCAGCTGACGGCCTCGCCGAGTCTGGGTGCGACCTCGGCGAACCGGCCGAAGCCGTACAGCGCCTCGCCCACCGAAGGCCCCGCGAAGGTCAGGAACACCACGATCGGCACCAGCGCGACCATCGTCAGGCGGGTCGCGACCGAGAGATCGTCGACCACGGACGGAGTGTCACCGTTGGCTGCGTTGCGGCTGAGCCTGGGCATGATGGCCGTCAGTACCGTCACGCCGAGGATGCCGTACGGCAGCTGCAGCACGATCCAGGCCTGCGAGTAGATCACGTTGCTCGCATCGTCGGTGCCCGACGCGATCCTGGTGGCCACGACCAGCCCGATCTGGCTGACGACGACGTAGAGCACGATCGCGGCGGCCATCGCGCCGAACTTCTTGAGTCGCTCGTCGAATCCCCACAGCGGGCGCAGGTCGATGCGTTCGCGGCGCAGGGCCGGGATCAGAGCGAGGACCTGGGTGATGACACCGGCGGTCACACCGAGGCCGAGAACGAGGATCTTGGGGTTGCTCATCTCGACCGTGTTTGCGGTGATCTCGCCCGGGACGAAGGGGTACAGGGCGAACACCGCGAGCACGATCAGGTTGTTGTACACCGGTGCCCAGGCTCCGGGCTTGAAGTTCTGGCGGGTGTTGAGCACGGCCGTGAGCAGGCCGGACAGCCCGTAGAACATCAGCGCGGGCAGTACCAGATAGGTGAACGCGATGGTCAGGTCCTCGTTGACCTTCGGATCGCCGTCGAGCATCAGCCGCGCCAACAGTGGGGCTGCGATGGTGGCGGCGAGCGCCACGGTTCCGAGGAGCGCCACTGCGATGGTGAAGAGGCGCCGAACGAATGCCCGTCCGCCGTCGGCGTCCTCCTGCTCGGCTCGGACCAACACCGGAACGACGATGGCTCCGAGCACTGCGCCGAGGACGAGCTCGGAGATCATGTTCGGCAGGATCGTCGAGACGGTGAACGCACTGGCCAGCGCCGCGCCGAGGGTGGCCGTCATGGCAACCTGCTTGGCGAATCCGGTGATGCGGCTGACCAGGGTCGCTACCGCGATCGAACCGGACGCGGCCAGCAGTGACTTCTGCGGCCTCGGTTCGGGCTGTGGCGCCGGGTCGGACCCGCCCGGCGGAATTCTCGTCGGCGGAACCGTTCCGGACGGTGCCTGCGGGTAGTCCTCGTCCCGGAATCGCGGGATCATCTGCGTGACGGTGTCGTCGGCGGCCGGTTGCCCGTCGAGCGGCGGCGGCGCCGGGTACGAGCGCAGCTCCGGCCGCGACTGCCGCTCCCATGGCGCGGACCGCGGTGGCGTCGTGCGGCGGAACACCTGCGATGCGGGCATGCGTGACCGCGGCAGGTCGCCGTCGTACGGGACGTTGCCTGTCATGGTCTCTCGTACCCTTCGTCGGCCGGGTCGGGTTGACCTCTGAAACGGTGCCAGAGGCGTCGACCTGCAAGTAACAGTAGGAGAGCACCGGCGCAGGCGGTAATTATCGCCAGTGCCTGGCCGTATGCGTTCGATCGAACGGACACCGTCGAGACCTCGCCGAGCCGGGAGCCGTCGAGCGTCGTGACGGAGAAGTCGACCGACAGATTGCGGGTGTCGTCCACCTCGGCCGGGACGGTGATGGTCCGTGATCCACGGGCCGGAAGTTGGGTGATGCCGACGTCACTGATCGTCATCTCCTGCGGCGCATCGACCCGGAGCAGCACGTTGACCGGGACGGGAAGGTCGTTGCGGGCGACGAGCAGCAGCGGGCTCTGCTCCGAGGCGAGGGTGTAGACCCCGCCCGGGGCCAGCACGGTCACCGATCCGTAGATGGTGTCCAGTCCGATGCGGATGGCGGCGAGTCGGTCGCTCGCCATGGTGCCGGTTTCGTCAGTGGCGGCGCCCGCGCGACCCGCCGTCGACAGTGCGCGGAGCATGTCCTCGCGCAGCGGGGCGGTGTACAGCCGTGGGGTCAGCTCGGACTGAGGATCGTCGACGAGCGATTGCATCAGGGTGTCGACCCGGGCGCTCTGCGATCGCACCAGGCCGATGGTGTCGGCATCGAGTTCGGTGTATGCGTCGATGCTGGTCACCGGGGGTCCGGACGTGGGCTCGGCGAGCAACTCGGCCAGTGGGCGCGGCGTCGCCAGACCGGAACGCAGCAGCGAGGACACCGTCGACAGAATCGCCGACGGTTCGTCCCCGCCCGCGGTCCAGTACTGCGGGGGCGCGACGGTGACGGTGCGGCCGGGCCGATCGGCGCCGACGAGTGCATGGAAGTTGATGGCTCCGAGAGCATCCTGCAGGCGTGCGGTGCGGGAGTCGGTGGCGAGATCGAAGCGCTGCTCGGTGGGGGTCAGGGCGGGCGTGGACGGGGTGTCTCCGACGCCGGCGAGCGCCGCAGCAGTAGCGGCGTCGTAGTGGGTGACGGCCAGTGTCTCGGTCTGCTGATCCCCCGACGGCTGGGTCTCGGACGAATCCAGCAGCGAGGTGGGGGCCGAGGTCGGCGGGTCGAGGCTGTTGTCGGCGACCAGCACGGTGTCGGTGCCGGCCGACCGCAGAGCATCGGCGGTGCCCGGGTCGACCCCACCGGTGGTGCTCCAGGTGAAGCCTCGCGTCGAGGTGATGCCGAGGATGCCGTCGACGATGTCGGCCGGGGTGCTGACGGCACTGCTGAGCAACGTGGGATCGCCGATGTCGGCCACCGCTCCCAGATCGGTCTGAGCGAACGGCATCGCCGTCACGCAGCTGCTCGACGCGACCGTTTCGAGTCGGGACAGCCACTGGGCCGCGGCTGCACTTCCGGTGCCCTCGCGGGTCGTGCTGGCGGGATCGGCCGGGTTATCGACGACGAGGTATCCGCGGGTCATGTTCGAGACGGTGACGAGCAGGTCGGGGTCGAGGCCGATACACAGGCTCGACGCCAGTCTGCCGTCGGGATCGAGGCCGGGTTGCGTCGCGAATTCGACCGCTTTGAGCAGGGTGTCGAGCCGTCCGCCACCGGCGAGTTCGCCGGCCAGTTCGTCGTCGATCAGCCGAACGCGCTCGTCCACGGAACCGGGGATTCCGGCAGCGAGGCGAGGAATGTCGGCCAGTGGCCACAGGACCGTCATCGCGACGGGGTTGCTGGTGTTCGGGGGCAGCGGCATCGCGCCGGGAGCGGTGGGGTCCATCTCACCGGGATTGCGGGGTAGTCCGACGACCGGGAGCAGGAAGCGGGCGTCGTCGAGTCGTGCGGTTCCGCCGTATTCGGGGGTGCCGTTGACGTTGAGCAGTAGCGGGTAGACGCCGGGGGCCTCGATTCCCAGCGAGGGTTCGGTGGTGCTGCGCAGCTGCATCGACATGTCGAACTGGCGGCTCTCGTCCTTCTCCAACGAGTCGGCGACCGTGACGAAATCGCCGACCCGCTCGAATCGGTCCTGGTCGAGAGTCAACGAGGTCCGCAGTCCGGCGGTGGTGTCGACGGCGGCAGCGGCCTGCATCCGGACACTGACGTCGTCGACGCGGCGGTCCCCGGTGTTTCTCACCGTGGCGCGCACGGTGACGAACGGGTCGCTGCTGGTGGTGACGGTGGAGGGGGCGACGGTCTCGATGCTCAGCGTCAGGAAGGGGTTGCCGTCCTGCGTCATCGGAGTGTCCGGAACTGCGCTGGTGGTGCCGCTCGCGTCGCCGACGGAGGAGTCGGGTTGGGCTGCGGCGCCGGGAAGCTGCGCGGGGATCAGTGCTGCGGTGCCGACCGACGGTGCCACCGCAAGAACGAACGTGGTCAATGCGGCGGCAGCGACCTTCCGGGCCCGCACGATCACTTCCCGCCGGGGATGGGTGCGCCCGAGTTGCCGCTGCTCATGTCGTCGATCAGGCGGGTGGCGATGGCGGCGAGTTTGCGTTCGTCGGCATAGGCGAGTCGAGACGGTAGTTCGGTCAGCGGAACCCACGCGACCTCGGTCACTTCGAGGTCCTCGTCGGAGAGTTCGCCGCCCAGGAATCGGAGCAGGTAGTGGTGGACGGTCTTGTGGACGCGTCGGCCCTCGGTGACGAACCAGTAGTCGATGCTGCCCAGCGAGGCCAGGACGGTACCGCGGATACCGGTTTCCTCGGCGACCTCGCGCATGGCCGTCTGCTCGGCCGTTTCGCCCTGCTCGATGTGACCCTTGGGCAGGGACCAGAGCAGGCGTCCGCGGCGGTCGGTGCGGCCGATCAGGGCGGCGCAACGCTTGGCCGGAGGCCCGTCGAGGCCGTCGACCACGAGGCCTCCTGCCGAGGTCTCGCGGACGGTCCGCAGCTTGGGTGCTTCGGTGTCGGCGCGTGCCTGACGCCGCCGCGGGTTGCGGCGGCTCCTGTTCGCACGTTCGGCAGCAGACACCCGATCCATACTAGTTGCCTGTACGCACTCTTCTACTGTGCCGCACCGCGGGGTGAAGGCCGGGACAATCGATCGGCTCGGCGCAAGTAGGCTCTTCCACCGTGGCCGATCAGTCCCTGTCCTCCGTTTCCGCCGAGCAGACCGATGCCCGCCGGGAGAGGTTGCTGGCGGGAGCTGCTGTGACGCTGCGCGAACTCGCTCCGGTGTTGACGCCGCTGGGTGCACTGTTCGCGGCGGCGGGGCACGAGCTCTTCCTCGTCGGTGGCACGGTGCGCGATGCAGTTCTCGGTCGACTCGGAACCGACTTGGATTTCACCACCGACGCCAGGCCCGAGGACGTGCAGAGGTTGCTGTCGGGCTGGGCGGACCATCAGTGGGACACCGGCATCGCGTTCGGGACCATCAGTGCGGCCAAGGACGGCCAGACGATCGAGATCACCACCTATCGCACCGACTCCTACGATCAGGTCTCCCGCAATCCCGAGGTGCAGTACGGCAACAGCCTCGAAGAAGATCTCGTTCGACGCGATTTCACCGTCAACGCCATGGCAGTACGTCTCGGAGCGGACGGGGCTCAGGAGTTCGTCGATCCACTCGGCGGGATGGATGCGCTGCTCGAGGGCGTTCTCGATACCCCGTCGGCACCGGAGGTGTCGTTCGGAGACGATCCACTGCGGATGCTGCGGGCCGCGCGGTTCGTCTCCCAGTTGGGATTCACGCTGATGCCTCGGGTGCACCGAGCCATCGAGGACATGGCGGAGCAGATCGACCGCATCACCGCCGAGCGAATCCAGGTGGAGTTGGACAAGCTGTTGCTCGGCGCGCACCCGGTCGACGGCATCGACGTGATGTGCGAGACGGGATTGGCGCAGCGGATCGTTCCCGAGGTGCCCAACATGAAGCTCGAGATCGACGAGCACCACCAGCACAAGGACGTGTACACCCACTCGCTGACGGTGCTCGCGCAGGCGATCGATCTCGAGGACGGCGATCCAGACCTCGTATTGCGTTGGGCCGCACTGCTGCACGACATCGGCAAGCCCGATACCAAGCGAAACGAGCCGGGCGGCGGAGTCAGCTTCCATCACCACGAGGTCGTCGGTGCCAAGCTGGTCCGAAAGCGCATGCGCGCCTTGAAGTATTCCAAGAAGATGATCGAGGACGTCTCGCATCTGGTGTTCCTGCATCTGCGTTTCCACGGCTACGGCAAGGGTCAGTGGACCGACTCTGCCGTCCGTCGCTACGCCACCGATGCCGGCGAGCTACTGCCCAAGCTGCACAAGCTGGTTCGGGCCGACTCGACCACGAGGAACAAGCGTCGAGCTGCGGCGCTGCAGGCCACCTACGACGACCTGGAAGAACGTATCGCCCGCATCGCCGAGCAGGAGGACCTGGCGCGGGTGCGGCCGGACCTCGACGGTAACGCCATCATGGAGTTGCTGAACATCCCGGCCGGACCCGACGTGGGCAAGGCATGGAAGTTCCTGAAAGAACTGCGCCTCGATCGAGGACCGCTCTCCCGCGAGGACGCCGAGGCCGCGCTGCTCGAGTGGTGGCCCACGCAGTAGGCGCGTCCCGCGCACGTGCTCAGGACGAGCGAAGCTCGGCCTTGACGAGGTAGACGTTGTAGCTGTCCCACTCGGAGATGGTGAAGTACAGCTCGTTCGAGGTCGACCACGGGTGAATGAAGCCGCCGTACGCCTTCGGATACTCGGCAGTGTCGATCAGCGTGCTGGGCGCGGTCCACTCCCCTTGGGGTGAATTCGCCTCTCGCAGCACGAGATCCCCGCGGATCGGATCGAGATACGTCATCTGCCACAGGCCGCGGGACTCGTCGTGACGGACCGACAGTTCCCCGGCCATACCGTCGGCGATGGGGGTGGCCTCGTTCGATCCGACGGGAGCCCAGGTGCCGTTCACCCAGTACTGGTAAGCGGTCTTGTTCAGTACGTCGGTTCTCGGGACGCGAGCGAGACCGACCTGTCCGACGCGTCCGTTGACGGTGCCGAACATGTAGACGTACTCCCCCGCCGGGACCATTGTGGACACCTGGAACTTGGAGAAGCCGAAGACGTTGTCCCACTTGGCATGCTCGTCCTTGACCCAGGTGGAACCGTTGTCGTCGGAATAGGCGATGCCGCCGTAGTTGGTCCACCACAGGCCAGGAATCGTGCTCCAGCGCCTGATGGACATGTACGACATGTACTGCCGGTCATCGATCGCGAAACCGGAGGTGGGAATGACCGTGGTCTCCCAGTTCTTCACCTTGCGCGAGGGTAGTAATTCTGCTGCGTGACAACGGGAATCCTGCACCACCGAATCCAGGGTCATACCGTCGGACAGGTCGGTGTCGGTGCTGTGGCCGAGCGCGTTGGAGCGCCAGTCGTCGCCGCCGACGACGCCGAACTCCCATCCCTTACCGAAGGAATCGCCGAATGCGACGGCGGGTGCGGGTGGCGGCGTTGCCGGTGCGCCGCCCGGGCCGGGAATCGGGATGGGAATGGTTTCGGGCTGCGGGTCGATCTCGATGCGGGGGAACGGCAGATGATCTGCAGAGCCCGTTGCCGGCGTCGGTGAATCGGTGTCGTCGGTGAGATCGGGGCACGGGTCCGCACACGGGTCGGTCAGCGGTTCGGCCTGCACGCGAGTGTTGTTCGGGGCGGGGTCGGGAACCGGCACGAGTTCGATCGACGGATACGGCACGGGGATCACCACACGATCCGGCAACGGCGGCAGCTGCGGCGGATTGCCCGGCCCGGTGGGCTCGGGTGGGTAGTCCTTGGGGTCGAATCCTGTTTCGCCACAGGAGTTCACCGGCGGAGGCGGTGCTGCGAACGCCGGGGGCGCAGCAAGAACGGCCGTACCTGCGGCAACCGCGAGTATGCACCCGAGCGACGTCGTGCGGCCGTACATGCGGTGCCCCCGTGTTCTCCGACGAAACCTGTCGGTCCGATACGGAAAGGTACACCACGTCAGCGGCGTGTGCGCCCGGTGTTCATCACCGCCGCGGCCAGGCCGAGAGCGTAGATACCGGCCCCGACGAACACCAGGATGTGCGCGGTGGGGTCCTGGCTCAGATCGGTCGTGTCCGGGCCGACCGCGGCCGCCGCAGCAGCGAGGGCAGCGACGAACGCGACGTTGAACACGGTGTCCTGCAACGCGAAAACGCGTCCGCGATGGGCGTCGTCGATCTCGATCTGCATGGCAGCGTCGCCACTGAGTTTGACGGTCTGCCCGGCGATGCCCAGAAGGAAGGCTCCGATCAGCAGACTGGTCTGCGTCAGACCCGATACGGCACCGAGCTGCGCCACGATGGCGAGCACAAGCGCGGCGGCGATCGTGCGGGTGCGCCCGAAACGGGGAACGGCGAAGGGGGTGATCAGGGCGGCGAGGAACATGCCGATCGCCGTGGCACCGACAGCGATGCCGAAGCCGGCGAGGCCGCCGGGCAGTGTGCTGCCCGTAGTCTCGCGAAGAATCAACACCATGATCAGCGTGTTGATGCCGAACACGATGCGGTGCGCACCGATGCCGAGCATCGCGGTCGTGACACCGGCGGAGCGCCAGACGGCCTGTGCGCCTGATTTCAGCCCTGCAGCAACGTCTTTCAGCGGACTGTCGGTGCGGCTCTCGACGCCCGGTCCGAGTGACCGTGGTCGGAAGCGGGCCGCAGCGATCGCTCCGACGATCGATCCGGTGGCGGCGAGACCGACTGCGATGCCCGAACCGAGATCCCCTGCGCCGACGAGACCGATCACCGCGACCGCGAGGCCCGCGCCTGCCGCTGCGAAACCGGATCCGACGGTCGCCAGTACCGAGTTCATCGGCACCAGCCACGATTGCCGAATCACGTGTGGCAAGGACGCCGAGGCGCCGGCCAGTACGAATCTGCTCAGCCCTACAGTGGCCAGCGCCAGCAGCAACAGCGGTGTCGAGTCCACTCCGGCACACAGCAGCAGCGCGGTGGCCATGATCAGGACAATGCGGATCAGATTGGCCCACAGCAGGACCGACCGCCGATCCCATCGATCCAGTAGAGCTCCGGCGAACGGCCCCACGAGCGAATACGGGACGAGCAGCACCGCGAACCCGGCCGCGATCTCGGCAGGATTCGTCGCACGCTCCGGGTTGAACAGAATGGCACCGCTGAGCGCGGCCTGGAACAACCCGTCGCCGAACTGACCGGCGAACCTGATGGTGGTCAGCTTGCCGACCCCCGGAGATTCGCGTAGCCGGGTACGGAAGGAAGCGTCGCTCACCGACGGGACTTTAGCCCCCGCCCGTCATACGGAGACGGCGGGAGTCGCGGCCCACCACGCCATCGTTGCGGCAGTGCCGTCGACGAGTGACGTCGGCTGGTGCCCGAGGATCGCCTCGCTGCTGCCCGAATCGAGAACGTAGGGGTAGCGGAACTGGTAGAGGGTGTCGCCGAGTTCCTTCATCGGTCCGGGCACCGCGCTCAGCAGTCGCAGTGCCCAGGCCGGAATGATGCCGACCTTCGGAGACGGTAATTGTGCTGCAGCCGAGAACATTTCGATCATTTCTCGCTGTGACACCGCAGGCGCGGTGGGCGCATGCAGGACGGTGTTCCACAGCGACGGCGACGCCGCGGCCGTGATCATCGCGGCTGCCAGATCCGGGACGTAGGTGAACGAGTGGGGCAGATCGGCAGAGGCCAAGACGCGGACCGGTTTGCCGGCCAGAATCGGCGCGATCACCCGCTCACCCATGTGCGAGGTCAACACACGCGGCCCGTAGAAATCCGAGGCAGCGACGCTGACGGTGGGTGTCGAGTGCGCGTCGCGTGCGGCCAACAGTTGGGTGCGCACCCCCAGCTTGCGGAACGTCGCGTCTCGGGGCGAATCCTCGCGGATCGGTCCGTCGACCCGGCCGTAGGCGTACAGACTTTCTGGGAACGCGACGACGGTGCCCGCGGCCGCGTCGAGCACGCGGTTCTCCATGGCGACGAGCTTGTTCCGCCACACCGTGTTCTCGTACGCGACGTGGGTGCAGTGGTAGATGGCCGTGGCACCGCTCAGGTGCGGTCGAAGGTCGTCGGATTCGATGTCCACAACGCGGCGTTCGATCATCGGGTGCTCGGGGCCGCTGCCGGATCGAGTGAGGACTCGCGCCGAATGACCCTGTGCAGCAAGCTGTTCGGCGACCGTCCAGCCGACAGGTCCGGCTCCGGTGACGACGTGAAGTTCGGTCATGATCGCTCCATTCGAGGTAAACGAGAGCGGTGCTCTCTGATACGTCGAGTCTGCACCCATGGCTGCACAAAAGCAAGAGCACTGCTCTCTTAAAAGAGCAGGAGTTACTGTGAGGGCCATGGCGAGCACTCCCCGCACCCGAGCCCGCGCTCAGACCCTGGCCGACATCACGCGCATCGGACGCGAACACCTGGCCGCCGACGGCGCCGCGGCCCTGTCGTTGCGCGCCGTCGCGCGGGACCTCGGAGTCGTGTCCTCGGCCGTCTACCGATACGTCGCCAGTCGCGACGAGCTGCTGACCCTGCTCGTCGTCGACGGATACACCGAGCTCGGAGACGCCGTCGACGCAGCGGTGGACGCAGCGGACGGACCCAAGGAGAAATTCCTCGCGCTCGGCCGGACGGTGCGGCAGTGGGGATTGCGGGAGCCGGCGCGCTACGCGTTGCTCTTCGGCAGCCCGGTGCCCGGCTATCACGCCCCCGCGGAGCAGACCACCGGGCCGGGCACCCGAGTGATCACCACGTTGGTGGCCGTCCTGCACTCGGCGTGGCAGACACGTCGACCGGACGTCGAGGCCGATCCGCCCGAGCTGGCGTCACTGCACGGCAGCTTCGAGGACATTCGTGCACAGATGGAGATGGATCTGCCCGACGAGCTGATCGCACTGGGAGTCATGGTGTGGGCGTCACTGTTCGGGGCCATCAGCTTCGATGTGTTCGATCAGTACGGAGCCACGACGTTCGCCAGCAGGGACGATCTGTTCGAGTACCAGTTGGGACTTCTTACCGATATCGCCGGACTCGACTCATGAGGACTGGCCGTATCGCTTGCGCCACATCCGCGGGTGCTCGGTGCCACAATGATGAGCGTGGCATCGCATGCGGAGGAACCCGAGGACCAGACGGCGTCGGCCTTGCGCGATGTTCGTCCCGGCAGTCTGTTGGTGTCGTCCATCGAACTCGTGGAGCCCACGTTCAGGCGCACCGTCATCTACATCATCGAACACAACGATGCGGGCAGCCTCGGTGTCGTGATCAATCGTCCCAGTGAGACGGCGGTGCAGAACGTACTGCCCAACTGGTCCGAGCTGGCAGCCAAGCCGCAGGCGTTGTACGTCGGTGGCCCGGTCAAGCGCGATTCCGCCCTGTGCCTGGCGACGTTGCGGACCGGTGTGTCGATCGACGGCGTTCCCGGTCTGCGCCGCGTCGACGGCCGAGTGGTGATGGTCGATCTCGATTCCGATCCAGCCGATATCGGCCCACTCATCGAGGGTGTACGCATCTTCGCCGGATACTCGGGCTGGACGTTCGGTCAACTCGAAGGCGAACTCGATCGCGAGGACTGGATGGTGGTGTCGGCGTTGGCATCCGACGTGATCGGTCCGCCGCGAATCGACTTGTGGGCGCACGTTCTACGCCGGCAGCCGATGCCGTTGGCACTGCTCGCGTCCCACCCGATCGATGTCGAACGGAACTGATTCTCGATTATTGGGTCGCCAGTCCGAACCAAGCGGCAGCTCCGAGCAACAGCAGCGCGATGACGAAGACGGCGCGGGTCGTATAGACGTGTCTCACGATGGCATCCGATCAGACGAAGGTGAAGCGTTCGGTGTGTACTCGCGGTGCGGGCACGCCGAGGGCTATCAACGAGTCCTCGATCGCGTCGAGCATGGGCCCTGGGCCACAGGCGAAGTACTGCATGGCGTGGCGCCTTTCGGGCAGATGACGAGCGAACATCTCACGATCGAGAAATCCCGATTCGCCGGTCCAGTCCGGCGGTGGATTCTGCAGAATGTGGATGATGGTCAGATCCAGGTGCTCGCGTAGATCGTCGAGTTCGGTCTCGAAGGTGATGTCCTTTTCCGATCTGCTGGCATAGAACAGCACATAGGGTCGGCGATCGTGACGGTCGGCCATGGTGCGCAGGATGCTGATCATCGGCGTGATGCCCACTCCACCGGCTATCAGTACGAAGCCGGGGCCTTCGTGTCGATCCGGACCGAAGGCACCGTGGGGCCCGTCCAGATAGGCCCGCGAACCTGGGGTCAGTGTCGGCACCGTGGAAGTGAAATCCCCGAGATTCTTGATCGTCATCTGCACGGTTGCGGTGTTCTCGGCGCTCGAGGAGAACGAGAACGGATGTGCGGTGACGGCGAAGGGTGATCGCTCGACCATGATCCAGCCGAACTGTCCGGGCTCGAAGCGGAAGCCGTTGTGTCCCACTGGGCTCAGCGTCACGGTACAGGCGTCACCGCGCTCGGGTCGGACAGAATCCACCTGCCAGGGGCGTTGGATACGCCGAATCGGTCGGGCTACCCGTACCCACAGCAGCAACGACACCAGACCGATGGACATGATCAGCCAGAGCGCCTTCTTGACCGTGCTGTCCACGTAGTAGCCGACGAGAAGAACATGCGCCAACGCGAAGGCGACGACCACCACCGAGATCACCCCGTGCACGATCTGCCACACCTCGTAGCGCATCCGTAGCTTGCGCCGCCAGATCGACGTGCCGACGAGGACAAGCAACAACACTGTGGAGGTCACGGCGAACCGGGCCCGCCACGGTGCCTCGACGAGGTTGAGCAGGCCGAGGATGTCCGTTCCTGCGATCTGCAGCAGGATCGGATGAGCGAGGATGAACGCCAGCGCCACGGCCGAGGATGTCCGTTCCTGCGATCTGCAGCAGGATCGGATGAGCGAGTATGAACGCCAGCGCCACGTAGGACACCTGGCGATGGAACTGCACGAGCGCGTCCTCGCCGAATGGGGCTGCGGCAGCCTGGAATCGAGCGACCAGGGCGAACTGCATACCCATCATCGACAACCCGATGAATCCGAGGGCAACGGAGAAGTCGGTCAGGAATCCTCGTCCGGGACCTGGGTGTCCCATCACCGCGAATATCAAGGGCACCACAGCCACAGCGATGTACAGACCGATCCAAGCGATACCGCGAGTCAACAGACCCATGCAGTCCACCCCATCTCCGGGTCCACCATGCTTCGGCGAGGACGCCGACGTCACTGGAGTGGACGCTACTCGGAACCTGCTCCGACGTGGGGTCAGTGGGCAAATGCGGTGGCCGTCGAGTGGCCACCGGATTTCAGTCCGGCGATCACGTCGTCGATGGCGATGCACAGCATTCGGCCCAGGTCCGCACTGAAGCCCTCTCGAACGACGATTCGGAGTACGGCGACGTCGGTGGCGTTGTCGGGCATCGTGTACGCCGGCACCTGCCATCCGCGGGCACGTAGCTCGTGGGAGACGTCGAAGACGGTGAAACCGCAATGGTCCTTCAACATGAACGACAGGACCGGGATGGCCGACCCGTCGGTGATCACCTCGATGTCGGGATGCTTGTCGAGGTGTCGGCTGACGCGAACGGCCGTGTCGCGCAGTGCTTTCATGATGTCGGTGTAGCCGGACCTGCCCAGGCGCAGGAAGTTGTAGTACTGCCCGATCACCTGGTTGCCCGGCCTGGAGAAGTTCAGCGTGAAGGTGGGCATGTCTCCGCCGAGGTAGTTGACGCGGAAGACGAGGTCATCGGGGAGGTCTTCCTTGGTTCGCCAGACGGCGAATCCGATTCCTGGATAGGTCAATCCGTATTTGTGGCCGCTGGCGTTGATGGACTTGACCCGAGGCAACCGGAAGTCCCACACGAGCTCCGGGTACAGAAACGGTACGACGAATCCGCCACTGGCCGCGTCGACATGGACCGGTACGTCCGGCCCGCCGCTACCCGCGATCGCGTCCAGTGCCGCGCAGATCTCCTGTACCGGTTCGAGTTCCCCGGTGAACGTGGTGCCGAGGATCGCGACGACACCGATGGTGTTCTCGTCCACCGCGTCTCGAACCTGCTCGGGGGTGATGACATAGCGACCGCGCTCGACCGGAAGGTACTTCGGCTCCACGTCGAAGTAGCGGCAGAATTTCTCCCACACCACCTGAACGTTGCTGCCCAACACCAGGTTCGGAGTGCCGGTGCCCGTTCCTCTGGCCCGCCAGCGCCACTTGAGCGCCAAGCCGGCCAACATGACGGCCTCACTGGATCCGATCGTCGACACCCCCGTGGCCGACGACGGGTCCTCCCGGTCGAGTCCCGGCGCGTGGAACAGATCGGCAACGATGTTGACGCAGCGTTCCTCGATGGCGGCGGTGGACGGATATTCGTCCTTGTCGATCATGTTCTTGTCGAACGTCTCGGCCATGAGTTTCTCGGCCTGGGGATCCATCCACGTGGTGACGAACGTCGCCAGATTCAGGCGCGAGCTGCCGTCGAGCATCAGTTCGTCGTGGATGTAGCGGTAGGCGGCGTCGGGATCGAGCTGTTCCTCGGGAAGTCGCAGTGCGGGTACGGGATTGGTGGCGAGGCGGCCGGTGTAGGCCGCAGAGACGATACCGTCGGCATGGATTTTCCTGGTCATCGTCTTCTCCCGTGATCGGCTCGAGTGACACCCAATCTAGTCCGCGACGCTGCCCACCGGGCTCTGTTCCGTTTCCGGTCGTCGCGCGAAATGCTGGGCGATCACGGTGCACACCATCAGCTGAATCTGGTGGAAGATCAACAGCGGCAGCACGATCAGTCCGACGGGTTGGCCGACGAACAGCACCGCTGCCATCGGTAGCCCGCTGGCCAGGCTCTTCTTGGATCCGCAGAACAGCAGTACCACCCGATCCTCGAAGGGGAAGCCCAACCACTTGCCTCCGTACCAGGTGATCACCAGCACCAGGGCGAGCAACGCAGCGCACACTGCGACGACGACGCCGATGCGCCACACCGCCACCGAGGACCACACGTTCTGGTTCATGGATTCGCTGAATGCGGCGAAGACGACCAGCAGGATCGAACCGCGGTCGACGAGTTTCGTCGGCGCGCTGTGCCGGGTGAGCCAGCCTGTCACCCAGGGCCGGATGAGCTGACCGACGGCGAACGGAAGCAGTAGTTGCAGGGCGATGTCGAGTACCGAGCTGGGGTCGATGGTCACGGAACCGGTCGTGGTCATCAGGGCGATCACGAGCAGTGGGGTGACGAAGACGCCGATGATGTTGGAGAACGAGGCGCTCACCACGGCACCGGCGACGTTGCCGCGGGCGATGGAGGTGAAGGCGATGGAGGACTGCACGGTCGAGGGGACCAGGCAGAGGAACAGCATTCCGGTGTAGAGGTCGTCGCTGATGACGCCGGGGACGAGGATCCGCAGGGCCAGCCCGAGCGCCGGGAACAGCAGGTACGTACACGCCAGGATCACCGAGTGCAGCCGCCAGTGTTTGACGCCGTTCCAGGCGTCGCGGGGCGAGAGTCGGGCGCCGTAGATCAGGAACAGCAGCGCAATGGCGATGCGCGTCACCCAGCCCAGTACGTCCTCCGCCGTGCCGGTCGCCGGGAAGAGGCTCGCCAGCGCTGCGACCGCGAAGATTCCCAACAGGAAGGGATCCAGCACGGTATCCCGCAACAACTTCACTCGGCTAACTTAATCCACCGTGGCGCTGCGAGTGCGGGCGGTCAATGAGTTGAGAGTGCCTGCGATCTTCTTTGCGTCGGCAGAACCGATGGTGAGCCGGTCCCCGTTGGCGAACGTGACGAAGGCCGCGGGGCCGGCCTCGGTGGCGACGGCGTAGTTTCCGCGTCCCTTGGCCCGCAGACCCCAACCGCCGAACTCCTTCGAGGGATCGACCGCCCGAACCGAGGCACCGGTGATCTCGTCGATTCCGTAATCGAATGCCGCCATGCCCAGGCTCGAGACGAAGAGGCCGTCGCTGTCGATGTGCACGGTGAATCGCAGCAACGACAGAATCAGAATCGTCAGTGGGGCGAACAGGAAGATCGGCCACAGGGAGCTGGACAGATAGCACGTCAGAGCGGCCCCGGCCAGGGATACAGCCACGACGGTGATACCGGCGATGCGACTGGCACCGACGCGGACCACCAGGGGTAGTTCGGGGCTGCACCGCGGGAGATCGGAGTGCGGCGCAGACGTGGCGACGACGCGTTCGCGGTGGTCACGCAGTCGCGACGCGCCGAACAGCCCGGCCGCGAAGCCGACGACGGTCCCCACCGCTATGGCCCAACCGGGGATGGTGACGCTCTGCGCGGTCGCCATGTCCAGTTCGCGAACAAGGGTCGCGATCTGCAGAACACCGATCAGCCCGACGACGGTCAGCCCGATGATCAGCATCGTGCGACGCATGATCAGCAGCACCCGAGCCAACGATGCGACGGCGCTGCACCCGCCGCCCACCAGCACGATCACGATGGCAAGGGTCCAGGCGTTGGAGAGCGGATTGGAGAAGTCGTCCGGTTCGGTGCCGCTGAAGTGAGTGGCGACCTCCTCCGGCAGGCGGCCTTGCCACAGGTATGCCAGGACGAGTCCGAGTGCGGCTACCGCAAGGGGGAAGACGACGCCGAAGACGACTCCGGCCGGGTCGAACGTGCGTAGTGCCTTCGCCTTCATCTGCTCAGCTCGGCTGGCAGGCGTCCTTGAGGCTGCACGAGATGCACGAGCTTCCGCATCCGTCCGCCTCGGCGGGTGGCGGAACGGCCGCTGCTGCGCGGGCCCCGATGGATCCGCCTGCCGCGGCGATGAACAGCGCGGCAACGAGGGCAACGACGACGCCCACGACGGCGGTGATGCCGCTCAGCGCAAGAGCGGCCACGCCGCCGATGGCCAGCACCAGGGCCGATGCGGCGGTGGTGGGACCGGCGACGCGATTGGCGAGGGTGAACGTCTCGTCGTCACGCATGGCCTCGGCGGTGCGGACACCGGCAAAGCGGTTGCGTGGGAGCCGGCCCAGCAGCGACGCGAGGGCGACAGCGCCGACGACGAGGGCGAGCACGAACAACACAACCGAGACGATGACCACCTGGCCAGGATACGGCGCAGCGAGGTCCTGGTACCAGCCGGGCCGCGTCACACTTTAGGCTGGTAGGTGTGACCGATTCCGTTGAAGCACCCACCGAGTCCGCCCCCGAGTACCGCTACACAGCCGAACTCGCCGGGCACATCGAGGAGCAGTGGCAGGACCTGTGGGAGACGCAGGGCACTTTCGACGCTCCCAACCCGGTCGGAACCCTCGCCGGAGACGTCCCGAAGGACAAGCTGTTCGTCCAGGACATGTTCCCGTACCCCTCGGGCAGCGGCCTACATGTCGGCCACCCTCTCGGTTACATCGCCACCGACGTGTTCGCGCGGTATCACCGCATGCAGGGTCGCAACGTGCTCCACGCGCTGGGCTACGACGCGTTCGGTCTGCCGGCCGAGCAGTACGCCGTGCAGACGGGCACGCACCCGCGCAGCACCACCGAGGACAACATCACCAACATGCGACGCCAGTTGCGTCGGCTGGGCCTCGGACACGATCGCCGACGGTCCCTGGCGACGACGGACGTCGACTTCTACCACTGGACACAGTGGATCTTCCTGCAGATCTTCAACTCGTGGTTCGACGCGGACCTCGGCAAAGCGCGGCCCATCTCGGAACTCGAGGCGGCGTTCGCCTCTGGTGAGCGCACGTTGGACGACGGCCGCTCCTGGGACTCGCTGACCGTCGGCGAGCGTCGTGAGGTGATCGACGGCTTCCGCCTGGTGTACGAGTCCAACTCGATGGTCAACTGGTGCCCCGGTCTGGGTACGGTGCTCGCCAACGAGGAGGTCACGGCCGACGGACGCAGTGATCGCGGCAACTTCCCGGTGTTCCGAAAGAACCTGCGGCAGTGGATGATGCGAATCACCGCGTACTCCGACCGCCTGGTAGACGACCTCGAGTACCTGGATTGGCCCGAGAAGGTCAAGACCATGCAGCGCAACTGGATCGGGCGATCCCGTGGTGCACAGGTCTCGTTCTCGAACATCGAGGTGTTCACCACCCGCCCGGACACGCTGTTCGGTGCGACCTACGTGGTGCTCGCCCCCGAGCACGAACTGGTCGACGGGTTGGTTGCTCCCGAGTGGCCTTCCGACGTGTCCGACAAGTGGACGGGCGGAGCCGCCACTCCCGCGGAAGCCGTTGCGGCATATCGCGCGTCGATCGCGGCCAAGTCGGATCTGGAGCGGCAGGAGAACAAGGAGAAGACCGGCGTCTTCATCGGTGCCTACGTGAGCAACCCGGTCAACGGTGAGCAGGTGCCGGTGTTCATCGCCGACTACGTGCTCACGGGCTACGGCACCGGTGCGATCATGGCCGTACCCGGGCACGACGCACGCGACTGGGAGTTCGCCACGGCGTTCGGTCTGCCTGTGCGCGAGGTCATTTCGGGCGGAGACGTCACCGAGGCGGCATATGTCGGCGACGGCGCGTTGGTGAACTCCGACTTCCTCGACGGCCTGCCCGTGGACGAGGCCAAGGCTGCCGTCATCGCGCGGTTGGAGGCCGACGGCACCGGCCGCGGCACCATTCAGTACAAGCTGCGCGACTGGCTGTTCGCTCGCCAGCGCTACTGGGGTGAGCCCTTCCCGATCGTCTGGGACTCCGAGGGCAACCCGCATGGCCTGCCGGATTCCGCTCTGCCGGTGGAACTTCCGGAGGTCGAGAACTACGCACCGGTCTCGTTCGATCCCGACGACGCCGGCTCCGAGCCGTCCCCGCCACTGGCGAAGGCCAGCGAGTGGGTCGACGTCGAACTCGATCTGGGCGACGGGTTGCAGACATACACCCGCGACACCAACGTCATGCCGCAGTGGGCCGGTAGTTCCTGGTACCAGCTGCGCTACATCGACCCCACCAACTCCGAGGCCTTCGCCGACCCCCAGAACGAAAAGTACTGGGTCGGACCGCGTCCGGAGATCCACGGACCGAACGATCCCGGCGGAGTCGATCTCTACGTCGGTGGCGTCGAGCATGCGGTGCTGCACCTGTTGTACTCGCGCTTCTGGCACAAGGTGCTCTTCGATCTGGGCCACGTCAGCTCGAGCGAGCCGTACCGTCGCCTCTACAACCAGGGCTACATCCAGGCCTACGCCTACACCGATGCCCGAGGCGTCTACGTACCCGCGGCCGAGGTGATCGAGCGCGATGGCGGCTACTTCTATCAGGACCAGCCCGTCAACCGTGAATACGGCAAAATGGGTAAGTCCCTGAAGAACTCGGTCTCCCCCGACGAGATCTTCGCCGAGTACGGTGCCGACACCCTTCGCTTCTACGAGATGTCGATGGGGCCGCTGGACACCTCACGGCCGTGGGCGACCAAGGACGTCGTCGGCGCGCAGCGGTTCCTGCAGCGCGTCTGGCGACTGGCGCTCGACGAGGTGACCGGCGAGGTCCGCGTCACCGACGACAAGCCGACCGAGGACACGCTGCGGGTGTTGAACCGTGTGATCGACGGTGTGCACGCGGATTACGCTGCGCTGCGCGACAATACGGCCGGTGCCAAGCTCATCGAGCTGACCAACCACATCACCAAGGCGTACCCCGACGGTGCGCCGCGCGGAGTGGTGGAGCCGCTGATCCTGATGCTCGCTCCGCTGGCCCCGCACCTGTCCGAGGAACTGTGGAGCAAGCTCGGTCACGAGAAGTCGTTGGCGCACGGGCCCTTCCCGCGCGTGGAGAAGAAGTGGCTGGTCGCCGATACCGTCGACTACCCCATCCAGGTCAACGGCAAGGTCCGCAGCCGCATCACCGTCCCCGCCGATGCGACGAAGGACGACGTCGAGAAGACGGCTCTGGCCGACGAGAAAATCGTGGCTCTGCTCGACGGCAAGGCCCCGACCAAGATCATCGTGATCCCGGGTCGAATGGTGAACATCGTCCTGAAGTGACCCTCCGCCGAACTCGAAGTTGTGGATGAAAATCTGGCGATTTCCGTCCATAACTTCGAGGTCGGGGCTTTAATTTGTTCCATGTCACAGGTCGGTAAAGGATTCGCGACGAGGCTGGTGGCCTTCGTCGTCCTGGTTCTCGGGTCCGTCACGCTCGTGAGTGTCCCTGTTGCACAGGCAGATCCGGGGCCCGGCTCACCGATTCCGGCCGACGATCCGTTCTACGATTGGGACGGCGGCCTGGACGTCTCCCCGGGAACGGTGCTTCGGTCGAGGCCCATGACGTTCCGTACCCCCACCCAGCCGACCCCGATCACGGGTAGCCAGGTGCTGTACAGAACTACCGATCAGCAAGGTGACGGAGTCGTCACGGTCGCCACCGTCCTGCGACCCTTGGTCCCCGGGCCGACGCGGATCGTCTCGTACCACATGGCGTACGACGCCCTCGGCTCTCAGTGCAATCCCTCGTACACACTCAGCGGCGGGTCCACGAGTCCCATCGCCGGCGCGGAACAGGCGGTCATTGCAGGCTACCTCGCAGCGGGCTACACCGTCGTCGTGCCGGATTACGAGGGTGAGGAGCTCGAGTGGACGATCGGGCGGCAGTCGGGTTACGCAGCGCTGGACGGCATTCGTGCGGCTCAGTCCTTCCTACAGCTTCCGTCGAGCACACCCGTCGGCATGGTCGGATACTCCGGAGGCTCCGTCCCGACGCAGTGGGGTGCCGAGATTGCCCCCGAGTACGCACCCGAGCTGAACCTCGTCGGAGCGGCTGCCGGCGGACTGCCCGTCGACCTGGCTCACAACCTGCCGTACGTCAGCGGAAGCAAGGAGTGGGCGGGCGTCATCCCGGCGCTGATCGTCGCCTACGAACGCGCCTACGGTCTCGACCTGGACGATTTTATCTCCGACTACGGCCGCCAGGTGATCGATCAGGTCGATCAGGAGTGCATCGCCCAGTTCGCCGACGACTACCCGACACTCACCGACGCGTCGATGGTCAAGGCGCCGTACACCTCCATGCTCGACGTGCCCGAGGTGGTGGCGGCGATCGACGACAACATCATGGGTAGCCAGGGCACTCCGCGGACGCCGATGTTCCTGGCTGTCGGGCACGCCGATCCGATCGGCGATTCCGTCATGATCACCGCGGATGTACAGGGACTGGCGTACGAATACTGCGGCCGGGGCGTCGATGTGCAGTATGCGCAGTACGACGGTTTGACGCACAGCGAAGCCTTCCCGGCATTCGAGGCTCAGAGTCTGCAGTTCTTGACCGAGCGGTTTGCCGGTGGGCCGACGTACAGCAACTGCGCGACCATCCCGCCCGGCAACGCCCTGACACCGACTCCGTAGTACGAACCCGGGTGGTTCTCTCAGATCGCGCCCAGATCGGCCGACAGCCAGTGCTCCGGCTGCAGGTGGAACACCACGTTCTCTTCGTGCTCGCTGTTGGCCATCTCGAGGTAGCCGTCGACCTTCTCCGGCGGTAGGTAGCGGGCAGCCATGGCGCGTAGTAGCTCCGGCGTACTCGGCTCTTCCCGCGCAACCGGTCCCTCGACGGACACGTATCTGATGGTCGGATTCGACTGCTCGATCATGAGCGTGAATCGTCCTGCGGCTCTGATCAATTCGGCTTTTCTGGACGTCTTGCCGGTGAGAACCCAGGCCTGGCCGCCAGGTGTGTAGTCGTACCAGATGGGGACGGTCAACGGACCACGATCCGGGCCCGCGGCCACGGACAGCGCGGCGACGTGAGACTCGGCCAGAAACTCTTCGCGTTCTGCCTTCGACAGTGCCATGACTCAACCGTAGGACTTTCGCAGACCGAGTTCCAGACCTGCGACCATGACCGAGCGTCGCGTGAGGACTCTGAGTGGACGGGTCCTCGGGCAGGTGAGGTGCCCGCACCCGTCGGCAGGACGGGTGCGGGGGGGGCTGAGCGGAGGTGCCTAGTCGATCGACTTCTGCTTACCTCCGGTGACGAAGCCGGCGGAGCGGAACGGCCGCAGGCGTACGACGGGTTCTGCGTCGTGACCCTTCTGGTTGTGCACGATGCGGTATTCCGCGCTCAATTGTCGAAGGCTGGCGATGGACAGCTGCCGGAGTTGTTCGGCAGTATCGGGATCGGATTCCAGTGTGGGCCGAAGCTCGGCGTCGAGCGTCAATGTCTGGCGCTGTTCGCTGTCGGTCTCGCAGCGAGCGATGAACCGTCCCGTCAATCGTGTTGCCAGAGAGATGTGTTCGACGGCCGGCCGCAAGTAGTCCGGATAGATGTTGACGGCACTGTAGATGGCGGCGACGTCGGTTCGTCCGAAAACCAACAGATAGTGCGCATTCGGGTCGATACCGTCCGCCAGAGCAGGATAGCCGGCGTCGGCCAGTCGTTCGCGGACGGCGCTGCCGACGAGGGTTTCACCCCTGTCGTTCACCCGGTACCGCACCAGCGGTAGTACGCCGCCGACCGTGAAGAGTAGGTACCCGTCGGAATCGACTTCGATGTAGGTGAACTCGGGTCGATACTGCACGAATGCGGGTTGCTGCACGACATCTCCTTCGGCGTACTCGGTACCGAACATCGTGCGGTTCAAGACCGAATCCTCAACTGACGCTGAGCGTATGGCGATTGTGGCTGCCGTTTCGTAGCCGACGAATCCGACGTCGGTTGCCCCGTACACCACGCGCACTCGGTCTCCGTCGGGGTCGCCGAGCATGCCGTGGACGAGGGATCGCCATGCTTCGCTGACGGGTTCACCGCCGACGATGATCACGACGTCGTGCCGTCGAAGCAGCTCGCCGTGGGTGTCGAGGAGGTCTCGGGCAATAGGGGGATACGCGAAGATGACGATCTGCTGATATCCATCTGCGGCCTCGGACACCACCTCCGCAATGACGTCGGGATCCATGCCTGGGGTCGCTATCGAGAGCCGGTGACCACGCTTCCGGAGTTCGAGCAACATGGCGTACATGAAGGCACCTCCTATGTACGGACCGAGTGGGAACGTCACGAGGGCGAGAGTCGTGCGCTGTTCCGTGTCGGCACATTCCCGCAGTACGTGCCCGAACATCGCTGCTCCGTGATCGGTGCTCCGCTGGCCACGTGACCAGAAGGTCGGGGTGCCCGAAGATCCGGCGCTGCTTGCGATGGTCTCGACTTCCTCGGGTCCGCCGGCCTGCAGATCGGAGAGGATGTTGGTTCGTCGGTAGTTGTCCTTCGAGGTGGTCGGCAATCGAGCGAGGTCGGTCATCGTGGCGATCGCGTCGATCTCGATTCCGTGCTCGGCCAGGAGACGGCGATACGCGGGCACGGAGAGCGCGATGGACTGGACGAGCCGGAGAGCCGTGTGTGTTGGGTCGTGCCGATCTGCCGGGTTCATGGCCTGACCTTTCGATCATGTCCACCGCCGGACGGGCGGTGAACGGGAATCACGTTGGGGGACGGTGTGATCCGATCGCACGGCGTGCTTGTTCCACTTCTCGAGAAACTCAGAACTGGCGACGAACATCACCGACCTGCGGATCCGCCATGCCTATCCCTGGCATGGCGGGCATCGTCCGCGTCCTGAACCGCGACCACGTAGGCGTCGTGCAACCGCGTGAGGTCGAAGCGCTCGCCGATGGTGTCACCGTGAGCATCTATGTCGGCGCAGAGCTTTTCCCCAGGTGCACTCCAACTCGAACCGGCTTTCAACCGATAGAACGCAGATCGGGAAATGCTGAACAAGATGCGGCCGAGATGATCGTCGTCCTTGCTGCCAGCCGCGCGTCGAATCGCACGGTAGGCCTCATCCGTGGCGCGTTCCAGTTCACCCCGCCGGGCCTCCACGCGCTGCAGGGCACGAACGAGGCGCTCGTGGTACGCGGTGAGTCCGTCTGGCCCCCGCGACTTCGGCGGATGAACCGAGCTGTCGTGGGGCGACAATATTTCGTGAAATGTTCCTGTTCCTGTTCCCCTGGGAATGATGTCGAGTCGGTTGCCGAAATCTCGTGCACGCTGGGCGAATTGCCGTGAGTCCAGCAAGGGCAGCGTCGTCAGGTAATGACGCAGCTGGTCATCGGCGACCGCAGCGAACATGTCAGCGGTGAGCTCGAGTAGTGCCGGGTGATGCGCCCACGCGGTCATGGCAATCGAGATGGGATACGGAAGCCCGGTGCGGATGAGGGTCTGACAGCTCGCGCGGACGGCGGGTCTGGCCAGCCGATCTGCTCCCAGGATGATCAAGGTTTGTTCGACCACGGCACCGACGAACAAATCGTCGGGCGTCTGTGCAACACGAGCTGTCAATCTCGGCAGTTCGTCTTCGGCTCCCCTGTTGGCGAGACCCTTGGCGGCGGCGAACTCGAAGAACGTTTGATGGAGAAACCGGGCACGATTGTCGGTTGTCACCAGCACTCCGCGCCGGGTCAGTGCCCGTACATGTCTGCGTAGGACCACGTCGTCGTACGCATGGTCCGCCGATGCGGCGACCTGCGCCGCGCGTCGAACAAGGACGTCGACGGGTGGTTCGGGTGTGCCCAGAGCGAGCATGGCGATCGCCAGAAACCCAGCACTGGCCGAGAGGTCATCGGAGTCCTCAGCCGGTACCTCCGGTCCGGAGCGGTGATCGCTGACGATACGGCGAGACCAGAACAGGTTGTAGAGGCCGGTGACGTCGAGTTCGAGCTGAGGGAAATGTGGTGCCGACAATGAGAAGAGCAGTCTGAGCAGCAAGGGGCTGGTGCACACGTCGTCGACGAGAGCACCGCGGGCCAGGGCGGACTGGATCGCCGACACCGGATTCGTGGACATCACCGAGTCGTCGGCGATGAATTCGACGGTCAGGGCCTCGATTGCGGTCGGGAGTTCGGAGTTCGAGGAGAACGGCCCGAGGGTGATCTTGTGCCCAAGGTTCGCGGGAAGGCTTTGTCCTTCGAGCGGCCTGGTCGTCAGAACTACGGGGACTGCCGTCCGAGCGAGCACTGTGACCAGGTCGATGATGTCGTGGCGAGCAGAGCGGCTGTGCAGCATCAGGTCCGCGGTGTCGAGCAACAGTATGGCGCCGGGTCGACCGGTGATGGCGGAGATGATCTCGGCGTTCGAGGCTGTACGTATACCGTCGTCTCCAGGATGGAGCCAGGTGGCAGAGACCAGCAGCGGATGGAGCCCCTGCTCCTGTAGCGCTCGGTGCAGCGACCACAGCAGTGTCGATTTTCCGTGCCCGGCCTCACCGACCACGATCTGCGGCTCGGATCCCAGGACAGTGCGTCGAAGCAACGCGGCCTCGATATCGCGACTCACATACCAGGTGCCGTGGTCCCCGGATCCGACTTCGATGTCGTCGAGCAGGTGCTGCGACAGTCGTGCCAATCGATCCCAGTGCATGGGATCCATTTCGGTCACACTCACCTCGCCACGCCGCAGTAATCGGCGCGGTGGTGCGGCACCCTTATGGGGTCCTTGTTGCGATGCCGGGCATGAGCAGTCGGAGAACGCCGTCGGCAACGTCGACTGCCGTTTCGGTCGGCCGCGTCAAGCATCGAAACAGGACGTTGTTGGTCAGCATGATTGCCGCCTCGATCGTCGGTGCTTCATCGCTGAACACGCCCGCTTCGCGTCCCCGTTCCAGGATCGGGATCACCGCAGATGGCAGGTACAGGTTTTCCAGAACTGTGGTGACGGTGTTGGGTTGCTGAAACTGCTCGAAGCTCAAGGCGAGCAGCATCCCGGAACTCATGGCTCGGTTGTCGATCACGAATTCGCCTACTTCGATCAGAGTGCGGCGCAATGCGATAGCGGGTTCGACGCCGAGACGCTCATCGGCTCGCCGCAATCGCAGTACGCGATCGAATTTCGGTTTCAGCGCGGCCACGATGATGTCGACTTTGCTCGGGAACAGCCGTCTAAGGTCGTCGGCTCGGAGGCGTGCGGCCGCCGCGATATCGGCGAGAGTTACGAGAAAGTATCCGTTGTCGACGAACAGAGCTTCCGTTGCGGCGATCACGTCGGCCTCGAGGTCTGGCCGTAGAGCGTCGGAGTCGTCGGAAGGGTATGCCGGTTCAGGGTCGTGTGCCTGCCGATCGGAATGCAGTGGATCGATTGCCCACCGCAGGATCGAGGTGGTCGTTGCGGCAATGTCGTCCCCGGAGAAGGAACCGGGAGTCAGCATCTCTCGTAGTGCGAGTCCGTCGAGCAGAGCTCCGAGGACAGTGGAGAGGGAGGTCAGTGACATCGGTTGGCGGACGGACCCGCCCTGAGCTTGGATAGCCTGACCCACCTTGGTGCGCAGGTCGGCGTCCAGTCGCTCGAATTCGGGGGTGACGGCTTTGCGTGCCCCGTCGTGGTCGGTAGCGAGCAAGGTGGCGACCAGGCGCCGCCGCATCAGGCCGGAGGTCAGGTCTTCGAATAGGGCGGACACGGGTGCGGCCGCGTCTCGTAGCCCGGCAGGCGGGTCGGTCGGTGCAGTTCCGCTGTAATTCACGGTGAGGTTGTCGAGCAGATCCGCCACAAACGCTTCTTTGCCGCCGGAACCTCCGCTGCGGGAGTTCCCTGGGTAGGTGTTGTGGAACGTCTGGTGCGACAGCCCAGCACCGTCGACTACCGCCGAGATGGACAGCGACCGGGCGAGATCGGTCATGTCCACTTCGTTCAGGAGCCGGTATCCGGCGTGGAGAAATTGTTCACGCGGGACAGGCCTAGGGTTCAACGTCAACCGCCTTCACTGGACTTCAGAGCACCTGAGTGGATCACGAACTATAGCAATCCGGTGACCGCGCCCGCACTGTTTAGTTATCACTACATCTCGGTGTAGACCGAACACTCGAATCGATGTTCTTCTCGAATTGGTTTGTGTTGCAGGGGGTTCAGGGCCGTGGTCCGATACACATCGGCCTCAAGGCCGGTATCTCGAGGAGGACCAGATGGTGTTGATCGATCATCGACCCCAAGTCCAGACGCGCGTCGCAGTGCCCGGGACAGTGCGCAAACCCCTCGGCCCGAGGCCGCCCGTCACCCGTTCCACTCTTGCCTCGGGGCGAGATCATGGCCAACGGCCAGCGCCGACGTACACGTCACCCGGACTGACGGAGCGTGAAGTTGTAGTCCTGAAGGTCTGGTTGAACTGCGACACCAAAGTCGAAGTCGGTGCTCGTCTCCACATCGCCCTGGGAACCGTCAACACACACCTGACCCGAATTCGCGACAAATACTCCCGCGTCGGTCGGGCTGCGCCGACGAAGGCGACACTGGTCGCCCGGGCTCTGCAAGACGGCATAGTGAAACTCGACGATCTCTGAGCGCTGTGAGCGGAAACTCGACCCCTACTACGAGGCCGGAGTGGAGCCTGCGCAACGACCGCGGGCATTTCCACTCACCTGGTGCGCAGCACCACTTCCGTGGGATGAGCGTCGGCAGGCGTATCGATCGCATTGCGCACTGCACGGGCAACGGTGCTGGGCTGCAGGAACTTCGAGCCGTCGTACTCCCCACCCTCGTGCGCGACGATCTCCTGCTGCATCTCGGTGTCGATGCGTCCCGGATGCAGTGAGGTCACGCGCAACGACGGCTCTTCCTGCCGCAGTGCATCGCCGAAGGCCCGGAGTGCGAACTTGCTCGCCGCGTAACCGCCCCAACCGGGGTTCGCGCGAATGCCTGCACCCGAATTGATCAGCACCACATGACCGTTCGCCTTTCGCAGCGCCGGCAGCAGCAGCCGGGTCAGCTCGACGACGGCAATGACGTTCACCTCGTACTGTCGCCGCCAATCCTCGGCCGTCGACTCCTCGACCGTCCCCAGCGCCGCGACTCCGGCGTTGTGCACCAACACGTTAAGAGAATCGATGCCCGCCGCGGCGGCCGCCACCGCGTCGGGATCGGTCAGCTCCACCGGCCACGGGGTGGATCCGGCCAGTTCCGACGCGATCGGTGCGAGAGACTCGGTCGATCGTCCGCCGAGCAGGACGTGGTGATCCGGGGCGAGTAGTCGGGCGATGTGGGCCCCGAGGCCACGGCTTGCTCCGGTCACCAACGCAGTACGAGTCATACAGCCACAGTAACCAGAGGGTCTAGAAGCTCATCCCCGCCGCGGCCGCCCAGGTCTGTGTGGTGTTCGCGCCGTCGAGCTCTTCGCGAATGATGTCTGCGTGTCCCGCGTGTTGGGATATCTCGCGCAGGATGTGCAGCACTGTGAATCGCGCACTCTGCCAGATGCGTTCGGGTGCCCAGGGTGCCGTCGGCACCGGGACCGACAGGTCGAGGTCCAACGTCTCCAGCGCAGCCGAGGTGGAGCGTGCCACCTCTTCCCATTCGGCGATCAACCCCGCGACCGTTTCGTTCTCGGCCATGACGTATTCGTCACCGGCGGATTCCATGTCGAACTCGGCCGTGTCGTCGAGTTCGGCGATCACCTTCATCCAGTGCCGTTCGTTGCTGATCACGTGATGCAGCAGTCCGCCGAGGGTGAGCTCGCTGGCGGTCGTTCGGGTGTGCGCCTGTTCTTCGCTGATGCCGCGGACCGTGATGAGGAAGTTCGCGCGCTGTTCGGCGAGCATTTTCTCGATGTCGGTGTTTTCGGTGGCCATTGTTTCCTCCTGGGTGGGCTGGTGAAAACCACTGTAGGAAGGATCGCGGACAGGGTCGGTCCGCAATCGAAACGAGCGGAATCGCGCGCGCGGACGCAAACTGTCTGCATGGGCGATCGAGGTTTCACTTCCACGCAGTTGGCGGCGCGCGCGGCATATCTGCTCAGGGGCAACGACCTGGGTACCATGACCAGCGCGGCCCCGAGGCTGTATCCGCACATGTGGAGCTGGGACGCGGCGTTCGTTTCCGTCGGGCTCGCACCGCTGAGTGTCGAGCGCGCCGTGGTGGAAATGGACACGCTGCTCTCGGCGCAGTGGAAGAACGGGATGATCCCGCACATCGTCTTCGCCAACGGTGTCGACGGCTACTTTCCCGGTCCGGCGCGGTGGGCCACCGGCACGCTCGCCCCGCACGCGCCGATGAACCCGCAGACCTCGGGCATCACCCAGCCACCGGTGCACGCGATTGCCGTGCAGCGCATCCTCGATCATTCCAAGCGCCACGGACGCACGACGCGTGCCGTCGCCGAGGAGTTTCTCGATCGACGCTGGGGTGATCTGGTGCGGTGGCATCGCTGGCTCGCCCAGGCCCGCGACGTCGACGACAACGGAAGAGTCGCCGTCTTCCACGGCTGGGAGTCGGGGATGGACAATTCGCCACGGTGGGATTCGGCCTACGCGAATGTGGTTCCCGGAGAAATGGATCCGTACTTCCGGGAGGACAAGGCGGTCATCTCCGATGCCTCCCAGCGGCCCAGCAATCTCGAGTACGACCGCTACATCTGGCTCGTCGAGGAGATGAAGCAGGTCGGGTACGACGACGATGCATTGAAGACGAAGATGAGCTTTGCCGTCGAAGATGTGTTCGTCAGCGCCATCTTCGCGGTGGCCTGCGATGTGCTCGCGACCATCGGCGAGGACCATTCGCGTCCCCACTCCGATGTTCGGGAGCTGCGGTCGTGGGCGGAGAAGTTCCGCAAGGGAGTCATCGCGACGACGGACGCGCGCTCCGGTGGGGCCCGTGACTTCGATCTGCGGACGGGTCAGTGGATCGGCACCGAGACCATCGCGATGTTCGCTCCGTTGCTGTGCGGCGGACTGCCGCGCGAGCAGGAGCGCAACCTACTGCGGATCTTCGAGGGCACACGATTCTGTGGACATCCGGATCTGCGGTACGCGGTTCCGCCGTCGACGTCGCCGGTGTCGAAGGATTTCCGTGCCCGTGAGTATTGGCGCGGGCCGGTGTGGCCGGTGATGACGTGGCTGTTCTCGTGGGCGTTTGCGCGTCGCGGGTGGTCGGAGCGGTCACTGTCGCTGCGCGACGAAGGCTTGCGCCAGGCCAGCGACGGCAGCTTCGCCGAGTACTACGAGCCGTTCACGGGCAAGCCGCTCGGCAGCATGCAGCAATCCTGGACGGCCGCGGCCGTGCTGGACTGGCTGGGGTAGCGAGCAGGGTCAGTCGAGGTAGCTCTCGACGAGAGGGCCGACGACGTCGAACGAGGTGGCGTCGGGCACGAGGTACTTGGCGACGGTGCCGCAGACGAAGGGATGCCACGCGGAACCGGAGTCGGTGCCCAGGGACGAGACGGCCAGGATGTCGCCGAAGTAGATGCCGGGCAGGTGGCGCTGGACGAGTTCGTCGTTGTGCGACGCGACGGCGAGCAGTTCCTCGACATGGCTGCGATCGATCTCGTCGCCCATGGCTCCGAGGAGATCTGCGCCCTCGGCGCGGGCCAGCACAGGGTCGCTGTCCAGCAGCGTCAGTGCGCCGACGCTGATGCCCCGGTTCTGCAGCTCGACGGCGATGGCGTGGGCGAGAACTCCACCGAACGACATGCCCAGAAGGTGGACGGCGCCGTCGGTCTGGATGCGAGCGATGTCGTCGGCGTACTGCGCCGCCAGTGCTGCGAAGGATTCGGCGCGCTCACCGGACGCGGGTACCTGGACGCCGTAGATGGGGCGGTCGTCGTCGACGTGAGCTGCCAGACCCACGTAGCAGTCGACCAGACCCACCAGGGGATGGATGCAGAACACAGGGTCGAGGTGTCCGGTGCTTCGGATCGGCGCGATGGTCGGCACCGCGTAGTCGGACGGGTCGAGTTCCGTGAGAGCCAGATGCGAGAGATCGTTCACGACAGTCATGGGTGCGCCTCCGAGCCAAGAGATGTAGTTCGTGTTTCCATTGGGTTTGTTCGTGCCGACTCTGGGTATGTCGCTGTCGGCAGCGTGAGTGTTACCCACGTCTCATCAGTGACGACTCAACCACGTCTGTGAACAGAGTGCATTAGTGACTGTTCACCATTGAGTGCCCAGGTCCGGGCCCCTAATCTCACCCGAGTGTTCTTCTCCCGCACGTTGCGTGCCCTGTTCGGATTGTTCTCGGTCGGTGTCATCGCCTGTGCTGCGCCAGGGATAGCGTCCGCCGTTCCGCAGGGACCGGACGTCTCGTCGTGGCAACACATCGACGGCACCTCGATCGATTGGCACGCCGTCAAGGCTGCAGGCCACGGATTCGCGATGGTCAAGGCCACCGAAGGGCTGGATTACGTCAACCCGTTTTTCGTCGAGGATTCCATCGTCATGCGTACGGCGAACGTGGCGCGCGGGGCGTACCACTACGCCGATGTGACGCTCTCGCCAGAGTTGCAGGGCGCGTACTACTCGGCACTGGTGCTGGGCATCAACGGACCTGGCGATCTGCCGCCCGTGCTCGACCTCGAAGATGCGAAGGGCCGGTCGCCAGCCGAGGTGATCGACTGGACGCACCGGTACCTCGACACGGTCCAGACGCTGACCGGCCGTCAGCCGATCATCTACACCTATCCGAACTTCTGGCGGACGGCGATGGCCGACACCCACGAGTTCAACAACTATCCGCTGTGGATCGCCGACTACGGCGACGAGCTGGGGCCGCTCCCCGGCGGCTGGACCGAGTGGCTGTTCTGGCAGTTCACCGATCGCGGCACGATTCCCGGAATCGACGGGCGTACGGACATCAACCACTACGCGGGCACGCCGGAATCGTTGAGGGCACTCGCTCGTTGGTGACGCCCGTCCACCTGTACGTCTCGCAACCACACCAGTAGCGCGAGAACGGAAAAGCGCCCGCAGTCGACTGCTTTCGACTGCGGGCGCTTTCGGTTCACTGCCGATTCCGAACTGCTACGCAGACTTCCACACTGCGACGACGGAGGGCCGCGGCTGGGTGTCGCCGCCGTCGGGCCAATGCGAGATCGGTGCGTCGGCGGTGGCGTCGTCGCTCTCGCCCGGGTGCTGTACGCACACCACGACCCGCTCGTCGGAGACGATGGGACCGCAGGTCTCACCGCCGGCGGGAACCGTCAGGAACTGGCGGGTCTCACCTCGGCGTGGGCCGTCGAGCACTACGGCGAACAGGCCGTCGTTGGAGTCGAGAGCATTGCCGTCGGTGGAGACCCACAGGTTGCCCTTGGCGTCGAACGCCAGGTTGTCGGGGCACGAGATGGGGCTGACCTGGCTCTTGTCGAAGCCGCCGAAGTAGGTGTCGGCCTCGTTCGGGTCACCGCAGACCAGCAGCAGGTTCCAGGTGAAGGACGTGCCCGCGTGGTCGTCGTCGAGCTCGAGCACCTGACCGTTCTTGTTGGTGTTGCGGGGGTTGGCCTCGTCGGCGGCCGCCTTGCCCTCGGTGCCGCGGTTGGAGTTGTTCGTCAGCGCGACGTAGACCTTGCCGGTCACCGGGTTGGGCTCGAAGTCCTCGGGGCGGTCCATCTTGGTTGCGCCCACCTTGTCGCCTGCCTGACGGGTGAACACTGCGACCTCCTCGGCCGACATACCGTCGACGAGGGACGTGCCACGGCCGTTCTCGCCGGTCTCGAGCAGCGGGATCCACGTTCCGGTGCCACGGAATTCACCGTTGGACGGCAGGGTGCCGGATCCGTCGATCTCGTCGGGAGTATCGCCGGTGAGGGTGGCGACGTACAGCGTGCCCGCGTCGAGCAACGTCAGGTTGTTGCGCATCGCGGCCTGGCCGGTGCCGGGCATCATCTTTCGACTGGAGACGAACTTGTACATGTAGTCGAAGCGTTCGTCGTCGCCGCTGTAGGCCACCACGGTGCCGTCATCGGTGACGTGGATCGTTGCGGCCTCGTGCTTGAAACGGCCGAGCGCGGTGTGCTTGATCGGGGCCGACTGCGGATCCCACGGATTGACCTCGACGATGTATCCGAAGCGGTTGACCTCGTTGGGCTCCTGCGCCAGATCGAAGCGCTTGTCGAAGCGCTCCCACTTGCGGTCGCTCGCGGCACCTTCGACTCCGTAGCGCGAGAGACGCTGCGCCATCACGGGATCGGTGACCGACTCGGCGTTGCCGAAGTACTGGTTGAAGTTCTCCTCGCCGGAGAGCACCGTTCCCCACGGTGTCAGGCCGCCCGAGCAGTTGTTGAACGTGCCGAACACCGTGGTGCCGGTGGGGTCGACGCTCGTCTTGAGGAAATCGCTGCCCGCGGCGGGGCCGGTGACGACGAACTCGGTGGTGCCGGTGATGCGGCGGTTGTACTGCCCCATGGCAGGCGTCAGTTTGCCGGTGCCGGATTCCCCCTGCACCTGCACAACCGAAAGTCCGTGTGCGGCAAGGGCGACATCGAACTGCTCGCGGGTGGGGTTCTCCGCGTCGTAGCCCTTGAACATCGCCGGCTCGGTGCTGTATTCGTGGTTGACCACCAGTAGGTGCGCGTTGGGCGTGCCCTCGATCGGCAGCAGGCCGGCGAAGTCGTTGTTGAAGCCGAACTGCTTCTCCTGCGCAGCGGCCGTCTGGTTGTCGAAGTCGAACGCCGGTGCGCCTGCCACCACCGCGTCACCCCAGCGGATGACGACGCCTTGTTCGTAGCCCTCGGGTACCACGACCGCGTCCTCGGTGTTCGGTTCCACCGCAACGAAATCCACACCGTCGACGGGCGGGGTATCGGCACCCGACGTGCTCGAGGTTCCGCTTCCGGTGGTGGCGGGCTCGTCGGTCGAGCATGCCGCGAGAGCACTGCCCGCGCCCACGGCGAGCACTGCCATCGCTCCACCCTTGATGACGCCACGCCGCGACATCGCGGTCTTGACGATGTCGCCGAAGTACTCGCCCTTCGACGTATTGGGAATCTCGTGGAAGCACGCATCGCCGCACTTGTACTTGCACGTCAATGATGAGCGCTTGGAGCTTCCGTCGTGAACCGCGAACAAGGGTAGTGGCTTCATGACACGGCACGCTGTCACCCAAAAGCGAAAGTAAAGGAACGTTCAGGTGAAGTCGCGGACAACGAGGATGCCCTAACGTGCTACAGCACCTGCGAGAGGAAGGTCTTCAGTCGGTCGGTGTGCGGATCGTCGAACAACTGTTCCGGCGTTCCGGTTTCGACGGCGCTGCCGTGATCCATGAACAGCACCCGGTTGGACACCGATCGCGCGAATCCCATTTCGTGGGTCACCACCACCATGGTCATTCCGCCCTTGGCGAGGTCGGCCATCAATGCCAGCACGCCCTTGACCAACTCGGGGTCGAGAGCGGAGGTGGCCTCGTCGAAGAACATGACCTCGGGCTTCATGGCCAGTGCTCGCGCGATGGCGACGCGCTGCTGCTGTCCGCCGGAGAGATTGCCCGGACGCGAATCCGCCTTGTTGGCCAAACCGACCAACTCGAGCTGATCCATCGCGGCCGCGCGAGCCGCCTCCTTGGACAGGCCGAGCAGCTTCTGTGGGCCGAGGGCGATGTTGTCGGCAACGCTCTTGTGCGGGAACAGGTTGAACTGCTGGAACACCATGCCGATGCGTTGCCGCAACTGGTCGGGGTTGTCCTTCAGCACCGATTTACCGTCGAGCAGGATGTCGCCCTGCTCCGGCTCGTGCAGTCGATTGAGAGCACGCAGCAGCGTCGACTTGCCCGAGCCCGACGGTCCGATGACCGTCGTGGTCGTGCCGGCCGGGACGTCGATGCTCACCCCGCGCAGCACCTTGTTGGTACCGAAGGACAGGTGAATGTCCTTGCCCACGAGCGAAACAGAAGTCATGTCAGCCTCTTTCCACGACGACGGCCTGCTCGACCGGGTCCAGCGTCTGCTCGGCCTTGCCGGTGCGCAGTCGCTTGTCGATGTAGTTCACGAGATGGGTGAGCGGCACTGTCAGCACCAGGTAGAACAATCCGGCCGCGACGAGCGGGGACAGGTTTCCGGTCTGCGCGTTGAGATCTCGACCGACCGCGAACAGCTCACGCTGGGTGGCGAGCAATCCGAGGAAGTAGATCAGCGACGAGTCCTTGATCAGTGAGATGAACTGGTTCATCAGCGCAGGCAGGACGCGTCGGACACCCTGCGGGACGACCACCAGGTTCATCGAGCGACGTTGGCTGAAGCCCAGTGCGCGTGCAGCTTCCATCTGTCCGGCTTCGACGCTCTGGATGCCGGATCGGAAGATCTCGCCGATGTACGCGGCGGCGAGCAGCGAGAGTGCCGCAGCGCCGAGCCAGTACGGGTTGCCGCCGGTCACACTCTGCACCACCGGTCCGATGCCGAGTCCGATGATCAGAATGATGACCACCGCGGGCAGTCCGCGGAAAATGTCGGTGTAGACGCGAGCGGGCCAGCGCAGCCAGCGCGTGCGAGAGAGGCCGGCCAGGGCCAGCAGCATGCCCAGGACCGTACCGATGATGCCCGACGCCAACGCCAGAATCAGCGTGTTGGGCAGACCCACCTTGAACAGGTCGGGGATGGCGGACTTGTACAGCGACCAGTCGAAGAACGTATCCCCCAGCTGCGCGAGCGTGGATTTGGGTTGAACGGCAACGGCTTCGGGAGCATTCGCGTCGTTCTGTGCTGCGATGGCGGCGAAGTCGGGTAGCTCCGGCTCGGGGGCGGCCTTGCTTCCCGGCTTGAACCCGTCGGGCAATTCGCGAGGAACCCAGTCGGAGTACAGCGTGGCCCACGTGCCGTCGGCGATGACCGCGTCGAGGCCGGAGTTCAGCGCATCGATCAGCGGCTGATTGTCGCGGGCGACGGCCCAGCCGACGAAGTTGTTCAGCGAGAACGTGTTCTGCGTGATCGCCGTGCCGTCTTCCGGCTTGACCAAGCCCTCCGCCTGCTGGGACGGGGCCACCCATGCGTCGATCTGACCGGTCCGCAGATTGGCGTAGGCGGTGTTGTAATCCGGGAACTTCACCGGATCGAGGCCGAGAGTGTTGACCACGTAGTCGTCCTGCACGGTGCCCTGCACCACGCCGATCCTGCTGCCCGCGTTCAGGTCCTCGAACCTGCTGATCGGGCCGCCGGTCTGAGCAACGAGTGAGAAGTAGCCGAAGTCGTAGCCGTTGGTGAAGCCGACGGTGTTGCGTCGCTCGTCCGTCGTCGTGATCGAGGACGAACCGACGTCGAAACGGCGGCCCGCAACCTGCGCGAGCAGACCCGAGAACTCGGTACCCGAGAAGTTGATCTGCAGGCCGAGCTTGTCGGCGACGGCCTTCAGCAGCTCGTTGTCGTAGCCGGTGTACTGGCCGGCCGACTCCAGGCAGATGCTGGGCGGGGCGTCGGACAGGGTGCCGACGGTGAGCACTCCCGGCGTCGCCAATCCCAGAGCGTTCGTGTCCACTCGGTCCAGCGGAGTGACGTTCTCCGTCGTGTACCTGTCCTCCGTCGCGGCCGCTGCGGCAGCGTCGAAGTTCGTCGGGGTGGACGACGCACTGTCGACTCCGGGAGGGGCACACAGGTCGGTCGGACCTGCAGCCGCCTGATCATCGGAGTTCGACGTGCCACACGCGGCGAGCGTGAGGGCCATCAACAGTCCGAGAACGAGAACCACGAGCGCGCGTGAGGCGCGTACGGCAACCATGTACAAAACCCTAAGCGGACCAGGGCCCACTCACCCAAACGCGGCACGCGCAAGGGTTTCGCTCAACGAACTGGAGTGGGCTGGCTTACTTGTGCGCGTCCCGCCACGCGATGGCCTGGCCCAGCTCGGCCAGGTCGTACTCGGGTCCGTTGACGCCGACGGTGAACAGCGTTGCTCCGGCGTCGACGAAGTCCTGAGCGGTGTCCGCGCCGGGCCACGAGACCGACCGGGTGATCCCCGAGACGTCGCGTCCGACGGTGGTGCCGTGCTCGGCGAGGATCTTCGACTTGCGCTTCAACGCCTCGAGGTCGGCGAAGCTGTGCCAGATGTGTGCGTACTCGGCCACCATCTTCAGCGTCTTCTTCTCCCCGCCGCCGCCGATGAGGATCGGGATGTCGCGGGTTGGGGCCGGATTTCCGACATCGAGGCGGTGGCGGATTCTGGCGAGGCTCTCTTTCAGCAATGCCAGACGCGAACCGGCCGTGCCGAACTCGTAGCCGAAGTTGTCGTAGTCCTTCTCGTTCCAGCCGGCGCCGATTCCGAGGATCAAGCGGCCCCCGCTGATGTGGTCGACGGTGCGCGCCATGTCGGCCAACAGATCCGGGTTGCGGTAACCGCCGCCGGTGACGAGTGCGCCGATCTCGACGTTCGACGTCTGCTCGGCCCAGGCACCCAGCATCGTCCAGCACTCGAAATGAGCACCGTCGAGATCGCCGTACAGCGGGTAGAAGTGGTCCCAGTTGAAAACGATGTCGACGCCCGCATCCTCCGACCGCAACACCGCGTCGCGGATGAGTTGGTAATCGGGAGCGTGCTGGGGCTGAAGCTGAACACCGATCTTGACGGTCATGAAGGTCTCCTCGTCGTGTGGGCTGCGTCTCCCATGATGCACCCGAAAACCACTAGCCGATGCGGACGCCGCTCTCGGCCATCATCGCCCGCAGCACGAACCCGGCCTCGGAGCCGACGATCTCGCTGACGAGCGTGATGTAGCGATCGACGAATGCGCCTCCGTGTTGCTGCTCGTTCTCGTCTGCGAAGTGGTGAGCAAGCTCGTGCAGAACCACCAGTTCTCGCAGCGCCCACGCTCTGTTGCCGTGATGCAAGGGAACGGCGATGGTGGCCGTGTCCGGTTCGTAGTGCGCAGCACCCGATCCCGAGCGGGCTCGGACGGTGATCGTGCGGCCGGCCTCGGGCCACGTGGCCGCCACCCACTCCAGTGCGAGTACTGCGTCGACGTACGCCTGCACCGAGTCGATGGAGGCGAACTTGCGCTCGATCGGCAGCGTGATCTGCGAACCCATCACCTGCACCATGCGAAGGCCCCGCTCCTCGGCGCGATCGAACATGGTGCGGACCAGTTGTTCTGCGTCGTAGACGGCCGCTCGCTGCGCGTCCCTCGCCCTGCTCATCCGGCCAGCCTAATTTGTGTGGTCCGTCCGGCTCGCCTACAGTCTTCTATCGATAACGATTGTCGAATTCGTTCACATGTCTAGGCTGAGGAGATACCGTGCTGGCCGTCGATGACCTCTGCATCGATGCCGGACGTACCCGCATCGCCCGGCACGTGTCCTTCGAGATCCCCGCGGGTCGACGCCTCGGCCTGCTGGGCGCGTCGGGATCGGGAAAGTCGCTGATCGCGTCGGCACTGGTCGGAGCGCTGCCACCGGGCATCACCTGCACCGGCCGCATCACCGTCGACGGCCACGACGTCGCCGGAGTTCCGACGCCCTGCAGGCCGCGCACCGCCCGACCGGCGATGGTCTTCCAGGATTCGGCCACCGCGCTGAACCCGATGGTCACCGTCGGAAGGCAACTACGCACGCCCGACGCCTCCGCACTGCTCGAGCGCGTGGGTCTGCGCGACACCGAACGCATCCTGGCCTCGCACCCCCTCGAGCTGTCCGGCGGCCAACGTCAACGCGTCTGTATCGCAGTCGCATTGGCGCGCGCGAGTTCACTGGTGATTGCCGATGAGCCGACGACGGCGCTCGACGTGATGAGCCAGGCGCGGGTTCTCGACGCTCTGCGGGAGGTGCCATCGCTGCTGATGATCACACACGACATCGCCGTCGCCGCGCGGCTGTGTGATTACCTGATGGTTCTCGATTCGGGGCGCATCGTCGAATCTGGCTCCACGGCAGCGATTCTCGGTAGTCCGGAGTCCGATCTCGTGGTACGCATGCTCGATCGAGCTCGCGCCGCCGACCCATTCCGTCAGCTGGTGGCGCGATGAGTGCGGGCTTGACGGCCACGGGTATCACTCGCACCTACGTTCGGCACGGCTCGTCTCGGACCGCAGTCAACGGTGTCTCGTTCACGCTGCCGCCGGACGGTCGAACAGGAGTGGTCGGCGAATCCGGTTCGGGGAAGACCACGTTGTTGCGCATGCTGCTGGCGTTGGATGTGCCCTCCGAAGGAACAATCGAAGTGGACGGGCGCACAGTACGTCCCGGTTCCGTGCGATCGCTCCGATGGTTTCGCAGACTCGTGCAGTACGTACCCCAAGATCCTGCGACCAGCCTCGACCCACGCCGCAGTGTCCTGGATCTGGTGGCGACGCCGCTGCGACTCCTCGGCGTCGACGGCGATCATCGAGCCAAGGCAGGTGCCGCACTCGCTGCCGTCGGACTGGACGAGCGTTATCTGCAGCGCCGCCCGACGGAACTGTCCGGCGGTCAGAATCAACGCGTCGCGATCGCTCGTGCGGTGGCATGCGAACCGCAGTACCTGCTGGCGGACGAGCCGGTCAGCGGACTGGACCCTGATCTGCGCGAGCAGGTCCTCGCAGTCCTGGCCGGACTGCCCAGCGCAGTGCTGATCGTCAGCCACGACCTGTCGGCGGTCGCTCGACTGTGCAGCGACGTATCGGTCATGCACGAAGGCCGGATCGTCGAAACCGGCAGCGTGCGAGACATTCTCACCGAACCGCAGCACTTCCGCACCCGAGATCTGATCGACGCCGTACCCCGGCTTGCATGATTATCACAGGAGATCCATTGACCACCACTCTGTTGTCTACCAACGTGTTCCGCATCGGCACCCTGGCAGCGGTAGGTGCACTCACGCTCACCGGCTGCTTCTCTTCGGGTGCTGCCGACGACACCGCAGATCGGGCCCGCGTCGCGATGCTGCAACCGCCACGCTCGGGGCTCTCGCAGTTCAGCGACGATGCCTTCAAGCTCTCACGCTGGTCCACCGCCGAAACTCTCGTCACCCTCGACGATCTCGGTGATGCTCAGCCCGGTTTGGCCACCGACTGGAGCCGCGTCGACGAGCGCACCTGGAGTTTCGACCTCCGACCCGACGTGAGGTTCCACAACGGTGCGCCACTCGACTCCGCCGCCGTCGTCACCGCACTGACTGCTGCCACTACCGCCGCGCCGAAGCCGCGCATCCTCGACGGTGTCGAGCTGACGGTGACCGCCACCGACGACGACACGGTGGAGGTGGTCACCGAGGACATCGATCCACTGGTGCCGCAACGCCTCTCGAGCCCGCAGCTCGCCATCCTTGCGCCCGAGGCCTATTCCGCCGGTGGCAGCAACCCCGTCGGAACCGGCACCGGACCGTTCGTGCTCACCGGAGTGAACGGCACATCCAGCGCCACTCTGGACCGCAACGACGACTACTGGGGTGAGCCCGCGAAGCTCGCCGGCATCGACGTCGACTTCGTGCCCGACGGTACGGCCCGCGCAGCAGCGCTACGCAACGGCACCGCCGATGTGGTGGAGGCCATTCCGGTGTCGCAGGCCGGCAACATCGACCCGTCACTGGTGCACGAGGTTCCGATGCCGCGCACCAACACCCTGTACCTGAACACGTCGGCCGGCGTATTCGCGGATCCGGCCATGCGTGCCGCCGCGCGGGAGTCGGTGGACAAGGATCGCCTGGTCGAGCAGGTCTACGAGGGCCGCGCCGACGCCGCGAACGGATTGCTCGGCCCCGCACTGCCGTGGGCGGCGGACCGTCCCGTGCGCACCGAGACACCGGCGGGCGATGCCACCGGAAAGAAGATCACCCTCGCGACCTTCACCGACCGCGCCGAACTCCCCGAGGTTGCCGTACTGCTGCAGCAGGAACTCGAGGCGAAGGGCTTCGTGGTCGAGCAGGTGGTGCGCGAGTACCAGTTCATCGAAACCGACGCTCTCAGTGGCGCATTCGATGCCTTCATCCTCTCCCGCGCGACCGTGCTCGATTCCGGTGATCCGGTGGCATACATGTACTCCGACTTCGCCTGCGAGGGATCGTTCGACATCTCCCAGTTCTGCGACCCGCAGGTCGACGCGGCACTGGCAGACGCATCGGCCACCGAACCAGGAGACGACCGCCGCGCCGCGATCCTGGACGCCGAGAAGCTGATCCTGGAGAAGGATGCGGCTGTACCGATGCTGCACGAACGCGTCATCCAGGGTGAATCCGAAGGCCTGACCGGCGTCGCTCGCGATCCCAGGGAACGCATGCTCATCACCAACCAGACCGCCTTCGAGTAAGCAGTGAGAACAACCGTCTCGCGGCTGGTTGCCGTCGCCGGTGTCGTCATCCTCGTCGGGATGCTGCCGTGGCTGTCGAATCGCGATCCGGCACTGAGCATTCTGCGGGCCCGTTCGGCCGAACAGGAAGCAACCCCCGAGGCCCTGGCGGCCATTCGCGGCGACCTCGGCCTCGACGCCGGGCCGCTGCGGATGTTCTGGGACTGGCTCACCGGCATCGCGTCGGGCAATCCCGGAACATCGTGGAACACAGGGCAGCCGGTGCTGCCAGGGGCGCTCGATGCGCTACTGGTGTCGCTGACGCTGATGGGCTTCGCGATGCTCGTTGCGATCGCCGTCGCCGCCCTCGTGGTCGTCCCCAGCGTGCGGGCCGGACTGCGCGGCACCCCGAAACGTACGGGTGGCGGTGTCGCCGCAGCGCTGACCTCGATGCCGGAGTTTCTGCTCGCGTCGGTACTCGTTGTTCTCGGTGCCGTGTGGTTGTCGTTTCCGGCCTACGGCTGGAGTGGTCCCGAGTACGCGGTGCTACCTGCGCTCGCGCTCGGGTTGCCTGCGGGCGGGCTGATCGGGCGACTGCTCGCCGACGCGATCGCCGTCACCTTCACCGAGGGGTGGGTCATCACGTGGACGGTCGCAGGCTTCTCGCGGTCGCAGATCGCCGGTGCGGTCCTGCGCCGCGCCCTACCCGGCCTCGCGTCGCAGATCGGTCTGGTCATGGTTGCCATGACCGGCGGCGCAGTGGCCGTCGAAAAGGTCTTCGCCATACCGGGATTGGGTCGGACAACGCTCGGTGACACGCAGTCGCAGGATCTACCCGCCCTGCAGATCGACATCGTTCTTCTACTGGCCGTCAGTGCTGCTCTCGGTGTCGCGGCCGAACTGGCCCGACGGCTGCTGCTCGGCAGCGCACTGCACGAGAAGGCGATGCCCATCCCGTCCGGCGTCTTTCATCCGTCGCCGCGACGGTGGTTGGTGCCGATCGCAGCGGCGTCCGTCCTACTGGTCATGGTGCTTGCCGGACTCCCTCGAGACGGCCAGGCGACGACGCGGGAGAAGTTCGCGGCCCCATCAGCGGCCCACCCCTTCGGAACGGACGCGTCGGGTCGAGATCTGTTGGCCCGCGTCGCCGACGGCGCACTGCGGTCGATCGGTCTGTCGCTGGCTGTCACGCTCGGGGCCCTGGTGGTCGGCGTGCTGCTGGGACTGGTTCCGCGGGCATCGCGTGGTCTGGTCGAGGTGACCAATGCGGCACCGCCGGTGGTCACCGGCATTCTGATCGCAGCGATCTGGGGTCCGAGTGCAGGCGGGGCGGCCGTCGCGGTTCTCATCGTCACGTGGGCTCCGCTCGCCGCGCACACTGCCGCTCTCGTCGAGGAGACCCGCGCTCGGCCGTACATCTCCATCCTGCCGACACTCGGGGCAGGGAACGCGCGAATCCTGTTCGGCTCCATCGTGCCCAGCGTCGTTCCGGTAGTGCTGCGGCACGCCATGATTCGGCTGCCCGGCGTGGCTCTCGCTCTCGCGGCCCTCGGATTCCTCGGCCTCGGACCGCAACCCCCCACTGCGGATTGGGGATTGATACTGTCCGACGGGGTCGCGGCCGTCGAGCGAGCACCCTGGGTCACCGCCGCTCCGCTCGCGTCCTTGATCGCACTCGCGGTTCTCGCAGTCTCGCTCGCCGGTGCCACCTCGGGGCGTGTGCGCAAGACCGGTAGCGTCGTCGAGAAAGTCGATGCAGGAGGGCGCGTTACATGAGTTCGAGGACCGACAGGTCGCCGACGCGATGGCGGTGGTCGTTTCTGGTCGATCTGCGGCGCGCCACCCCCACCGTCCGTTTGCTCGTCCTCACCCAAATGACCTTCAACATCGGCTTTTTCATGGTGTTGCCCTATCTGTCGGTGCATCTGACGGGCGACCTCGGGCTCGGTGCAGCACTCGTCGGAGTGGTCCTCGGGATCAGGACCTTCTCGCAGCAGGGACTGTTCTTCGTCGGTGGCACTCTCGCCGATCGATGGGGCATCAAGCCGGTCGTTCTCGTCGGCTGTGCTCTGCGGGTACTGGGATTCGTGGGTCTCGCTTTCGCCGATTCGCTGCCTGCCGTGCTGATCGCCACGGTAGCGATCGGATTTGCGGCCGCATTGTTCTCTCCCGCAGTCGAATCCGCAGTGGCGATCGAGGCGGGCAAGAGTGAACGCGACGGCGGACCGACCCGTGTCGAGAGCTTCGCGCTGATGTCGGTGTGCAGTCAGATCGGCTCGTTCACCGGCCCACTCGTCGGATCGGTACTGCTGCTCGTCGATTTCAGGATCGCGTGCCTCGTGGCTGCGGCGATCTTCGTTCTGGTCATCGCCGCTCACGTGCGGTGGCTGCCGCGTGAGCGCGGCGAACATCGTGACGACCCATGGCTCTCGGGCTGGACCGACGTGGTGCGCAACCGGACCTTCGTGCTGTTCGCGGTGGCGATGAGCGCGCAATTGGTGGCCTACAACCAGCTGTACCTGTTGCTACCACTCGAGGTCGAACGCGCCTGGGGCTCGCAGACCGTGCTGGGCTGGTTCTTCGCGATCTCGGCAGTACTGGTGGTGACAGGCCAACTGCCCATCACCCGACGCGTCGCCGGGGTATCACCGCGGGTCACGTTGCCGATCGGATTCGCCGTCATGGCAGCGTCGTTCGCGCTCGTCGCGGCCACCTCCCCCCTCGAGCTGCAGGGCGTGGTGGGTCTCGTCCCGGCCGCCCTGTTCGTCCTGCTGCTGGCGCTGGGTCAGATGATCGCCATGCCACAGGCCAGGGATCTGGTGCCGCGCATGGCCGCCGAACGTCGCCTGGGCTCGTACTACGGATTCATGGCCTCACTCGGGGGCATCGGCGTGCTCATCGGATCGACCGCACTCGGTGTGGTGATCGACGCCTCCCCCGACACCGGCTGGGGCGCAGCCATCCCGTGGCTGGTCGCGGCCCTGTTCCCCATCGCGAGTGTCATCGGACTTCGCGTGGTGCTCGCGCGCCTCGACTGACTGCCCCCGAGTCCCCGCCGCTGCCCCCAATCCCCGCCCGCCGACTCCAGTCCCCACAAACGCGCGCGCGTTTGCCAAACGCGAGCAGATTCGCCTCCGATTCGACGCGAATCCCCGCGCACCTGGCGAATGCGCGCGCGTTTGCCGAAACCTCGATTACACCCGAATCCGCAGCACCGAGATCCGCCCGTCCTGAGCACACTCGAACCAGTAGGACAGGTTCACCGGACTTCCCGGGAAGTCGCCCGAGATCTGTGCGGTGGTGGTGCTGCCTGCACCGGATTCGACGACGGAGAGTACGTCGTAGTGCACCTGCGGCACCTCGGTTCGCCATCGTCGGATCTCGTCGATGCCGCGATACTCGTGTCCCTCGTCCTCCACGATGGCGTCGGGGGCGAACAGGGCGAAGTAGGGCTCCGAGTCGGCCAGTGTGGCGAGCTCGAAGTAGCGGTCGATGGTCTGTAATTCGGTCATGAACCCAGACTGAGCCCTCCTCCTCGGGGAGAGTCGACTCTCCCCCACCGGGAGGGGTCAGAATGTCGACATGAACGGATTGCTGACGATCGGCGAGTTCTCTCGCATCACGCACCTGTCGGTCAAGACTCTGCGGCGCTATCACGAGTCCGGGTTGCTCGAACCTGCCACCGTCGACGACTTCACCGGCTACCGGTACTACGCCACGGATCAGGTCGCCACGGCACAGATCATCAGACGGTTCCGCAGCATGCAGATGCCCGAGCGTGAGGTGCGGGCGATCGTCACCACGCCGGATCCCGACGCCCGAGCCCGGTTGATCACCGAACACCTCACTCGGCTCGAGCGGCAGTTGGACGACACCCGATCAGCGGTGACGGCGCTGCGTCGGTTGTTGGATCCGACACCGCCCACTATCGAGGTACGACGCATACTCACCGAACAGTGTTCGGTTGCAGCAGTTTCCGAGGTGGTCGACGCGTCCGAGGTGCTCGGCTGGTACAGCACGGCAATGGCCGAGATCGATGCGGCCGGAGTCGAGCCGACGGGTCCTGCGGGTGGGTTGTACGACAACGAGTTGTTCACCGAGGGCCGCGGGATCATGACGGTGTACATTCCCACGCTGAATACGCTGTCTGTCAACAGGATTCGGCCGCTGACGCTGCAGCCCACCGAACTCGCCGTGACGGTACATCACGGGCCTCATGACGATATCGACGTCACCTACGGCGCTCTCGGGGTGTACGTCGAGACCAACGGCCTCGCCATCGCGGGGCCCGTTCGCGAGGTCTACGCCGTCGGGCCACGTGATACCGAGGATTCGACCTCGTGGCGCACCCACATCGGATGGCCGGTATTCGCGGCCTCGGCCCGAACGCAGTAGTCAGCGACCCAACTGCCTGCTTGCTCCGTCGATTTCTGCATGACCACCGATTCTTGCGTTTCGCCCCGCTCGATCCCCGGCCCTTCGGGCACCCTCGGAGTAGCCGGCGTTGGCGCTCTGGCCCCGCCAGTGTCCGCGCGCGGTCGATGTCTGTCGGTAGTAGTCGCGTAGTTCGATCTCTTTGTTGCGCAACACCAGTGCCGTCCCAGCACCCTGTTGTTCCTGCTCGATGGCCTTGGCCTCGGTGTCCTTCTTCACTTCGCCTAGCCGTTGACCGATGCGCGACGCGAACGCGGTCTGAAAGTTCAGCCGTGCCGTCACGGCAGCGACGGGCACTTCCTCGCGCCGGGTGTAGCGTCGACGATTCTTGATTTCGGTGACGGTGCGGATGGCTGTCTCGGATCGGTAGGCACCGGACTTGATGTACGCGTCCGAGGCTCGCACCATCTGAATCAGCAGCGAGGAATAGAGGGCCTCGGTGGTCTCGATGTCGGAGTCGAAACCGTAGGCGAATACCTGCGTCGACGATCGGGACACGTCGCACTGGACGTCGTTGGCGTGGGCGATGGCCACGAACAGTTGCACATAGGTCTTGAGCCCACGCTTGCCCGGCTCTCCGATGGGGACGACCTTCTGGCTGGGCGTCGCCTGCCGCTCCCTGGATGCACTGTGCGAACGAGCAACCGCCAGATCGACCGACGCCGACGTGGCCAAACGTTGAGCTGCCTCCATGAAGGCCTCGGCCTCGTGTGGATTGTCGGTGGACTCGGCCTGGCGTAGCAGTCCGCCGATCCGCGTCAGCATCTTGTCCGAACTCATGAGCGAGAGGCTACCGGCCGACTCCGACACATCCGGGTTGACCGATTCAGGAACGCGATAACGACCACCATTCGGTGCATTGTGTGCCACAGTTCCCATCGACATATGTGTCGGGGGAGCATCACAGCACGATTCTGCGGGTCTATCTCCGGGCGCATACCACCGTGTAGAAGTTAGTGGAGAAAACAATGGCGTCTTTGATCACGAAGGTGGCGGTGGTTGCTACGGCAGCCACGCTGCTGACGCTCACCGGTTGTTCGAGCGACAGCGGTTCGAGCGGCGATTCGGGTGCTGCATCCGAAAACGCCGACGGCCGTGGACCTATCACCTATGTAGAGGGCCAGGACACCACCGAGACCGGTGTCGTCCAGCAGATCATCTCGGAGTGGAACTCCAGCCACCCCGACGAGCAGGTCACCTTCAAGGAACAGTCCGCCGACGCCGATCAGGCTCACGACGACTTCGTGCAGCAGCTGCAGGCTCAGCAGAGCGACTACGACGTGATGGCACTCGACGTCGTCTGGACCGCCGAGTTCGCGGCCAAGGGCTGGCTCGTGCCGCTGGAGGGCGAGTTCGCACTCGACAACGCAGGCGTTCTGCCCGCGACCGTCGCGAGCGCAACCTACAACGGCACGCAGTACGCCGCACCGAAGAACACCAACGGCGGATTGCTCTACTACCGCAGTGATCTGCTCCCCGAGGCGCCCACCACCTGGGCCGAGCTCACCGAGGATTGCCAGGTCGCCCGGGACAACAACATCGATTGCTACGCCGGGCAATTCGCCCCGTACGAAGGTCTGACGGCCAACGCGTCGGAGATCATCAACGCGCACGGCGGATCGATCGTCGCCGAAGACGGCAAGACCCCGACCGTCGACAGCCCGGAGGCCAAGGCCGGACTGCAGACCCTCGTCACCGCGTTCGAGACCGGCGTCATCCCGGCCCAGGACACCACGTTCAAGGAGTCCGAGAGCCAGCAGGCGTTCCAGGACGGTCAGACCTTGTTCCTGCGTAACTGGCCGTACGTCTACGGCACCGCGGCGGAGGAAGGCTCGGCTGTGGCCGGCAAGTACTCGGTCGCACCGCTTCCCGGAGTCACCGGAGTCGGCACCTCGACGCTCGGTGGATACAACGCCGCGATCAGTGCGTACTCCGAGAACAAGGCCACTGCTGCCGACTTCCTGCGGTTCCTGCAGGGTGAGCAGGCTCAGCGCATCATCGCCGAGGGCGCACTGCCGCCGGTGCTCTCGTCGCTGTACGACGATCCCGCACTGATCGCCGCGATGCCGTACCTTCCCGCATTGAAGGCATCCATCGAGAATGCAGTTCCGCGTCCCGTCACCCCGTTCTACCCGGCCGTCTCGAAGGCCGTGCAGGACAACGTTTCTGCCGCCATCAAGGGTGAGAAGAGCGTCGACCAGGCGATCACGGACATGCAGGCCGGTATCGAAACCGCCGGCGCCAACTGATTTCGGGAGAACCAATGGCTGTACCTGCTGGTGTGACCGGTGGGGCCGCCGCAACCACCGCGGCCGGGGGCTCGTCCCCCGGCCGCGGCCGGCATGTGCGGTCCACGAACAAGCGGTTCGGCCTGACGCAGGGTCGGGCTTGGCTGTTGATCGCACCGACGATGGTGATCCTCGCGATCGTCATCGTCTACCCGGTGATCCGTGCGCTGGTGATGTCCTTCTCCAAGGATCCCGGTCTCGATCCCGCCACCGGCATGTTCGTCTCCGGCGGTTCTGCCGGCTTCGACAACTACACGCATTGGCTTCTGCAGCAGTGCACCTCGGCGTCGGGCACATCGGTGCCCTGCCCGCCGGGCACCCTCGGCTCTCAGTTCTGGGGTGCGGTCGGAAACACGGCGTTCTTCACCGTCGTGACGGTGTCCATCGAGGTGGTCATCGGCTTCGCAATGGCAGTGATCATGGGCAAGACCTTCGCCGGACGAGCCCTGCTGCGCGCCGCGATCCTGATTCCCTGGGCGATCCCGACGGCCGTCACGGCCAAGCTCTGGTACTTCATCTTCGCGTACGACGGCATCGCCAATCGCATTCTGGGAACCAACATTCTGTGGACCGGCGACGCCTGGCCCGCTCGTTTCGCCGTCATCATCGCCGACGTGTGGAAGACGACGCCGTTCATGGCGCTGCTGATCCTGGCCGGGTTGCAGATGATTCCCGCCGACGTCTACGAGGCGGCTCGCGTCGACGGCGCGTCGGCGTGGCAACGGTTCACCAAGATCACACTGCCATTGGTCAAGCCCGCGTTGATGGTGGCAATTCTGTTCCGCACCATGGACGCGCTGCGTATGTACGACTTGCCGGCCATCCTCACCGAGGGCAATCCCGCCACGCGGACCATCTCCATACTGGTGGTGGATCAGATTCGGCAGGGATTCAACAGCGCTGCGTCGTTGTCGACCATCTCGTTCATCATGATATTCGTCGTGGCGTTCATCCTGGTGAAGTTCCTCGGTGCCAATGCCGTTGCCACTCAGGACAATCAGCGCAAGGGACCCGGCCGATGAAGCAAGCTCGCATCTACCTCGGTGTCGTCGTCATTCTCGTCTGGGGACTGGCACCGTTCTACTGGATGGTCGTCACCGCATTCCGCGACCCGCGCTACACCTTCGACACGACGCCGTGGCCGACGCACGTCACGTGGGAAAACTTCGAAAACGCGCTCTCGACGGCGAACGGCAACAACTTTCTGCGGGCGGTGGGCAACAGCCTCATCGTCGGCGGCGCGACCACGCTGATCGCGTTGGTCATCGGCATCTTCACGGCATACGCGCTCTCGCGCATCGACTTTCGCTTCAAGTACGTGGTGACGGGCATCATCCTGGGTGCGTCGATGTTCCCCGTGGTCGCTTTGGTGACCCCGCTGTTCCAGTTCTTCACCAACATCGGCTGGATCGGCAGCTACCAGGCGATGGTCATCCCGAACATCTCGTTCGTCCTACCGCTGACGATCTATACGCTGGCGGCGTTCTTCGCCGAATTGCCCTGGGAGCTCGAAGAAGCCGCACGGATCGACGGTGCCGGACGATTCCAAGCGTTTCGACTGGTGATGCTCCCACTCGCAGCACCTGCGTTGTTCACCACCGCGATCCTCGCGTTCATCGCCGCGGTGAACGAGTACCTGCTCGCCAGTCAGCTCTCGAGTGACAGGACCGAACCGGTGACCGTGGCCATCGCGCGGTTCACCGGTAACGATCCGCTCGTGGTGCCGTATGCCGCGATCATGGCCGCGGGCACCATCGTGGCCATTCCCCTGGTGATCATGGTGCTGCTGTTCCAGCGCCGCATCATCTCCGGACTGACGGCGGGCGGCGTCAAGTCGTGACGGCGCAGGACCACCTTCAGTTGCTCGCGGGGATCCTCGGGTTCTTCGCGCTCGTGGCTCTGATCGTTGCCGTCGTCGGGATCATCAGGGGTGATCCCGGTGTGGTGCCGTCGGTGGCGCTGCTGGGTCTGTTGATCGTACTGTGGTTCACCGTCAAGAGGATTCGCTGAAGCTGCGCGTCGCCACCGCAACCAATTCGGTCAGCGCCGGACCCATTCTGGGCCGCCACACCAGTGCCAGTAGCGCGGTGGTGTGCGAGTCCGTGAGCTCGACCGCGACGAGCTTGTCGCCGTAGAACTCCGCCATCGATGCGCTGAGGATCGCCACCCCCAAGCCGCGGGCAGCGAGGTCGGCCACGGCGTCGGGAGCGCTGGCCCGCAACGTGATCTGCGGTGCGAGGCCTTCTCCGTAGCAGTCCCGGTCGAACACGGCACGGATCCCGGTGCCGGGGGGAAGGGCGATGATCGGGTGTTCACACACCTGCGCCAACGTCGCCGTGTCCTGTGCTGCCAGAGGATGCTGCGGTGGAACGGCCGCAACGATCCGCTCCTCGATCACCACCATCGATTCCACTCCGTCCGGCACCCGAGCTGCGACACCGACCAGTGCGATGTCGAGTTCTCCGGCGCGCACATCGGCCACCAGTCGGTCCGAGTTGTCCTCGTGTAGAGCAAGTTCGACGCCAGGGTGCGCCGAATGGAAGCGGGCCAATGCGTCGAACAGTTGTGGGACGGTGCAGGCAGTGACCATCCCGACGCGCAGCGATCCGCGCAGGAGTCCGGCAACGTCGTCGACGGATTGCTTGACCGATCCGGCAGCGGCCAGCGTCGCACGGGCTTGCGTCAGCGCGGCCTGACCTGCGGTGGTCAATGTTGCTGTGCCACCTGATCTGTCGATCAACTCGGCTCCGAGTTCGCGTTCGAGCGCTCGGATCTGGGCGCTGACGCCGGATTGGCTGATGTGCACTCTGGCTGCGGCGCGAGTGAAGTTCGCTTCCTCGGCCACCGCAACAAAATATTCGAGCTGCCTCAGTTCCATTGCTGGACTCCCAGATTCGGGCCCTCGCCGGCGTCGAGTCTGGTGATGTTTCGCTTCGGGGCTGTGACGCGGTAGCTGCAGTCGATCAGTTCGGCGGCCTCGGCCCAGACGTCGTCGTCGGCATCACTGAGGTCGAATCCCACCCAGCCGGCGGGGCCGAGGTAGGCGGGGTGGAAGTAGCGGGGTTCGAGTTCGCAGGCGCGTTGTTCCTCGGCGCTCTCGCATTTGACGAGGATCGAGAGGTCGTATTGGTCGCCGCCCTTGACGCCACCGCCGAAGTAGACGAACACCGAGGCCGTGCGGAAGGTCGGACGTCCGTGGGAGATCTTCTCGGACACCTCTGGATAGGCGAACGCCAGCGCGCGGACGCGTTCGAGGACCGGATGCGTGGAAGTGGGATCGATGGCCACGGGAGAACGATAGCGCGTATGGCCTAGCTGCAGCTATGAGTAGAAGTTCTGATGATCATCGCAACCAACTGTTGGACTTCTGGATCGGGTCGTTCGAGACTCGATGCCATGACACAGACACCGAAAGAAGTTGCAGCGACCTACTTCGAGGCCTGGAGGAGCAAAGATTTCGAGACCCTGGCGTCGATCCTGCACGAGGACGCGACGTTCCGGGGCCCACTGGGCACAGCAGCCAACGGCGCGGAATGTGTGGCCGGATTGAAAGGAATGTCGGAGATCGTCACCGACATCGACATCGCCCACGTCTTCGTCGATGGCCCGAACGTACTGACGTGGTTCGATCTGCACACGTCCATCGCATCCCCGGCGAGCACCGCCAATTGGCAGCGAATCGAGGACGGAAAAATCAAGCAAATCACGGTGACATTCGATCCGCGAGAAATCACCGCAGCCGGATAAGCGAACGCCCGCCGGTACTCAATGTGACATTTGGTGGCCTTTTGGGGGGTCAATGTCACGTTGAGTGGACCGGCGGGCGTCAGTGCCGCTGGGGTTTACGCGTCGATGATGAACGCTTCGAGTTGTTCGCGAGCGACGTCGTCGGCCAGCTGCTTCGGCGGGCTCTTCATCAGGTAGGCCGAAGCCGGGATGACCGGTCCACCGATGCCGCGGTCCTTGGCGATCTTGGCGGCGCGGACTGCGTCGATGATGACGCCGGCAGAGTTGGGCGAGTCCCATACTTCGAGCTTGTACTCGAGGCTCAGGGGAACGTCACCGAAGGCGCGGCCTTCGAGGCGGACGTAGGCCCACTTGCGGTCGTCGAGCCAGCCGACGTGGTCGGACGGTCCGATGTGGACGTCCTTGGCGTTGAATTCCTTCTGGAGGTTCGACGTCACGGCCTGGGTCTTGGAGATCTTCTTCGACTCGAGGCGGGTGCGCTCGAGCATGTTGAGGAAGTCCATGTTGCCGCCGACGTTGAGCTGCATGGTGCGGTCGAGCTGCACGCCGCGGTCTTCGAAGAGCTTCGCCATGACGCGGTGGGTGATGGTGGCACCGACCTGGCTCTTGATGTCGTCGCCGACGATGGGGACGCCTGCGTCCTCGAATTTCTTGGCCCAGACGGGATCCGATGCGATGAAGACGGGCAGCGCGTTGACGAAGGCGACGCCTGCGTCGATGGCGGCCTGTGCGTAGAACTTGTCGGCTTCTTCGGATCCGACGGGGAGGTAGGAGACGAGCACGTCCACCTTGGCGTCGCGCAGGGCCTGCGCCACGTCGACGGCGTCGCCGTCGGCCTCGGTGATGGTCTCGCGGTAGTACTTGCCGAGGCCGTCGAGGGTCGGTCCGCGCAGGACGTGGACGTCCTTCGGGGGCACGTCGGCGATCTTGATGGTGTTGTTCTCACTGGAGAAGATGGCCTCGGAGAGATCGAAGCCGACTTTCTTGGCGTCCACGTCGAACGCGGCGACGAACTCGACGTCGCGGACGTGGTACTTGCCGAACATGACGTGCATGAGGCCGGGGACGGTGGCGTTCTCGTCCGCGTCCTTGTAGTACTCGACACCCTGGACCAGGGATGAGGCGCAGTTGCCCACACCCACAATGGCCACGCGGATTGCGTTGTTGTTCTCACCCATGGTCGGGTTCTCCTTCTGTCTTGACTGTCCTGTTTGGTGCTGTGTGGGACGGTGCTGGGTTGGGTTCGGCCTGCTCGGCTGCGATGACTTCGTTGAGCCAGCGCACCTCGCGTTCGCTCGATTCGAGACCGAGCTGGTGTAGCTGCCTGGTGTAGCGGTCGAGTGTCCCGTTCGCCTTGGCCACAGCGTCGCGGAGGCCTTCTCGGCGCTCCTCGACCTGGCGACGTCTGCCTTCGAGAATGCGGACTCGAGCTTCCGCGGGAGTCCGACTGAAGAAGGCAAGATGTACGCCGAATCCGTCGTCGGTGTAGTTCTGCGGTCCGGTGTCGGCCACCAGTTCGGCAAATCGTTCCCTGCCGAGAGGGGTGAGCTGATACACCCGTTTTGCTCGTCTCTTCACGAGCAAGTCGGGACCGGCGTCCTCGGCGATGAGACCGTCGGTTTGAAGTCGACGGAGTGCCGGGTACAGCGATCCGTACGAAAACGCTCGAAAAGCTCCGAGCAGGCCGGTCAGCCGCTTGCGGAGCTCGTAACCGTGCATGGGTGATTCGAGAAGCAGTCCGAGAATTGCGAGCTCGAGCATGCAACTCCCCCTTCTCGAATCCAAACGATCACATCATGGCGATGCGATTGACCGCACTATCGGAGAATGTATCGCGCCGATACATATTCTGACAACTCGGTGCGGAGTATCGGTAGAACGATCCCGAGCGGACCGGTCGACACCACGACCGCGTGACGACCTCGATGGACGGCGACAAGTCCATAGACGCATCGCCGACGGATGACCCCGCTCGCGACTGCAATCGTGGATGGGCCTGCACCGCGAGACAGACGGATGATCGGTTCAGCGAACCTGTGCCACCATGAGTACTGCGTCGACTCGGTACTCGCCCCACTGCTGCGCAGCCGTCCCGATTCGGTGCCAGCCCCGCCTGCGGTAGAAGCCGAGAGCGGCGCTGCTCGGATCGACGAGCAGCACCGGTGCCCGTCCTTCGTCCCGTGCCGCATTCACTGCATGTGCGAGCAACGTCGTTCCGCTGCCCGGTACGGAGCCGTCGGTCACCAACCGCGACACGACAGCGAGTCGATCGGCAGCGACCCCGGTTGCTCGCTGCCACTGTGCGCTCGCATCGTCCGCACCGGGATCCTGTTCCGGTGATGCCGTCGGATGCAGCGCTACATGTCCGACGACGGCGTTCTCGTATTCGGCGACCCAGGCTGCGAGTTCGTTCGGTGCGGCAAGCCAGTCGGCTCGCACCGCCGCTGCACGCATGGGATAGCGCTGTGTTTCGTGCGTACGTTGCAGGATGGGTAGGAGGGTGCTCAGGTCACTGTCCCGTCGGGGCCGCACGTGGATTCCCGATGTGGCGAACATGCGAGCGAGTGTAGGGACCGGACGGACCTGGGCGCCGCGGATCGAGCCATGCACGCAGCGAACGTCGGCACAGGTGGAGCGCAGTGTCCCGAGGCCGAAACAGGACCTGCTCGCCGCCGAGGCGGGGTTCGCAGGTCCGCATCGGAGGGGCCGCACGTACTCTGGTCCTCGTGCGACTTCAGCGACAGGTGGTGGACTACGCCCTTCAGCGTCGGTCGCTGCTGGCCGAGGTCTACTCCGGTAGGACGGGTGTCGCAGCGGTCTGTGATGCAGATCCGTACCTGCTTCGCGCTGCCAAGTTCCATGGACGTGGCAGCGACGTGGTGTGCCCCATCTGCCGCAAGGAGCAGCTCACGCTGGTGTCCTGGGTGTTCGGCGAGAAGCTCGGGGCCCTGTCCGGGTCGGCGAGAACAGCGGACGAACTCGTCCGCCTCGCGTCGACCCAGGAGGAGTTCTCGGTCCATGTGGTCGAGGTGTGTAGGTCGTGCAGTTGGAACCACCTCGTCCAGTCCTATGTCCTCGGGGCCGTCCCCGCGCCCAAGCAACCCCGTCGTCCGCGGTCGGGTTCCCGTCAACCGAACCGTCGAACAGCGAGTGAGTGACACAATCGCTCTGCCTATCTCGTCCACCGAGAATTCGACGCGGCCGCCGAAATTACTGGAGATTCGTACGTGAGTTCCCCCTACGACAACAACCCGGGTAGCAACGAACCGGGCCGTAGCGACTCCGGACGGCGTCCCGACGTGCCCGGGCCGCCCCGCGGCAGTCGACACTCCGATCCTCCCGGGCGTCGCCCGGTACCCCCTCCCGGCCAGCGTCCGATGCCGCCGCAGGGTCGTCCTCCGATGCCTCCTCCGGGTCAGCGTCCGGTACCCCCTCCCGGTCAACGTCCGGGACCTCCTCCCGGCCAGCGTCCGGGACCCCCGCCCGGTCAGCGTCCGATGCCGCCGCAGGGTCGTCCTCCGATGCCTCCTCCGGGTCAGCGACCGGGGCCGCCTCCCGGCCAGCGTCCGATGCCTCCGCAGGGTCGTCCTCCGATGCCGCCGCAGAGCCGACCCGTTCAGGGCAGGCCGCCGGTGGATCCGGTGAGTGGACGTCCCGCAGGTGAACGTCCCTACGGCGAGCGTCGGTACGGAGAGCCGCCCATCGCGCCTCCGGTTCGATCCGCTGCCCCGACGGGCGTCACTCGGTCCGGCTCTGTGCCACCACCCCACGAACCGAACGATCCATCAGTTCTCTCCTCGGGCAGCGAACCGCCCGAGCCGCCCGAAAGAGGTCCCGCCGCGAAAACGAAGAAGAAGTCCAAGTGGCGGGTCGTTCGACGCACGATGTACGCGTTGATCGCCCTGGGTCTTATCGTGCCGATCCTGGCGTTCATGGTGGCGTACACCGTCGAGGACGTGCCGCGTCCCGGCGACATCAGGACCAACCAGGTCGCCACGATCTTCGCCGCCGACGGCTCGAGTGTGCTCGGCAAGGTGGTGCCACCCGAGGGCAACCGCACCGATGTGACGATCGACCAGATTCCGGAGCATGTGCGTAACGCCGTGCTCTCGGCCGAGGACCGCGATTTCTACTCCAATCCCGGATTCTCGGTGACTGGCTTCGGCCGAGCCGTCCGTGACAATGTGCTCGGACGCGACAGCGCCGGCGGCGGTTCGACCATCACTCAGCAGTACGTGAAGAACGCGTTGGTCGGTAACGATCGGACGCTGACCCGCAAGATGCGTGAGCTGGTCATCTCCTCGAAGATGGCGCGTCAGTGGTCCAAGGACGACATTCTCGCTGCGTATCTCAACACCATCTACTTCGGTCGCGGTGCGTACGGCATCGCAGCGGCGTCGACGGCGTATTTCGGCAAGTCCGTGGATCAGCTCTCCGTCGAAGAGGGTGCGGTCCTGGCGGCGGTCATCCAGCAGCCATCCAATCTCGATCCCGAGTTCAACCCCACCGGCGCGCAAGCTCGTTGGGACTACGTGCTCGACGGCATGGTCTCGCAGGGGCAGCTCGACGCGACCCAGCGGGGAGCGATGATGTTCCCGGCAGTGGTCCCGAGCGCACAGGTCGATACCGGTGACGCCCAGGATGCCGGGCCGGACGGCTTGATCAAGGCCCAGGTGCTGCGCGAGCTGTCCGCTGTCGGTATCAGTGATCAGGACCTCAACACCGAGGGCCTGCAGATCACCACGACCATCGATCCGAAGGCCCAGGCGGCCGCGGTGGATGCCGCGACCAGCAATCTCGAGGGTGAACCGTCCGAGCTGCGGACGGCCTCGGTGTCGATCGATCCGCGCACCGGTGCAGTTCGCTCGTACTACGGCGGCGCGGACGGTCGAGGATTCGACTTCGCCCAGTCCGGCTTGCAGACCGGATCGTCGTTCAAGGTGTTCGGTCTGGCCGCTGCGCTGGATCAGGGCATTCCGCTCTCGAAGATGTACGACAGCTCCCCGCTCGACGTCAACGGCATCGAGATCAGCAACGTCGAGGGCGCCTCCTGTGGAACGTGCACCATCGCCGAAGCGCTGAAGCGTTCTCTGAACACCAGCTTCTATCGAATGATGCTCGGGATGGACAACGGCCCGCAGGCCATCGCGGACATGGCGCACAAGCTCGGTATCCCGCAGGAGATCGAGGGCGTCGGCCCCACCCTGACCGAGCCCGACAACGCAGGCCCCAACTACGGAGTCGTGCTCGGCCAGTACCAATCTCGCGTCATCGACATGGCCTCGGCCTACGCGACACTGGCTGCGTCCGGGGTGTATCACACGCCGCACTTCGTGCAGAAGGTCGTCACCGCCGACGGCACCGTGCTGCTCGACCGTGCTCCCGAAGCCGGCCAGCAGGTCGTCTCGGCCGCGGTCGCGGACAACGTGACCTCGGCGATGCGCCCGATCGCCGGCTACTCCAACGGTCACAACCTCGCAGGCGGTCGCCAGTCGGCAGCCAAGACCGGTACCGCTCAGCTCGGAGACACCGGGCAGAACAAGGACGCCTGGATGGTCGGCTACACGCCGTCGCTGTCCACCGCCGTGTGGGTCGGTACCGAGCAGGGTCTGCCGCTGGAGAACAGCTACGGCGGACCGATCTACGGATCGGGCATACCGTCGGACATCTGGAAAGACACGATGGACGGCACGTTGGAAGGCACCTCGAACGAGACCTTCCCGACGCCCGAGGCCATTGCGGGTCAGGCCGGTGTGCCGCAGTACTCCGCTCCGGCCCCGACGGCCACGGTGGCACCATCGACCGCTCCGCCGCAGGTTACCTTGCCGATTCCGACGGAGATCTCGCCGCCGGTCGTCATCACTCCGCGGCAGGTCGAGATTCTGCCCGGCGTGACCATCCCGCTGCCCGGACTGGCACCGGCGCAGCCCGCAGAACCCGAACCGGCGGCACCTGAACCGGCAGCGCCCGAACCGGCAACGCCCGGGCAGTAGCGACGCCGGCGGTGACGACCGAACCCGACCGCAAGGGTCGAGCAGTGGCGAGCCCGGGTCGCCTCGATTCGGCGAGCGCCGCAGACCGCGACCTGCCCAGTCGGACCGATCCGATGACCGAGGAACTGTCCTCGGTCATCGGCGGTCCGATCGGGAAGCACGCGCTGGTCGGTCGGCAGCGCTGGTTCACCGCGCTACGGGTCGTTCTGCTGCTGGCGGTGGTATTCCTGTGCTTCGGTTGGTTCGCCAAGGCTGCGTGTATCCAGCAGGCGCCGGTGGGACCGGGCGGTGAGCTCGGACTCGATTGGAGTGGCAGTCGTCAGTACGTGGCGATGTGCTACTCCGACACCGTGCCGCTGTACGGGGCGGAGCGACTCGATCAAGGTGCGTTCCCGTACAAGAAGTCCTGGGAAGAAACCAAGGCCGATGGGTCGAGTCAGATTCGGTACATGGAGTACCCGGTTATCGCGGGGCTCTACCAGTACGGCTCCATGGTCGTCGGAAAGGCCTGGAACTCACTGAGTTTCCTCCCGCAGGCGTTGCCGGTCGTCGTCTACTTCAACGTGGTTGCCCTGGGCCTGGCCGTCGCCTGGTTGGTCACCGTGTGGGCTACCGCCATAGCTGCCGGACGCCGTATCTGGGATGCCGCCCTCGTGGCGGTGTCGCCGCTGGTGATCGTGCACGGATTCACCAATTTCGACGCTCTCGCAACGGCTTTCGCGCTCACCGGTTTGCTGGCTTGGGCCAAGAAGCGGCCGGTTCTGGCCGGAGTTCTGATCGGTCTCGGCGGTGCCACCAAGCTCTATCCCCTACTGTTCCTCGGGCCCCTGTTGGTGCTGTGCTGGCGCACCGGAAAGATGCGGGAGTGGGGCATCACTGCCTGCGCCGCGATCGGTGCCTGGCTGGCGGTCAATCTTCCTCTCGCGCTGCTGTATCCGTCGGGGTGGTACGAGTTCTTCCGGCTCAATTCCGAGCGCGGTGCCGACCCGGATTCGCTGTACAACGTCGTCACCTCGTTCACCGGCTGGACCGGTTTCGACGGTCCCCTGTACCCGGGCGACAAACCGTTGGTGCTCAATGCCGTGACGCTCGTGTTGTTCGCCCTCGTGTGTGCGCTCATCGCGTACATCGGCACGACGGCACCGACGCGGCCGCGGCTCGCGCAACTGGTGTTCCTCGTGGTCGCCGGGTTCCTGCTCACCAACAAGGTATGGAGTCCGCAGTATTCGCTGTGGCTGGTTCCGCTGGCCGTACTGGCACTGCCGCATCGTCGAATTCTGTTGGCGTGGATGACGATCGACGCATTCGTCTGGTTCCCGCGGATGTACTACTACTTGGGTGTGGAGAACAAGGGCCTCCCCGAACAGTGGTTCACCGCGACCGTCGTGGTGCGCGATGTTGCCGTGATCGGGTTGTGCGCGTTGATCGTTCGGCAGATCTACCGTCCGGCCGAGGATCTGATTCGAAACGGCAGCGCCGTCGATCCGCTCGGTGGCGTGCTCGACGGCGCTGCAGATCGGACCGCTTCGGATCGGACCGCCCGGCGACCGGTCACATATAGCGGCCGAGCTGTTTGACGGCTTCACCGGCGTGCTTGGCCTGAATGCCGTCGCCGATGGCCTGGAGCTTCCATTCACTGCCCTGGCGGTACACCTTGGCCATCACCAGACCGGTGAACGGCATGCCACCCTGCAGGGTGAAGCGGGCCAGTTCGGTGTTGGTGGTGTTGTCGACCAGACGGCAGAAGGCGTTCGCGACCTGCTCGAACGTCTGACCGCGGTACGAGGTCACCGTGAAGACGATGCCGGTCACGTGCTTGGGTACCCGCGTCAGGTCGACCACGATCACCTCGTCGTCGCCCTCGCCCTCGCCGGTGAGGTTGTCGCCCTGGTGCACGATCGAGCCGTCCTTGGCATTGAGCTGCCCGTAGTAGACGACATCGTTGACGTTGCGGTCGGCGAGCATGATCGCCGACGCGTCGAGGTCGATGTTCGCGGCTCGACCTCCGCCGCCGAACAATCCGCCCTTCTTCGGAGTGGTCACCGGGTCCCAGCCGAGGCCCATTCGGATGACCGTCAGAGCCACGCCGCCGTCCTTGCGCAGGGTGACCTTCTGGCCCTTCGTGAGGCTGACGGGCCTGGCCTTGGTGAGGCTGACTTCCGGAGCCTCGGTGCGGACCGGGGCGGCGGGTGGTGCGGGCGGCGCAGCAGGCGGCGGTGGAGTGGCGGGGGC